>JAZQTD010000030.1:0-198196 GCA_045630455.1 Candidatus Enterousia sp. | reverse complement strand
GTTGCATCACAACTTGTTTTGCCGGTGCCAGATGTGGTTGTGCCATTTTGACATGGGGTACACGCCGTATTGCCTGTGCCAGAACTGTACGAACCTGTCGCACATGCAACACATGCGCTTGCTGCACTTGAACCTGTGTTGGCGTTGTATGTACCCGCGCTACAGACCGTACGTCCGCCCGTGCTGTTATAGTATACTTTTGAGCTGCCAGGACAATACCCACCAGCATCACATGTCACCTGACCAGACTTAGCGGTTTTGATAAAGTTACCAGCGGTTGTTGTACCATAGCAGTCTGTATTTGCATCTCTGTTACTATCCGAACTTGTATAGAACGCATTCAAAGAACTACATGCACTACGTGAACCGGTGCTGCCTTGGCTAACTGTTTCTGTGCCAGAACGATAATAACCATCCCCAACATCTGTACATGCCGCACCAGAACTTGCAACGTATGTACCCGCCGCACAGGTTACTTTACAAGATGTTACACCAGCATGCGATGCCGCAGTTGTACCGCTGTTGGCATAGTCGCTATCACAACTTGTACAACTGCTTGCGCCAGCATCCGAGTACGTATTATTACCACACACCGTAGGGCACGATGAAGTCGCGCTTGTACCATAACAACCAGCTGTGATGTTCTTACAGGCTGACGATGCAGATGAACCAGTAGCATCATTATACATACCCTCGCCACAGCCAATACGTCCGCCCGTGCTGTTATAGTATACTTCTACATTACCTGGACAATACCCACCAGCATCACATGTTTCCTCGCCAGACTTAGCGGTTTTGATAAAGTTACCGGCGGTTGTTGTACCATAACAGTCTGTAGGTGCATCACGACCATTGTCAGAACCTGTATAGAACGCATTCAAAGAACTACATGATTTCTGGCTTGTTGCACCATCTGTATCAACGTAATAACCGTCACTGGGTGTTTTACAAGAACTCTGTTTAGTTGAGTTTTGGTATGAGCCTTTCGTACATGCCACCTTGTCTGCTGTACCACCAGTACATTTATAGCCCGCAGGACACTCTACGCACTTGTTACTGGATAAATAATACCCAGGTTCACACGACGTATATTGTTTGTAATCATCACAAGTATAGCCCGCCGCGAGCACAGTGTTCGCGACAGCTAAACTAAATAAAAACACAAAAACGCCCAGGAAACTGCGTATTTTTCCCATATCTTCCTCTCTTTTGTATCTTATGTTAGTAAAAATGACGTATGTGGCGCAAGGGGAAAAGTTAAAAATCAATCAAACAAAATTGCTTGCACGATGTTTCTGACTTGACTTTTTGTAACTGTGTAATTTTTTTGTAAAGAATTTGTTTTTTGACCAAATTCTAGCATCTAAATAAAAACGCCCTGATTTAGGGCGCTTGTGGCTAATTTGAATAATAACAGTTGCTTGTATATATATACGTGTCGTCATTATCATCATAACGCGTTACACCACTTGGTATGTAACAATGATTTTTTGGGGGCGCAAAGGCGCCATAACCCGACGTTGTTGCATCGTCATCATCAGGGCAACGCGTACACTTTAACGAAGATGCAGCGCTTTTAGGATTAACATTTGCAGCCACCGATATAGATCCAGCCGTAGAACTGGAGTTGCGATAGTACCCTTTGTTACACGTTACAAATTGGCCTGTGGTGGTGGTTCCACATGTTTCAGCTGTGGTGCTGGTACAAGAGTTTGGCTTAGCCAGTGATGCACCCGGTACACCATTGTCATGATAGTCTGTATAAGTATATCCAACGCACGAGCCACTGCTGCAACATTTAAGCTGGGAATAAATGCTAAGTGTAAACGTGCTACCAATCGAGTTCATAGTTACATTTAGCCAATCGGGTTTAACTCCTTTGTAGTTTGAATGGCATCCTTTTACCTGATTGCAGTATGTTTGACTGGAAAAACATAACAGATATGTTTCTTCTCCGCTTGTAGCATCGCGTTCGCCGACTTTTATAGGCGCGCAATATTTATATGAGCTATTCGGATATGTTACACCAGAATATGTCTGACACGCAGTGTACGTTCCGTTGCAATAGCTAAGCTTTACCCCCGTATTGCTTTGAGCGCAATCTGCCGCAAGATATCCAGTTATGCTTGCTGCGCGTCCAACCAACGGCAATAATATTAAACCTATGATTAATAAAGTTTTTTTCATTTGCAAATCCCCTTCCTTTGCGTGTGTTTTTTAGAAAACGGTGGTTTATTTTCGCATCCTTTATGTTCTATTTTATCCCAGAAATTTGCTCCTCGTCAATACGATTTTGTGCTGAATCGAACGAACCGTTTAGATTCGGCGGTATTTTTTAGGCTTTTTTATCGGTTCTTTCAATGGAATACGATTATAAAATTGTCTTTTTTATTCGTTTGATTGCGAATATATAAAAATTATGTAATGATATATCTATGTCATCGATTGTGCCGATTTTGAACGAAGTCCAGGTGTCCGCATTTAATGCAATAGAGCGGACAGATTCCAATATCCTTATTCTGGGTCAGGCGGGTACTGGAAAATCCACATTTGTAAACTATCTGAAAAGTGCATCGAAAAAGCGCATCGTTTGCGCGTGCCCAACAGCGGTATCAGCATTGAATGTCGGGGGCCAGACAATCCATTCACTGTTCCAGATTCAGCCACGCGACTTTATTATGCCTGAACTGTTAAAATTAAAGGCTAAACCCCGCAACATATTAAATGCGACAGACGTCTTAATTATTGATGAAATTTCAATGGTCGCGCCCGATTTACTGGATGCAATTGATATCTTGGCACGTATGGCGCGTCGCAATAATGCGCCATTTGGCGGAATTCAGGTTGTTGCTATTGGCGACTTGTTCCAGTTGCCACCGGTTATAACCCGTGATGCGATGGGATATTATGAAACGGCATACGAACATCCAAACGCTTATTTTTTTGACAGCAATGTTTACAAGCGCGCAAACTTTATCAAATATAACTTTGATATGGTATATCGTCAAAGTGATGGGGCATTACTGGAAAATCTGACACGATTGCGCAGTCGTGATATCAGCGCATTAGAATTTTTCAACCAGTGCAAAATAGACGATGCCGAACGCCGTACAAACGCTGTCCTAATAACACCATTTCGTGAGGTTGCCGAACGAATAAATGCATCGCGCTTGGCACAAATCAATGCTCCTGAAATTATGTATACTGGGATATTGTCTGGAACTTTTTCAGAACGTGATGTGCCTGCACCGCTGAATTTAATGTTAAAGGTTGGTGCACTGGTTGTATTCGTGAAAAATGGGGATAAATGGCATAACGGTTCGATGGGGATTGTGCGGGCAATGTCTTCACGTGATATTACGGTGCAATTGTTATCTGATAACCGCGAAATTGTGACAGTAAAACCAGAAAAATGGGAAAAGATAGAATATTCCCGTGACGAAAACGATAGAATTGTCGAAAACGAAGTGGGGGGGTATAAACAGTTTCCACTAAATCTGGGATATGCCATGACCATACACAAAGCCCAGGGAAAAACATTGGATTCTGTGGTTGTTGATATGTCGCGTGGCGCATTCACACACGGACAGACATATGTAGCATTGTCGCGCACGCGTGGTGCATCAGATATGCACATTGCGTCGCCCCTGCGTCCGCGTGATGTTATTTTTGATAATCGTGTGTTGGAATTTGTTTTGGCTGACTTTTAATGTCTGATATCATATTTTTATAAAACCATTCACCATTTGCTGTCAATATGTCAAAATTAACCCCGTCACCAGAAACCAGTTCACGAACATCTGGTGCTGTATGTCCCGCCATACGTATTGAGTTTACAATTGCATTGCGCTCTGCAGCAAATATAATCTGACCGTCTTCTGTCAATTGTTCTGTGTTTACCAATCCATCATTATCATGTTCCTTGGCGATTGAGGTACTGATTTCGCCAGCAGCAAACAGATGTGCGCCACCCTGCGGAAAATATGCTGGAAGCAAGTCAAAATAATTGTCTGCCGTGTATTCCGAAAACTTGTTATGCAGATTCATTTTTGTGTCTGATGCAGATGCAAATGACAAAGTGGTAAAACGTGGGTGTTCCAGTGGTGTAATAGGTCCATGCTGAATCACGATAATATTTTGTTGAACTTGTTTAATCTCTTTTGCTGTATAGCCCAGTTGTTTCATTTTGTCATACATATAGTCGCCAAACATAGTAATCGCTACTGCGCCGTGCGAATGCGCATAAAAACGAACGTTTGATGCACGCTTGGCTATAATGTCGGCGGACACACGGGTGCCTTCGGCACCCGATGCTAGCATCGGGGTTAATAAAATACTGCCCAGTTGTTGAATATAAATTGGGGTTGGCTCGGCAGCTTGCATATGCGCAATATTAGCATCAATAGTTTCTATATTATTGCTTAGGTTTCTGATTTTGTGGCCAGCAGCGCGAAACAGTTGAATGCGTTCGGATTCTGTGTCGCGTGACCCGAAATCATAATAGATTGAATATATGTCTGTACCAAAAATCCCAGCAGTATTCAAAACGTGCTTTATTTGTTTTATATAGTGGTTTGCATATCTTGGAATGTTTGTTAATTCACCACCGAACGCAACAATCAATGGTTTTGTTGGGTCTATTGCCTCAACATCAACTACACCAAACTCATTGGTTTCGCTTTTTGGGACAGATTTAATGATATGAACGCTGCTTGGTTTGTATTTCATTTGTTTTTATCGTTCCTTAAAATTTTGTATGATTTGCTGGCCATGCTGCTGCATAGATTTAAAATCAATCCCATCGCCTTGTACAAATTCTTCAGGTGTTGCAATTGGTGTGTTCTTTTGTGCAGATATAATGGCATTTTTGATCGCGTTCTTTTCTGCGCCAAATATTATTTGACCGTTTGCAGTTAATTGTTTGTGTGCTTCTGGTTTGTATCCGTCACTAAAACCGTGTTCTGAGGTCTTCTGTGCTTTTAATTGACCTGCGACAAAAACATTTCCATACGATTCGCCCAAGAAAGATGGTGCTAAATTATGATTGCCCATAACATGCTTGGAAAACGCATTATGATATTCCAACACATCATCAGATGCAGATAAAAAATTAATGTTTGTCGTGTGTGCATTTTCCAGCGGTCCAACTGGATTGTGTTGAATTGCGACAATGCTTTTTAGAACGTTAGCAATCGACGTGTCATCAAAATTCGCTTTCTTTAATTCTGCATGCGTAACATATGCCAGCAATCTTAGCGCAACCGCACCATGACAGTGATTATAAAATATCAGATTGCGCATATTCTTGGCCGTAGCCGCCACATTTCCCACAACGATGCGCGGCTCGATTAATTCGTCATACAAATCCAAAACATATTCAGGTATGGGTTCGTTTTCATTTATTTGTTTCAGTTTTAGTTCTTGCTGTGCAGCGGTATTTTTAACCTTGCGACCCGCACGCCGAAACAAATTTATTTTTAGCAAATCCGAATCCAAAGACCCAAAAGAATAAACGGTTGAATATATATTCACATCTTTTATGTCCGCGCTTTTTAACACAGGCGCAATGTGTTCGATATATCCAGCGGCGCGTTTTTCGTCTGTGGTGACGCCCCCGCCCAGAACAACCAGCGCAACTGTGTCTAATGGGATATTGCTCGCCGCAGAATAGCCCATATTCTTCGATATAGGGTATATCAAATAAGAATGACTGGGTATGTATTTGTTCATATATCCTTCCTCATCATAATGGCATCAATGCCGTCATAGTACTTTGGTCGCACACCAACGGTTTGATACCCTGCGTTTTTATACAGGCTTTGCGCAGGCGTATTGTCTGCCGCCACCTCTAAGAATATATGTTTTACACCACGTTTTTTCAAGTCGTTCTCAATAATCCCCAGCATTGCCGCCGCAATACCAGCACGGCGTGCGTCTGGGTGAACGCCGATTGTAATTATTTCTGCTTCGTCTGCAACAGCACGATAAACGATAAAGCCATTTTGACTGGCGATGATCTCACAGCCCGACTTTTGCAGATCGGCAAAGTCATCCGCAGACCACGGTTTGTTCGGGAAACATTTTGCGTGTAAATCGGCCAGTTCTTTTAACATTTATCTTTTCTTTCTGAACGCTGCATTATTGAAATTATTTTTCAAACATGTTCGTGCAATTTGTGCGTCATATACTGCAGACAACTTTGCGTACAAATCTTTTGCAATTTTTTCGCTGTCTTTTTGTTGTTCGTTATCCACTGTCACCGTAGCGGTGTATTTTGTGATACTTCTTGTGGTTTTATCATATTTTGCGTATACAACGATGCTTGTGTTTTTGTCGTCTATGTAATAGCAGTGAACAGAAATATTTGCAGTCCCTTTGTCGCCCATAGAATATCTGACGGTTTTACTGTTTATTACGTTATTAATTGTTTCTTTGTGTCTTGTATAAAAATCATTTGTCATTTTATTGTTTCCTTTGTTTACCATGAAAATTCACGTTCTGTGATATATTTGTCTCTCATTTTGTTGTACATTTTATATGCAAATGCAGTATCTTTTTCGTTGTGTTCGGATACCCGCTTGTCCCCATCTTGACGTGTGCGGCGTACGTACAGTTCAATCGATTTCGGTTTTGCTAAAGTAGAGTCGTAATTACGTCTCGTAATAACATACGTATCATCGGTTGTAATAACATATTCTCTGGTCCAGCCTTTACCAAACACCGGATGACCACAGGGCGTAATATGATTAGTATCAAATTGCCTAAATTCTTCTTTTATGTCGTAGGTTTCTACCATATCTAACAGTCGCCATTGATATTCTGGTCGAAATATTTTCTGGATAATATTTGCCATATTACTTCTCCTTTGGCTGTTCTGCATAACTGGGGCGCAGATACATCGGTACAACCGGTGTCATATCTCCAGATGCAACTTTTTCTTTGACGATATTTGCTCCCAGCCTCAAATCAAAAGGCTTGTGACCGACTGTCCGTGGCCACGCCATTTGCTTTGTCTCTAATTCTTCTATTTTCATTGTCTGGGGTTCTAATCCATTTGCCGCAACAAAGAAGTCCCCACGATATGAATCAATTGCAACAAATGCATCTGGTGTCGCCGCCAGATACAAGTCAAACAAACTAATCCCGACAACTGGAATGTTTAACCCCATTGCAAGTCCTTTGGCGTACGCGATGCCAAGGCGAATCCCAGTAAAACTGCCCGGTCCAACAATAATACCGATGGCGGTTAAGTCTGACCATTTTGCGCCACATTCAGATATAAAATTTTCACATTCCACAGGCAGGGCAACTGATTGCTTTTCCACCACAACAGACTTGTATTTATCATCCAATACAAATTCTAAATTTTGCCCCGATGTATTGATTATCAGAATCATTTTTGTTTTCCCTTTAATTCGTGCAGCAAATCCCAAAAACAATGTGAAATCGTACCATAATGCATAGATGTTTTGCCAGTTCCCTTATCAATCACAAACGATGTATAACTTGGACAATGAAAAGGTGGTTCGATTCCTGGGATTTTTGTTTCTGTGACGCGCACATCGTACCTATTGTCTTTTCCCACAATCATTGTTTTCTGCATGCCTTTTATCATAGGTGTTAATTGGGCTGTTTTGAATTCCAATTTATGATTCTGCGCATATTCGGCAACCGCATTAAATAAATCAATCTGTTGTTGGCCGTCGCCAAACACGACGGCTTCGATTGGTTTGCCGTTAAGCATTACTGTTTGTGTTTTCATACCCGTACCCCAAATCCGATTTTTTTGCTGCTGTTTAATATCTTACGCATCGCCAACAGTTCATCAATTTTGTCGCACGTAAATTCTGTCTTGATATCCGCGCAGTTGTTTTCCAATAATGCACGCCGCAGAATTGCAGTTATTTCACGCTGTAATTGGCGTACACCCTGTTCAGAAGTATAGTTTTGAATGATATGCTTTATCGCATCATCTTCCAAAATAACATTTTCAATATCCCAGCCCGTATCATGTGCCGCACGTTTGATTAGGTGTTCGCGTGCAATCTGTACTTTGTCATCGATTGCATAGCCCGGGATTTCGATAATTTCCATACGGTCTTTTAGCGCACTTGACATATTCAAACTGTTTGCAGTTGCGATAAACAAGACATTGGATAAATCAAAGTCAACTTCCAGATAATGATCACGGAAGGACTTGTTTTGTTCTGGGTCCAAGATTTCCAGCAACGCGGATTCTGGATCTCCACGCCAATCACGCCCCATCTTATCGATTTCATCCAATACAATAACAGGGTTGTTTGATTTACAGCGTTTCAGCGCATCCATAATACGTCCCGTCTGTGCGCCAATATATGTTTTGCGATGACCCCGGAAATGAGACTCATCCGATACGCCACCCAGCGATATGCGCTGATATTTACGACCCAACGCTGTTGCTATAGATTTGCCCAACGAAGTCTTGCCAACCCCCGGCGCGCCAACAAAGCACAAAATTGACCCCTGATTGGATTTGGTTTTTTTCATAACTGCAATATGTTCCAGAATACGTTCCTTGACCCCACGCATACCAGAATGTTCAGAATCCAAAACATCACGTGCCACCTTCAAATCAATTTGTGATTTGTCAGATTTGCCCCACGGCATCGCCAGCAATTCATCCAGATAAGTCTTTAACAATCCGCCTTCGTTTGACATTGGTGACATAGACTTCATGCGTTTCCACTCGTTCATTGCCTTTTCTTTTGCATCACGGGGCAGGGCTGATTTTTCAATCCGCTTGCGAATGTTTTCAGTATCCATCTCTAAATCATCGTCACCCATCTCACGCTGAATCGCACGCATTTTTTCCTGTAAGATTGCTTCGCGCCGACCCTTTTCCATTTGCTGATGAATACGCTTGTTAATAGACTCTTCTATTTTTGCTGTTTCCGCGACCAGATTCACCTGTTCTAATAAAATAATCAACTTTTCTCGCCACGATGTCGCAGACAATATTTTCAACGCCGGCTCTACATCCATTTCAATCGTCTGGACAACATAGTCAATAAACGCAGGCAATGGATAGTTTGTTGCAACATTGCGCAACTTTTCTAGCTTAAACTTTTTAATCCCCGCCAAGAACTGCATATTGTCTGCGATTTTATCGCGCAGCGCAATTGTTTGTTCATGGTTTGTGTCGTCTTGGATTGCGATTGGTTCTACATCCCCGACAAAGATGCCGTCTTCGATAACAATGTTACTAATTTTTACCGCATCGGTTGTGCGTACAATTGCGTGCAATGCACCGTCTGGCATACGCAAGATTTGAACAATATCGCCAATTGTCCCAACACTATAAATATCATTTGGGGTGTTTGGATAGTTCCACGTGCGCTGTGCCACCAAGACCAGTTTTTGCCCCGTTTTGCCCGCAGATTCAATACATGTAATAGAAGTTTTATTATCAATATACACCGGTACAGTTAGCCCCGGATGCACCACAAAATCCCGAAAAGGTAAAATATATTCTTTCATAGCAGACTTAAATATAATACATTTTAATAACTTTTCAAGAAATATGAAAGCATATGAAAACGAAAAAAATCCCCCGTCTGGGGGATTTCTATTAACGACGACGGTTGTGTCCGCCGAATCCACCGTGCTGAGCACTGTTGCTGGAACGTTTTGATAAATAGCGTGCAGCAATCAAAACCAACCATTCCAAAGACAGTGCGGCCAAGCCGAATAATTTATTTTCAATACCGTTCATCCAACCCAATACGTAAACCAACTGGGCAACAAAAGAAATGTATAAAACACCGAATACGCCGGTAAAGAATACTTTTTTTACTTTTCCAAACATTTTTTGTCCTTATGTTCCGTTTTTTATAATAAATTAATGCCGGGTTTCTGGTGCCATGTACCCGGCGGACACCGCAATTGCTTAAACGAATACGGTCAACAATCGCCAACCATATTCAGCGCCACATTAGGCAGCCATTGCAAGGCGAACATTGTCGTTCGCAGCGATTCTATCGCCATTCAGTTTTTAGTTGGCTTTTAACGACACCACGTCGGATTCACCCAGTTTGTCTTTCATCACCTGTCGAATCTATGTCAGCCCCATAACCAAATATGACCGAAAATCATATTAAGTAATGGTGGAGCTGTGGGGTACCGCCCCCCAGTCCAAAATGACTATTTCACAACGGATTCAGAATCATCATCGTTTTCACGACCCTAAGATTATAGTCTTTTAGACTGGAAATTGCAAGTTTTTAGATTATAATAAGTTTCAAGAGGATAAAAAATGAAGTTTTTAGATAGAGCCAAGATTTATGTCAAAGCGGGTGATGGTGGCAACGGCAGTGCCAGTTTTCGTCGTGAAAAATACATCGAATACGGTGGGCCAAACGGCGGCGACGGTGGTCGTGGTGGCGATGTAGTTTTTGTTGCCGTGCCAAATGTTAACACCTTGATTGACTATCGCTATAAAATGCACTTTACTGCCCAGCGTGGTGAAAACGGTATGGGGAAAATGCGCACAGGTGCATCGGGCGAAACACTGTATTTGCCAGTTCCAACGGGTACGGTAATTCTGTCTGAAAACGAAGAAATTGAATACGCAGATTTAAGCCAAGACGGTATGGAATATCGTGCGGCACGTGGTGGTAATGGTGGTTGGGGTAATTTACACTTTAAAAGCCCAACTAATCGCGCGCCGAAACAGGCAAATGACGGTCTGCCGGGCGAAGAACGCACAGTTGTCTTGCGCTTGAAATTAATTGCAGATATTGGTCTGGTTGGTTTTCCAAATGCGGGTAAATCTACACTGTTGTCGGCGGTAACGGCGGCACGTCCAAAGATTGCGAATTATCCATTTACGACATTGAACCCACAGTTGGGGGTTATGTATGCCCACGACCGCGAATTTGTTTTGGTTGACTTGCCTGGTCTTATCGAAGGGGCGCACACTGGCGTTGGATTGGGCGACCGATTCTTAGGCCACGCAGAACGCACAAAAATGATTTTGCATGTGATTGACGGCACAGAACCAGACTGGGCGGCACGCTGTGCAGCAATACGTCATGAAATGGATTCGTATGGTGGCGGCCTGGTGGGCAAGCCTGAAATGGTAATCATCAACAAAATAGACGCAATTGAACCAGAAGAATTAAAAGAAAAATTGGCTGAATTTAAAAAATCATTTGGCCGCAAAAAGAAGCCTGAAATATTAACAATCAGCGCAGCAGGGAGAGTAGGGATACCGGAGCTGGTTGCCGCCATAGAAAAGAAATTCTTGGGGGTTGAAAAAGATGGCGTACAGAAATAGTTTTGCAGAACATAAAATATTGGCAAAGAAGAGACTCGCTTATTGGGCAGATTGTGACCAAGCAAAGGCATATCGTTCTGATGGCACAGCCATAAATTTGAGAGATGTCAATATCGAAGATGTTGAATTTGTTGCCGGTTTGTGGCGTGTCCAAAATTATTTTCCACATAAAGTCCAATGTGTTCGTGGCAGAAATGTTGTTTTAGCGGATAAATTGTCGCACACTGAGCGCATCCCTTTTGAATATTGGCGTGCGTACACCGTGTCTGAGAATTGCTATGGGCGGTACTTGTCGGCTAAGCCAGATTTAATTGTTGCCAAATACCAGACAGACGACGGTGTTTATTGGGGATACGGAAACACGATTGAACAGGCTCGTGCATTTTTAGGGATTAAATTATTTGACCAATATATGGATTTAATTCACGCGACCGCCTGTAAAAATACACGCCAAAAATAATTTTTTGATTTTTAGTACTTTCTCTGCTAGAATTTTTCCTGCGAACAAAACAAAAAACATAAGGAGAAGTACAAAATGGTATCATTAAAAGGTACACAGACAGAAAAGAATCTGTTAATTGCATTTGCTGGTGAATCCCAGGCACGTAATCGTTACACATTTTTTGCAAGTGCAGCTAAGAAAGAAGGCTATCAGGCAATTTCTAAAATCTTTTTAGAAACAGCCGAACAAGAAAAAGAACACGCATCACGTTTGTTCAAATTCTTAGAAGGGGGCGATTTGGAAATCACAGCTTCTTTCCCAGCAGGCAAAATCGGCACAACGCTGGAAAATTTACAGGCTGCTGCATACGGCGAACACGAAGAAAACACAGAAATGTATCCAAAGTTTGCACAAATTGCAGCCCAAGAAGGTTTCCCAGCAATTGCAGAAATCTTGAAAAATATCGGCTTGGCAGAACGCTATCACGAATCTCGTTTCCGTGCGCTGGCCGAAGCAATTGAAGACGGCACATTATTCAAACAGGATAATATTGTTATGTGGCGTTGCACAAATTGCGGTATGTGGCACATTGGAACAGAGGCGCCAAAAGTTTGCCCAGCATGCCTGCACGAACAAGGCTATTTCATCAGCGAAGGTACAACATCTCGCTGTGACACGAACGAAGGTTTCTGTGAATACAGTATCATCGAAGACTAAACTAAAAAAATCCCGCGCTTGCGGGATTTTTATTTTTCAAGCTTATCTAAAATTCTGTCTAATTTACGTACAGAACTATTTGCGCACCCACGACCCGTCCAGTGTAATAATTCTTGTCCGGTGGCATTATCTGCAATAGATATATTAAAGCGCAGCCACCAAAAACCATTCAGTGAGCACCAAATCGGTCTAAACTTACTTGCAGATTCAGAAACAAAAACGATATATTTTGCTTTGCCGACTTCGGATGCAGATGTCCTGGAATCTGCGCCTTCAGCTGTAATGTACGTGCTTGAAATGCTTGCGCGTTTGTGCCCAACAGTTAGGTTATATCCACGTTCTTCCATAAGTTGTTTTGTCCCAAGTTGCATCAAGCCGCCACCAGAATCGACATAGAAAACATCATTTTTATCCAACGTTCCGGGTTTTATATGCACGTGGTTACAGGCCGTCAGCCCAACCAGCATTATTCCGATAAAAACATTACGAAACATATTCTAGATCCTTTTGTTTTGATTCTAAAATGCCACAGTGGATAAAACAAGTTAAAAAATACTTGCTAAAAGGATTTCTATCCTGTATGATTCACATTGAACTTAATGGGAATTGGGTTCAGGGCCATAAGAAAGCCCAATCTACGCGGCGCAAGTTGCGTTGTTATCCATAAAAGGTTGCGACACACTTGCGCCTTTCTTGGTACTTTGGACCGGGAAGCCGCCGGTTATACAATAGGTTTCCACCAAAGACCGTCGGGGGCGACTCGTAGATAGCTTTTCTTAACTTCCCGGTCACTTTTATTGTGGCTTTTTTTATTCCAATTTTCCGTGTTAAGTTCCTACAAAATCGTGGGTGGGTGTGGCGCATCGCAAGACCGCCATAATTGGAATCTTATAACTCATATAAGTCACCCCAGTTGTTTGAACCCCACCCAACAAAATTGCTATGGGGGCGATATGCGCAAAATAGATTTGGTTTATCTGTGGGTTGATGGCAACGATCCAGAATGGCAAAAAATAAAAAAGCATTACCTGGCATTGGCGGGACACGAAACCAAGACAAATGCAGAAATATCTGGCGACAATCGTTGGCGCGATAATAATGAGTTAAGATATTCCTTGCGCAGTGCCGAAAAGAACGTTCCGTGGATTAATCATATTTATATTGTCACAGGCTTTAACCAGGTGCCCAAATGGTTAAATACCAATCATCCCAAGGTTACTATTGTTCCACACGAAGCTATTTTTCCTGCCGATGCGTTGCCGACATTTAATTCAAATGCGATTGAAATGTGCGTATCAAACATACCTGGCTTATCCGAGTATTTTTTATTGGCTAATGATGATTGTTTCTTTTTCAGACCCCTGGAACCAAGTTTCTTTTTTGATTCACAGGGGCGCGCAATTGTATGGTATGGGAAAAAAAGAAGATACTCTATTGCCAGACGACTGCTAAGCGCATATATGAAAACCCTAGTCTTGGCGACACAAAAGATATTGCGGGTGTTTGGGCGCGATTATACTCATTGTTTTCCATCCCACAACATAGATGCGTATGTAAAATCTTCTATGAATGCGGCGAAATCTCATCCGGAATTAAAAGATTACATAGAGAAAACTGTTTACACAAGATTTAGAACTGAGCAAGATGCGCAGCGTTGGGTATTTAATTTGTATGATAATATTCATGGTAAAAATATCTTAAAGCGTGTACGTAATAAAAAGTCCCCAAACCGTTGGTTGTATAACTTAGTTTATAGAAAGTTTTTTTCAGACTCTCCTGTTTACTGTACTGATTTAGCCAAATCCAACATTATGTCGGTTAAGCCGTCGCTGTTTTGTGTTAATGATACAGAAAATAGTACCGCTGACATTAGACAAAATAACCATAAAATCTTAGAAAAGTTGTTCCCAGAAAAATCAACGATGGAATTATAGGCATAAACATGAAACCTTTTGTACGAAGTTATGAAATAAAAAATCAATCAAAGTTGCAAGTGCAATATTATTTGTTTGGTATTAGGGTGTTTTGGTGGAGTATGCCTTTCTTTATGCATAACACAGGGGCAAGAGATTTAATCATATGTTATGACTGTTTAAATTCTGCTACGGCAGAAGCTATAGACATGTTTTCTTTCTTCTTGTATCTACAACGTAATAACATTCCTTCTAAATACGTGTTGCTACGACATAATAAACTATATAAAGAGTTGAAAAGTTCTAATGCTTTGCAAAATATTATTGTTGTAACACGTATGGAACAATTGTTTACTAAGTGTCGAAAATATATTAGCCGGGCAAAAGTTGTAATGGGTAGCTTTGGATTAAATAAAAAATTTAGTACCATGTTAGCTAACAATCCAGACATCAAATACATTTTTGCACAGCATGGCAGTATTTTCTTGAAAGAATCAGTTATAGAATTGTATAACGAAAATATCTATAATTATATAATATCTGCTACAAAGAAAGAGTCGGAATTATACGATACTCGTGGGGTGTGGCAGGGTGACAAACAAATTAAATGTGGTTTGCCTCGTTGGGATTTGTTGTATAAAAAACCTCATGATGCTAAAAGTATATTTGTTTTCTTTACATGGCGTATGAGTATAGAAAAGTATCCAGAATCTCAAAGTGTATATTTAGATAAAATTTTCGATTTTTTGTGTGATGAGAAATTAAACAAATTACTGTCAGAAAACAATGTAAAGCTTAATATTGCTATGCATCATGCGATGTTGCGCAATCATGCAAAAATACAAGTGCCTACAAATGTTAATATAATATCTACAAGCAAAATATCACAAGCTATCAAAGAATCAGATTTGTGCGTAACAGACTATTCAAGCATAATATTTGATTTTATGTATCTTGATATACCAGTTGTGTTCTATCGATTTGATAGTCATGTGATATATCCGGACGAACGAGACAATCAGAATGCACTTTCTGCTAAAGCGAAAGACAATCAGTTGTATAATTGTTTCTATAACAAAGATGATGTCATTGATAAAATCGAATTCTATATAAAAAACAATTTTGAATTGGAACACAAAAACAAAGAAATCAATAATAATATATTTTGGGAACGTTCAGATATTTGCAAGCACTTGTATGAAATTATTTCTAAATAACAACTGGGACAATGCCCCAGTTATTATTTAGCTATTCCGCAAACAAACCAAGATAACCCAGTTTGTGTGGCGACATAATACACCAATGTCGTTGTTGACAGGGAAGCGCCTGGCGATTGTATCCAGCAATCAATTGCGCTGGTTGATGTGCCGGCGGCGCGTGTTACCTGGGCGGAAAAACCCGTGTCCGCCATTTCGACTGGCAATATTATACTTTGATAACCTTTGCCTGGGGTATCGAATATGCCGCCTTGCTCAACCCAGCCAGATTTATATTTTCTGTACCATGTATAATTGTTTTCAGCGGTTGGTAACTGGCTTTCAACGACCCAGTCGCCAATTGTGTCTGATGTACGCGCCAGTGCCACGCCGCCAGCATTTTCGCCGTCGTGTACGCGCAATGTATTTGCATCTGTATCTATTGTTATTTCACCACTCAGTCCCACATAGGCGTCGTTTGCGCTTGCATTACCGCGCTTTAATTGCAGTTTGTGGTTTGCGTTCGCCTGATTCAGTATTTTATCCATTTGTACACCACACATTTTTTCATACATCGTGTTCAGAAGGGCGCGGCGTTCGTGTGGTTGAAAGAGTGCATCATTTTCAACGCAGTCAATCAAACGGGTCAGCACATTGCTAAACACGCTTAGAATTTCTGATATTTCTGATTTTGGTAAAGACATAATTTTTTCCTTTTGTTTTTTATTATGTCGCCCCAGTTGTTTGAATAAAAAAATCCTGCGTGTGCAGGATTAAAAAAACGGTGCACTACTGCCCCGTCAATAGAAAGTATTATATCACAAATCACCCCAAAAATCAATATAAATACTTACACCCACCACTAAAAAATCCCCCGTTTGGGGGATTCTTACATATTGTTTTTAAGTGCTGTGTATATCTGTCCCAAATCAGTTTTAAGCAGTGTCGTCATCAGTTTATCCGAATTATCCGCTTCGCGTGCGCCATTCATAATTTTGTCGAAACTGCGCATGAATTGTGTTGCCTGGGAACGGAAAACTGCATCAGACTTAATCATACTGCGGATTTGTTTTTTGTCTGCTGCATTCATCATTTTAGCCAGCCACTTAGAGAATATAGTTTTGTCGCCTGCATGATATTTATTCAGCACTACGTCTGGTATATCAGCACCGGTCGCCCGGGTCAGGTCTTGTGACTGTTCGTGCAACTTTTCAAACATCTTTTCTGCTTGCGCTAAAAAGTCAGCAGAGCTAATTTTGCCAAAAGATTCCGCAGGTGCGGCCTTGATTGCATCCATTGGTGCGGTTGCGCGTGCCACCATCATTTGCTTGTTCAGCGTCTGCATTGTATTCACGGCTTTAGCATAATCAGACATCAAATCAATCATTTGCTGGCGTGACGTGCCGGCCAAATCTTCCAGTTTAATAGCGGATTCAGATACTGCATTCGTAGATTCGTTGACGGCCGCCTTCATCTGGTTAACTTTTTCTGTCAGGCTTGCGACAATCTTTTCCAGCTTTTCACTTGTCTCGACCGAGTCTTTACTCAAATCGGGCAGGGCAGCATAATATTTTTCAATAAGTTCTGACAGCGGTTGCAACTGGGCGGTTGTCTCGGCTGACATTTTAATCAGGTTTTCAGACTGTCCAGACAGTTGTGTATGCGCTGTATTCATTTCGATAAGTGTTTCGCGCACGCCAGTCGCCATTGCTTTGACCGAGTCTGAAAACGCATTCGCCGCACCACGTGTGTTTTCCAGTGTGATATTAGCAACCCCAGAAACGGTTTTCAGTTCTGATACAACACCAGTTGCAAATTCTTTGATTTCACCATCAAAATGCTTGGTCAGTGTCGCGATTTCGCCTGATATGCCACGTACTGCCCCTTCGGTTTCTGTAGCGGATGCCATCAGCTTTTCAACCGCATCGGTTAATTTTTTGATTTGTTTATCTATTGATGATTCAGCCAGGCGCACCTGACCCCCAACAACATTGGCTGTATTGGTCAGTGTATTCATCTGGCTAGTTAATTGTTTCTTGGACTGCTTGCTAAATGTATCCATCTTGTCCAGATATCCGTCCAACAGTCTGTCATTGCGTATCATTATTTCTTCATAGTTAACTGCAGAACTTTTAACGTTGCTGAAACCATCTGCGGTTGACTGTGCCAGTTCTGAAATCTTGCCTATCATAGTTTCAGATTCGCCAGTCAGATTTTTCATCTGTTCGGTGTTTTTATTGAATTCGGCCCCCAAGTGTTCCGATAAACTTTCACTGGTCGCAACCCATGAAACAATTTGTGATTGTATCTGGGCGGTGCGGTTTGCGGTTTCTTCAGTTGTGTTGTTAATTTCATTCAATAACTGATTGACAGTATTGCTAAATTTGTCAGTTGCGATTTCTACATCGTGCCACTTTTCAGACTCTACCACATCGTTTAATCCGTGTACAGTATTGTCTAATCTGCCCGACATATTTGATATTTTTTTGGTTGCCTCATCGGCCAGTGATATTAATTTTTCATTCTGTTCATCTAGTATGTGTTGCAGCTCTTTTGCAGACGCGATTTGTGCGTTTAGTGTATTACGCATTGTGACAAAGCTGGATTCAATCTTGCTGATTTCGTCTTTTAGAATTGTGCTTAATACGCGTGTTGCATCGGTAATTTTAGCGCGCTCTGGTTGCAGCATAATGTCCAGCAGCGACTGCATCACTTTTTGTGATTTGCGCGATACAAAAAACAGCACCATTAGTGTGATAAACAATAGTCCGCCCAATATTGCGCCGCCCCACATAACCAATTGATTGAATTCCATTCCTTTTCTCCCTAGTACAAATGCAAATTTTATAACCTTGCAGTTCTTTTGGATTTATACTAGAATCTAAACAATAAAGCAAGGGCATAAATGGTAAAAAAACGCACTTTATCACACGAGCAAGATATGGCGGCAAACCCACGTGAAAACGTCTGGGTTCAGGCCAATGCAGGCACCGGTAAAACCAGTGTTCTGGTCCAGCGTTTGCTGCGTATTTTGTTTCGTACATCGGATACGGTGGGTGATGGTATTTTGTGCTTAACCTATACCAATGCGGGGGCGGGCGAAATGCGCAACCGTATTTTGGCGGCGCTGCGTGAATGGGCGGGTTCGTCCGATGCAGATTTGGTTGAATTGCTGGATGGCGTTTCGGAAAACAAGCCTGCGACCACTGATGATGTTTTGCGTGCACGAGAAATATTCTTTCGCTATATCGATAATCCAGATATTTTGAAAATAAAAACCATTCACGGATTCTGTGAAGAGATTTTACATCGTTTTCCGACCGAGGCCACCCTGTCGCCGGCATGGTCGTTAATATCCGATGATGCCCAGCGTATTTTATTGCAAGACACATTCGATAAATTGATAAATTCGCCGTCTAATGATGGGCGGGTTGGGGCGGCATTCGCGCATATTGTTAATCGCATATCTGAATACTCTATGCCGGACTTATTGGCGGAATTAAGCAACCAGTATAAGCACTTTTTTGGCATTGAAAATCTTGTTAAGTATCGCGAATACTTTATTGATACAACGTATAAATTTTTAGAACTTAATAATCCGGTCGAATGTGATTTTGATGCTAAAAAGCTGCAAAAAATTATCGATTTGGCAGAAGAAGCGCAAAAAAGTCGAAAAAAGCCGGCAGAATATCTAAATAAAATTATTAATTTAACGAAACAATATATTGATAAAACGATAGATTTTGAAAAATACAAAACAGCATATCTAACAGACAAAGAGACGCCAATTGTGAATGTTGCTAAACTGGATTTTGTTTCCGAAGAGCTGGCGCGTATAAATGCACTTAACCAGTATGCTATAAATAAGTTGATATTCGATGATACGGTCGCAATGTTTGATTTGGCGGCTGCATTTACCCAGATTTATCGTGAATCTAAAACCGCGCTAAACGTTCTTGATTTTGAAGATATGATTTTGTATACGCGTAAACTGTTTTCAAATCCTGAAACAATGGGATGGGTATTGTCTCAGTTGGATTTGTCGCTGTCACATATCTTGGTGGACGAAGCCCAAGACACATCACCCGCCCAGTGGGATATTTTGCGTATGTTGTCGGGTGAGTTTTTTGTAGATGGCGACACAACGCAAAATCCGCACTCTTTGTTTGTGGTAGGCGATAGCAAGCAGTCTATCTACGGCTTTCAGGGCGCAGATCCGCGTGCTTTTACATTCAGCCGCGACGCAATCGCTCAACAAATAAAGCAGAATTTGCGCGACATACGCGAAATTCCGCTGGAACAAAGTTTTCGTTCTTCACCCCAGATTTTACACGCAGTGGACTGCTTTTTTGCAGACGAAACAGTGCACGAAATAAGCGGTTTTGTAAACAATTCACATAAATGTTTCCGCCAAAATGCAGATGGTTTGGTTGAATTACATAAACTGGTTTCCAAAAAACAAGACGAATCAACGGTTGATGAATATGTAAAAGATATTGCGGCAAATATAAAAACGTTAATAGATTCTGGTAAATTCAAGCCCAGCGACATAATGGTGCTAGTTCAAAATCGTCATCCGCTTGCGCCAAAATTAGTTCGCGAATTAAAGCGCCTGTCGGTTGATGTTGCTGGCAGTGATCGTATTGTTTTGCCGAACTTTCCAGCAATTCGTGACTTGTTAAACCTGGTTCGGTTTTGTCTGAATCCGGCAGACGACTACAGTTTGTGCTGCGTATTAAAAAGTCCGTTTTATCGTTTGAAAGAACGCGATATTTTTAATTTGTGCGAAATTAAAAATAATGAAAATAAATCGCGCAAATTGCAAATTCCAGACTTTACGCCAACGACTGTTTTTGAGGTTTTACAGTCAGCGCACCCAGGCATTTATAACGATCTGAATACCGTTCTGGAGTGGTCAAAAACAATGGCGCCATATTCATTTTTTGATGCGTTTTTGAATAATAATGGTATGCGCGCCCAGATGATTTCTGCACTAGGTGCCCAGGTCATAGATCCAATCGAAGAATTTATGACAATATGCTTGGCATATGAACGCACAATGCCTGGTACGCTAAAAGATTTTTTAAGATACTTTATTGCCGGCAATAGTCAGATTAAGCGCGATATGGATGCGTCCAGTGGTGTTCGCGTTGTGACAGTTCATGGAAGCAAAGGATTGGAAGCACCCGCTGTATTCTTAATCGACACTGTAGGTACGCCAAACGCAGAAAAGATATTACCAGTTCCGACCGTAGATGATATTAATATGCCGGTCTGGCTGTGGGTTCCACGTAGCAATAACTCGGCGCGCTGTCGTGTGGCTGTGGATGAACTCAAAAACACTCGTATCGCAGAGTATTATCGTTTACTGTATGTTGCGATGACACGTGCCCGTGATAATCTTTATATTTACGGCTTTACAAACAATTCGTCTGCACCCGATATCTCGTGGCATAACCAACTGTGGCGGGTGTTTAGTGCAGCGCAAGACGGGAATTCAGACACAATCAGGATAACAGATGCCAAATAATATCAAAGAAATCTTATGCGCACACGATGCAGTTAAATTCGCCACAGACGTTGGAATAGATATGCATAACCGTCTGGGACATATTGTAATTTCTTATGATGCAGAGCGCGGCGACCCAGATTTAATAGCCAAGATAAAATCTGTGCCAAAACTGGCTGAATTGTTTTCCGCCGACTCTATGGTCGAAGTGCCAATTGCCGGCAATATCAATGGTCGCTTTGCCAGTCGCCGCATAGACAGATTGTTAGTTGATGATAAAGCCAAAACTGTTTATGTCTTGGACTATAAAACAGATACGACCCCAGATAACTTTCGGGAACACTATATAGCCCAGTTGCATGAATATGCAGCATTGTTGCGCCAAATTTATCCAGAATATAAAATATGTTGTTTTATTCTGTGGACGCATAACTGGTCGCTAGAAAGCATATAAAAGGCTTGAAATAGGGCGCTCTAAGTCGCTATAATTCAGGTATGTTAGTTGGATTAAACATTTCAAATATTGTATTGATTGAGCGCCTGAATCTGGAATTTGGACGTGGACTAAACGTGCTGACGGGAGAAACGGGAGCAGGTAAAAGCATTTTAATGGATGCGCTGTCACTGGCACTGGGGGCACGTTCTGACGTTGGGTTAATACGCCACGGTTGTGATATGGCATCTGTGACGGCGGAATTTGACTATGTAAACGATACAGTGCGTGACATATTGCGTGAATTTGACATAGATTGTTCCGATGGTGTAATTCTGCGCCGCACGCTATCGGTTGATGGTAAAAGTCGTGCATGGATAAATGATACACCTGTGTCTGTTAAAACATTAAAGGCGGTCGGTGACGCATTGGTTGAAATTCATGGTCAGTTTGCAAATCATACGCTTTTGAATCAGTCTGCACACCGCCCAACACTGGATTCGTTTGCAGATAAAAATATAAGCAACTTTGGTGAATTATTAAATGCGACACGCGCGGCGTATACTGAATACTATTTGGCGGATAAACGATTGGCTGAATTAACTGATTTATTATCCCGTGCAGAAAGCGAACGTGAATTCTTGGCGCATAATGTTGCGGAATTGCAAAAACTGAACCCTCAACCCGGCGAAGAAGAAGAATTATCCACCAAGCGTGCGACCATGATGAATGCCGAAAAAAACGCTGCTATTTTGACAGAGGCTATGGATACCTTGAACGGTCGTGGCAATTCGCTGGATGCGCAAATATTTAATGCAGCACATATTTTACAGCGCATCAAGACCGAGCCAAATCCATATTCCGACCAAATTGACAAATTGTACAATGCGGCGGAAATCGTTTCTCAGGTTATGGATGCGTTGGAACCAGAATCTACCGATATGGATGACATGGACGCTATCGAAGAACGCTTGTTCGCAATCCGTGCCGCTGCGCGTAAACATCGCGTGTCTGCGGATGAATTGCCTGCTAAATTGACGGAAATGTCCGAACAGTTGACGGCAATTGATAATTCAGATGCCGAATTAAAGCGCACAAAGACCTTGCGTGATAGTGCATATGCCAAATTCTGTGATATGGCGCGGCGGCTATCGGATGCACGCCATACAGCGGCGAAAAAAATGCGTGAATCTATATTGGTCGAATTGCCTGATTTGAAATTGGGGTCGGCTGATTTTGCGGTTGAGTGTTCTGAATGTCAGTCAACCGGTGCCGGTATGGATGAAATAACATTTATGATAAAAACAAACCCAGGCTCGCCATTTGCACCATTGCATCGTGCAGCATCGGGCGGCGAATTGGCGCGATTGATGCTGGCACTGCGTGTGGTGTTGGCGGGTAACGAAAACACACAAACGTTTGTGTTTGATGAAATTGATACTGGTATATCGGGCGCAACTGCATCGGCGGTTGGTAATCGCTTGAGCCGATTAGCAGCCGAATCTCAGGCATTGGTTATTACGCACTCGGCCCAGGTTGCTGGATTCGCAGACCGTCATTTCAAGATTTCTAAGTCTGTGACTGATGACAAGACTATTACTTCTGTTAATGAAATAGGGGGCTCAGACCGCATCAATGAAATCGCCCGCATAATCAGCGGTGCTGAAATCACCCCAGAATCCATCACAATGGCAAAAACACTTTTAAAAGATTCTTAAAAAAACGCCCCGTTTGGGGCGATTTTTATTTATTTTTCTTTTTTTGCGGCAGCTTGCAACATTTCTAATGTAAGTCTATCTTCTTCGGACATACTAGCCATCGCACGTTCCATTCGTGATTGTTCTTCGTATTTTTTAAATATCAAGTCGCCGATTTCAAAAACAGCCGCCTGTTCAGGAGTTGTTTTGTTAGCACTTTCGCGCCACTCCATCGAAGCAACAGTGCGACCAAAGGCAGACAGGGAATAAAGCCCATAATCCCAACCGTTTACATAAGTAATCAATTGTTTGCCTTCTGGGTCTTCCACCGTCCATGTGTCTACGCCTGGTTCGCGCTTTAAGTTGATACGAATATCATTGCGCTTCAGTACGACTTTCAACTGAGCCGCAATCATAGGGTTCAATTTTTTATTTTCCATTTATTTATCCTTTTTGTTGTTACTATTATTATAGTACGAAAACACTATAATGTCAAGTCAGCGAAACAATTCCATCTGCAAATTCAATGGTTGCAGGCTTACCCACATCGGTGCGACTAATAATTTTATTATCCGCATCACGTACAATTGCATAACCACGACTAAGTACGCTTTTATACGACAGCGATTGCAACATTTGCCCCAGGTGCGCGATACTTTGGTTTAATGTATTCATACGATTTTTCAAAACCATCGGCAACCCCGCCACAACATCCATACGCTGGTGCGCCAGATTTAATTTATTTGTAATAACAATATTCATTGTGCGCCCAATGTCATCCAGTCGCTGGGTGTGTTCCATAACAACCTGTTTTGGGCTTTTGATATTAATGGATTCAATGCGCTGTTTTGCATTCGTCAACCGTGTCATAAACGTAGTAGATAATCGCACCCACATATTATCCAGTTCTTGAAACAGTGCCAATTTTGTTGGCACAACCATTTCTGCAGCGCCTGTTGGTGTTGGGGCACGAACGTCGGCTGCAAAGTCAATCAACATCCAGTCCGGTTCATGTCCAACCCCCGAAATTAATGGAATGCGACTGGCTGCGGCTGCACGCACAACAATCTCTTCGGAAAAAGGCAGTAAATCTTCCAGGCTTCCACCGCCACGCGCTACAATAATCACATCAACATTATTCATTGTGTTAAAGTATTCGATGCCGGCCGCAACCTCGGCTGCGGCAGTTGCGCCTTGGACAGTCGCAGGATACAGTAAAACTTGAACAGGGAAACGTTCACGCAGACGGTTTTGAATGTCTTGGAATGCTGCACCAGTTGGACTGGTGACTACACCAATGCGTGTCGGCAACGCGGGCAGTGGCTTTTTACGCGACTGGTCAAATAGTCCCTCGGTGGCTAATTTCTGTTTGCGCTCTTCTAGCATTTTCAGGATTGCACCAACGCCCGCCATTTCAATTTCATTGATAATAATTTGATAATTGCTGCGTGCCGGATACGTGGTAAAGCGACCAGTGACGACCACCTCCATCCCTTCTTCAAGCTTAAACGCAATGGGTGTACCACGCCAAATAATCGCAGAAATTGCCGCACCGGCATCTTTGACCGTCATATAGATATGCCCAGATGAGGCACGCGTAATCTGTGACAATTCGCCACGGATTTTAATGCGTGGAAATGCGGTTTCTACAACACCCTTTAACAGTGTTGCTGCATCTGTTACGCTAAACACTGTATCTGGTTTTACAAATGGTTCTGGCTTTTGCATATTCTATTCCATACCTGCATATCGCCCCAATATTGCAGATTTTGCGTGCAACACATCTGCGAACTGAGGGTCTTTTTTGATTCTTTGTTCAATTGTACCCACAGAATACGGGAACGGTTCGTTAAATTGTGTATATGTAATATCAAACACAGCACCGGTCTGTTTATGTTCCAACCACCAATGCAATGGAGATTTCATAAGACGCCACACTTGGTCGCCGCCGGTATGCTCGTATATATAATAACTACTGACCAGGCAAAAGCCTTCGGATGGGTCGCCACGTTTAACCCCAATTGGATCTTCGGCAAAAACACGGCGATATGTAAGATGTTGCTTGAACGCATTTCGCAACAAAAAAACCATTTCCGGCAACGAAAAACGACCATCTGTCTGGACGTCCAAGTTCATCGCCTGGCGCATCAGGTTTTCGGTCGCTTTGTCATAAGATTTTAGTTTATTGCCCATACTTCGGTATTATGCCATTTTTTTACAACTCGGTCAATGGCCAGCGTGGACGTGGCGCAATAGGTGATTTAACAAATTTGCCCACACGATAATTTTCAATCCCTGCCCACGCAATCATTGCGCCATTATCTGTACACAGATTCATCGGTGGTGCAGCAAAAATCATATCGTTTTTTGCCGCCAGGTTTTCCAACGCCATACGAATTGCACTGTTTTTCGCAACGCCGCCCGCCACAACCAATGTTTTTGGTGCCGTCACCATAACACGCTCATCATTCATTGCATTGCCCAGACGGTTTACAATACAGTCCACCACAGATGCTTGGAATGATGCGCAAAAATCATTTATAAATTCATCACTGTGTGGCGCAGGATTCTTGTCTAAAAATGTTCGTGCAGCAGTTTTTATGCCACTGAACGAAAAGTCACACCCAGGCTTGTCGCACAATGGACGCGGAAACTTAAAGGCTTTTGCATCGCCGCTTTTTGCACGTGTGTCCACAACCGGACCACCTGGATACCCCAGCCCCAGCATTTTCGCAACCTTGTCAAAGGCTTCGCCAGCACTGTCGTCCAAGGTCTGACCAATTAATTCATATTGCCCAACACCGCGTACCAATAAAATCTGACAGTGTCCACCCGATGCCAGCATCAATAAATACGGAAACTCTACAGAACTTGCACCATTATTACCGTTGGCGGTGGTTGCACACAGACGTGGAACCAGTGCGTGCCCCTCCAAATGATTCACTGCAACCAGTGGTTTGCCTGTCGCTTGGGCAATACCAGTCGCCGCCATCCATCCAACCAAAACCCCACCAATCAGCCCCGGACCCGCCGTTGCCGCAATAACATCAATATCATCAATTGTTTTGCCGGCTTTGCTCAAAGTCTGACTAATAACGTCATCAATTGCCAAAATATGCGCACGCGCTGCCAGTTCTGGCACAACGCCACCATACTTTTGATGCTCTGGGATTTGAGAGTAAACTATATGCGCCAAGATATTGTGATTTGAATCCACAATCGCCGCAGACGTTTCGTCGCAGGACGACTCAATCCCCAGACACAGGGTGGGGCACACATCTGTTTTGTCATCACCCTTTAACGTTCCCATATCCATATGAATCATTTTTTCGTTACTCATTTTATTTTATTGCGATAAAAGCAACCCCCATTTCGCCCATCTGGCGACGGCGCGAAGAATATTTCATAAAGTCTGCATCAACCACATGACCCGCCGCCGAAGACGCGTGGCGTAATGTTTCGCCCCCCGGCAACAATAACCCCATATGCGTGACCGCCAGTTCCGTGCCAATTGTATCAGCGCTGTTTGAATTTGCACTAATGAACAAAACAATCATAGTTTCTGTATTGTTTGGCAGACTTAAATTTTTATATGGCACATATTCCAGTGTCACAAATTCTGGCGCAATATCTGTATCGATTTTATGGACTTTTTTTAGCCATTTTGCTTTGTCAATTGTCAGTCTGCGCGTTTTGGTTTTTCCGTATTGTGCGCTAACATTTTCAACGCGATTTGAATTGTTTTTTAGCCAGTCTGTTTCAATAAAATGATTACGGTTCATAAAGTCGATTTCGCCATCTTTATATCGAATTTGGTTCAGGTTACTTACATCGCCACCCGCCATAACGGTTTCAACGAACGTAGTGCAATCAAACGCATCTGTGCGAATCAAGGGGTCTTTGTCAGGTGCTTTTTCTTCGCCCAACGGGTCTCGAATATATTTTGCCCCCAGATAGTTCTCGCCCGATGGGATTCCTGGTACACCCACACACCCAGTCAGTAAAAACAATGCGACTAACCACTTCATTTTAGATTACAGGCTTTCTTTTAATTGCATCCCCAAATTACACAAACGTGCCGCATCTGCGATTGTCATTTCTCCAGAATCTGGCAATGTTGCAATTTTGCCAACACACGCAACAATGATATCAATATTTTTATCGCCACCAACTAACGTCTGAACGGTGGACACGCGCTCGTCATTATTTGCAGACAGCCAGCCCTTTAACGTCCCCGTGCTTAAGTCTTTGGACCGCAAAGACATTGTAAACACAAATAACGCCAGCACCAAAACACCTGCACCAATAAAAATCTTGAAATATTTTTTCATAAAATTCATTTTACATTCTCCTTTTGATAAAAAGCGTTATTCATTAGTGTCGATATGCGTGGCAAAATTTTTTTTGCATTTTTTAATAACTGTGATTCAGATAATTCTTTTGATGCAGCATAATAAACAGGTGCATCAACAATCAGCCTTGTGGGCTGATTAGTCCATATCAAAGCGCCCTCAATCTTGGTACAATCAATATTATCAGCCTTAACACGATATATTGTTGTCCAAACTGGATTCGGCTCTATTGTGCCACTATGAGAATTTGCAAGTATTTTCATAGCAGTCGGCATATCGGCACAAACATAAACTTCTACATCAAATGGTAACCACGCTTCGCCTTTTTTTGCTCTGCGCTTTGAAGTCCCTAGCATAAAACCGGTTAATTGACTAATTTTCATAAATTACCTCTCTTCGCTTTCACAACTAACCAACCATAAATCATAGTCTGCATTTTGCAGCGGGCGCACCCCAGGCTCGTTCCGTGACATCCAGTTACTAAACACCAAACCGTCTGTTGCTGTTGAAATTTCCAAAAATGCAAAGAAATCCTCTGCATCAAACGGGTCGCTTTGTTTACATGCACGTACAGTGATATCCAGTTTTTCAAACTGTGCAGAATTTCCAACAGAAATATTTAAATCATAAACCTTGCCAGCTGCCTTGTTCATAACGCGCACATTGGCGACATCACGATCAATATATGCGCACGCCACATCGGGCAGGGCACAAAACAACACTAAAAAAGCGACAATTTTTTTCATAACACACATTTTACCGCCCACACTACATAATGTCAATTTACTATTTTCCAGTATTCAAATTCTATAAAAACCGCCAATGGCGGTTTTTGCTATATCTGGCGTGCCCAGCGGGAGTCGAACCCACAATCTCCACCTTCGGAGGGTGGCGCATTATCCAATTATGCAATGGGCACAGCAAGCAACATTATAAATATTTTTATAAAAAATTGCAAGTCCACACAAATGCTATTTAGTTTTATTCGTCATAAACGCTTTATGGTTACGTACTCTTTTTTGCAGTCTTCTAAACTTCAAACCTGCACGTATAAATTCACGATCTAATTTACGATGTGTGATTTTATCATAATAATCCATCAGTTCTTCTGATAAATCCGGCAAAGGAAAGTTGTCAAGCAATGACAGCATTGCAAACTCTTCGGATGCCAACGCGATTCCAGCAATATCGATTATCTGATTCAAACTACCATCATCGTTGCAAATAATATTTTCTGGATGTAAATCACAATGCACCAAGCGCACATTGCGATACAATGATATAACTTTTATAATAGCGTCAAACAGCACTTTGGGACGCGCGGTTGTTTGTGAAATCTTATAAACCTCATGAAAATATTTTCCTGTTGAAGGATAAATATCGTCCAAGCTGGATTCGGCCAGCTTTGCCTGAATATCCAAGACCTGCTTATAGGTTTCAAAAATTTTGTCGTCATCCAAGTGATTTTTTATATGTTCTGCCAAAGTATGCTTAGGGTTATAGTTATATACTTCGTACAATTGCGCCAAGTATCCGCCAAGATGAATTTTTGGCACAGGCATACCGTTTGCGACCAGTCTTTCTGACAGATGCTTGTCACGTACTGCGATACGAGAATCGACAAATTTGCAAATTATTGGACCGCGCTTGCGAGTATCTACTAAAAAAATAGGCTTATGCGGCAAACACCCCCGTGGTGTACGAATATTCGCCGCATGCGGGAAACCACTTTTGATTGCTGTATGAAAGAAATTAGAGTTACTATCAGCGTCCATATTGATTGCCTTGAGAAGTATATTCTAGACCGATTGTTCGCTATGTCAAGCGGTTATGAACGCTGCAATAGGCTTAACATAAAATCGTCCAAATCCCCATCCAGAACCGCGTCAGAATCCGTCTTTTCAACCCCTGTACGCACATCTTTGACCAATTGATACGGATACAAGACATAATTTCTTATCTGACTGCCCCATTCGATTTTCTTTTGTTGTGCCAGTGCGGCATTTTCTTCTTCGGCGCGCTTTTGCATTTCCAGTTCGTACAGTTTGCTACGCAACATTTTCATCGCCATCTCACGATTTTGAATCTGACTGCGTTCATTCTGGCATGTTACAACAGTGTTTGTCGGAATATGGGTAATACGAACCGCGCTATCCGTTTTATTGACATGCTGACCACCCGCGCCAGACGAGCGATACGTATCAATACGCAAATCTTTGTCATTAATTTCAATTTCAATTGCGTCATCAACGTCTGGCCATACGTCAACAGATGCAAAGCTAGTCTGACGTTTGCCATTAGCATTAAACGGTGAAATGCGAACCAGTCGATGAACGCCGATTTCATTTTTTAGCCATCCATACGCACGGTCGCCCGAAATACGATATGTAACATTCTTTATACCTGCGGTATCACCTTCGTGTTCTTCAATGACTTCTATTGAAAAACCGTGACGTTCCGCCCAGCGCGCATACATGCGCGACAGCATTTGCGCCCAATCTTGTGCCTCGGTCCCACCCGCACCAGCCTGGATAAAAAGAAACGCACCATTGTTGTCGGCTGGTTCGCGGAATAGGGTAATAAATTTTGCGCGATGCGCGGCATCTGCCAAAGACTCAATGCCCGCGATAACATCCGCGTCATCTGGCGCAATCTGATACAGTTCGCTTAGATTTTTGTATTCAGATTCCAAATGATTTAATTCCCCCAGTGATTTTTCTAAGCTAGACTTTTTCTGCAAAATTGCACGTGCCACATCCGGCTTATTCCATAAATTTGGGGTGTTTACTTGAATGTTTAATTCGTCTATTTGGGATTGTAATTTGTCAGGGTCAAAGAAACCCCCTGACGGCAGAAATGTCGTCGGAAATTTGCGATAAAACTTCGTTAACCATCATCATAGTAGTGATTCTAGCACGGATTTTATTTGAATCAATTAAAATTTGGATTTTTATCCAAAACAATGTTTGCGTTTTTTTGCATAATATGATACAATCAGAACATCGAGAGGGATTCTAATGAATAAAGTTCTAATATATTTTGGCTTGTTTAGCCTGTGTTTTGGTGCCAATGCTGCAACTATGGGAACTGTAAATGCTGCAAATTCCGCATCTAATTCGCGCAGTGTTTCTATGTATACGCCCAGCACAGACGGCGCACGTGGCAACCAAGGGTTGGCCAACGCGTACAAGGCTAACCAGCGTAATACATACTATATGGTAACCCAGCCAGATGTTGATACGGCGTGTCGCGAAAAGATTTATGCGTGTTTATCCGAATATTGCGGGGATATAACAACCGTCCCAGGTCAGCGCACATCTAAGTGTCAATATGCTACGGAATCCGAATTGTACAACTATACATTATTGTGTCTACAGAAAGACAATTCAGTATTATTGCCCCAATATAACACGAACACTCGCACCAGTCCAGGTGGCATGAATACGGCCGCACGTCTGTGCCCATCCTATGTGCAACAGGAACTAATGTCCTACTTATCTATGGCAAATATGGCAACCCTGTTATCTAAGTCTAATTCTGATTTATGTATCCAACGTCGCCAAGAATTAGAAGCAGCAATGGCATGCCATTCGGTTGCACTTGCATATAGCAACGAAACATCTAGTAAACTTAATTCTTATTTGACAGATTACTGTGGCTCGGGCGTTCCTGGGGGCAGTGCTGAAATGGTATCGCGTTTCGCTAGTGCTGGCAACGTAGGTGCAAATATTTGGGGCTGGGCTGAAAAAATCGTAAGCCTGAATCTGAATGAAAAAGGTGCAGATTGGCAAGCGGCTGTTGATGCTGTTTTGGCAGGCTATACAAATCGCATGAATTTAGCATGTGGCGATAATTTGCAAATCAACACAACTGGCACAGTTGCTTCTTCAAACGAGCCTACAGCTCTGCAAACTGTCGCTGCACTGGCGATTGGGACAGCTTTTCCAACAACTAATGTAAAGCTTGAAAATCCATATGAAACACAGTCTGTTTTTATGGAAATCGAATCGCGTTCTGAATTATGGGACTATGCAACTGCGTACCAAGTAGTTCAGGCAGGCTTGACGAATAACGCACTGACCCAAAACGCATTTTTAACAAGTGCTCAAATGGATAATATGCAAACTGCATACAAACGTGGCACCAAGGTTTTTGTTATCCGCGACAGTGCACGATGCTATACTATTCCTGTGGCACAATTATCTCAGTCTGAAACATCTCTTTTGGCACAAACGTTCGCCAGCTGCATCAGCAAATAAACGAAGCCCGCCACGTGCGGGATTTTTATTCCCATCAATACGCTTGAATAACAGGTGTTTTTTTGATATAATGTTCCTTATGAAAATATCTCGTCGCAGTGTTTTGAAAACAACAGGGTTGGGTGTCTTGGTGCTAACAGCATTGCCACGTATGGCGTTCGCAGCACGTAATTCATTGCGTTCTTTGCGCACCGGTATGCAACCCGGTGGAAAAACGCGTTTGGTAATCGAAACCTCAACGCGCCCCTCTTATACTTTGTCATATCCAGCAAACCAATTAGTTGTGACATTGTCGAACACAGCAGCCAATACAGGTTTAAATCCGAAACTAGCATCGGGAACGTTGGTAAAATCCCTAGTTCAGGCTCAATCTGGGGATACACTACAAATTATTGTTAATCTAAATCAATCAATCGCCCAAATTCAAAAGTCACAAATTATGATCCTGGAACCAAATGGTGATAATGATTATCGCCTGGTCTTGGATTTTGTAGCCGGCACAGGTGCGGCATCTCAGTCTGCTGGTACTGCGGCGACCACCACCATGACAAATAAAAAGTCAACCACACCCACAAAAAAATACATTGTTGTTGTTGACGCAGGACACGGTGGCAAAGATCCTGGATGTATTGGTAAGGGTGGAACACGCGAAAAAGACGTAGTTTTATCAGTTGCGAAAAAATTAAAGACTCAACTGGATGCCAATGGATTTCAGACCTATTTGACGCGCGGCGGTGACACGTATTTAAAATTGGCAGAACGTGCCGCGATTGCAGAACGGAAAAAGGCTGATTTATTTATATCCTTGCACGCGAACGCAAACCCCAGTCGCGCGATGAAGGGTTTTTCGGTTTACACACTTTCCGAAAAGGCTTCAGACGAAGAGGCTAAAAAACTGGCCGAGGCTGAAAATGCTGCCGACAAAATCGGGGTAGAAGGTTTTACAGAATTCGAAGAAAATATTCGTATTGCGTTGTCTTCATTGCAACAACACGCTGTTGCAGAGATGAGTGAAGAATACGCCAACGGAGCCGCTCGTGCGTTCAAGAAAAATTCAATTGCTCAACAACCCGGTCCAGACGTACGTCACGCACCATTTGCGGTGTTGCGCTCAACTGTTCCTGGGGCATTGTTGGAATTGGGACACTTGTCCAATGCTGCCGAAGAAAAACTACTTAAAACATCATCACACCAAGACAAATTGGTTGCTGCAATTGTAAAATCGGTCAAGAACTACAATTTTGATGTCTAACCAACCATATTTCGCGCATTACAAGCTTCCGTACTGTGCAAAAAAAAAATCCCCCGTCTGGGGGATTTTTCTTTTTTCTAACTATTTCTTTTCAGAAAAGTCTGCATCGACCGTGCCGTCATCATTTTTCTTTTCTTCGGCACCCTGTGCGGCTTGTTCTGCCTGGGCGGCTTTATAGACCGCTTCGCCCAGTTTCATAGCCTTTTCAGACAATGCATCTGTCTTGGCTTTTAATGATTCTGCGGTGGCTTCTGCCTTAGTTAACTCATCGGCCAATTCTTTCTTTGCTTCTTCGATTGTTTTCTTTTCTTCTTCGCTGATTTTATCGCCATGTTCTTTCAGTGATTTTTCAATACTGAATATAGCAGTCTCGGCGGTATTTTTCGCTTCGGCTAATTCACGTTTCTTTTTATCCGCTTCGGCGTTGGCTGCAGCTTCATCAACCATACGTTTGATTTCGTCTTCGCTTAAACCACCGTCTGATTTAATAGAAATCGCTTGTTCTTTGCCGGTACCTTTATCTTTTGCAGACACGTGAACGATACCGTTCGCATCAATATCAAAAGACACTTCAATTTGTGGCATACCACGTGGGGCAGGGGCAATACCTTCCAGATTAAACTGGCCCAGTAATTTGTTATCTGCCGCCATATCACGTTCGCCTTGGAATACGCGAATTGTCACAGCTGATTGATTATCTTCTGCGGTACTAAACACCTGTGATTTTTTAGTTGGAATTGTAGTATTGCGATCGATTAAACGTGTGAACACACCACCCAATGTTTCAATACCCAATGATAATGGTGTCACGTCCAGCAACAGAACGTCTTTGACATCGCCTTTCAGAACACCTCCCTGAATTGCAGCACCCATACCAACAACTTCGTCTGGATTAACACCCTTGTGTGGTTCACGACCAAAGAATTCTTTAACTGTCTCTGCGACCTTTGGCATACGTGTCTGACCGCCGACCAAGATAACTTCGTTAATCTGAGATTTTTCCAAGCCCGCATCTTTTAATGCTTTTTTGCATGGTTCGATTGTGCGTTCGATTAAGTCCGCAACCAAAGATTCCAATTTTGCACGTGTTAATGTTGTGTTAAAGTGCTTTGGGCCTGATGCGTCTGCTGTCAAGAAAGGCAGGTTGATATCAGTTGTTGTCTTGGACGACAATTCAATTTTTGCCTTTTCTGCGGCTTCTTTCAAGCGTTGCAACGCCAATTTATCGCCTGACAAATCAATACCCGTCTGAGATTTAAATTCCGCAATTAAATGTTCCAAGATACGTGCGTCAAAGTCCGAACCACCCAACGCAGTATCACCGTTGGTTGATTTTACTTCGAATACACCGTCTACGATTTCCAGAATAGAAACGTCAAACGTACCACCGCCCAAGTCATAAACCGCGATAACACCGTCTTTGCCTTTGTCCAGACCGTACGCCAATGCAGCGGCAGTTGGTTCATTAACAATACGCAAAACGTTCAAACCTGCGATACGACCCGCATCTTTTGTTGCCTGACGTTGTGAATCATTAAAGTATGCAGGAACGGTGATAACTGCATCGGTCACAGTTTCGCCCAAATAGGATTCTGCATCTTTTTTCAATTTAGCCAAAATCATTGCAGAAATCTGGGATGGAGCATATTTTTTACCATCCATTTCAACCCATGCGTCACCATTGTCGCCCGCCACGATTTTATATGGCACACGTGCTGCAATTTCACGCACCGCAGGGCTGTCAAAACGCAAGCCCATCAAACGTTTGATTTCATAGATTGTATTTTCAGGATTTGTGACAGCCTGATTCTTGGCGGTAATACCAACCAACTGTTCACCGTTCGAAGTCAATGCAACAACCGATGGAGTTGTTCGCTGACCCTCAGAATTTTCGATAATTTTTGGATCTGACCCGTCCATAAAAGCCATGGCGGAATTAGTTGTACCCAAGTCGATACCAATTACTTTTCCCATTTTATTCACTCCTTAAATTTTTCGCTTAACCACCATATAGTTAATCATAAAAGCATTTCAAGAGGCAATAGACACTTTTTCTTAAAAAAACATATAAAAAAAACCGCCCGAGCGGGCGGTAAATAAATTCAAAGGTTTATTTTTTCTTAGAGGCGGCCATTGCAGCGGCTTTAGCCTTTTCATCTTCTTCCATTGGCATTTTACCGCCGATTGTCGCGAACGCCAATTCTGCCTGGTGCAGGCCCAATTCAACACCCGCTGGCAACGCCAAGTCAGAACCATGAACTACGTCACCGATTGTCAAGTTTGCTAAATCAATAATGATTTTTTCTGGGATAACGTCAACCAAACCACGCAATGCAACCTTACGCACTGCAAAGTTCAATGTGCCGCCCAATTTCAAGCCCTTAGAAGTTTCAGCATTGATAACTTCAACCGGCACAACCACGTTAACTGGTTTTTTAACGTCAATACGTTTGAAATCTGCGTGAATAACCGCATCAGAGACTGGATGATATTGAATATCCATCAACATTGCATCTTCTGTGCCGTTTGCAGTTGCGATTTGGAACAATTTTGTCCGCAAACCTGGAACTTTTACCAGCATTTCAAATTCACGACCGTTCAGTTCAATTGCAACTGGGGCTTTCTTTTCACCATAGATAACAGCCGGAATATTTTTGTTATTGCGGATGCTACGTGCGGCCCCCTTGCCAGCAACATTGCGAATTTCTGCATTAATATTAATTGCCATTTTTATATCCTTTTTATAGCATTAGTTTAACTTTGCCCAGCCTCCAAGGGTGCTGCGCGGGCTACATTATTACCTAAAAACAACATAAAATCAAGTGTTTTTTATCGCCATGCACTGGGGATAGAACGATAGTCAGACAGCTTTTGACATTTATAGAAAGCACCCCCAACCTGAGCCTGGATCGCATTTGGCCATATCTCATACAAATATTGCCCATTTATTTGTGGTGAATATCCATACATTTTATTATTGCCATAAAACGTTTGCTTAAACATATCTGTTTGTGCGGCACCTGTTAAATCACCAAAAACATTGGCATCAATACCGGTTATTTTTGTGCACTGATAAAATGTTTGGCTAAACATACCCTGGGCGGGCGCGCCACTTATACCGGCAAACAGCCCCGTTGGAATATTGCTACGCAGTTTTGAACAACCGTAAAACGTACCATGAAACATATCATGTAGGATCGGTCCATAGGCAATTATGGCCACCACCGCCCCATGCACTTGGGATACAATTATAATCAGTCAGCCCTTCGCATCCTGAATACATATCGTATCCATCGGGCCAAATATTATACAGGTATCGTCCATTAATACGTGCGGACGGTCCAGTCAAGTTAAAGCAGTCCCTAAATGTTTCTGCAAACATATACCGTGCAGATGGCGCGGTGGTATCAATCCCCGCAAATAAGTTTTCAGGTATTGATTCCAGTCCCCAATTATTCGCAAATGTACTATTAAACATATCCTCGGCCGGCGGTCCCTGAATCCCGGCGAATAAGCCCGACGGTAGGGATGTTATTGGTGCAAATCTAAAAGTACCGGCGAACATACCTGCGGCAGGTGGACCTTGAATGCCCGCAAATAAATCTTCGGGGATTGATTCTAGTCCCCAGTTAGCCGAAAATGTAGCATTAAACATATCCTCGGCCGGAGGTCCTTTGATTCCTGCAAACAATCCTTCTGGTATTGATTCTATTGCGGCTTCAGTAAACGTTCCTTTAAACATCCCTTTTGCCGGAGGTCCTTTAATCCCCGCAAACAATCCTTCTGGTATTGATTCTAAATAGGTACCAGCAAAAGTGCTGCTAAACATATATTCCGCTGGCGCCCCCTGGATTCCTGCGAATAAACCCGCCGGCACCGTTGACAAAGATGTAAAGGAAAAAGTTCGTTGAAACATATTTTTCACGGGTGCACCATTAATATCCGAAAACAGTCCGGCTGGTATGTTATAAAAATCCATTGCATCTGCAAATGTGTCAATAAATCGTGGTTGCGAGCCATTTTCCAATGTTGGGAAAACGCACCCTAAACATCCATCAATATGTGTTAATGCAAGGGGACATTTTCCACCCGGACGATTCCACTCATCTATGCACGCTATACTGCTACCTAATATTACAGTTGATAAATCAGGATCACTGGCATACTCTGTGGCCCGTCCTCCAATACGAACAAGATATTCGCCATCATTAGCATAATCATGTCCAAACCATTGCTCTCCAACTGTATTTTTTTCAATAACTTCTTCTGTTCCATCTCCCCAATCAATGTTGTACTTACCGGCTGCTGAAATCATTAGCAAATAATCAGAATCACGGACATCTCCATTGCTTCCCACCCGCTGATAATAATGATCTAAATACAGTTTATAATCTGGTCGTTGCTGTCCCAGCCCCCCCCATACAATTGGTATATATTCATAATCTGACAAACCTGTTGCCTCAGAATACATTTTTCCAACCTGGGCGCTGGTCGCATCGGGCCATATTTCATACAAATACTTACTCCCAATCTTAGCAGAAGGACCACGCAAAGCGGTTGCACGATTAAACATTTCTTCAAACATTCCAGCTTGAGCATCACCGGACAACTCACCAAACACGCCACTATCAATTCCTGTCAGCTGATTACAGTTATAAAACGTTTTATTAAACATACGCTGTGCTGGCGCACCACTAAATGTTGCAAACAGTCCCGCTGGCACAGTGCCGGTCAACCCAGAACATCCTGTAAATGTATTATAAAACATACTGGCGGCTGGCGTCCCCCCCATGCTTGAAAATAAATTCGCCGGTATTTGCCCCGTTAATCCAGAACACATACTGAACGTGCCTTCAAACATACGCTGTATTGGCGCCCCAGTTATCCCAGCAAACAAATCAACAGGGATTTTCCCCGTTAGGTTAGTACACCCATGAAACGTGTTACCAAACATCAATTCTTGAGGAGCACCATTAAATGTACCAAATAGCTTGTCTGGGATATTACTTGTTATGCCCGAACATTCATAAAAAGTAGCATTATACATACGTTGTGCGGGCGCGCCATTTATACCGGCAAACAGTCCATCTGGTATCGCTGTCAGTCCCTTGCACCCAGAAAACGTGCTGTGAAACATATCACGTGCCGGTGTACCATGAATCCCAGCGAATAAATCGGATGGGATAGGACCACTTAAGCCCGTACATTTTTCGAACGTACGATAAAATATTCCTTCGGTTGGCGCGCCATCCAGTCCTGAAAACAATGTCCCGGGAATGCCACCGGTTAATCCAGCAGAACCATAAAAAGTTCCATAAAACATATTTTTTGCGGGTACACCCGTTATACCGCTAAACAATGTACTTGGAATTCCACCAGATATATTGGGCAAATTTGCAAATGTGTAATAAAATTTTGGATTCGTACCATTTGCTAATGTTGGAAAGACTTGGCCAACAGAACCAAATATCATCGAAATGTTTTCATTTCCATCAAAACTAATCACCGGTATAGAAGAACCATTACTGTATGCGGTCGCAGTTCCCTTTATGCCAATAGTATAATTTTTTGCAACATTATACGTATGATCATATGTAACAGTACTGGTATCTGGGTTGGTTATTACTTCTATATTGCCATCCCCCCAGTTTACAACAAAGCTTCCTTTTGCCGACATACTAAAACTGAAGTATATGGTATCCTTGGTCGTTTTTATTTCAAACGGATATTCGCCAACCGGCAATTTAATCAGATTTGCAATCACCTGGTTAGCGGCAACGGTATCTGCCACTTGGTTTGTTGCATATGTGCTGTTTCCCCAATCTGTAATCGCGCCCCCATTTAACATAGCATTCGCTACATCAACTGATGTTAATAAATATTTCATGTTAGCCACAGCCTGCATATTATTTAGTGCGGAATTATATGGCACAGAAATATTCCATTTTTGCAGTATTAAATCATGAATATATTCAACATTAACAGCCTGGGCTGCATACGCGGTCCAGCCAAGAAAAACACTAAACAAAAAACACAATACGCGTTTCATTTTATGCCGTTTGGATTATGGCATTGGTGGTAATGGCGGCGTTTCTACCGTCATCACCCCACTAACATGGTATGTTCCCTGCATTATTTGATTCGCATTTGCTGTAACATCGACTTTTGTTTCTGAAACACTTTGAACATATGTGGTCGACGCCAGATCCGCGAACGCGTTTCCAGTAGACAATATACAAATAATCAGCACTATACGCCTCATATTCCTCCCACATGCCCAAAAGAGCATTCCAAAAACAGTCCAGTAACTTGCACACTAGACTGAATACAAAAAATGCCGTTCAAACAATACGTTAACATCCTTTCCCAGGATATCACTAATATAAGTATAGAAAAATCAGAAAAATGCTACAAGGACAAAATAAGCAAGGATTTTACTTTTTTTCTAAAATCAAGAAACGGGCGCGTCCATACGTTTTGTCGCGCAACATCTCCCATTGTGCTTCATCTGCTACAATAAAGTTCACAGATTCTTGTTCCCAGATTAAAATTGTGCCACTTTTTGCGACTCCGCCAATTTTTTTTACAAATACTCGCCCCAGTTCTGGATTGTCATATGGTGCATCTACAAAAACAACATCTGCTTCTGCACCAAATCTACCAACTGCTGCAATTGCATCATTTTGGAATACAGATGCACGCGCACCTACACCTAAAAGGCTTAAATTATCACGCACTGTTTTTATTGATGTCGGGGCAACATCTGTAAACGTAACCTTGGTATTGGGATATCGCGACACACATTCCAGACCAAAAGCACCCGAACCCGCAAAAACATCCCACACATTCATATTTGCATTTGCATCAACAATCCCAGATTCCAGCATATTAAACAGCGCAATTCGTGCGCGATTCTGGGTCGGACGCGCATCCGGCGGCAGGCGCAACTTGCGCCCACGAAATTGTCCGGAAATAATTTGCAAATTTGAATTCATACGATAAAGTATATCCTATGAAATTTATGAAACAAGCATTAAATTTAGCACGCCGTGCCTATAATCACGAAGACGTTCCAATCGGGGCGGTGATTGTGCGTGACGGAAAAATCATCGCTCGTGGCGAAAATCAAGTGCAAAAGAAAAAGAACCCAACATTGCATGCTGAAATTGTGGCAATAAATCGTGCGTGTAAAAAACTTGGGACAAAATTCTTGGACGATTGTGATATTTATGTATCGCTTGAGCCGTGCGCCATGTGCGCTACAGCAATATCTTTTGCCCGTCTTCGTAATGTGTATTTTGCCGCCACGGACGAAAAGGGCGGGGGAATAACTTCGAATGCGCGCATTTATGACACCGACCGCCATTTATGGAAACCAAACGTGCACCAGATACCAGAATTTGCGGATGAATCTGCCGAATTATTACGTGAATTTTTCCGCGTCCGTCGCAACAAATAATCCGGCACTTGCCGGATTTTTTATATCAACGATGTACCTGTCATATCTTTGGGCTGTTTTATCCCTAATAAATTTAACATTGTTGGTGCAACATCACTTAAACCACCGTCACGCACACTGGCGGGCGGATTATTTGACACCACTATAAAGTTTACTGGATTTGTCGTATGCGCAGTCCACGGGGAATTATTTTTATCATCCCACATTTTTTCTGCGTTTCCGTGATCTGCGGTAATTAAAACAGTGCCATCCAAATTCAGCACCGCTGGCACCAAACGTGCCAACTGGGTATCCAGTGTTTCCATCGCACGAACCGCTGCATCCATTTTGCCAGTATGCCCGACCATATCGCCATTTGCCCAGTTTAGAATTACTACGTCATATTCACCCAGCAGCGGCAACAGCGCGTCTGTAATTTCCGCCGCCGACATTTCGGGCTTCATATCAAACGTTGCGACATCTGGCGACGGAATCAGAATCTTTTTTTCGCCCACGAAATCAACATTGCGTTCTGCATCCATAAAGTACGTCACGTGATTATACTTTTCAGTCTCAGCAATACGCAGTTGCGACAGTCCATTTTCCGCCAACACATCCCCAAGTGTATTTTCAACCACCACATCATCCAGCAGTGCAGGGCACAATTCATTCAACCCTTCGCCATATTGTGAAAAACACAGCACCCGCACACCCGTCTTGATAATTTCACGCATAATCTGGCGGGCGCGGTCACTGCGATAGTTGCCGAATATAAAGCCGTCTTTTTTATCGATTGCAACATCACCATCAATAACCGTTGGTTTTATAAATTCATCAGTTTCACCACGCGCATATGCATCACGCAATGCGTCATCAATAGTATTTGCAGTATATTCCGCACGTGCTTTTGCAATTGCATCAAATGCCATTTCTGTACGGTCCAGATTATGGTTGCGGTCCATCGCATAATAACGTCCTGTCAAAGTTCCCCAAAATGCACGACCATCGGCAAAATATGGTGCTAATCTATCTTTGACCAAATCAATATATTTTTGCGCAGACTGTGGCGACGTATCACGACCGTCCGCAATAAAATGCACGCACACACGCAACCCAGAATCCAAAACACGCTTTGCAATTACCATAATATCGTTAACATCAGAATGAACACGACCATCACTCATCAGACCAGCGACATGAACAATTCCACCCGTCGCCCGCACATCTGCGACAAAGGTATTTAATGCGACATTTTTATTCCAGTCTTCTACTTCGAACCGGCGCAAGAATTGATTAACTACACGCCCAGCCCCGATTGTAATGTGCCCAACCTCTGAATTACCCATAGTTCCATCGGGCAACCCCACCGCAACACCACTGGCATTCAATTGCGAATGCGGGTATTTATTTAACAGTTTACTAAAAAACGGCATATTTGCCATTGCGATAGCGTTGTTATGTACATCTGAATTAATACCAACACCATCCATAATACATAGAACTAATGGTTTTTTCATATCAACTCCATATTTTGTTTGTATTATACACGTTTTTTAATTGCAAAAGAACAGAATTTTTATACAATTGCAGATTGTATAAGATTCACAGGAGGATTTAATATGGCTGGAAAACCGTACACACCAACATTTGTCGATGAACATATTGGTCGTCGTATTCAATTGCGCCGTAATATGTTAGGGTTGTCCCAGAAAGATTTGGCTGATGCATGTGGTGTTACATTTCAACAGGTTCAGAAATATGAAACTGCGAGCAACCGTGTATCTGCATCAAGATTATTTGATATTGGACGTGTGATGGATACCCCTGTGTCATTTTTCTTTATGGGTTTACCCGGCAATTTGCCAGATGAAAACAAGACCACGCGTTCCCAGCCCATACTGCGTGTTAGCGCCAAAAATAGCGATGACCCAATGGGAAAAAATGAAACGCTAGAAATTATCAAACTGTACTGGAAATTATCTGACGACAACAAACGCGAAGCAGTCCTGAAATTATTAAAATCCATGAATGGAATCGAATAAAAAAACCCGGCTTCGCCGGTTTTTTTATTTACTTGGTGGGTTAGGTAGGACTTGGACCCACGACCAAAGCGTTATGAGCGCTCCGCTCTAACCACTGAGCTACTAACCCACGCCGACTATTATATATTATTTAAAAAAACACGCAAGAGAAAAATACAATCAAATTTTTAATACAAAAAGGGGCACAACTTTATGATGTGCCCCTTGGTTTTATACAATACCATTCTCCTAATACACCCATGAACATACATCATTACTCCACGTTCCACCCAACACATCTGTGCATTGGAATTGATACCATTCATCGGAAAGCTCACACGTATCCAAAGCATAGTTATATGTTGCATATCCATTATTACCAGTTAACTCATCTTGACGTTCGCAAGCCAGTTTGACTGTCTGTTCCACACAAACACCGTAAGTTTTTAAATCTTCGATCTTCCCAGCAATACTGTGATAGAAAACACTTAATATATTCGTACCATCGGGTTGTGTTACATACCATAAACCACCCACAGCCTCACATTCCGTCTTCAAATAACTTGAAATATCAGACATCAAACGATTTATCAAAGAAGTTATCTTATCTTCTACAACGGTATCGTTAAAATTTTGAGCTCCGTCTTCATACTTATCGTATTTAACACCCGCACCATCTATACAATATAACGATGCGCGTTTTTTTATCTGTTCTTCCAAGTCCTTCTGACTCAAAGTAGCACAAGGCTGTGGATATGCACCAAAATCGGTCGTCGGTGTACACATTTCCGTAACATAATTTGTTAAAGCAACTTCACATCCCTCTGCGGCTCTCACAGTATCAACCGCATCTACGTATTCTAACAACGCGGACAATCCACAACGACCGCCATCTAATAATTTGCCATTACCATCAAACTTACAATCACCCGTCTCACCATACAACGATGCACAGGCAACGACTTTCTCTTGACACATAGAACGTGCAACATACGCACTCATCGCACCAGCTGCATCTGCTGTTGTATCATCAAAACTTTTCAATGCATCGGACTGCGTATCATAGCATTCACGCACAACTTCCAAACAAGAAGACTTTACACTTTCTATTTTTTCATCTTGCGCCTGGGCGATTTCAATCAATGCTGCTCGCTTAAATTCCGTCCAAACCAATTCAGAAATATCACGACAAGAATCCAAAGCACTCGTCACAAACATTTTACGTGATTCAAGGAACTGATTAAACTTTTCGTTTTTAGTCAAAACATCCCCACCGCCACTAGCACCATCCAGCAAAATCAAATCAGTCAACTCAAACAGACGCTGTGAATATATGGGTTCTCCTGTAGACTGATTGATATACGCACCAGTGTAGTCCAAACAACGTTTATAATTCGCACCACACGCAGTATCCGACAACATAGCCGTACGAACCTTATCTAAACAGTCATTTACATCTTGGGAATTATGAGCACGATATTCCTCTAAACGTGCCTCTCGCAGAATTTTTTCTGCCTGACGCACTGTATTTTGCACTTGTTGACGCTTGGTGTCGATACTTCTTTCATAAGCATTACAATCTTGAGTAATCATAATACCGTACGCACTTTTTGCCATATTCGCGACCGCGTTGCTTTGACAGTTTTCCGACACCAGTGCTGAACACTGTTTATGAACCTGATTAAACAAAGCTTCTCCTTCCAGACTGGTCACGTCTACACCACTGCCTCCGCCGAATATCGACGATACAGACGAAGAACCACCCCAAATATCACCAATATCTGACGAAAAATCCAATGACATTACCCCCAACGATGTAGATGATGAAGAACTGAACGCCTTCTTTTTGCCGGACATCAAATCGCTAATTTCCGCCAACAAAGATGCCGCACCACTGATATCATTTTTAATAGCAGCCTCACCAACCGTGGCAGAATACATAGCACTAACTTCTGCTGCTGTTTTATCAACCGCATTCAAGTTATTATCTTCAAATTGTTGCAACAAAATCTTCGCTTGATCAAGAGCGTCCTCAGTTTCACGAAAACCTGTAAAACGATCACTGCAAAAACAACGGCGATACGTATCACTTGCCTTGGCACAAAATTGATCCATACATGTCGCATACGCTTCACGACATTTTGCATAACCACCACCAATCTTAGAAACGTCTTCAAATATTGCTGTCGCACGTGACTGTGCTGCACGCGACACATTACTACGTTTTGTATTCACTGCACTACGAACAGGAGATGCAGCCACTCGCGCACTACGCGCTGCAACCGCACTGCGCGAGATAGTATTGGCATTACGAGCATTTCGTGCTGCGGTTGCAACATCTGCACGCGAAGCGATGCCAGGTGTTGCTGCTGCACGAGAAACCGTAGATGAACGCGCAGCAATAGAACGTGCATTTGCGCCTTCTCCGACACGTTGTACCTCACGACCCGCCGCACGCGCCGGCGCGACATTGCCCGCCGTCGTCGCACGTGAATTTTGTGGACCAATCGCACTTGCCAAATTTGCGGCAAAAACAGCCGCAATCAGCGCAGAAAACCGGAAAATTTTATTCATAGGACTCTTCACTTTCACTTCTCTCTTAAAGATATTTTAACATTTTTTTGACATTTGAATCAACACCTTATTTATAAATATCTTCAATTTTTACAAATCCCATATTCAGTCCCCAAAACATAGAATACATTACGTACGCAGAATCAAAATGCTTATATGCCAGACTGGTATCTGGTAACGCGCGCATCCCATCATTAATCAACGCCATCGCACGCCCCAGCATTTTATAGGATTCGTTCATCAACTTAATATCCAGAACCACCCGTGACATCAACTTTTCACGAACCTTCGCGACCATTTCAGCAATTTGACTGCCTGAGACAATATTTTCAATCGCAATCAAATTCATCAAACCAATCGTTAAATCTTGGTCACTTGATAAATCACGCGGATTAACCTTTTTGGCATTGTCTGCCTGAATAACTTTATCTGTTACAGACTTTTTCATATTCCATTCCCCCTTTTCGGGCTGTTTTTATCACACCACGCATATGCGCAGACCGCGCGCGAGGATTATTTTCCAGTTCCGCTTCATCGGGCAGGGCGGTTTTTATTAATACAAATGGCGCAGCCGCCACCGTTGGCATTCTTGGATCGCCGGGCGCAATTGTCCAATCACGAAAAGTATTTTTTACAATTCGGTCTTCGATTGAATGGAATGTCACACAAATACATTTGCCACCATCGGTTAAGTGTTCTGGTACAGTCGCCAAAGCGAGTTCGATTTCACCCATCTCATCATTAACCGCAATGCGCAGCGCTTGAAATATCGGTGCAACATCCTTTGGATTATGTATCAAATCACGCAATTCAAACGTAGTTTTGGGTGCTGCATTTTTTATTGCCCGCGCAACCCCCATCGCATTACGCACATCACCATAGTCGCGTAAAATCGTTGCCAGTTCCACAACAGACAAATTTTCTATCAATTGAGCAGCCGTCAATATTTGCTCTTTGCTATTTGCTCTTTGCTCATTCTCTCTGTTATCCATACGCATATCCAATGGCGCATCCATACGGAAAGAAAATCCACGTTCCCCATTGTCTATCTGCATAGACGAAATCCCCAGATCGAACACAATCGCATCAAACCGCTCGTCTAATTCCCTCAGTGCCGAAAACGCACGTGGTATAAAGTTAAATCTGTCGCCATATTCCGCACGCACCGCATCAACATCAACCAAGACATTTGGATCGCGGTCAAACGCAGTCACACGCGCTCCACGCTCTAAAAATGCACGCGTATATCCACCCGCACCAAATGTGCAGTCCACAATATGCAGTCCTCGAATATCCCCCAAGGCATCCAGCACCGCATTCAATAATACAGGTATATGTTTCATGTTATTCCACCTCTACCTTGACCCCCAGGGCCGCAATGTCCGCCGCCGTTGTTGCTCCTAATTCCACACCCCCCGGCAACATCATCGTTGCGACCTTGTCTGCACCGTGCAAATTCAGCTCCACACGCGTATGTCCAGGTGCCAACGCAACAATCGCTTTTTTAACGTCTGCCAATGCACCCGCATCCCAAATGTCCAATGTTATTTTACGTGCAATACGCGCCACCCATTGCGACAATGGGATAATAGAATCTACGAATATAGAAACCCGATCATCACGTGCAGACGTCTTGCCCACCAAAACAACAACTGTTTCTGTGCTTAAAATCTGGGCGAATTCAATTGCAGAATCCCCGAATGAAACCGCATCAATGTTACCATAACTGTCGGATGCATTAATAGTTATCATTTCTTTGCCCGTCTTGGTGCGGCGGCGACTGAATGAATTAACCGTTGCGGCAATCTGAACCGCCTTGCGATCCCCCAAAGATTCCAAAGTTGCGCTGGTTGCCAATCCGGATCGTGCAATCAGCCCCTTGTACTGATCTAATGGGTGGGCAGAGATATAAAATCCTAATGCAGACAATTCGTTTTCCAGTTTCTGATTAAATGTCCATGGCGTAGTTTTTGGCAGATTTTTATGCAACCTATCTTCTGCAACGTCATCTTCGACCGTATTCGCAAACAGCGACAACGCACTTGCGCTTTCTTTAGATTTTGCTGCATACAACAATATCGCATCTGCATTCATAAATATTGCCGCGCGATTTGGTTCAAGCGAATCCAGAACGCCAACCTTAGCAAACGCTTCTAAAATTCGTTTATTCATAATATGTGCGCAACGCTTTGCAAAATCGGTCAGATTCTTGAACTTCCCATTTGCATTACGTTCCGCAACAATTAAATCAGTCGCGGCCGTTCCAACACCCTTAATCGCCGCCAACCCATAGACGATTTTACCATCGCGCACCGTGAACAAAGATTCACTTTGATTAATATCTGGTGGCACAATTTGAATATTGAAATTAGTTTTCGCATCATCAACAAATATTGCCAGTTGATCTGTATCATTCAAATTACTGGACATAGATGCGGCTAAAAATTCGGGCGTATAATTCGCTTTTAAATACGCGCACTGGTTCGCAACAATGGAATAGGCAATCGCATGAGATTTATTAAACGCATACTTTGCAAATTCTTTGAACTTTTCCCACAGGTCTTTTGCAGTTGCACGATCCAGAGTGCCTTCTTTTTCACAACCTTCATAGAACTTGCCTTCCAGTTCGTTCAGCATTTCAATCAGTTTTTTACCCATCGCTTTACGCACATTATCAGATTGACCACGTGTAAAGCCCGCCAACGCACGCGTTAATTGCATAACCTGTTCTTGATAAACAATAATACCATACGTTTCTTTTAGAATTGGTTCTGCCTTGGGGTGAACGTATTCAATTTTTTCTTCACCATGCATACGTGCGATAAATTGGGGAATAAACGCGATTGGCCCCGGACGGTTCAACGCATTCAATGCAGATATTTCCAAGAAACTGGTCGGGTGCATTTTGCGCAAAGTCTGCTGAACAAACGGAGCATCGAATTGGAATATACCTTCGGTTAAACCCTGTTGCCACAAACGCATAGTTTTTTCATCATCTGTTGGAATCTGGTCTAAATCGATATTAATGCCACGTGTCTGTTGAATTAAACGCGTTGCATACTTTAACACAACCAGCGTTTCCAATCCCAAAAAGTCGAACTTAATCAACCCAGATTTTTCCAAATACTTTCCGTCATACTGACACGATGGCAGCGGGTTAGCAGGATCACGATAAACCGGCGCAATCTTAGTCGTTGGTCGGTCGCCAATAACAACACCGCATGCATGCTGACCCAAGTTGCGCAAACTGCCTTCTAATTCTTCGGCAACTGTCACAACCTTGTTCATATCTTCGTCTTGATTCAATATGTCTTGAATCTCAGTCGAAACACTGACCGCGTCTTTTAGTGTTTTTGCATCTTGTGGTATCAGTTTAGAAAGTCTGTCTGACTTGGAATAGGGCAACCCATACACACGACCAATATCACGAATTGCACCACGTGCCTGAAGCGAACCAAACGTGATAATACGACATACGGAATCGTGCCCATACTTATCGCAAACATACGCCAACACACGTTCGATACCGGTTGGCTCAAAGTCAACGTCAAAGTCCGGCATTGAAATACGATCTGGATTCAAGAAACGTTCAAACAGCAAACCATATTTTAACGGGTCAACATTGGTAATCCCCAACGCCCACGCCACAATAGAGCCGGCACCCGAACCACGCCCAGGCCCCGTCAAAACATCATTGTTTCTACACCAATCAATATAGTCCGCAACGATTAAGAAATAGCCAGGGAATCCCATACCAATAATAACGCCTAATTCAAATTCAGCCTGTTCATAATATGGCGCAGTGTCTGTAATTCCGTGCTGTTCCAAACGGCGTTTCAAACCATTCATCGTATTGTCACGCAGCATTTGACATTCTGTTTCCAAGTCATCACCGAAACGTGGCAACAGCGGCTTTTCATGAACATTTACCATAAACCCGCAACGCTGTGCGATTTTATATGTATTCTCGCACGCCTCTGGCAAATCGGAAAAGATTTCCCACATTTGTTCTGTTGATTTGAAATACTGTTCCGAAGATTTGCGCGATCGTTCTGGATCAATAACCTTGGTCTGACCCAATACACAACCCAATGCATCCGCTGGCTCGTAATCAGTATCAGATGCAAAACAAACATCATTTGTTGCAACGATTGGGATATTTAATTCGTGAGCAATTTTCAAAAAAGTCGGTTCTGTTTTAATTTCATTTTCCAGACCATGTCGCTGGACTTCCATATAGAACCGATTGCCAAAAATTTCCAAAAGTTGTTTGGCATATATTTTTGCCTGGGCATCTTGGTTATTTAATACCGCCATACCAATCGGCCCCAAATGCGCCCCAGACAAACATATCAATCCATCGCTGTGTGATTGCAGTTCATCCATCGAGATATACGGTCCCAGATGATGATTTTCAGCGCGCATATACATAATTCGATTTAATTCGCACAGATTCAAATACCCTGTGTGATTTTGCGCCAACAAAACAATTTTTGACAGTGATGTTGAACGTAAAATTTTCGGGTCTGCACTGTGATGATTCAGTGATATTTCAATACCGATAATCGGTTGCACTTTATTCTTAGGCATCACATCTGAAAACTCAGCACATCCTGACATTAAATTCGTATCTGTTAATGCGCACGCAGACATTCCCGCCGCAACACAAAGTTTAGGAAAATCTTTGATTTTCAGGGTGCTGGCCCCAACAGAAAACCGCGAATGATTTCTAAGATGAATGAATTGTTTTTCCATGCCCTCACAATAGCAAAAAATCACAGGGCGGGGCAACCATATATTTGCCAAAAATATAAAATTTTTTACATAACAAAAAATTCCCCAAATCGGGGAATTTTATTTAGTTTAATTTACCACAACAATGCTTGTATTTTTTACCCGAACCGCACGGACACGGGGCGTTACGGCGACTGTCACCGGTTGCCTGATTTAACGCTGCATCACGTTCGGCGCGTTGTTTTTCTGTGGCATTTACATCTTCGCGTGTTAATTCCATACGACAGATATAAGATATAGACATGATTTTGAAATTATTCACAGTGTTTTTGAACAAATCCAATGCCTCGTTTTTATATTCATAAAGCGGATTTTTCTGGGCATAACCACGCAAACCAATTGCGCTTTGCAGATAGTCCATCTGTTGCAAATGTTTTTTCCACACTGCATCCAATGCACCCAACATCATCTGACGTGATGCCATCTGCATTAATTCTGGACCGTACTTTGTCGCCTGATGCTCATAACGGCGCGCAGCCAAATTTACAAGTATTTCATACGCTTTACGTTCAGTAATATTTTCATCCGTTTTCCATTTTTCAATATCAGTAATATCCAACGCAAACACACGCAACATTGCATCGTGAATCCCTTGTAGATTCCAGTCCATCTGGTGTGCTTTTTCTGGGATATTATTTTCGCAAATCATTTCAACAACATCGCCAATCATTTCGTGTGCCAAAGGCGACAAGTCTTCGGACACCATCAAGTCGTCGCGTTGCTTGTAAATAACCGTACGCTGTTCGTTTGCAACGTCATCGTATTTCAGCAATTCTTTACGAGCTTCGAAATAGCGTGCTTCTACGCGTTTTTGAGCCTTTTCCAACGCTTTTGTAATCCACGGATGTGTGATTGCTTCGCCTGTTTTCAAGCCCAACGTAGTTAACATTCCCTGTAAACGCGCTGCGCCAAAGATACGCATTAAATCGTCATCCAACGCCAAAAAGAATTTGGAATCGCCTGGGTCGCCTTGACGGCCTGAACGACCGCGCAACTGGTTATCAATACGGCGCGACTCGTGACGTTCAGTACCGATAACATACAAGCCACCCGCATCCAAAACCTGTTTCTTGTTCGCTTCGATTGTAGCATAAATTTCTTTCTTTTTTTCTTCAAAGTCTGGGGCATCTGCATCCAAATTCGCAATCAGTTCTTCGGCATTACCACCCAGTTTAATGTCAGTACCACGACCCGCCATATTTGTTGCGATTGTGACCGCCCCTGGCGCACCTGCTTGGGCAACAATTTTTGCCTCAGATTCGTGATGTTTAGCATTCAAAACCGCCGGTTCAATCCCCAGTTTTTTGCGAACGATTTGCGCCAATTCTTCGGACTTTTCAATTGAAACAGTACCAACCAACACAGGCTGTTTGCGCTTCATACAGTCTTCAATTTGTTTGATAATCGCATCATTTTTTTCATCTTTGTTACGATATATTTCATCGTGATGATCAACACGTGCGACTGGACGATTTGTTGGAATAGAAACCACGCGCAACTTATAAATTTCTTCAAATTCTGCGGCTTCGGTCATTGCAGTACCCGTCATACCAGACAATGTTGGATACAAGCGGAACAGATTCTGGTATGAAATACTGGACACAGTTTGATTTTCGGGCTGAACTGCAACGTGTTCTTTGGCTTCGATTGCTTGATGCAAACCCTTGCCAAAGCGGCGACCAGTCATAACACGACCTGTAAATTCATCAACGATTAAGATTTCGCCACCACGCACAACATAGTTAACATTTTTCTGATACAAATGATGCGCCAACAAAGACTGTTGAATATGCATAACCAATGCTGCATTTTCAGATGCATACAAATTATCGCCAACCAGCAATCCAGATTCTTTTAACAAACGTGTTGCAGTGTCAACACCACTTTCAGTCAGTGTAACGTGTCTGTCCTTTTCGTCTTTGATAAAATCAGATTCTGTCAGTTTAACAACAACATCATCAACGTGCGCATACAATTCACTGGTATCTTCGGCTGGCCCAGAAATAATCAGTGGGGTACGTGCTTCGTCAATTAAAATACTGTCCACTTCGTCAACAATTGCGTAAAAGAACGGACGCAAAACTTGTTGTGCTTTTGAAAACTTCATATTATCGCGCAGATAATCAAATCCCAATTCGGAATTAGTCACATACGTTATATCACAATTATACGCAGCACGTCTTTCTTCATCAGTCATATCGTGCTGGATTGTACCAACCGACAGCCCCAAGAAACGATAAATCTGTCCCATCCAGTCAGCGTCACGCGATGCCAGATAGTCATTAACAGTAATCAAATGCGCGCCTTTGCCGTGCAGGGCTTTCAAGAACATAGCCAATGTTGCAACCAGCGTTTTACCTTCGCCAGTTTTCATTTCTGCAATTTGCCCATTGGTCAAAACCATACCGCCAATCATCTGAACATTAAAGTGGCGCAGACCGATTGTGCGAATTGATGCTTCTCGTACCAGAGCAAACGCATCAGGCAAAATATCTTTTTCTTTTTCGCCATTTGCCAGACGTTCACGCAACGCAACCGTTTGTGCGCGTAATTCATCATCACTCATTGCGTGATATTTTGGCTCTAAATCATTGATTAAAGATACAGTTTTATCATAGTTTTTGATGATTCTGTCATTTGCAGAACCCAACAATTTACCAATTACATTTTTTAACATACTTCTTTCCTTATTTTATCACGAAATTTATAGCAATTTCGCACCTTTCAGTCAAGTTACTTTATGATATAGTGACGGATTTTGAAATAAGCAAGGACTAAATTTAACTTTTTTTGAAAAAATTGACTGAAACAGGCATAAAAATATGATAAATTATATGTGAAACAGAGGGATTTTTACTATGCGCGAACCGGTACAAGATTTAAGCATTAACGATATTACCAGTGAAATTTACACAATTGCACCATCACAGTTGGACTACATTGCGAACATTTTCGGCAACACTGTGGCAGACACAATGAATATGCGCACATTTGCCCCAAAAATTCGTCAAATCGCCCGTGCGGCATTAAATCACGCATTAAAATCTGCCCGCACCCAAGGGGCCAAGAAATAAATTGCCATTTTATAAATTCATGATATTATAGGGGAACGTACGACACACAGGGTATGGCGCCTGGCATTCGCCAGAACGAGGAAAGTCCGGACTGCTTGGGACAGCACACCGGCTAATATACCGGGCGGGGCGACCCGACGATCAGAGCAACAGTGACGTAAACGATTAAATTCGAGTGAAACGGGCAATCTCTGTGCGCAGCAACTTCAAATAGGCCCCCTATATGTGTCCCACATCGGGGGCGGGTAGAAGGCTTGACAATTGTGGCAACACAAATTGCAGATTAATCATATCCACTACCATTACTTGGGTTTCGAAAGAATCTGGGTTTTTGGCAGGACAGAATCCGGCTTATCGTGTGTCTGCACCGCGTCCCCACGGGGGCGCGATTTTTTATCGTTGCTTATGCCCATTAATCAACTCTGCAAATAAAACGTTTGCCCCATCCAGTGCTGCATCACGCCATTTTGGATCAGACGGATACCAACTTTCTGTTAAGTTTTGCAGTGTTTGTGGACTAATTGCGCCACGATTCAACAAATCATATCGTGCATCCCCCATATCCATACGCTTGTAAATAGGGGACATAATTGGAAATTCACCTGTACCGATTTCAAAATCGGCTGTATAAACTGGGATTTCTTTCGTGCCATATCGCGCCTCTAAACAATCAACCAAATCCCCCAACAACACAGGGCCATTAACAGCGCGTTCGTCTGAAACAACCGCGGTTCCAACCAGCATATCCGCAAAATAATCTGTGTTTTTATGAGATGCCGGATGCGACACCAGCAACTGTCTTGTTACACGCCCACGTTTTCTATCAAAACGCCCTAAGCCAGTATGTAAACCAATTGAAGTTAACGATTTTGCATCGCGCATAATATCGTCATAAATATGTAAAGTCATTTTATTTTCAATCATTGGTGCTGCACCACCATAAAACAAGCCGTACGGGTGTGTATATTGTCCAAAACTTATCGCATCCCACGCGCCATCGTGTAAATGTTCTGCACGAAATGCTTTTATAGCATTCTTTTTATTAACCGCATCTGGTTTTGACAACAACAAATCGTGCGCCAATTCATACTTTGGATTTTGTGGCAATTTATCTGGCGATGAAAAATCTACACCAAAATTACGGTTCAAATCTACCAAGCCACCACGTGTTGTATCAAATACTTCGCGCATACGATTCTGCATTCCCCAACCATTGATAATATGAATCAAGCACACTGTATACTTTTTCAAAAATTCGGGTGATAAGTTGCACGCAAATTTATCCAAAAACATATTTTGCGCTGCACTGCCGAAATAGCCCTCAATCCCATGGACACCAGAATTTATAACAATCTTGTTTGGTCCGTCACCAATCAAAACATACGGAATATCAAATTGATGATTGTCTGCAACACACCACTTTACATCACTAAAATTTGCAGCATTTTTTACAAACTTGTCAGTTGCTTGATACCAATTTTCAGAATAATATTTTTTCATTGTGTTGCCTTTGGTTATTCTCTCTCCCGCGGGCTTTGTGTTACATAACCTTACCACTGGTTGGATAGAATGTTAATTGAATTTTTTCCCATTTGCTATATTCATTCTTGGGCAGCATATTTAATGGCTGGCACGTGTTAATCGCATCACGAATTGTTTCCAATACATACGCAAATGCAGGGTCTGTTTCCGCGCGTGCCTCGGACTCAAACCAAACATCACGCACCGTACCATTAGAACGCATAGTCAAATGTGCAACTGCACGAATATCACTAATATCATTGCGCGTTGTATCAATTACCCAGCATCGAGTCATCGCGACACGTAGCGCATCAACAACCGACACAGTCATAGTCCTGTCTAAGCTCATCACTTCTCGATTAACACGAACAACGCGTTTCTTTTTCGGGGCAGGTGCTGGCTCAACCTTTTTCTCTTCGACTGGTTCTGGCTTTTTTTCCTCTTTCTTTTCGGGCTCAGGCTCTGGTTCTGGCTCTTCAACCAATGTTGGTTCTTCTATTGGTTTTTCTTCTACTTTTTCAGGCTCTGGCTTTGGTTTAGGTTCTGGCTTTTCTTCTTTGACTTTTTCGGGTGCAACATCTGCATTTGCGTTTTGCAATTTTGTTTCATCACCAGATATTTTGATATTATTTAAATCTATCTCTATTATCTCAATCCTGTCGGGTGTAATCAGTTGTGCACGGTTCAGAATAATTGTTGCAGACGTCACCAAAATTGCCAGCACAACCAAATGCCCACCAACAGACATTAAAATATTTTCAAGATTAAAATACTTATCTTTCATAATGTTCAATTATTCTGGTTGTGTGCGCAGACCAACTTTCTGGAAACCTGCGTCTTTTAATTTACCCATCATTGACATAACCGCACCATAATCAGCAGCCGCATCACCACTTATCATAATCGTCAACTGAGGATTTTCGCTGCGCATCGCGATGGCACGCTTTACAATTTCATCGCGTGACAATTTCATTTCAGACAGATAATAATTGCCGCCTTTGTCCACACTAATTTGAATTGCGTGATCTGCCCCCGTCATAGCCGAAGCCCCCGCACGCGGCAAATTCAAATCAATTCCAGTCGTCATCATCGGGGTTGTCACCATAAACACCGCTAACAACACCGTCATAACGTCAATCATCGGCGTTAATTGAATCGAAGAGTCATTATTTCTGCGTCTTAGTCTGGACATTTAACCCACCATTATTTGTTTAATTCTTTGCAGGCGCATTCCAAACGTTCATACAAATCGTCTGCTTTCTTTGAATAAATCTGATGTGCAATCGCCGCCGGAATCGCAGCAATTAACCCCAACGCAGTTGTACCCAACGCAACCGCCAACCCTGGGGCAATAACGCCAATGCTGACCGACTGGTTAACACCAATTGACGCAAAAGAATCCATAACACCCCAAACAGTCCCAAACAACCCAATGAACGGGGAAATATACGCCACCATCGACAAGAACCACAAGTTCTTATCAAACGGACGAATAAATACATCCAGATTTTCATTTGGCTTCATTTTAACAGGATTTCTTTTTTGACCACGCCACAGACGAAACTTTTCAACAATAATCGCCCAAGACATAACACTAAACACCACCAGCACCAACGACACAAACAATGTCATCAAGTCACCCGTGAACAAACTTAATAACGAAAAACTATTTTCCATCTTTCCTTTCCTTTTTTTGCTAAACTTTTAGACTAAATTTTTTATAAATCCGTCTGGTATTTTTTTTGGACGCAGATCAGCACCCAAATATGCAACCTTAAGATTTATTATAGCATAAACATTCCCATCTTTCACGAACTTTTGTTCCACACGCACAGACGCCATTCCAACATCTGTCATAGTCGTTTCAACAACAAAGTCATCTGCAACCCGCAGTGGTGACAGATACTTGATATTCAATTCGCGAACAACAAAGCCAACATCATTACCGATATTAAGCTTTCCACGCAACCAATTCATACGTGCGCGCTCTGCAATTTCCAGATAGCGTGCGTGATATACAATACCTTCGGCATCTGTATCGGCATATGCGATTGTAAAAGGGAATATATGCGTTTTCATAGCGACTATTTTTCCAGTCCCAAATGTTTATATCCCGCATCAGTAATAACGCGACCACGTGGGGTACGCTGAACAAAGCCCAGTTGCATCAAATACGGCTCAATAACATCTTCGATTGTATCTGCCGGCTCAGACAATGCCGCAGAAAGATTTTCAATTCCAACCGGTCCACCCGCGTAATGTTTAATAACAGTATTCATATATTCACGGTCAATTTCATCCAGTCCACATTCATCAATATGCAACTGGAATAGAGTAGTTTTAATAATGTCTGCGGTAATTTGATTCTTGGACAGCGCACTCGCAAAGTCACGCGCACGCTTTAACAGGCGATTTGCAATACGTGGTGTACCACGTGCAGATCGTGCCAACATCAACGCCCCATCATTATCAATAGGTGTACCTAAGATATTTGCACTGCGCATAATAATTTTCGCCAAATCTTCTGGACCATAAAAAGTCAAACGCAAATCAATACCAAATCTATCGCGCAATGGATTAGACAGCAATCCCGTACGGGTTGTCGCGCCCACCAACGTAAACGGAGGCAGGTCAATCCGCACACTTTTTGCACTAGGCCCTTCGCCCAGCATAATATCCAATTTGAAGTCTTCCATTGCGGAATAAAGAACTTCTTCGATTGCAGTTGGCAAACGGTGAATTTCATCAATAAACAGCACATCCATAGGCTCTAACGCAGTCAGAATCGCTGCCAAATCCCCTTGCTTGGTCAGCATTGGCGCCGCTGTTGCACGAAAATTAGTCCCCAGTTCATTTGCCACAATATGTGCCAATGTTGTCTTGCCCAGTCCCGGAGGACCATACAGCAAAACATGATCCATTGCTTCACCACGATTACGCGCCCCCGAAACAAACACCGACAAATTTTGCTTTAAACTTTCGTGTCCAATAAAATCCGACAAAGTTCGTGGACGAATAGTCGCCCCAAATTCGTCTGGCACATTGGCATCCAAAAAACGTTCTTTATTCATCATATTTATAACAACTTATCTTCTGCGCTTTCACGACCAACATAGGCCTTCAAATCATTGTACATCTGGCGCAGGTCAGCAGGCTGACTGTAATGAGCATCCGCATTTTTTACACGAATTGTTTCCAAATCAATCTGTGCTTGCTTTTTCAATACCTGAGTCAGATGAGTTGCAAACGAGCGCGCATCTTCGGATTCATTTGCCCCCTGTAACAACAGCCCGCGATTTGGGCGTGGTGACAAGAAAGCAAAATCAGAAACAGCAGAATCCGGAGACACCAACGCAAACCCAGACACTTCTGGACGGCGCATCATTGCCTGCAATACATACCACGCCCCCAATTGATGCCCCGCCAGCCAGATTTGATCACTGTCTTCATTATGATTTTGAATCCAGTCAATCACCGTCGCAATATCCAGCATATTTTCAGCGGTCGTACCCAATGCCCCTTCGGAATCATTGACCCCACGATAGTTAAATCGCACAACTGAAAATCCAATATCCATAAACGCGCGGAACATAGCATATGTGACACGGTCATTCATATGATACTTTTGTCGTGGATTCCCCGACAGCACCACTGCCAACGGCGCGCCCGGTGTTGCAGACTTATGATAAACCGCGTGTATTTTCCCAGATTCTCCGCCAATAATAAGATCAACCATTTGATTTCACCTTTCGTAAAAATGTTCTTTTCGCATTAAACTTAGAACAAACAGACATCAATTTTCAATAAAAATATTTTTGTTTTGACACAATTATATAAAATGTTCTAAAATTCGTCATAAGAGAAAAAGGCACAATAAAATGAAAAGACTCTTTTTAACTGGTTTCTTATTAGGTTTAGTCGCACCAAACGCGTACGCGAACACTGATATTGTAATGGATAATTTTCAAACGATTTACACTGAAACGCCGGTTCAGTCGTACTATGCGTACCCAGACGACCCTAATTTTATCCCAGAAACAGAATTTATGAATCGCGCAGACAGCCTGGACTATGACCAGAATATTATGGATGCTCGCGCCGCAGAAGAGGCCGCACACCCTGGTGTTATGTTTGCAAATCGCCCAATGGTTATTTGCCGCAATTTTGGTTGCACACGTCTGAACGACCGTATTACACGTACATTCTTGTTCAACAGTCTGGCAAATATGTTTATGATGAACGCACATTCGCGCCTTTATATATGCGAAGCCGACCCATTCTCACGAGATTGCTTACAGTCTGGAATTTCTTTCCCTGTTCGCAGTGGCATTGCCAACGCAATGGTCAAAATACCAAAGGCCACGATTTCCCAGGTCAGCGTTTCAACAGGTCTATCCAAAGCAACCGTTGGTATGACATATGATTTCTTGGTAAACGGTATCGACCGTGTGTGCGAACCAACTGTTATGGACTTAATGGTCCCCGCTAATTCAGAGGCAGTATTGTCCAACCGTGAATTTGCGTGCAATATGACCAGCGACGGCATCAGCAGTGTATCTTTAATTGTCAGTCTAGACTATATCGACTTGGACTATGGCATCTTGGGTGGATATTATTCACTGGGAATGCAAGGTCCTACAACCGGTGGTGGCACTGGATACGCGCTTTTCAAAACAGAGTTTACAACCAGCGGCATGAAATTCCGCGCATCTTTGTTGGGCGAAGACAGCAACAACGGCGCTAACAGTCCATATATGATGATTCAGCCAGGCGAATATGCGGTTGAGCCATTGGACAAATAAACCACGGTATGTGTAGGGGCTTTACACGTACCACAAACACTTACACAGACCATAAAAATGAACAAAACCATTCTTATTATTGATGACGATGATGTGTTGCGTGGGGCGTTAGCTCGCGGGTTACGCACCGAAAACTTCAACGTTTTAACCGCCCAGTCCGCAGAAGTTGCAACAGACATGCTGTCACGTATGGCGGTTGACGCGATTATTCTGGACCGTATGATGACGGGTATGGACGGTCTGACACTGCTTCAGCAACTACGTAAAAATGGCGATACGACACCCGTACTGATGCTTACTGCGATGACAGGCACAGAAAATACAATCGATGGTCTGTCCAGTGGTGCTGACGATTATCTAGGCAAGCCATTCCAAATGCGCGAATTGATCTTGCGTTTGAACAACATAATGCGCAATCGCGGCACCAGCATTAATTCCATTATGCCCATTGGCCTGGCATACGCCGACAAAGAATTTTTTGTAAATCATGATGGTACATCACTTTTACTTGCGCTATCTGGCGAAGAAAAGAAGTTACTGTATACATTAACACATCCAATTGGCAATATTGCACCTGCGGCACCAATGGTTGCAAAACGCTTGCGTGGCAAATTAAATATAGTATTATCTAACATAGACATTATAACAATTCGCGGCCGTGGATATAAACTAATAGACACTGTCGCCAACAACAGAGACGAAAAATGAGATTAACACCACGCAGTTTCTTGGCCCGTACAATTTTAATGATTTTAATTCCCTTGGTTATTGCCCAGGTAATTGTTGCTAACGCATTTTTTGGCAACCACTGGTCACGCGTCCACAATACGTTGGCACGCACACTGGCAGGCGAAGTTGCCACAATGATGAACTTTATGGACAGTGGCAATATGGATTCTGCCCAGCAAATGGCACGCGATATAGGTATAAATGTTTCTATCAACCCCAGTTTGAACCGACCAAAACGCGATGACAATAACGCTACCGAAACAGGGCAACTGGCATTCGAGTTATCCAAACTGCTAAAACGACCCGCCAGTATATATATGGACAAAAGCAAACGCTTGGTATTTATTGATATTCCTACTCGCGACAACCAGATTGCAACATTCGGTACGTCTTTGTATCGCATTTATTCGACCAGCACCGAAGTATTTATATTGTGGTTGATTGGTGCGATGATAATCGTATCAATATTGGTTGCACCGTTTATTATTATGCACACACGCAGCATCAAGCGCATTGCACGTGCTGCGGGGCGTTTTGGTCGCGGTCTGGATGCACCTGGATTCAAACCAACTGGATCTAAGGAAATCCGCGAAGCCGCCGCTGCGATGATAACAATGAAAGAACGCCTAAATCGTTACAATCGCACACGTACAGATATGCTTAATGCGGTCAGTCACGACCTAAAAGCACCACTGACTCGTATGCGTCTGAATATAGAGACGGGCGGGGCAACGGATGCCGACCTGATACGCGACATAGACCGTATGACAGAAATGGTAAACGGTTATCTGGCGTTCGCGCGGGGCGAAATGCCAGAAATAGAGCAGGCAACAGAATTACCACCAATTTTAACACGCACCGTACGCGACGCAGCACCTGACAAGAAAATTATTACAGATTTTCCAGACAATCCAATACAGTTCTATGCCCGTCCAATGGCACTGGCACGTGCATTTGCGAACATTATTGAAAACGCGGCACGTTATGCCCGAACGACCATAAAAATATCTGAGCAAGATTTCGAAGATCACGTAGAAGTCATTGTCGAAGACGACGGCCCAGGCATTCCAGATGATAAAAAGAAAGATGCAATGCGACCATTTGTGCGTCTGGACGATGCCCGCGGCACAGACACTGGTGGTACAGGGCTGGGACTATCTATTGCCCAAACAGCGTTCGAGAACCATGGCGGTCAAATGTTTTTAGAAAACAGTGATTTGGGCGGTCTGCGTGTCCGCATTACGTTACCAATATAAAATCCCCAATTTGGGGATTTTTTTATTATTGCTTTCATATAAAAACAGTGTATAATCACGTGGCAATTCTAATTAATTAGGGGAAAACATATGTTCAAAAAAGAAAAAATCAAAGATTTACATTATTCCGTAAATGGTCTGATTTCTGCGGACGAATTGCAGAAAGTCGCCGATGAAATTTTATTAGAATACGGCAAAAAGGTTAAAATGCCGGGGTTCCGTACGGGCAAAGTTCCATTAAACATCCTGCGCCAAAAATATAATGCATCTGCATACGGCGAAGCGATTGATAAATTAATGAACCGCGACTTGGAATCATACGTTGCAGATAAAAAGATCCGTCTGGCTGGCACACCCAAGGTTGACTTGGCAGGTTGGACAATCGGCAAAGATGCAGAATATTCAATGGAATTTGATATCCTGCCAACATTGCCTGCGGTTGATTTGGAAAAAATAACAGTGACGAAAAAGGTTGCAAAACTGGACGAAAAAGAAGTCGAAACTGCGCTGGAAAACATCCGCAAATCACGCAGCACTGCTGAAAAACAAGACGCTAAATACAAAGCTGCCAATGGTGATACCGCTGTTATTGACTTCAAGGGCTTTATTGGTGATGAAGCGTTCGAGGGTGGCGAAGCATCTAAACATCATTTGATTTTGGGATCTGGCTCGTTTATCCCAGGCTTCGAAGATCAAATCATCGGTCATAAAGTTGGCGATGAATTTGATGTAAATGTTAAATTCCCAGAAAACTATCATGCAGAAAACTTGGCGGGCAAAGATGCACGTTTCGCGGTCAAAGTACACGAAGTCCGCAAACACATCTTGCCAGAATTAAATGACGATTTGGCAAAACAAGTTGGCCAGGAATCTGTCGAAGCATTGCGTGAACACATCCGCAAAATCATCAATGAACAGTATGATGAAGCTGCAAAACGCGATATGCGCAACGAATTGCTGGACGTATTGGCTGACAAAGTCAAACTAGATTTGCCAGAAACATTGGTCGAACAAGAATACAATATGGCAAAATCCGAATTTGATCACCAGCATTCACATTGTGGCGACGCAAAATGCGAACACAAATGGGATGAAAAACAAGAACACAAAGATGCAGAACGTCGTGTTAAATTGGGCTTAATCTTGGCAGAATGGGGCACTCAGAACAAAGTAGAAGTCACACGCGAAGACCTGCAACAAGCAATTTGGGCCGAAGCAGCACGTTATCCAGACCCAAAACAGGTATTTGAATTCTATAACAAGAATCAAAATGCTTTGGCAATGTTGCGTGGTATGATTTTCGAACGCAAAGCACTGGATGCAATGTTAACACACGTCAAGACCAAAGAAAAAACAGTCCCAGCAGATGAATTGTTCAAACAAGCATCTGTTCGCTAAATTAAACGCGCCAATTGGCGCGTTTTTTGTACCAAAGGAAGATATAATGAAGGCATACTTAGACATATTAGGCGACATTTACAAGAACTGTACAGATGTACGTCAAAATCGCACGGGCATTCCAGACATTGGTATCGGATATGGCGCAACATTTGTACATGATATGGCAAATGGCTTTCCATTAATCACCACTAAAAAAATGGGATTGAAAAATATCGCGACCGAGTTGGAATTTTTTATTCGTGGAATAACTGATAAAAAATGGCTAACGGACAGAAAATGTAAAATCTGGAACGAATGGGCAAATCCAATCAAGGTAGAACAGGCGTATAATATCAAGGTCGGAATGTTAGAGCAGGGTGGCCCATTGACAGACGCACAAAAACAAATCGTTCGTAATTCTGTAGCGGATTCTGAATGCGATCTAGGGCCAATCTATGGATTCCAATGGCGACATTTTGGTGGCGAATACCAATGGGACAAGGCAAGAATTGAAAAAGACCCAACAGATAACTTTAACCCAGAGCGTCCAGGTATTGACCAAGTCGCAAACGCCATTGATAAATTAAAAAACAATCCAAATGACCGTCGTATTATTGTTTCTGCGTGGAATCCTGTGGACTTTCCGCAAATGGCATTACCGCCGTGCCATATGATGCACCAGTTAATTGCACGCGACGGAAAATTAAACCTTATCTGGACCCAGCGTTCATGTGATATGTTCCTTGGGATTCCGTATAATATTGCCAGTTACGCGTTGTTATTATTGCTGTACGCCAAAGAGACGGGGCTAACCCCGGGCATCCTAAAAGGCGAATTACATGATGCGCATATTTATACAAATCATCTGGATCAGGTGCGCGAACAATTACAGCGCACGCCACATCCGTTACCAACGGTTGAAATCCCAGATGACAATTGGCGCGGTATGCTAAACTGGTCAGCGGATGGAGGCTTTAAATTAAAAGACTATATCTGTCACGAAAAATTAACCGGAGCAGTCGCCCGATAGCAAAACAAAAAATATTGACAATCTGTACTTTTGTCCTATAATAACTCCGCTATGTATTGGCAAAAAACAGATTTTGATAAAATGTCATCCTTCTTTAACAGGGGTGGGTGTGTCACAACTGCACGCTCACTGTTGACATACATGAAGATATTCCAGATTTCTCATCGAGATATAAAAAAACTGTTGCACAATAAAAAATTATTACTGGTGGGAGGTGGTCGTTCCCAGATTCAACGCAGCCTGGATTTTGCTAAGATTAATTGCGACGTCACAAACGTTGACCCATTTATTAACGATTCTGGTTCAGCACGCACAGTCATAAACAGTGATTTCGTTAACACAGCATTTGAAAACGAATTTGATGAAATTTGGGCACTATATTCGTTGCCATTATATTCACCTGATTGGCAGCACGCCGTCAACTTTTACAGACGTGCGGCGATTGCTTTGAAACCTGGAGGCACATTGCGTGTTGGGGGGCATCCTAAATGGGTTAATGGCGCATTGCTGGCACCAGTACATTTTGTTCGTGACAAAATGAATTTCATAGTTCTGGATATGAAGATTGAAGAAAGCTTTTCTTTACCATATACACTGCCACCACACCATATGGTCACTCACGATTCTACACTGGACTCAGAATCACGCCATTGGGAAAAATGGACGGCACCGAAGAACCCTAAAACTAAACAAGCATTAAACGACCATATAAAAAGGCAAAGATAATAAAAGGACAAAACAATGAACACAGAACTGGCACCAATTTTTAAGCTACGTGAATTATGTTTAGCGGTTGTGAATCCTGCATTTTTTGCAAAACACGCAAATCTGATTCACCGTTCTGCACTGGCCGCCCAGGACTATATTTTTTCTGGTGCATCACGTGAATATATGTCGTACATGGGGACGAATTTTCATGACTTGCCAGAATATAACAAGATTCACACAAAGTACGACTTGGACGATCGCGTCAATCACAGTTTAGTTATGGATTTGGCCTGGTCTTTTCGTACAGACAACATTAACGGTATAATTGACACTCGTGGCAATATAAAAAACACGGCTTTGTTACAACAGTCTCGTATCATGGGTGTATATCACAACAGTGCAATATCTGGTACGCCAATTAACGCATTCAAACTGTATCCAGAACGTACACTAGAACTGTTACAAAAGGCGCAACAAAAGATTAAATAAGCCCACCGAATGGTGGGATTTATTTTGTTGAAAAAACTTGCATTTTGACAAAAAAGCCTGTATAATCTGTCGGATTTTGCGGGTGGGCGCAAAATCAGTCCGATTAACCCCACAAGACCCCCAGAGAGTTTTTCAGGTGGCTTGCCGCCCGAAGTCTCAGCGAAGGGTGGCAAACTTTGATTAAATTTTTCATGAAAGATTTATCCAAAGACTTATTTAATCCAGTATCCGGCGAAGACTTTGTCCAGATGTTCGATGCGAACTATGGCTCACAAGAAACTTTGCAGGGTTATGCAACCAAAGGTACAGTCAAAGACATTCGCGGTGATTTCGCGATGGTTGACGTTGGCCTGAAATCCGAAGGTCGCGTTCCATTAAAGGAATTCGGCGCATCTGTTCCATCTGTTGGAGATATCATTGACGTTTTTGTTGAACGCTATGAATCCCGCGAAGGTACAGCAATCTTGTCTTATGCCAAGGCACGTGCTGAAAAAGCATGGAAAGAATTGGAAAAGACAGTTGCCGAAGGCGTTGACCCAGAAGGTACAATTATCGATGTTGTTCGCGGTGGTTTCACAGTAGACATCAATGGCGTATTCGCATTTATGCCATCATCTCAGGTTGATCATAAACCTATCCGTGATGCGAAATCTTTGATTGGTTTGAAAGATAAATTCCGCGTATTGAAAATGGATGCTTTGCGCACAAACGCAATCGTATCTCGCCGCGCGATTCAGTCTGACACAATCGCAGCTGCACAGAAAGAAGCAATGAAAAACATTTCTTTGGGCGCAGTTGTCGAAGGTATCGTTAAAAACATCACAGACTATGGTGTATTCGTAGACTTGGGTGGCATTGACGGTTTGTTACACGTGACAGACTTGTCTTGGAAACGCGTAAATCACCCACGCGAATTGGTTCACGTTGGTGAAAAAATCACTGTCAAAGTTATCCAATTCGATGCTGAATCACATCGTATTTCATTGGGTATGAAACAACTGGAAGAAGATCCATGGGAAACAGCGTCACGTGCATTCAACGTTGGCGACACAGTTTCTGGTAAAGTATCTTCTTTGACAGATTACGGTGCATTCATTGATCTGGGCAATAATATCGAAGGCTTGGTTCATATGTCTGAACTGTCTTGGACAAACAAGAATATCCACCCAAGCAAAGTTTTGCAAAATGGTGCAGATATCAATGTTGTAGTTTTAGGTATCGACCAAGACAAACGCCGCATCTCATTGGGCTACAAACAACTGCAACCAAATCCTTGGAAACAGTTCGCAGAAAACCACAATGTTGGTGACGTTGTCACAGGTCCAATCAAAAACACAACTGAATTTGGTTTGTTCGTTGCCTTGACACCAGAATTGGACGGCATGGTTCACATTTCTGACCTGTCTTGGAACAAATTGGACGAAGAAGAATTGAAAAAATTCGTTCGTGGCCAAGAAGTAACAGCCAAAATCTTGGACATCAATCCAGAAAAAGAACGTGTTACATTGGGTATTAAACAGTTAACAGAAAGCGCAGAAAACAACGCTGTATCCTTAAAGAAAGGCGCAGTTGTATGCGGTACTGTTTCCGAAGTAACACCAGACGAACTGGTTCTGACATTGGCTGGCGATGTACGTGGTGTTATCCGCCGTACAGACCTGTCACGCGAAAAGTCAGAACAAGACACATCTAAATTTAACATTGGTGACTCTGTCGAAGCATCTGTTGTTTCGATTGAAGACAACACAGTTAAATTGTCTGTTCGTGCATTACAGGTAACACTGGAAAAGCAAGCGGTTAAAGAATTCTCAAACGAAGCTGATTCTGGCTCTGTTTTGGGTGACATCTTGGGCGCTGCTATTGAAAACAGCAAAAAATAATTTGTTAGTCAACAAATCATTTCACCGTCCGCTTTGCGGGCGGTGTTTTTTATGGTATAATTACAAGTATGACAGATAAAAAACAAATGATTGTTATGATGGGCGGCCCCGGTACGGGCAAGGGGACTTTTTCCCGTATGCTGCGCGATATGCGCCCGAACTATACACATATCGAGGTTGGCGCAATCCTGCGTGCCCAGCCAGACGGCTCACAAATCTGCAAAATTATTGCGGATGGCAACTTAATTCCTGATAATACGGTTTGTGATTTGGTTGCGGATACATTGGCACAAACCCCAAACAATATAATTCTGGATGGGTTTCCACGCACGTTGATTCAGGCGCAATGGCTGGTCAAAAATTATGCAGATAAATACGATATTCACATCATATATCTAAATGTGTCGGATGATATAATGGTTAAACGCATTAATAAGCGCAAGGCCGAGGGTTCAACCCGCACCGATGATGCCACCACCAAGACAGTTCATCATCGTATTGAAAACTTTCACGAAATAACCATGCCAGCAATCCGGTGGCTTAGCGGGGCAGGTGGTATTGTATTTTCGGACATAGATTCATCCGAAGAAGAATCCGCCAACTTTGCTCGAATTGTAAAAGCTCTGGATTAATAATAAAAAACCGCCATTGGCGGTCTTTTTATTTTAGAACAACGGCGGGAAACAATCGCCACCCGCATCTGGGCAGCACACAAATCCACCATTATCAATCTGGGTATATGATTCCCCCGGACAGCAGCCAAATCGATCAGGTGATGCGCCACCTTCACAGGCTGGGACATCTTCTCCTATAAATTCTTCGATAATTTCTGGCTCTTGATATTGTATCACTGGTGTCGTATCTTGAACACGAACAATCGGAGTATCATACATATCGACCTTCGTATCAGCCGCCAATCTGTCTGTTTCAAATTTGTCATCCGCCACAAACATCGCTTCTTTCTGGGAAACGCCATACGCAGGCTTTTTTGCCAAGATTTCTTCTTCGGTCTCGACTACTTGTACAACTTCTGGTTCTGGGACGACGGTCGGCACAGTATTTATCACCGGCGCAGTCACAGGAACAACAATTTCCGTTGGTTCGACCACCACAGGTTCAGCCTCTATCACAACGGGTTCTGGCATTGGCTCAGGTTCTGGCTCTGGCTGTACAACAGGCTCAACCACCACGGGCTCTTCTACAACAGGTTCTGGTTCTTCGATTTCTGTCACAAGAACCTCTTCTACAACAGGTTCTGGTTCTGCGACTTCTTCGGGTTCTGCAGACACAAGCGCTTCTGGCATAACGGCATCACCAATATTTGGCACTGCATTTCCACCAGTCGTCTTCTGATAGAACCATAGCACAAATATAGACATCACAATCAACGCAACCAGCATTATGTAATAAACTACACTTTGTTTGCGCTTTGGGGCATCAGCCACCGCAACTGGCGCAACACCCGTCAATGGGGACACAGGTCTAAATCCAGAATCAGTCGATGCTTGTACTATACCTGGTTCTGGGTTTGACTCCAAAACTGGCGCATACGATGGCACAACCGGCTGTGGAATAAACTCCGTCTGTTGCTGTTCGACAACATCCATCCCGATTGGTGTTTCCACAGACGTGATAGAATCCAGCATCGGCGTTGTGCCAGATTTAACCTGACTTGGCAGGACATCTGTTTCTTGGTACGTCTCTTCGACAACCGGCGGTGTAAACGATATCGGCGCCACCACAGGTGTTTCTTCGTACACATCTGACAACTGAGGTTCTGCCACAGGAACTGGTGTCATATCAGATGCAACCACTGGCGCACTGAAATCAATCGGCTTGAACGCGATTTCTTCATCCAGAATTTCCGGGTCTGTATCAAACAAGGGTTTTACTTCTTCGTCAGCCATATATTCTGCCTTTGCTTCATTTGTTATTGTTAAATTTAAATCTGATTCTTTGGGATACACCATTGGCACAGATGCATCTTGAACGATTGCCAATTCATTATCTGGCATTGTTACAAGTGGCATATCCTGAATTACCGCAGGTAATTCCATATTTTCCCCAATCTTGGTCAATATATCACGCGCATTTTCTGCATCTTCGGTTGCAACAACTAAACGCTTTTGAGCATTTTCCAAACGCTTTTTTGCGCGACGTATTTTTTCGTTTACTGCATCAATCTGGGATTCAGTACGCAAAATCTTGGCTGCAGATTGTTTTGTTGGTTCTTTGCCAATATTTTTACGCAAATCCGTTAATTTAGCGCGCAACTGACGCACACGATTGTTTAATTCGGCAATAGAATCGTTCGCTCTATCAATTGTTTCACGCGCATTATCTGAGACTGTTTCAGCTACAACCAGACGTTCTGATGCAGCACGACGAACAGCTATTTTGCGAAATGCATTCAACAAAGCCAATTTATCCGCTGTATCTTCCCCTGCAACGTACGCATTAATTAAATCTTGATAGACGGTCAACCCACTATATTCAATATCCAGTTTTTGATATTTATTGTCCTTTTTTGGTCGTATAGTTTCTAAATCAATCCCATAATCATTTTCCAGAATATCATCCCACTTACGATCATCATCTGGATTAATTATCAATAAAACATTCGGCTTAGTTTCATTAACCATCAAATCAAGTACGAATACAACACTACCATCTGAATCGCTAAACACTCGCAACAGATTCCCTGCGATGTTATAATCGCTAGCATTCAAGACTGAATAAGACTCTCTCTCGTTTGACATCTCGCTCTATCCCTCGTTGCACTTATTTTTTCTTTGGCGGCGTAAATTGATATGCCTGCTTACAGTGTTCATAGCAATAAGGCTTTCCAACGAATACAGTTTCACCACAAAAATGGAAATGCTCAGAATCTGGGTCACCAATTGGCCAACGACATTGGTTTGGTTTCAAGTTTGCCATTTCCAACGCATGCTGAACAATACGCTGATGCATTGCCAATGTTTTTGCGTTTGCAGTCGCTGAGTTTTTTTCTGTTTTTACAACATCCGACTTCTTAGCACTTTCTTTTTTGACAGTAGCCTTTGTTGAAACTTTTTTAGTTGTTACTTCTTTTTTTGCAGGCACCTTTTTTGCAACAGTCTTTGTAGCCGCTGTTTTTTTTGGCGATACCGGCTTTTTAGTCGCCGTTTTTGCCGCATCCGCCGTCTTTTTAGAATCTTTTACTTTAACCTCAACAGTCGCAGCACCACCCGCCTTAGCATTCCAACCCAGACGGTTCAACTTACCCACAATGGCGTTTTTACTAAACCCTAAACGCTTACCAATTTCAGACGTTGACAAGCCTTTACCAGTCAATGCCTTTAATTTTTTCAGCATTGAATTATCCCAACCCTTGCTCATTTTACAAAACCCTTGTTATATTATAGAATAAGTATAGCACCAATCCGATTCGAAAGGCAAGGGGGAAAAATATGTTTTTTAATATCTTTTTTATTGGTTTATTAGTATGGGCATCTATTTGCGCCATCTTTATTTCCATAGCAGATTTTCGTCGCAGAATTATCCCAGACGCATACCTGTTTCCATTAATACTTACTGGCTTATTACTAATTGCGTTTTTTGATTGGCCTGTATCAATTGCTAATGCCGCGATTGGCGCGACTTTTGGATATTTAATGTCAGCATTTGTGGGTTTTGTATTTGATTGGCACATTCGCAAAAAAAATCCAAACGCCACCGCACCAATCGGTCTGGGGGACATAAAACTGATAAGTGTCGGCGGACTGTGGCTGGGCGCAAACGGACTGGGGCTAGCATTAATTATTGCCTGTATTGGCGGAATAGTATGGGCACGCAAGAAAAAACAAAAATACATTCCATTTGGCCCATTCTTTATAATTGGTGGAATTTTGGCTTTGCTTGCAAATACGTTTTTGTTATAATGAAGTCATAGGGACCTAAAAAAATGAGAATGTACAACAAATTATTTTTCGCATTTTGCGCCGTATTTATTAGCAGTTTGGCACATGGTGTAACATCCACACCCTTTTCACAATATGGTCAAATTCAAAACGTACAAAACTATTCATCAAATCCACTTTGGAATCCAAACGGACCATATAACCAGCGTATGCCCCAGGTGGTATATGTTGACGGCCCTGAAATCAACGCAGGCGATTGTCAGCGTGTTGTATCCGCATTGGTAGCGAACATATGCACAAATATGAACAATTGCGTCGGCACACAGTTATCAGACATTCGCCCAGCATTAATGTTACAACTGTCGCAACTGCCGGGCCATAACTATGCCACATCTTGCTCAGGGTATATTGATTCAGAATATGAATCTTATATAAAACAATATGGTCACGCGGGCGCATCAACAGGGACGGTTGCATTTCCATCTGCCACAGCACCATCAAATACAGACACACAAATTGAAATCAAAAACCCATTCCAGCGTAAAACACCCCAATGGCAACAGGATATTATTGAACGCACCCAAGAACTGGAAAATTTACAGGCACAAAACGGTGGCAATATGGGCAAATTGGAAAAAGCAGACTTTCCAACAACATTTGCTGACCTGTCTTTTTCAGAACGCATAGACATAAAAACCGAAGGCTATGAACCATACAAGGATATGCAGGCATACCATCCAATCGATATCCCGGCCCCAGAACAACAGACCATCGCCACAACACAAACATCAACCCCACCATCTGATAACGATTCCCAACAGGAATCGAATCTAGTTAACAACGAAACAGATGTGGTCGAAGGGGAAATTTTATTCTATCTGTAACAACGGGATATAAAATGAAAAAAATATTAAACACTATATTTGTATTTTTTATATTACTTACAGTTCCCCAATATTCTCGCGGTGATATTGCTGCAGACTGTATGCAGGCAATAACAGACGACCCCGATTTCGGCAAGGTAATGACATCTGAAATTTTTCCAAACGCGTCCGAATTAACCCAAGAATATGTCACACAACGCAAAAGCAAAATTATGGGACTAATCGCCAGTGAAACAATTTTACACTGTATGCACAATATAAGCACCCTTGTGAAACGTGCAAATGGTAAAGTTTGGTACAAACGCGACGGAAAAACATACGCGTTTCAATTCAAAATGCCTGAATTATTCCAATACATCGATATTCCTGTTGGGATAATGGTCTATAACAAATTATCTTTAAGCACAGGCGATGTAATAAAACTAACCGACATACCAAAATTATATTGGAACAGTGATTGTTCAGACCACAATATCGCTTTTGGTTTATCAGACAGCGCAGCTGTAAATGTTGCTGGACAAAAAGTATTCTCGCAATATGGTGGCAGTGACAATGAATTCTTCCTTGATTTCGAAGAAGGCAACGATCGTCGTGCTTTTCCCGGCTTGGTATTGATGGACAAAACGCATTCTTCATCTGAATCCATTGTATCATTTACAAATCTGCATACGGCAATCAATTCTGCCGAACAATTTGCAACTGCCTTGAACAACACAACATGCTCAAATGACGGCTTGGCTGTATATGTTGTTGGATTAAATGTAAAACCACTGGCTACGGGCGATAAAACCGGGTGGGGCGTTGTTGCGGGTGTTGCAGGCGGTTCTGCTGCGGTCGTCGGTGTCAGTTCTGCCCTGGCCGCCGCAGGCGTTACCAGCAGTATATTAACCGCCGCATCTGTCACTTCACTCGCACCTGTTGTCGGTTGGACTATTGCAGGTGTGTTGGGTGCCACCGCAGGTGTTATATCATTATGGCCATCAGAAATCCAAGACATCCAACAAGTCATGGTCCTGGACGGTCCATATCTAATTAAATAACCATGATGAAATTATTCGCAATATTTTTTGCATGCACAATATTCTCATTTGCATCATTGGCAAATGACATTACACTGCCACAAAATGGCGACCTGATAACATACGAAGACATCAAAAATCAACCACGCGACAACACCGAATGTGCAACTGGGGCTTTTGCAAACGCACTAAGTCAAACCGCATCTAATGTATCCGAGTTCGATCCTGAAGTCGTCATCCAACAATGGATTTACGCAACATTCTCTGAAAAAGCAGTACTGGAACAGGTCTTAAAATGCCCAGAAATTGCAAATGCAGCAGATGATGAAACAATAAAATTTATGCCGATACAATACATATTTCCAGGTGGACGTGAAATCGTTATAAATTATGAAACCCAGCCCAAAATTCTGAAACAACGTATAACACTTGCAAACAAACGTGGCACGCCATCATCTGATCCAAATCCGCGCATCGGTGGTGATGATGCCGTGTGGACAAACGTTGATCCTGCTTGGTATGCGATTATGATAACAGAGCACGGCGCACTGGATAATTTTGTCGGCCCCGATAAAAACAATACAATCTCACTAGAATACATAAAAAACAATATTGACAATCTATATCCATCAGGGCGGGGTGGCAATTGCACCGACCGCAGTGCTAAATCGCGCGACCACACCACCATAAATGACGTTATGCGCGATCAAACCGTTGACATCAAAGATGACACAAATGATTACTATGTTGCGGGTGATGTGAACCTGCAGTGGTTATCATATCTTGAAATTGCACTGGATGTTGCTTTAACGGTTATAACACTTGGTGGCTCGCAAGCAGTCACTGGCGTCGCTAAGGCTGCACGCGCATCACGAAGTCTAAAAAATCTTGCTACAACGGCAAAAAGCCTACGCCAAGTTGACAAGGTCGCAGACTACGCAAAACTAGTCGACAGATTGGATGCCGCCAACGATGCAATAAAAAAATTAGACAAAGCCAAAGATGCAGCAGAATACGCAAAAAGAACTGATGAAATCAAAGATTTAACAAAACGTATGTCCGATTTAGAAAAAGCCGATGACCGCGTCAAACAGTACAGGCAGACAACTGACGCAATCAAAGACATGGACAAATATTTAGAAGCATTAAAGGCTATGAAGGGGCTGCGCAAAACCAAACAAACAGGAAACGTTATTGCCCGCGGATTCAAAGGCGCAAAAGCCACCGCAAAAACATTAAAGGCGGTAAACACTGGAACAAAAACATTAAACAAAGCTGCAAGAATTGCACGCAAAGGCATGAAAAGCGGCCGTATTAACGACTGGTTGTTTCATTCAACAATGAAAAATATTGGTGCACTAGGCAAGGTTGGACGTAATGTCGGCCTGTTATACGGGACACTAAAATTTGTCGGCGGTATGTATGACTGGACAGAAACAAGCACTGGTGATTTCACAAACAACATTGAATTTGCACCGCTGTTACTATTATCAGCCGACGATTTACAAGGGCAAGAAAACGTAGTAAATCACGGAATGTGGCTGATGTGGGCGGGTGATTCAACATTCCCCCAAGACGATGATGCCGCATTCTTGCAGGCAATGGACTTTGCATCTAAATTCCACGAAGATTTAATGGAGTATCAAAATGACAGCAACACTCCATGTAACATAGATATCTGGGTTGTACGTCCGATTATTCGCGATCCTGGCACCGACCACCAAGCATTGTATTATCTAGTTATGAATGACGAGCCATGGACAACTGCCGAATAAATTTATTCCTGTTGTATTTTTCATCGTGATTGCATATAATAAAAATACGAAAAAGGAAACGTAAATGAAAAAAATATTATCTGCATTTATGATTTTGGTTATAACCACTGGCTTCGTGTCTGCATACCAGGTTATGTCTTCACGCGAACTGGGAAAAAACGACGCAAAAAATCAAAATATCGTTGTTAAATGTACCACCCCCGCAGGCAAGGTTTCTAATCAAACATGTTCGTTACGCCGATACGCAAAATGCACTGGTGCAGGTACAGAAAAAAAATGTTCTGGATGGCAACCGTGGAAAGATTTACGCAATCCATCAAAACAATACCCCGATTGGAAATCGGCAGCATCTGCGTGTTGTCGCGATAAGGGTTTAAGATAAAAAATACCGCCAATGGCGGGATTTTTTTATCTGGTGGATGAAACTGGACTCGAACCAGCGACCCCCACGATGTGAACGTGATGCTCTAACCAACTGAGCTATTCATCCAATATAAAAAATCGCCATACGGCGAATTTCGTGGTGGGGATAGTGGGACTTGAACCCACACGGTCGCAATGACCAAAGGATTTTAAGTCCTCAGCGTCTACCATTCCGCCATATCCCCGAAGACTTGTATCTAAAAAAGTGGTGGAGCTGATGGGACTCAAACCCACGACCTCTACGATGCGAACGTAGCGCTCTATCAACTGAGCTACAACCCCAAAAACTGGCTTGCCACACAAAGCGTTGCGCAAAGTGTGGTGCGGATAAGAAGACTCGAACTTCCAAGGTGTTGCCACCACTAGTACCTGAAACTAGCGCGTCTACCAATTCCGCCATATCCGCAGGCGAAGTTTATATTATATTAATTTTAAAATCTTTGCAACAAGAAAAATACAGCATCATTAACTTTTTACATATCATTACTGCATATTTCGCTTGCCCTGATTTTCATAAATTTGCTAACATTTCATCAGAGATGAAGAGAGTTCTGATTTTTGTCGCATCTGCCTTTATGTTTATTAATGGGGCAGGGGCCGCTGTCCGTGACGGCGGGCTTGCTTCGCGCACAAAAAACAACCCAACTACCACAAATCAAAGATTAACCAGTTCGACCAAAACATCTCGCGCTACGGCGGCACGTACATCAACATTGACATCACGAAATGCAGCAATCAATAAAACAGCTGTATCACGTACGACAGCAGCGAACGACAAATCACGTACAACCACTGCCCGCACTGCTATTCAAAGCCAGACACAACCCCAACGGGTTATTGCACGCGCCACAACAGACAACATTGATTTAACACAAACCAGAACAGGCGCAGAATACGAACGTTGTAAAACTGCGTATTTTACCTGTATGGACCAGTTTTGCGGTCAAAAAAACGACGATTATCGTCGCTGTTCATGCAGCAACCGCGTCCATGATCTTGTCGATGCCCGTGATGTATTAACCCAGGCAGGCGAGCAGCTAACAATATTTACTGAAAACTTAGACGTTGTTGGAATGACTGCCGCCCAGGCAACTGCTATGAAAACCGCATCCGAAGGAGAAGCTGCCTTGACCGCAGACACATCTGCATCCAAGGCGCTATTACAGGCGATATTAAATTCAATTCGCGGCAAAGATTCATCTGTTGGCGGCAAGATGTCAAACTTAAATTCTATTAATATCTCGTTTGATACAGCAAACGCTTTTGGCACAACGGACGCAGGCCAAGCAATCGCGGCCTATAACGGGCAAAATCTGTACAGCGCGGTATACCCACAATGTCGTGCGGCGGTTCGTGCAGACTGTAACGATGCATCTTTGCAACGCGCAATTACCGCATATTTAATGGCGATAGAACAAGATTGCAACACCGTTGAAACAGCTATTGAAAACAAACGCAAAGAAATGAAATCCGCCATACGTGAGGGCAGTGCAATGCTAGATTTAGCGCGTGTTGAAAATCGCCAAAAACATAACTCATATGATATACCAACCTGTATTGCAGACGTTAAGTCGGCAATCCTAAGTGAGCAGGTTTGTGGTGCAAATTATCATAAATGTCTGGACAATGGCGAATTTATAGATGCAACAACCGGCGCGCCAATTGCAGGTGTAACAAATTTCTATCAACTGGCTGAAATGTTAAAGTTTGCCGACGGCGTTGATGCAGCGAGTCAAAAGTTGTCCAAGAATGTTGCCAATCGTACATTTGTGCAAAATTTTGAAAACCGTACTAAAATGTTTGCCGCAGACGCATTGGACAAGTGTGTAGAAAACGCCGACACGGTATGGTCTGAATACTTGGACCAAGCGCTGCTTGATATCTATTATGCCCAACGCGCCAAGGTTAACATTATCAAGCAGGGTTGCTTTGACTTTGTATCAACATGCTATATGAATGCAGAAGATGCCATGACCGATGCGATGAAGGAACTGACTGGAGAAAGCGCACTGTCACTGCATCCGACGAAAATTGCCCTTACCAGCGCAACATGTAACGACTATATAAACTCATGCAACGGTATGTTTAATAATAATATAATAAAAGACTATATCGCCAACCGCCAAGATACAGATACATTAACCGCGTGTCGTGCTGTGGTCAAACAGTGCTTTGACAGTTTTGGTGGTACAAACTACGAAAACTTTTATTATCCGTACAGCGGTCTATTCACACCATTTACAGGCTCTGCACCTGATTGGTTTACGTTATATGAATACATAACCAAAAAAACTTACGACAGTCTGACAGATAAATCAGAATATGAATCACACGATGGCAAATACCGCCGCTATTTATCTGTATGCGCAAAGCAGCTGACTTCAATCGAAGCATGCAACACCACAGAAATAATTGAGGCCGCGTTTGGTGGTTTTGATAAGACATATGTTTCGTCTGGCGGTACCGGTACTTGTGATGGTTATACTATGGCCAACGATACAAACACTTCAAAATATGGCGTATTAGACGTAGACGATGAATGTTTATCACACCGTATCTTGCGCCCAACAGGCGTCGCAACCGAGGTTTACAACCAAGTTATTGACATTTTGACCACGCAATGCGCCAACTTACAGGGTCGATTTATGGAACTGCAATTCAATCGTACAGAACTATATGATCCAAACGATTTATGTATGACGAATTTCAAATATACCATCAACTCGTATGACCGGAATTATACAAACTCATATTATATCGGTTTTACTTCTGGCACAGATGAAGCCGGCAAAAACTATCAAACGAACCCTAAAAGTGAAAATATGTGTCCACGAGACTATGGTCTATCTGTTGACACATCATCTTGGGGTATGTGTTCATGCTGGGAAAATGGCGGCCGCCGGAGTAAAAACGGAAAATCTGCAAAATGCATGGCTATACTGCCAGCTAAAGCGGACACAAAAGATGCATTATGCACCAAAGACAACCGGTTAACTGAGGCATCAGATGATCATGATTGGTGTACACGTAACTTGCTATCCAGCAACAACCAAGTGTGTCCTATCCTGGACTTAAACTCAAATGAAAAAGAAATAACCACACAGTCAGACTGTGACCAAGAACTACAAAAAAACTTACCGCATCTGCCCGAAGGTTTATCGATGTAGTTCTGATGAATTAAACAAATTATCTACTATAACCCCCGTCTAAATTATTCTTTACAAATAAAAAATGTCTGCCTCATCGGCAGACATCTACACCTTACCCAGATAGCCCCCACACAAACAATACTTGCGCGGGTGTACCCGACGTTTTTTTAAGTTAAGTAAAAACAATTAGTTGTATATATCCAAGAACCAATTGAATCACTACTAGCATACTCCGATGGTAAATAACATTTGGTTATCGCACTGGCAACAATAGCACTTGTCACGCTACTATTACCTGTAGCCGTAGCACAAGACGTACAAGTCAAATATGATGCTCTAAATTAGCAGGATTCGTACTACCACTTGTAAGTGTCCCCGCTTGTGTCGAGTTACCCGCATGTCTTAAAATTATTTATTTCGGATTCCATCCGCAATCAATACAGCCGGACTGCCATCTGGGCGGTGCCATAAATTATCCGCACCTTTCAATTCCGCAATCATTTTTTCACGAACAGACGGAATTGCCAGTTGCCCAAACACATCTAACGCAACGTCTGCACGTGCCATTGGTCCCAACAGTTCTGGATACACACTACGATTTAATAAAATATTCACCAGCGATACCCATTTCACACGTATCAAGCGGCGCGCAATCCAGGTTGTTATCGGATTCATCTTATACATAACAATCGTTGGCACATGAATCATCGCCAATTCTGCCGATACAGTACCACTGGCCGCAATGGCAACATAAGTTTTCGCATAAATATCATAACGCTGTGATGACGGCACCAATGTCGGCTTAACCTGCCAATGCGCTGTTTCTTTACAAACATAGTCCGCCGTAGTCTCAACCGTTGGAATTACAAATTTATAGCCCAAAAATCCATTACGCGACAACATATCTACAATAGCCCGCATAATCGGCAACAGACGTTTGACCTCTGACATACGACTGCCGGGAACCAGAGTTATAATTTTTTCATCGGACTTATTTTTTGTTGCATCAAACTTACCAATTATACCATCTGAAATCGGATGTCCAACCGCAACCGTATCCAATCCGTGTTTAGTAAAATAGGGCACTTCAAAATCAAAAAACGCATATAATTTATCAAACGTACGCGCGTATTTTTTTGCGCGCCCCGGTCGCCATGCCCAAACCTGGGGGGCAACAACATGATGAAACTTTAAGCCGTTTTTAATTAATTCGCGTCCCGCCGGCAATTTACGAATTTGCTTAATCACACTTTTAGCAAAACCAGGCGCATCAATACTGACCACTACATCTGGCTTGCTTTCTAAAATTGCATCAACGGTTTCACGAATACGTTTAGTTAGTGTGCGTGCGTGTGCGACAACCTCTATAATTCCCATAACGGCCAAATCGCCCATTGGGAACAGCGACCTCAACCCCGCTGCCTGCATATTTTCGCCACCAATGCCTATGAATTTAGTGTCTGGCATTTGCGCCATAATACGCGCCCCCAGCACGTCCCCAGACACTTCGCCTGCGATAATAAATACCGTTTGCTTATTCTGCATTCTTTGATGTTCCAATACCGCGCTTTGAGCGATTTTCAATAAAGTCAATTGCATCCATCGCGTATTTATTATTTTTTACTTCTTTGCGAACCTTGGCCAATCTGTCTGCAGTCGTACCTTCGTCCCCACGGAACACCGCTGAATAAACAGAATGAATTGCGTGCATATCTTCGTTTGTAAATCCATGACGCATCAAACCAACGCGATTAATTGTACGATAGACAGCACGATTACCATCATAAATCGCATATGGTAAAACATCATTACCAACCCCCGACATACCGCCAATAAACGCATTGCGTCCGATACGTGCGAACTGTAAAACCATTGTACCACCGGATAAAATCGCAAAGTCTTCGATTTCTACGTGACCGGCAACCTGAACCAAATTAGACATAACCACACTGTTTCCAACCTTGCAGTCGTGACCAACGTGGGCATTAACCATAATCTGACAATCATCGCCAATAACCGTGCCATCCGATGCCGGTGTCCCAGAATGAATTGTTGCATACTCACGAATTCTGCAACGTTTACCAATCCGCAAACCCGTCATAGTGGTTTCGTCTTGCCATTTTAAGTCCTGGCTCATCACGCCCAGAACAGCAAAAGGATAAACAATAGAATCATCACCGATTGAAGTCTTGCCATCAATAACAACGTGTGAAACCAATTCAACACGGTCGCCCAGTACAACATTTGGACCAATTACACAATATGGACCAATTTTACAATCTGCGCCCAGTTTAGCGCCTTCGTGAATAATAGCCGTTGGATGTATCGCCATAATATAACTTCTTTGTTTTATTTGTTAATTCCGCAGAAATCATACCTCAATCCGGCATAAAATGGTATTAAATAAATATAACAAATTATAACAGGGCGCGGAAATCCCGCCAAAATTTACCATTAGAAATCATTGTCCAATACAAAACACCAACCGCACTTATCACCGGCATAGTTGTAATCGCACCGAACAAGAACACAGTTATTGCCAACATACGCTCCATCAAGCCCGCAGGCATAGCCTTTGCGTGCCATATAGACAGCATAAACATCAGCAGCAATGCGCCACACATCCCAATAAACAAAGGCACAGATTCTGTCAAAACGAACAACGCCACCATCAAAACAGAAACGACACGCATCATCCATTTCATTTTGACATAGGCACTTTGATGAATCTTGCCACATGGCTTGATATTATTTAACGCGATTACAGCCATTGCGCTAAAACCAATCACCATTACAAATAATAAGTGCACCAGTGTTAAATTACCCAACTGACCAAAACGGAAAAATTCTGGCTGCATCAGCATCGCAACAGTTGTCACCAGCATAATCAAAACCATACCCGCCACCGGTCTCATTGCGCCACGCGCCGCACGCCCCATCAGCCAGCCTAAAACAAACGCACCAATCTGTAAAATAGGTCCCCACCAAGCATGCATATCAGACAACCCAAGTGCAAGCAAAATCAATACCACCGCTGCAAATCGTACGCGTGCACCGGTCTTGATAGTTGGCATTTCACGCATATGAGACGCGACAAACAACGAAGACAAAAACACTATTACTGCGATCACAAATGGCAACACAGACACACCATCACGCAACACACTGTAATTACCGCCGAATAATATTACCCATAAAAAAGTTAACGCCGCAACGACAACGCCCCCACGCGCCATCATATTGTCTTTGCTTACATGCACAATATCCCGAATTTGCGGGGCACATTTCCATACCAGAATCATCAAAGGCAAAGATAAAATCGCCCACCAGAAAAACGCAGGCATAACCAACGCCGCATTATTAAACGCACTGACAGCACTTTGCACAACAACCATATCATTAAACATAAACTTGCCTTTTGATTTTGTTGAATTATGATATAGGTATGTCTGAAAAACAAGAAATTTTTACCTTGATGGGTGGGCGCGTACGTATGCGCCGTGGATTTTACAATCCAACATCCGATGCAGTATGGCTGGCAGCATTTGCGCCAACAACTGGAAAAACCGTACTAGATGTCGGCGTGGGCAGCGGTGGCGTGTCCTTGTGTATGCTAAGCCACAACCCAGAATTCCAAGTAACTGGCATTGATACATCCGATGAAATGCTGAATGCTGTCGCCAACAACGTAGAACTAAACAACCGCCAAATCGAATTAATCAATGGCGATATAACAACGTGGCGCACAAATCGCACATTTGACATTGTTGTCACAAATCCACCATATTTTCGCGGAACACCAGCAAAACATAACGCACACCATAATGCAGACTTAGAGTTATGGATAAAGAAATGTGTTGCACGTACCAAGCCAAATGGCTATTGCTGTGTGATAACAGATGCAACCACCATTGACAAGGTTATTGCAACCATGTCCACGCACTGTGGCGACATAAATATATTCCCATTATTTGGTGCCCGCAGCACAGCCGAACGCGTATTACTGCGTGGTCGGGTTGGCGCACGGGGCGGGGCGATACTGCACCAAGGACTGCCAATGAACTACGAACCTATATTGCGCGATGGCTTGACTATCGCCCAATCATTGGGTAAAGTATCCAAGATATGATAAACTTTGTAACACGACATTTTACATCACTATGGGCGTTTATAACGTCACCTTTTCGCGCCATATGGCGCGGAATTGTGCGTTTTTTTCCGCCACGCGAATTTACAGTTATGGACACCCCACGTGGTAATGTTTATACTTTTTCGCAAAGCAGTTTTTGGCGCTTTACACGTTTCTGTGGCAAAATAGGTCTAATTATTTGGGCATCTTGGTCGACATACGTATTCGTTTATCATCGTCCTTTATTGCAAAAACGCACCCAACAATTGGAAGAAGCACGCGCCACACACGAACGTCATATGACAGACCTGCAAACATATCTGGCGAAATATAACGAATTGGCACGTAATTTAAATGTTATCGATGACAAAATCCTGAATACCAAAGATTTGAAACAAGATGAAAAAGACAAACTGATGAATACCCGCATTAAAACGTGGGGCGAACTGGACTTTTTGCGCACACGCATCACAGAAATGTTCAAAAACGAAGATTTTGCACCTGAATACACCAAAATGTCAGAATTGTCAGTTGAATATGAATTAACACGTGCAGAAAACGAAGAATTAAAAAAGCGCAACGCCCAGATAATGGAATCAATGGCTGAAGTCACATCTGCAGATTCTCAAATTGTTGATTTGGTCACTGCTATGACAAAACAAAACACCGAAGAATTACGCGCAAGCATCAAAAAAATCAAATCAACTGTTGGCGCACTGGGATTAAGCGAAAGTGCATTAATCACACGCGCTAATAAGTTTTCAAGTCCGATTGTCGGCTCGGCTTTCAGTCCGCTTGATTTCGACAAAGACATTGATGAAAAATATCAAAAACTGGCAAACGGTCTGGAATTATGGCACGGGTTAAAACGTCTGAATGAAATATTGCCGATTGGTGCCCCCGTGGACAAGGTTCGCATTACTTCAAACTATGGCAAGCGCGCAGATCCATTTACCGGCGAGACAAAACGTCACAAAGGCATTGATTTTGCCGGCAAAATAGGCACTGAATTATTCGCGGTCGCCCCAGGGCGCGTGGTATCTGCCGGCGACAGAATAGGGTACGGCACAACCGTTGAAATCGACCATGGATTGGGCTTTACAACGTTGTATGCCCACCTGTCCCAGATAATGGTGTCACGTGGCGACTGGGTACGACCTGGGGCTGTTATCGGTCTGGGTGGCTCATCGGGTCGATCAACCGGTCCGCACCTGCACTATGAAATTCGGTACAAAGGTGCCCAGTTTGATCCAACTAAATTTGTAAAGGAATAAGAACAAATGTTAGCATTTACAAACGCAAAAGAAAAACAATCACCGACCATTATTGGCGCGGGATGTAAATTGACGGGCGACATCAAAACAGATCACAGTGTCCAGATACACGGTGAAATTATTGGCGATGTGACTGCTGATGTTGTTGTTATTGGTCGCGGAGGCAGTGTCCAAGGCAAAGTGACCGCATCACACTTGTTCCTGCACGGCACATTGGATGGCCCGGCAACCGTGAACACGGCTAATATTTTCAGCGCAGCACAAATGACCGGTGTGCTGTCTTATCACACATTAAATATTACCGGCAACACGGGATTGGAATGCAAATTATCAAAAAGAAAGGACAAGGCAAAATGAACAAAAACGTCTCCAAAGTTTTTATCGCCGCAGATCACCGCGGTGTTGGCTTAAAATTATACTTGATTGAAATGCTGGCGGCAGCGGGCTATAACGTTGTAAATCTGGGCGTTGACGACCCAAACACATCTGCAGACTATCCAGACGTTGCAGCGACACTAGCCGACGCAATGTTAGACGATGAAAAATCACGTGGTATTATTATTTGTGGCACGGGGGCGGGTATAATGATTGCCGCGAACCGATATCGCCACATTCGCGCATCACGTTGCGACCGCCCAGACCAGGCACGTGACGACCGTTTTCACGATGACACAAATGTTCTGGCATTGGCGGCCGATGATATCGATATTGAAATGGCATTTTTATGTGTCCAGGCATTCTTGGAAAGCCCATTTGACGCAATCGAACGCCGCATCAGACGTGTTGAAAAAATTTCTTAAAATAGGGAAACCCAATGAACATAAACGATTTCGCGGACAAGTTCGCATATAACACCAAAATATTTATCAAGCTGACAATTCTTGGTATGATGATGATGGGTACGGCTCGTTGTATATCTAAAACGGTCGAGAAAAAAGAGTATGAAACAACGAAAAGTATAATTCCTGGCATTGATACAGTAAAGGTTTTTCGTGTCACACCATACACAAGCAAAAATGGTACATATTACGAATTAAACTGCGTAACAAAAGATGGTCAAACCATTCAATTTAGATCTTCACAATTAGACAATAGCAAAACTCCGATGCCACGGGAAGGTGACCAGATAGTAATATCTTTTGACAATGACAACTTTCTTCATCTAAATATATTCAAGATTCATCAAAATCTAACCGCTAATAAACAAGCAGAAATGCTTATGAAACAAAAATAAAATCCCCCGTTTGGGGGATTTTTAATCGTTATTCGCACGCGGGTGGGCGTTCGCATATATGTTTGAAATATCCGCCATATTTACGCGTGTATATAATTGGGTCGCGGCCAACGAGGAATGCCCCAGCAATTCTTGCAAACTGCGCAAATCTGCACCACCAGCCAACAACGCTGTTGCAAACGTATGTCGCAATGCGTGTGGGGTCACATAGTCGGGCAATTGTAAATAATTACGCAAATTTTCAACAACCTTTTCCGCCATACGTGGTGTCATCGGCAATCCGCGCACACTGCGAAACAACGACTCGTCCGGATGTTTTTCAAATGGATGCACCGCCAAATATTTATCCATCGCATCCCACACCGCCGGCAACACCGGCACCAAGCGTTCTTTGTTTCCTTTACCAACAATGCGCAAGATATCTGGCCGCCCCATCACATCACGATTACGCAGCCCCAACGCCTCTGATATACGCAACCCGCATCCAAACAACAGCACCACCAATGCCCAGTCACGCGCCGCCACCCATGGATTTTTCGCATTTGTTGCACGAATTGCGCCTTGCATATCTGAAACATCACTGGCATCGATTGCCTTAGATAACTTGCGTGGGATTTTTGGCGAAGAAATCAATCCAATCGCATCATTTTTTATATCGTGCTTGTTTGCTATAAATTTGTAAAAACCACGCAACGAAGACAGCGCGCGCGCCGTAGATTTATGTGACAATCCGCGCCGCTGGCGGTCGGCCAAATACGACCGAAAACAAATAGTATCTGCGCGGGCTAAATCGTTAATCTGAATTTCACCACCATTAAACCTGGATAAAAAGTCCAAAAATTCCCGAACATCCATTTCATACGCCGTCACGGTGTGTACCGAATAGCCCTTGGTATCGGTCAGATATTCTAAAAATTCTTGGACCAGTTCTTCCATTTCTTACCGTATTTCAAATATTGCAGAAACGTTGACCGACACATCTGTATCGCGACTAACGATTGTGCCAGCCGCATCCATAGCAGTGGCAACTTCTAACTTCGCACTGCGCATCAAAGTAGATGTTGTACGTACAACACCACCCGTTTCCGTCCCATACGACACCGCTATCATTTTCCCCGCACGCTTTCCATCGCCTGCCGCCAAAGCATTCGCACGCGAACGCGCATTTTCAACCGCACGCCCCATACAATCTTCGACAATTGGCTTCAGCGTTTCTGGACTGGTGTACATACGCAAATCTTCGGAAAACACGTTTGTCTGCCCGGCGAACTGGGTCAAGATTTTTTCAATCGTTTCTATATTGTCGGCTGAAACTTCGACCGCAATTGTTGTTTCAATCCCCAGCGTCACAGATTTTTGCTGCTCACGATTCCATTCTGTTTTTTCATACGAATTAAATTGCGTAGTCTGCATTTGAACATCTTGAGTTTTCAAGAATTCTGTAATTTCTGCGACCTTGGCTGTTGCCATTTTCATAGATGTGGCCGCCGATTTATCCAGTGTTGTCACACGCAACGTAATTGCCGTTTTATCACGTGGCGCAGTCGCCAAACATTCGCCAGTGGTCGCGATTGTACGTGGCTCTTCACGGCGTTCCAATGCACCAAATATCAGGGCTAACACCGCCGCTGTTCCAATAACCGTTCCAACCCAAGTCAGTGCTTTTTTCATATTCTCTCTCCTTTACACTTTAACCCAACATTGCCTTTTTAACGCGCGCCATTGTTTGTTGCGCGACCGCACGGGCACATTCCGCACCACGCGCCAAAACCGCATCAATTTCCGCTGAATTTGCCATCAAGCGTTCATATTCACTGCGCGGTCCCGACAAAACAGAATTGATTTTTTCAAACAATATTGTTTTGGCTGTTCCATATCCCATACCACCCGCACGGAACATTTCTGCAAATTCTGCAATTTCAGATTCAGACGCAAAATGTTTGTACAACTGATAAATTGTCGAAGTATCCGGTTCTTTGGATTCTTCGGGTGTCTTGGAATCAGTGATAATACGCATTACTTTCTTTTTCAGTTCTTTTTCCGGCGCGAACAATGCGATTGTATTATCATAAGACTTACTCATCTTACGGCCGTCCAGCCCCGGGATAAGCCCTGTATCCGAACCAATCACTGGTTCTGGTAACTTAAATATTTCGCCATAAGTATTGTTAAAATATCCCGCGATATCACGTGCAAATTCAACGTGCTGTTTTTGGTCTGCACCAACCGGCACAATGTCCGAGTTATAAAGCAATATATCAGCCGTCATCAGAATAGGGTACGTATAAAGCCCCATATTAACCCCCGCATCCATATCCAAGCCCGCCGCCGCGTTTTTATCCATTGCCGCCTTGTACGAATGGGCACGATTCATCAACCCCTTAGGCGTGACATTAGATAACAGCGTGTTTAGCTGATAGATTTCATCAATATCAGACTGGCGGAATAATACTGCATTATTCAGATCCAGCCCCAACGCAATCATCAGCGCCGCAATTTCATACGTATGCTGTTTAATCTGTTCCGCATCGTGAATAGAATTCAGCGCGTGCAAATCCGCAATAAACATAAAAGTTTTATTGCTTTTTGCACGTTCAATCAACGGCTTCAACGCGCCGATATAGTTGCCCAAGTGTGGCATACCTGTGGGTTTAATACCCGTTAAAACGATTTTATCTGTATTTGACATAATATTTACCTTTTCTTGTATTTGATTTTAATGAATTTGTTAATGAAATGAAAGCCAAAAATGGGCTACAAAAGATACCTTAGGCGACAACGCGCCAACAAAATGCAACAGAAAAGATAAAGTTTTTTGAACTCATACTTTAAATTATAATACAAAAACCCAAAAATAGCAATAATTATTAAGCAAAAACGGGCAAACGCCCGTTTTTACTTACTTTTTCGCAACAAAGTTCACTAACTTTTTCGGAACAACAATTGTTTTAATAATCGTTGCGCCGTCCAGTTTCGCCCCCAATGCGCCTTTTGCCATTTCAATCAAGGTATCTTCGGCAATATCAACAGGCGCGGCAAATTCAGCGCCACGTTTGCCATTTACAGATGCGACAATCGTCATAGACGTTTCAACCAATTTTGCCGCATCAAACGTTGGCCAATCTGACATCGCCAGCATTTCTGTATTGCCCAGTTTTTCCCACATTTCTTCGGTCAAATGCGGCGCAAACGGATTCAAAACACGCACCAGCGTTTCATACGCAGGGCGGGGCATACCACCACTGAACGCATTTATATATTCCATCATCGCAGAAATCGCCGTATTAAATTTCATATTATCAATACGTTCTGTGACATCCGCAATCAGTTTATGCATCAGACGTTCTTGTTCTGCGGTCATTTCATCGCCAGTCAAATTATCTGACATATTTTCTACACGTTTCAAGAAACGCTGAACGCCCGCCAATGCGCCATCTGTCCAAACAGCATTATTTTCCCATGGTCCCAAAGACAGAACCGATACACGGCCCGCATCCGCGCCAACAGAATCCACCAAATCCGCCACCATAAATCCATTGCCACGTGACTTTGACATTTTATATCCGTCGTTCCCCATCAACAGCCCTTGGGCGGTACGGCGCGCATATGGTTCCGATGTATTGACCAGTCCTAAATCATACAGCGCATGATGCCAAAAGCGCGAATAAATCAAGTGACGCGTATTATGTTCGTGCCCACCATTATAATGTGTCACCGGCATCCAGTTTTCCATTTGCTTGCGCGAACAAAACTCTTTGTCATTCTTTGGGTCTAAATAACGTAGATAATACCACGAAGAACCCGCCCAACCCGGCATAGTGTCTGTTTCGCGTTTTGCAGGTGCACCACAATGCGGGCACGTTGTATTTACCCAATCGGTTGCACGTGCCAGCGGTCCTTCACCTTCGTCTGTTGGTTTATAGTCCACCATATATGGCTGCATAATTGGCAATTCAGATTCATCAACTGGCACCCAACCACACTTTTCACAGTACACCATTGGAATAGGTTCACCCCAGTACATTTGACGTGAAAATCCCCAGTCTTTTAATTTATACTTGGTCGTACCACGCGCAAATCCATGCTCAGCACCATATTTAATAGCCGCGGCAATTGCGTCCTCTTTGCCCATACCGTCCAAGAAAGACGAATTTATATGCGCACCGTCACCCTCCCAAACTTTGTCTGGTTCGCCACCCGCCAATACTGGAATAATTTCCAGACCAAATTTCTTTGCAAAATCCCAGTCACGACTGTCGTGTGCCGGCACCGCCATAATCGTACCATACGCATAATCAACCAAAACATAGTCTGATGTAAACACTGGAATTTCTTTACCTGTATATGGATTTAAGGCCATTATGCCATCCAAGCGAACACCTGTTTTTTCTTTGGTTGCGTCCGTGCGTTCAATTTCGGATTTAGCCGCTGATTCTTTGACATACGTACGTACTTCGTCTGCATTAGTGATTTTGCCTTCGTCCAGCCATTTAGCCAACAATTTATGTTCTGGCGCAATTACACAGAACGTCACACCGAATATAGTATCAACGCGCGTTGTATAAACCGTCATCATATCATCACCAACGCGGAAATCAACATCTGCTCCGTGAGATTTACCAATCAAGTTAACTTCGTCTTTTTTAATACGTTCATCAAAATTAACATCATTTAATCCGTCCAGCAACTTATCCGCGTACTTTGACAAAGCCAGATTCCACTGAACTTTCATTTTCTTTTCAACAGGTCCGTGACAGCGTTCACAACAACCATCTTCTAATTCTTCGTTCGTCAGGTTAGTTTTACACGCCGGACACCAATTCATCGGCAGGGCAGATTTATAAGCCAACCCCGCCTTGTAAAACTGAATAAACATCCACTGGGTCCATTTAACATATTCTGGATCAGATGTCGCAACACGCGTTTCTGGACTGACCGACCAGCCAACACGATCAATCATCTTAGAATAAGATTCTATTAATTCTTTGGCAACATCTGCGGGGTGCTTACCAATTTTTGTCGCATAATGTTCACCTGCAATTCCCATAGCATCAAAACCCATTGGGAACAAGACATCATAACCACGTGCACGGCGAAAACGTGCCAGCACATCAATTCCTGAATAATTCATCATATGCCCAGCATGCATACCCGCACCAGACAAGAACGGAAATTCCACCAACGTGTAAAAACGCGGTTTTGAATCATTATCTTTTGGCACGAATGCACGCGCATCCGCCCAGCGTTTTTGCCATTTTGCCTCACGTTCATGAATCTTTTTGATATCGTCTGCCATATTTTCGTCCTATATTTTTGTAAACTAACTGAAATTTTATACGCTAATCCCCATAAATTCAAGGGACTTTAATCATTTTTTTTCAAAACACGCCAAGAATTCAGTATTACCACTGCCACCTTGGATTGGTGATTGGGTGACACCACACAATCGAAAGCCACTCTTTTCAAACGCCGAAACAACACGCGCAATTGATTCTTGGTGCAATTGTGGCGACTTGATAATTCCGTTATATTTAGCCGCAATTTCACGAGACACTTCAAACTGGGGCTTAATCAACGCGATTACATTTTTCGGCGACCAGCAGGGCAGAGACTCGACAATATTAGCCAACGATATAAAAGAAACATCAATCACAATCAAATCCACTGTTTCTGTCGGCACAACATCACGAATATCTGTCTGTTCCATTGAAATCACACGCGGATTATTACGCAAATCGTCCGCCAACTGATTTGTTCCAACATCAACCGCATAGACACGTTTTGCGCCATTTTTTAGCAAAACATCTGTAAAACCACCCGTACTGGCCCCTATATCCAAACAGAACAAACCATTTGGACTTATCTTGAAATACTCCAACGCGTGCGCCAACTTCAAACTGCCACGACCAACAGAATAGGGCAATTCACCACCAACAACCACATCCGTTTCCACAACCGCCTGACTCGGCTTCTTAGCAAGCTTTCCATTAACCGTCACCAGCCCCGCATCAATCGCCGCCACCGCGCGCGCACGTGTCGGATACAATCCTCTTTGAACTAATTCTAAATCCAGTCTCATACACCAAATAATAACACAACAAAATAAACTTGCCAACATTTATATTTCGTCTATACTAATAAAAAAGAGGATTAGCGCTATGCAAAAAACATACAAATTAACACCACCAGAATATATCAGTGAAAAAACATTAAACAAATATGGAATCAGCACATTAACACATGCCCAATTCGAACAATTATTATACAAAACATCAAACAATACTGATCCAGAAACGAGCTATGGTCCAATAACAATAAACTTTTCTTTCAACAACATAACAATCAATGGACTGGCACAACCACAAGGCCATATATGCCAACAATGTACACACAGAGCAGCAAATGCAGCACATCGTGCAAAACACTGCTTGTATCAACTGGCAAACGGTAATTGCAAAAACAAATACGTTCAGAACAGACTGGGAAAAATATTATTTCCATCAGCACAATACGATGAAAAACAACGCCAATTGCTATTACAAGAAATTCAAGATATTATTCGCGTATCTTCTGACACCAAGCAAACAGTAACCCTTGGCACCAATTTGGAAACAGATCTAGGCATGGATTCTCTTGATAGACTTTTAACGATACAAAACATCGAAAACAAATATCACATATATTTGCCTGATACTTGTGGTTTTCAAACCATTGGAGATATAGTAAATTATATACATAAAAGACAATCAAACCAACGGTAAACAAAACAAACCCTTTATACATGGACATGAATCCTACACAAAAAACTTGCCAAGCTATATTTTTTAGCTATACTAAGCACCCGCTTTAAAAAGAATAAGGACAAGAAATGATATTAGAAAAATGCAACGGCTGTAAAAGAAACTGTGCTTTTAATGCTGCACCGATAACAAACGAATACATTTTTGATATTAATAGTCAATATTACATACCAGTATTAGGAGACACCATCATTGCCGCATATCATGACGACAGCGGAAAAAATCATACAACGCCTTTGTGCAAAACCGCTGCCGAAGCAAAAGAATTAGCAAAAAAGATATCTACATATTGTTGTTCCCACAAACGAAACGCAAAATAGGGGATATAAAACACAAAAACCGCCCATTTGGGCGGTTTTTATTAACGCGATTTAGCATTATCACAATTTTTAGCAATATACATACGCAACTTATTCAGCACTTCTGTTGTCGTTTTGCCTTCAACATTTGTAGTCTTCACCAGCATAGCATCCACAGGGATATTACCAAACCTGCAGTGCGGACCACCAATAGACGCGTAAAAAGAATCTTTACCCGCATACGGCATCCAATGCAAATCACACTTTTCTGAATCCGGCAAATTACACATCGTGCATTTTACAGAACCAGACTGTGGCATTATGCCCGTTTTATAATAATCACAAACTTTTGCAATTTGGTGTGCTCTTACCAAGGCAGCAGCAGACGTTCTGTTCTGATAAACGTAATTTCCCCAATTTTGTGACGCACCGTCCGCATCCGTCCAAGTTGCTATCGTACGCCCATTTATCACCGGATAAAACACACCAGACCCTTTATCTTTTTCCACAGCTCCCAACGAACAACGACACGCACAACCATCACATACCAAAACATTCAGTTTATAATCTTGCGAAAACACACAAAGCCCCCTTGATTTATCACACCACAAACATTAACACAACACGCTAAGATAGCAACCTGTTTATATGAATAATCGCCCGCCCCGTCACAAAAAGGGGCATTTTTACCGCCCCATCGGGCTATTTTTGCCCGCAAACCCGCAGAAATCCGCCATTTTTTGCATTTTTTAGTACTAGAATAGGGGGCAAAACGCCATTTTTGTGCTTTTTTGGTATTTTTTCTATAACACAACTCCAGCCACATAAATCACAAAACACTATTAGACACATCCGCAAAAACACCCAAAAACACACATATTTACAAAAACACATAAATTCAATTATAAATCTATAATCAGAATGATATTTTTATTAGTTAAAAATAATTTTTAATTTATATCTGCGCATCGCAAACAGCATAAAAACACCAACACCTCAGATCGATTTTCAGCACCCAGAGCATACAAATATATGCAAACCAAAACTCATCGCCACCACAGAACATACAAAGATAACACAAACACAGACACAACAAACAATCGCGCCACAGGGTGCAGAAATCTGCCAATCATACAAGAATACGTTCATCGCGCTGAGAATCGATTAACCTGACACACTCATCACCAAAACAGACACAAAAAAAACAACACCAACAAACACAAAAACACAACAAAACCGCCCCAAACCCCAGAAACCCAACACTTTCAACAAAACGCACTTCAATCCACTATATCAAACTATACATAATATAAATTATGCGCCTTTTGTATATCCATAATACCCTGCAAAAATTCGGCTCATCCCCCACCGAATAAACACAGGTAAAGAATGCATCCTACCAGCACCCTACAAACCATATGGTCGTATGATAAAAAAACTCATCTCTTATAAAAAAACACCATACGACCACCTATTACTATTGCAACACAACCAAACACAACCCAAGCACACAAACCAATCCAACACTAAAATCCACCCTTACCCCATACAAGAAACACACACCGTACTCTCAGATCGCCCAAAACGATGTTTTTTTTTGCAAAGAAACGCACAAAAACCGCAGGAATCCGCCATTTTCGCAAAAAAGAATACCCTTTTTACATAAAACTATACATAATCCGACACAACCACACCTAAAATCACATAAAGAATGGGGCTTTTGCCCCATTCTTAGAAACTAAACTAAATTATCAAAAATTACTTTTTACCCTTTGTAATCTTTTTAATTTTCTTAATTTGACCAACTGCCAAATTCTTTACATTTTTCAGACTTTTTTCCAACTCACTTTCACCCACAGCCGCCGTTTCAACCGGTTCTACATCTGAACAACAGAATGGACATTTCGTTGCCGCGTTATTAATAGACGATTTACAGTACGGACACGGATGCGTTGTTACCGGTGCTTTGGCGCGAGCCTTGTTCACTGTACGCACAAACAAGAAAATCGCGAACATAGTAATCAAGAAACTAACAATCGAATTCAAAAACAGTCCCAAGTTCAACGTTGTCGCACCTGCAGCTTGGGCCTGGGCAATTGTTTCATATGTCGCCCCTGCTTCGCCCCCACCCAGAACAAAGAACCACTGGGAAAAATCAACCCCACCAACCAACAATCCAATTGGTGGCATCAAGACATCTTTTACCAACGAATTAACCACACTGGTCATCACACTACCAACAATGATACCGACAGCCATATCGATTGCATTGCCACGCTGAATAAAAGAACCAAATTCTTTAACAAGTTTCTTTACTGCCATTTTTACTTCCTTTTGTTATATGCTGTTTTATTGCACGCAAAACCTTGTCCAAAGTCTTGCGCAAATTCTCGTCTTGGGTTTCAACCATAATGTTCGCCATCGCATACGTCTGATAGCGTTCGTCAATCAATTGCCCCAAAATTTTACGACTGTCTGCGTGCAAAAGTTGCGGACGTGTATCACGCGATTTCGTCCTTTTTACAAGCAGTTCCAAGTCAGCCTTTAACCAAATTGTTAACGCGTTTTTCAATAACACTTCCCGTACAGCAGGCGTTATAAAAGCCCCCTCGCCGGTAGATAAAACTTTGACCCGCGGCTCTGTATCCAACAGACGTTCGATTACCCGTTGCTCTACACGACGAAATTCTGTCTCACCATACAAAGAAAAAATATCAACCACACTGCAACCAGCAGCAGCTTCTATCTCTTTATCCGAGTCAACAAACAAGACCCCCAATCGCCGCGCCAACGCACGCCCGACACTGGTCTTGCCCGCCCCCATCAAGCCCACCATAACAATTGGCTTGTCTAACTTTTTAATCAAATCTTTATCCATAACAGTTTTCATTTTATCAAAAAAAGCCGTTTATACAATAAAAAATCTTTTTATGTTTTTATTCCGCTATAAAATATGATATAATATTCACATAAGAATATTATCAAAGAGAGAATAAAAAAATGAAAACATCATATATTCTGGCCGCTGGACTTTTAGCCATGGCAACCCATAATTCAAACGCATCGCACTTTTATGCAAACAGCGTATCTATGAACAATATTGCCGCCATCCAGGATTCAATCCTGCACACTGCAATGCACACATTCGACCGCGTACCTGCTGCAAACCTTAGTGGTCGCAAAAAAACTATGACACCCCCTCAGCAAAATATCGATAAGCTATACGGCAAAATGCCAATGTACGGCACAATGTCAATATACGGTGAATACGATGCAAGTGAATTCACCGGACGTAGCGGCGGTGAAAACAACCCTCTGTTAAAAAACCTGCAATTCACATGGCAGCATTATGGCGACAACGTCAATCTTGACAACTTTGGTCGCGCAGATTCCGATTATGACCTGGCCATGGTTGGAATAACAGGTGGCCGCCCATCATTGTTTGAAGGAATTTCTGGTTGGGCCGTTTATGCAGGTTTTATCAACGGCGACCAATCTGTACAACACCTAGACATCAACGAACGCGGTGCTTATATGGGGCTTTACAGTCGTTTTGGATTAAAGCACTTTAATTTGTCCGCAACAATTAATAGTGGCGTATTAACAAACGATGCCGAATACGCAGTTGGCACAGACAGCTATACAAACACTTGGGCAGGCGCAGCAGCAAACGCATCTATTAATATTATTTTGGACAGCACATTCTCGTTGCAACCAGGTGTTCAAATCGGATACACATGGATAAGCGCAGACAACTACATATCTGCAACCGGCGACAATATATCTAATTCAGACCTAGGCGTATTGGAAATCGCACCTGCCCTGCACGCAATCAAACATATTGGCAGCGGCTGGTTTGGAACTGCACACGTACGTCATATTATGACTTATGATAACGGCGGCGATTTAACAGTAAACAACGTAAAATTCGCAACACTGGAATCTGACAACTTTACCGAATACGGTCTGTCGTTAGAAAAAACCTTGGGACGCTTTAATATGTCCGGCACAATTGTTCGCCGCGATGGCGGTCGCGACGGCTGGGGCGGCGGTCTGAATATAAAATATATTTTCTAGTCAAAACAATAAATAAAGCAACAAAAAACGCCCGATTGGGCGTTTTCTTATTTGTCCAGAAAGTGCTAACACTTTCCACTTGCACTACACACACAAATTTCGCTAACATAACAAACGTTAGCATAAGCTGTGCTAACTAAGGTGTAGTGACCTTAAATTACAGGCCTCAAGACACATATAAAAAGTCTTGATGGAATAACTCCTAACTTGGGTTAGGAGGGTTTGCGAATATATCGAATAAGCAACACAATTCCTGTAAATTGTCACTAACCTCCTGACCACCCCGAACAGCTTGGTGGTTTTATTTTTGCACAGCCCACTATGCCAACAAGGAGAGATTATTGCGAAAAGCCCACATAGCCATTTTAACGTTGCTTATGACAATGCCTGTGTCGCGCACATACGCAGATATCGCGTCAACCTCCTATGTCGACAACATCAGCAATACAAAAATCTCCACTGAATCAACCGCAAATCAAACAATGGCTGGCGAATACACGGTCACCGGCACACTGAAAGTACCCACCCAACCATTGCCAAGTGCCGAATAAAATGAAAAAGATTTTAATTTTCATATTCGCTTTATTTTTTAATGCCACGTGGGCAATTGAATATGCACCAATTGCCAATATCGAATATATACATACTGCAATTGCAGACAAATACGATCTTAGCATACCATACAACCCCGCACTATCCAGTCCACAACTGGCGGCCAATATGAAATACCTATTAACCACGATTGACGTTGCAAATCAAATACGCGGACACACAACAACCTATGGCACCAGCACATACGCAACCGAATTTGCCGCAAACACTATAACTGTTAATAATGCCATTGATACACTAATAAAAACAGCCGCCACCCCACCCGAAGATACCGACGAACCAGAACCAGGCGAAGAAATCTTGACACCACCATACGTGTTCGCAGTAAAAACAAACGCAACAAATTCGTTTTCATTTGATATTGCCGCCAAAGGCACATTTACCATTGACTGGGGTGATGGCACGGTTGAAACATACAACCAAACATCATCATATACAAAATCTTATTCACACACCTATGCATCCAGCCAGCCCCAAACAATCCGATTTGCCGGCCAGGCAACGGAATACTACAGCTCTTATGATCCAGCCACAATCAGTTTTGCTTCCAGAACTGCGATAAATGAAATCATCGGCAGCCTAGGTAAAATATTCCCGACACTGGCCGACGGCAGCCAGCCAAGCTTCTATAAAACCTTTTACTATGACTATAATATCACTAGACTGCCTAAAAAATTATTTTCAGGCATTACCGGCAAACCAATAGACTATATGTTTTACCAAACCTTCTATAACCTGTACAATTTGACAGAATTGCCCGAAAATCTGTTCGGCGGATTAGACGGCGCCCCTGGCAGCAGTATGTTCCGCGAAACTTTTCGTTACTGCAGCACCCTAAAAACTCTGCCAAACAAACTGTTCGGAAACCTACATGGCCAACCAGCAATGTACATGTTTTACGGCACCTTCCAAGGTTGCACCGGTCTGACCGGCGAAATACCATTGGGATTTTTTGGCAACTATAACAACTATTACCGAACATATATGTTTGCTTATGCATTTGACGGCTGCAGAGGACTGACCGGTCCGTCCGCAAGACAGCCAGACGGAACATTCCTATATAATTACTTTACCACCGGCTCCGGTTACTACCCATTCTCCAAGATGTATTCTAATTGCACAGGCCTAAGCGACTATGCAAACATACCGTCCAGTTATAAATAAAAATCCCGCAAACGCGGGATTTTTTAATGTTGTTTTTGGATTTTCACAGGCAATTTTTTATTTATTCCCAGACACCATCGCCACGTATCGGCAACAATTTTATTATCGCGACCACGCCTATCAAAATCAGCAACCCAAGATAAAACCTCTGTCTGATGCGACATAAACTCGTCATACTCCTGCCAACACCCTTTCAGCACACCACGCTGGATAAGCAGTTCTATATCATACGACGTATAATCTTCGAACGATTTCGCACCCAACGAATTTTGACACATTGTACAAACAGCCCTGATTGTCGCACAACGCCGCATAAGCACTACTCCATATTAGCCAGTTGTTCCAACTGATCCGCGGCAATCAACGCATCAATCATTTCATCCAATCCTGCGCCACCAGCCAAGATATCATCTAACTTGTACAACGTCAGTTTAATACGATGGTCTGTCACGCGCTGTTCTGGGAAATTATAAGTGCGAATCTTTTCACTGCGATCACCCGAACCAACCATTGTTTTACGCGATGCATTACTGGCCGATTCTTGTTCCATACGCTGTTTTTCATACAACTTAGAACGCAATACCGACATAGCAGAAATCTTGTTCTGTAACTGACTACGCTCGTTCTGACACGTTACAACAATGCCCGTTGGGAAGTGCGTAATACGTATCGCACTATCTGTTTTATTAACGTGCTGACCACCCGCACCAGACGCGCGAAAAATATCGATACGGATATCTTTATCTTCGATAACAACGTCAATTTCTTTGGCTTCTGGCATAACCGCAACGGATGCAGCACTGGTATGGATACGACCGCCTGCTTCGGTTTCAGGCACGCGCTGTACACGATGAATCCCTGATTCAAATTTCATACGACCGTACGCCCCCGCCCCATCAATTTTGAATACTATTTCCTTGTACCCGCGTAACGATGTTGCATTTTCTTCAATAACTTCAACTTTCCATCCCTGGCGTAAAGCATATGACTTGTACTGGTTATACAAATCACCCGCGAACAACGCAGATTCTTCACCACCAACACCGGCGCGAATTTCCATAATCACACTATTATCATCCGCATCGTCACGTGGCAACAATGCAATTTGCAGATTTTTTTCAATATCTGGCAAACGATGATTCAATTCGTGCAACTGATCATTCGCAATTTCACGCAATTCCGCATCATTCAACATTTCCTGTGCATCACTGATACCTGTCACAACCTGAAAATATTCATTAATCAACGGCAAGATTTCGTTAAGACGTGAATATTCCTTGGACAACCTGGTCAGTTCATCACCTGAAATCGAACCAGAATTCATCTGCGCTTCGATATCAGCAGCACGCATCTGAATATCTCGCAATTTTTGTTCAATAATCATTTTTATTATGCCCCCAGTACTACTTTTATCGCATCCGCAACCGACAGCATATCTTGTGTGCCAGTTGTCATATTTTTAAGTGCGACAACTTGATTTTCTTTCTCAGACTCGCCAATTATTGCACTGAATTTAGTTTTTATTTTATCAGCATATTCAATTTGGTTCTTGAACTTTTTATCGGCGTCCATATACGCCACAGACGCAATATTTGCATCTCTGAACGCATTCAGAACAGACACCGCATACGACAAGTTATCATTCCCCATACACAGCACCGCAACATCAACCGGCGATTCAAATTGCGACAAATCAATCGCACCAGATTCCATCAGCGCAACAAAGATTCTTGAAAAACCAATCGCTGCACCAACGCCAATTATCTTGGTTTTGCTAAATTTTCCCGCCAAATCGGCATAACGACCACCGCCGGCCGCCGTACCCAGTTCTGGATGATTCAACAACTTAAATTCAAACACCAAACCGGTGTAATACGCCAAACCGCGCGTAATAGAAAGGTCAATTTCAGCATTTTTTACACCAAACAATTCCAACGTTTTCATAAAATCGTTCAGTTCTGCCACAGCCGCATCCAAGTTGTCAGACTTGTTCAAGAAACCAGAATAACCATTTGTAAACACAGATTTAATCTGATTTTCTTTTTCTGTGTCATTCAACGTATCACGCAGCCCTTCAGCAAAATCTTCATCACCCATTTTATCTTTTTTATCAATCAAAACGAACACGTCTTTTTTCTGGTCGTCTGTCATTTCCAGATAGTCAAACAACGCATCCCAGAATGGTCGTGAACCGACACGAACTGCGTTTTCACCAATAAATTCAGACACTGAATTTAATGTACGCTGAATCACAGATATAATTTCCGCATCATAATTCGTAGACAACGAATTCACACCCATTATATCCATATCCATCTGATAAAATTCACGATAGCGACCACGCTGGGCACGTTCCCCACGATAACGTTTTGAAAACTGACTTGCACGGAATGGGAACACCAAATCATTCAGATGTCCCGCCACATATCGTGACAAACCCACCGTTCCATCATAGCGCAACCCCATTTTAGTATCGCCTTTTTGGAACAAGAACATCTGGGTTTCGATTTCGTCCCAGTTATCTTTGTCTGTTAACACCTCAGCCCGTTCGATTGCCGGCAAATCCAGCATATTGAACCCAGATGTTTTTAACACATCCAACATACGCGCTGCACAAAAATCAAAGCAACGCTGTTGTGATGGCAATAATTCTATAAAACCCGACAACGGTTTTGTTGGTTTAAGATCCATTTTTATATCCTATTGTTTTTAATGGAAAAACTCGATGCACATTTGTGCACATTATATCATACAAAAAGACAATATGCTAATATTCGCCCGCGCGGGCGTGATGAAAAACCGATAAAAATAACGTTTTTGCTTTCATTTCTCATTAATTCTAGTACAAAAATTATTTTTTTCAAGAAAAAACACATAAAAAAGGGCGGGACACACGACCCGCGCAACCGTACCACAAATGACGAAAGAAAAGAATTCCTTGCCTTGAACATCTGGGTCGCTTGGCATCAGATTTGTGTGTCCCATCAAGATAATTTGATTATGACACATTAAACTTCACCCCGCCACAGGTACGTTTTCATAGCATTAAAACCATTTATGCAAATCATCGCCATTCTGGGTCAGCCAGCGTTTTGCTCGCTCGACCCCAAAACCATACAATTCACGCACAGTCGCCCAGAAATCCGCAGAATGATCCATATGTTTTGTATGCGCCAATTCGTGCATAACAACATATCTCATAACAGCAACCGGCGCAAACGCCAGTCGCCACGAAAAAGACATTGTGCCGGTTGTCGAACAACTGCCCCAGCGGCTTGTTGTATCACGCACTACAATGCGTGCTGGCCAAAAATCGCGAGGAACCGTACGCACAAATTCTTTGACACGCTTCAAAAACTCTACCTTGATGAAATCGCGCACACGACGCTGAAACATATCAGCCCCACCCCCAACAACCAACGTATATGTTCCATTATTATTTTGAACAAATTGGTTGGCCCTGCGCCCCGCATCATGCACCAGAATCACACGCAAATCAAAAATCACAATTTCATCACCCGGACATAATTCGCACTTTTGCGGACATTTTTTATAAATATTTTCAACCCATTTTCGTTTAGATTCTAAAAAACGCAACGCTGACGAATTAGATGCAAGCCACGGTCGCGACATATGAATTTCGCGCACCGGTCGCGTCTTCGGGCGCAACGTAATATTCCGCGCACCACGACGAGTCTGAATAATCACAGGAATTTTTTCGCCATTTGATAAAACAAATTCAAATTCGGCCATCACTACTTTATTTTCTTTTTCAAATCTTTTGCTATTTTGTCCGCATCAAAGCCAAAATGTCGATAAACTTCGTCACCCGCCCCAGACATTCCAAAATCATCAATGCCAACAACTGCATCCGCAAATTCAAACCACGGCGCGGTTGCACCCGCTTCGATTACAACAACTAAGCCGCGCAGAATTCCGCTTTTATATTCATCGTTTTGGCGTTTGAAATATTCAACAGACGGCATAGATACAACCTGAACCCCATCACCCAACTTTTCTGCAACCTCAATCGCCAATGGCACTTCTGACCCCGTCGCAATAATTGTCACACGCACACGGGCAGTTGTCGCTGGACGTATAACATATGCCCCACGACAAATCTGCGCATCCGACGGAGTCGGAATCTGTTTGAATTTCTGGCGCGACAATACAATCGAAGACGGACTGTTATTATCACGCAATGCCATTTGCCAGCATACTGCAACCTCGGCCCCGTTACACGGTCTGAACACATTCATATTCGGCATCAATCGCAGAGACGCTAATTGCTCAACCGGTTGATGCGTTGGGCCATCTTCGCCAACAGCAATACTGTCATGTGTCAAAACATAAATCGCCGGCAGTCCCGACAACGCAGCCAAACGCATTGCCGGTCGCATATAATCACTAAAACACAAAAACGTAGAACCATACGCACGCAACCCAACCGATACGATACCATTCATAATCGCCGCCATTGCGTGTTCACGCACACCATAGTTTATATAGTTTCCGTCAAATACACCAGCCTCAACTTCACGAGATTCAGTGACACGGGCATTTGTACTGCTCCCTAAATCTGCACTACCCCCAAATATAGGATAACCCGCGCGTAAAATTTCGTTTATATAAAGCCCCGACAATTCACGCGTTGAAATCACGTCTGGTACTTCTGGCATTTTTACCGCCGACACATTCATAGACGGATTAACCATCAACATATCTACGCGACGACGCGCTACATCCGACCACAACATTTCACCAGTCGAAGAAATATTTTCTTCGATTAATTTTGAAATCTCTACATCACTTAACGCATATCCGTGCGCACGATTTGAACCCGCCAGTGACGACCCCGCACCAATTTTGGTCTTGCACTGAACAAAAGTTGGTTTATCAGACGTCTGCGCCGCCGACAATGCGCGATTTATCTTTGGAAAATCATTGCCAGACACAGTAACAACATTCCACCCCAACGCCGTCATACGCGCAGAAACATCCACGTCTGTCAAGGCTACCCCATCAATCGACACGCCGTTATCATCCCACAGACAAATCAGATTGTTTAAGCCGTAACGTCCTGCAAAAGACATCGATTCAAACGCAACACCTTCCATTAAATCGCCATCTGAACACAGGCAATATACACGCCCATCCGAATCACGCAACTTTTCCGCCAACGCAATACCAACAGCATTTCCAACCCCCTGCCCCAAGGGACCCGTTGTAGCATCGACACCTTCAATGCCAAATTCTGGATGTCCGGGCAGTCCGTTCATTTTGCGAAAAGAGCCAAGCGATTTAATGTCATACCCACAAAGATTTAACACCGAGTATAATAGTGCCGAACCATGTCCTGCTGACATTACAAACTTGTCCCGACCGAATCGCATATAGTTTGCATAAACAGCCGTAATAATATCCGCCGCCCCCAGCACAATACCAACGTGCCCACTTTTAGCGCATTTTAATGCGTGCAGCGCCCACGCGCGTACTGCACGTGACATTTCTTTTAAATCTTTGGAATTATAAGCCATGTATGATATTATATCATAAAAAGGACGTATATAAAAATGCTAAAAATTTGGACAGATGGCAGTTGTTTAGGCAACCCAGGCCCCGGCGGTTGGGGTTTTGTTGCGACCGACGGCACACACATAGCCGAACGTAGTGGCGGCGAAAAAGACACTACAAACAATCGAATGGAATTGATGGCGGTGATATGCGCACTGACCGCGGCACGCAAACACGATGAACTGGAAATCCACACCGACAGCCAGTATGTAAAAAACGGTATGTTATCCTGGATGAAGAATTGGAAGAAAAATAATTGGCGCACCGCTGATAAAAAACCAGTAAAAAATCAAGACCTGTGGATAAAATTAGACGAACTGGCATCTACAAAGAAAATTCATTGGTTTTGGGTGCGTGGTCACAATGGTGACGAAATGAACGAGCGTGTGGATACACTTGCCCGCACCGCTGCTGAAAGATTGAAATAAAAAATCCCCATATCCTGGGGATTTTTTTAATTCAAAAACAGTATACTTGCATTCAGATATGTCGCGAACAGCATCCATATAATATATGGCCACACCAAATAAGAAGCAAGTTTACTGATTGGCTTGAACGCCGCCGCCATCCAGATAGCAATAACTATCAACGCCCCCAGCACAACCAGCGCAGCCCCAACCATATGTAAACCAAAGTAAAAATACGTCCACGCGAAATTCAGCACCATCTGGGCAAAGAACAACCAATATGCGCGTGCCTTGCTTTGTCTTGTTTTGTCATTGCTAATAATCAGATACAACGACCAGCCCAGCAACGCATAAAGTATTGTCCACGCCAGACCAAATACCCACGCATCTGGTGTCAACACAGATTTATTTAGCGCATTATACCAAACATCATTTGCATTATGCGGTGTAAATACAACACCTAAAAATCCTGGGATAAAAGATATAATCATCGCCAGAATAAATTGAAAAAACTTTTTCATATTTTCTCTCCTTTATACTCTGGGATACATTATAGCACGCACCACCCCGCCCCGACACAGGAACGATTTCACAACATCCTTGACAAAATAATCCCAGATTTGCTACACATTCAAGTATTCAAGGAGTAAAAGTAATGAAAAACGAAGAAATTTTCTTAAACGTCGTTAAACAAAACCCAAGCGTTTATCAATATGTAAAATTTACGACTGGCACACCATATATCAGTGCTTTTGACGCAAGTGGTCGCCGGATTGCGAAACACGTAACTTTTGATGACAAACAGCGTGCGCAAGAAGCAGCCATACGAAGCAAAGAACCAACCCTGTCTTACGATAACGGCGTATATTGCTGGGCAGACGGCACAAGTGTTTATTTATTTGTTGAACCAGATCTGGCACAGGCCCTGTGGCCAAATCGCGAACCATTAAAGAACGTTTATGTTCCAATGGCAAACGGTGAAACTTTACTAACATTTCCATCACTGATGCACCTGCGCAATATATCATATTATCATCACAAGAATAAGATTGCGCAAGCTGCACAAAAAACATACCAACATTAACAAAAAACCGCCCATTCGGGCGGGTAAATTTCTGGCACGCCCTACAGGATTGTAATTCCCATATTCGCTTTCGCTCTATGGGTCCCTTTCGCCTGCGCTGACGCTGCGGCTCGAACCTTTAGGTTCTCATCCAAGGGCTCGCAATATAAATTAAAACCGCCACTGTCGTGACGGTTTGAATTTCTGGCACGCCCTACAGGATTGTAATTCCCATATTCGCTTTCGCTCTATGGGCCCCTTTCGCCTGCGCTGACGCTGCGGCTCGAACCTTTAGGTTCTCATCCAAGGGCTCACAATATAAATTAAAACCGCCACTATCGTGACGGTTTGAATTTATGGCACGCCCTACAGGATTCGAACCTGTGACCTGCAGATTAGAAATCGTCTGACCCCAAACCGATTGTTTGCCTAATTTCCGCCCATTTGCACCATTTTTCCCATATTACAAATTCCATACTATGTAGCAAATATGTAACATTTTTGTAGAAATGCACATAAAACGCTACACAACTTCCCAATGACCGCCACGATCTGGACCGATACGGCGAATTTTCCCGGTCTTTTTCAATTTGTCCAGATTCCACTTTACTCCATCCGGGCTAAGCCCCGTTGTGCTGGCCAATTCGGTACGTGTTACACTTGGATTCTTCGACAATATATCCAAAATTTTCTGGGCAGTTTTCTGGGTAGTTTTCCGGGTAGTTTTTGCCACATTTTCCTTTATCTGCATTTCACGATTATCAAGGCGATTTTTCTCGCCCAACAGCAAATTGCCAAAGAACTTATTCAAATATTCCATTGTATAAGGAATATTCTTGTCCAATTTTTGATAATTTGCACGAACCAACGCATTTCCAAATCGTTGCTACCGGATCAACAGTAACAAATCATAACCTTTACAAATTCAACAAAAATATGCATAATTTTACAATAACACGAGGATGAAATGTTAAACAAAGAATATCCATTGCCACATCCGTTAAAGAATGATGACGTAGACATCTTAATGAAAAAATTAAGGATGATGGTTCGCACCATGGAATCATTTCACCCTCAGGCTACAAAAGACAAGGCTCTTATGGGGCTACATAGTTTGGTGGGGGCTATTATTTCTCTGTCGGCAGAGGTTTATGATGCTTTGCAAAATAACAGAGTTTTTGTGGCTAGTTCCATTACGTGTCAAATTTTAGAAGCTGAAATACAACTGCTATGGTTAAACAAGCATTTTAATACCAGGGGTAAAGATTTTATAGATTTTGGATATGTTGAACAAATAGAAATGTTACGTGTACACCCAGATCGTAAAGATAGGGTTTTAGAATTACTGAATCAAAATAATTGTGATAGATTCCTTCGTAAAAGCCTTAAGAATCCAAATAGGCTTGATCGTAACAGTTACAACAAAAAGTGGTACGGAGATACGATACAAAACATATCAGAAGATTATTTCAAGCTTGTTTTAGAGTCAATTCAAGACACACCAGAGTTGATTGCATATTATGAAAACAAAGATATAAACTACGAAAATTATCAACTGTTTTGTGGCTATAAACACTTTTCGCCATATTTGGTAAGAAGATTTTTTGCAACAAGTCAATCTTTTCAAGAAGATGAAAGTAAATATGCTAGGGCGGCGGTTTTGCAAACTGTTTTGAATTCATTACTAAATGTCTGTTTCGTTCTTAAACAACACGGCGATCATATATTACATATCAAACCACTCGCAACAGAAGGTTTAACACCAGCATCAGCTAAAAAAGCATAATTATCTATCTTCTCTATATTTTTCAAATCTTGCAGACGCATCGTCTAATTCCCAAGAATCGGCATTTTGTAATAATTTACTTATAAAGTCATCTTTTTCGCTTTTTAATGTCTCGTCTTCCGGAAAATCATGATTTTTTATATATTCAAGAGTTTGTTCTATAAGCCCATTCCTTCTGAAAGAATCGAATCTTGCACCTCTAAAAGCCAACCTTGAAACAATATCAAATACCAGTCTGGGATTCTCTGATAAATCGCTGACCAAAGTCTCTTCTAACATAAAATTAGACATGGATATTTTCAGATTATCATCTGCTACCAATCTATGCAAATGTTTTAAACCCCAGTTTCCTTTTGTGAATTTTCCGCATTGATACCATCGCTCAAATTCCTTTAATACATCTTTGTAATCGGATTCTTTGCCCTTTATATGCTCAATAAACCATTCCCAAAAATCTATAAAACGTTGGATCATTTCATCTGAAACATTATCGTTATCCGATTTAACTTGATATAGCATAAAACCGATAAGATTTACAAAAGACACCATTTCTTCTTTATTTGCCATATCGTCAAAAAGAAGAGATAAAATTTCAGAATCTAAGTCATACAATCCCCAAGCATAGTAGAGCATTAGGTGACGGGCAATTTGTTTATCTGTACGTTTTTTATCTTGATCAATATACAAATGTTTTTTTAACACATAACAAAATTTCTCTTTCATAAGATAGAACATGTCTTCATATGCACGTGTATACAGAACAAAAGTTGGCCATGTTACATCTAAAATATACTGGTATTCTTTTGATTCCGGGAAAAGAATATCGATATTTTTTTCAGTAAATTCCGGCATAGACAAATGTACCCACGGTAGAGCACGAGCAATTATAGCAAGGGAGTCAATATATTTGGGGCGTTGTACAATATCGGTTAATAATGCTTCTACCTGATTTGTTGACTTGCTGTTGTTCTTTAACCATAGAGCAAAAGTTAATAACGAATCCAAAGCTTGGCCATGAACAGAGTTAATAGCTCTATTTATGTAATTATCTCCAGAACAAACCTCATCTTTTTTATTTTCAAGTAATTTGTCTTCAGAATTTATCAAGGAATATAGAATATCGAAAGATTTTTCAATCAATTGTTCGTCTGTTTTATCTATACTAGAATCTTTTACAAAAGCAGAATTTAACAACGAAGCAACTTCTTGTTTTGTCCAATACCAATCTTGGTCACCGTCATGAAAACTTTTTCTATCATCAAATGTTTCATTTTGTTTTGCAACCCAATCAATAAAATCAATAATTTTTACCCAGTCATCAGATGTTTTTGAGCCAGATTCTATAATGCCGCGCAAAATGGCTCTAATGTATGTTGGTTCAGTTATAGTTGTTAATTTACCGAGCGAAGATATGTACTTTTTGGGGGTATTTAAGACATCCTGTTTGATAGCTTCAGCAAAACCTTCTCTGTCCGGCTTGCCGTGCCAATTATCAGGCGCAGGTTGCCATTCTTGCATTGTTTTAATTATTTTTGCAACGCTTGAGTTTTGAATTTCTTCTGATTTTAAAGGAGATTCATGTCTTACAGTTATAAAACCACTCATCCATGTTAGAAAGTCTGGGTGGTCTCCTGGCATGATAGGGTTCCCAGTATCATCAAACAATATATCTTTAAATCGTTCCTTTTGTTTTTTTGTTAAAGAGCCTAATATAGGTATCAAGTGTTTAAACTTCCAACGATTTTGACGTTCTTTTGCAGAAGTGCTATCTTCACTATTTTTGTAATAATCACCAGTTGGGCCATCCTCAATATATTTGAGAATAACAGATTGAGCTGTTTTGGATAATTTTTTGAATTTTTTATTCAACAAATGGAAGTATTCATGGTGATAATTTAGGCCATCAAAAAATTCATAATTCGTCAAGCTTTCTGATAAGATTTTTTTGTCACAAACATCAGTCACGGATAATAAAAACAAGTATAATCTCACAAGGATGGGCGATTTAGAATTTTGTAGCAGATCAAAAACTTTATTGGCCTCGTCTTTTTTATTTGTGGATATTATGGACGATGCAATGTCGCGCATCGCATCTATTGCAAAGTGTTCTGGACCAGAAAAATTATGATTTTGTTCGCTATTCTCTATAGCAGGACGATCCATATACACAGAATTATCGTATTTCTCTCGTTCTTCTTGTGTGCAAGTTTTATAAATTGTATCATCAAAGATTTTAACCAAAACAGAAAATAGTTTTAATTTTTGTTTGTTGTAGATTTCTTGAAAAATTTTCAACATCTCTTGGTATCTATAATAATCATTGTCTCCATATTTAGACACAACTTCTGTAGAACCATATTCCCCAACATATTTTATTTGCAACGATAATAACGCTTCTGTCAAATTCAAAGCTTGTGCAGGATCAAGTCTCTTAAATCTAATTAAATTAGATTTTAATGTTGTAAAATCAAACAAATCGATAAATGGTGTTTTATAAATATATGATGTGAACGCCGTCATAATGGCTTTAAATTGCGTATCTGGCATTTCTTTAGCTATTGATAATACGATTACTTTAACCAACCAAGGTGATTCAATTGAAGCGTCTTTTATTGCATTTACTAAAGGTTCTATGAGTGCAAAAACTTGTTCTGGAATTATGGACGCCATTCTTGATAAGTATGGTAAAGCATCCCATGAATATATATAATCTTGTATCTCATCAGCATACTTTTTTGAGAAATCTAATAGATGTTCGTCATACAAAGGCTGAAACCACAATGGATTTTCTAGTCTAGAAAGGAAGTAACTTTTAAGGTTCCCTTTCATGCTATTTGTAACAAAACAAACCTGTTCAGGAGTTGGCTGTTTCCAAGATTTCATCTAACATCCCTTTTTGTTTTATATATGTTGGATCTTCTAATTGTAAAATATAATTTTCTAATATGGTTACGTTTTCAATCAACTGTTCATTGGGTATTATAGAAAATTTTTTATTAAAGTGTCTTCTTTTATCAAGATTCCCTTTCGCAGTCAAAACCTGCTGAATAACATCATCTATATTTTTTTGTGTTTTTTTTCGTGTTTCTATATCAGAAAATAGTAAATCTTTTTTTTGTTTTGGATTTTTATCTATAAACATTGTTTTTAATTTTGAAGTCTCATTATTTAAGGGTTTTATCTTTTCCCATATTTCGTTAACTACATGCTCAATGCGTTCGTTTTTGCTTTCACTGTTTCTTATAAATTCAGCAGATTTTAAAGCCGTGAACACTTGTTGCTTTAATTCGTTTTCGTCAGATCTTACAAGGGCATTTATTAACTCCCTGAAACAATGTCCAATAATAGATTGCTTGGCCGGAAAATTAGGAATTTCTAATGCAGCAACGCCTGCTAAATATATGTTGACGGCATCATCGCTAAAGGTTCTAAGAATTTCACAAATTTTTTTACGTTTTGGTCCCAAATTTTGTGCATAAAAATTCTCCATCGATATGATGGCATTCGGGATTTCTATATCGCGATTGTCAAATTCCATAACAATAACATTCCTTGGTGACTTTTTACCAAGTAAATCCTAGTACAGAAATCCTTAAAAATCCATAGATTAAATGCTGTTTTTTACATCATCTCGTAATCTTCGTGGCTTAGGACTGTGTCGAATAATCCAACGCTTTCACCTGCGTGTTTGTTAATGCCTGCATATTCCAAACTGGCGTCTTCATAGCGTTTGAATTTATACACCGCATCGTTCATAAGCGCATCGTTGAACACACCCAAACTTACCAGCAATTCAAAATCTTTTACGTCCAGCCCCGTCACCTTTTTAAACAGCCCAGGTTCCAATTGGGTTATGACGTCTTTCAAACTGCGTTCACGATAGTCGGTTAAATACATGAAAATCGGCACACGGGTTGCGAACTTAATCAGTTTTTCCTGGATGCGTTTGCGTGCGGATTTGAATTCTTTTTCTTCTTCCGACATTTCTTTCTTTTCTTTTGGGGTCAATTCCCGTTCATTGGCGGCTGCTTTCTTTTCTTTCACGGCGTTTGACTTGTTAATAACCGTTTCAATGTCCTGATTCAAACTGCGGAATCCCTCGATGCTCATAAGTGCGTCCATGGCCGCTTTGTTGTTCATAAGGCGCAACAGGGTCGCATTGTCCACATTTACCAGCAATGCGCTTTCCCATCTGCGTGCCAACAGGGTTGCGCTGGTTCCACTCATTGCCATGTCCAGAATTTCGCTGGCATTAACTTGGCGCATGGCGCTGCCGTCATAGGCCAATACAGGCAAAAAGTTAATAAATTCAGCAACTTTCTTTTCTGGGTCGGATTCATTTACATTCAGTCGGCAACTATAATCTGTGATTTGGCGCAACGCACGGTCAGGCGCAAAGTCAAAGATATAACACTCTTCTTTCATGATTTGGGTGGCATTTGGGTGTTCTCCGTCTGGATTTTTGATTGTCCATGGGGTTTGAACACGGAATGCCGCCTGGAAATATGATTCTGGGCTTTTAAGGTTGCACAGCATAAAGATGCCAGACCATGGTTTAACCGATACCCCCGTCATCAGTTTGCCGCATGACAAGGTGATTGTTTTTGTTTCCAATGGGTTGGCCATTTTCTCTTGCACAGGTGCCAGGGCTTTTATGCCAACGCCAGCGGACGTGCCTGCGGCCACAATTACCCGATAATCATGGTAAAATGTGTTTTGACGGCGTTTCAGCAGGTTTGCCATGGCATTGCATGCCGCAATTGATGGCAGGAACCATATTGTATGTGACAGGATGCCCAACAGGCGTGTGTCTGCAAATGGCATTGGCGGTTTCTTGGCGCCCATTTTCAGGCTGTCCAGGGTGGTTTCTGCCAACTGGCCACGAATTAAGTCCAGCCATTTTTGAACTTCGTTTTCATATTTGAACTTGGCATTTTCCCCATCGCCATCGGCGGCAAAGAATTCATTAAGGTTGAATTCGTTAAATTCGCCACCCAATGCGATATTGCGAATGGTGTCGGGCAACTGATATGTCATCATTACCATGCGTGGCAAAGCCGCATACGGATTGTTTGGACCTTTCCACTCTTCTTTTTCGCGCTGTTCATCCGAATATGTCCAGTTATAAATTTGCTCTTCTATGAATTCGCCGCTGTTTATGGCGCGGAACGGGGTGCCAGACAGGTATAAATAATGCCCTGTGGTGATTGGCATGTTAGACTCGTCAAAATAGTCCATAGCCTCGCCAGCGGCATTTTTTTGTTCGGCTTTGGATTCGTTTTCAAACAGGTCTTTGGCATTTTCACGCCATGCGCCATAATGATACTCGTCAAATACGACACAATCCCAGTTTGTGCCATGCACCCATTCGTTCTGTGCCTTGATGCCGCCTGCATCATTTTTGCCCAGATAATCCTGGAATGAACCAAAGCACACAATGGGGCGATTGCTGTCCAGGTGTTTGACCGCATCCATGAATTGTTCGGTTGTTTTGTCTTTTTTGGAAATAAACTGCCACCCGTCAAAGTCACAATGGCTGTTCAGGTCTTCTTCCCATGCCTGATGCACCGCAGGTTTGAATGTCAGCACCAATATCTTGGACCACCCCATTTGTTTGGCCAGTTGATATGTGGCGAATGTTTTACCAAAACGCATTTTGGCATTCCACAAAAAGTGCGGAGTTTTACCAGGGTTTTCATGGTGCCAAGCATTGAAATAAGCGATTGTTTTTTCAACGGCTTCGGCCTGTTCGGGGCGCATGGCAAATGTTTCTGTGCGCTGGGTTTCCAGGTCGGTGCCTGTGCGCAATGATGTGATTGCCGCCATAACGTCTTTGACGTCGCATTGGAACCATTCGGTTAACTTGCCGTCTTTGTCGTGCAGTTGAATAATGCCACGGTTTCGCAATATGCGATGGACGTCTTTGTCTGTGAATACCGAGCCGTCCTTGCGAATGGCAGGTTCGTCCACATGGATGACATATGGAATATCGCCAGGTTTTAGTATGGGGTATTGTTCGGCCACACGGGTTGCAGCGGACTTTATAGTGTAGCCCACCTTTAACATGCCATCATATTGTGGATTTTTGTCCGAATACGCATAAATAGTTGGGTTGGCATCAGGACGTGCTGGAAACATAACTTTCTTTGCCATAACTTACTCCATTGGTCGAACCATTGATTCAATAAAGGCGATTTCGTCCGCCGTCAGGCCATATTTCTTGTATAACTTGGCATCGTCCCACGGTTCGCTAAAATCCTGCATGGGAACAAACTGATAAACACCCCTGGGGCCATTTTGGGTTTTCTTTTTTATGCTCACCAAATATCGGAAAAAACGGGTTTTAATATATGATATTATGTTTTCGCATTGTGTCTGAGTGAAATTATGTTTATCTGGGTCATAACCAATTACTAAATATGTTTGCGAACAAACGCTGTTGGGTTCCCCATAAAAAGGTCTTCCTAAAACCTGACTATCTGTTCCAGAGCCAGCAGCGGATGTGATATATACTTTATTCAGTTTAATGGCTTGCCTATTTTTTGGAATCTGGGTTTCGTTAATCCAGCCAAACTCTTTCTTGTGCATGGATTTGTTTAAATAATATTTTATGTCTGAAGCCCTTGACTTAACATCATCATATTGGTCCCAACTGGATGTTAGTTGTTGTTTGTTGGTAAAAAAATCCTTTGGGCTTACTAGACCAGAGAAATTCGTACTTTCTTGTTCTAAATAAGCACCTTCAACACCCTCAATTTTTGATAATATTGAAAGTGCATTCAAATCTCTTATAACTATACCAATCCCCTTAGCGTTCAGGAAATCCTTGTTTAGCAGAGGCGCAGAATTCGAATCTTTGTGTAAAAAATATGAACATTTGCCAACATAATCTTTTTCGTACAGAAAATAACAAACGCCCCCCTTTATATCTACGCCAGGAAAGCAGATGTTAGCGTCTACAAAGTCATGCATCGTTTTTATATGATTGCAATTAAGCATTCTGTCTGTCCATTCTTCAGGCACTCCTTCTGCAGTTCGGGTCATCCAACGGCTCTGGATAATCATGCATAAATATTTGGGTTGTAATTTTTCTGCCTGTTCAACAAATTTATGGTAAATTGCTTTGGCTTTAGCCTTATTGCCGCCATCGTTGCCAACATTCATTTGGTAAGGTGGATTGCCAATAATTACGTCAAATTTCATATTAAATACCTCGTCTGCGTGAATGAATTGATATGCGTGTGTTTCCAGGCTGGTGTCACGGTCATATTCTGTTTGTACGGCACCACAAAATTTACAGCGACCGTTTTCCCATGTGTGTTGAACCCGTTCAAATATGATGTTGCCACTGTTGGTGTTAAAATCGGTGCAAATAGAATATTGGCTGTTTGCGTTCTTGGAACAATATACCGAACGTCGCGCCAGCAACGATGTTAATTCCGTGATGGCAATGCCGAATAACTGGTTTTTATAAATGTGGTTCAGACGTTCCTGTAAATCTGGAATTTGATGTTCTAATCCAACAATAAGGCGTTTCGCGATTTCACGCAGGAATACACCACTTTTGCAACACGGGTCCAGGAACCTTGCATCGGGATTTGACCACAATTCCGCTGGCAACATGTCCAGCATTTGATTTGCCAATGCAGGTGGTGTAAATACTTCGTCATTACTTAAATTTGCCAGGCAACTTAACACGTCTGGGTTATATGTGTTATTCTGCATATTTTAACCTTTTGTAATGTGTCAGGGGAAATTCACGCACAGGCACGGGCATCCATGTGCCGCCACCCATATCAGAACGGCAATATTCGCCGCCCATTTCGCTGTCAACCAAGGAATAGAAATAAAAATCACGGCGCTTGAACATGTCACCCATGACCAACGACCATTCACTGAATACAATCGGGGCGTTTGAACCGTCAACCTGTTTCAGGGTTAATGCATCCCCCAGCACAATGTTTTTGCCTAAAATAAAGCGCAGCGTTTCAATAAAATCAGTTGGAATACATTCGCATTTCAATTTACATGCGCTGGCATAATTATCGATACAGATACCCAATAACAAAGAACGGCAATCCGCCACATTGTCGGGCAAAATATCAATGCCATATATGCTGGACACGGCCAATGCCATGTATCGTTCATATTCAATCTGGCTTTTATGATAGCGTGAATTTACAATTTCCAGTTTTCTGCGCAAAATTTCGGTCAGGAATGCGCCCTTGCCACAGGCAGGTTCCAAGAAACGACTGTCAATGCGCTGGGTTTCTTGTTTTACCAAGTCCAGCATGGCATTAACTTCCCGTGGGGCCGTGAATACTTCCCCATGATCGGCAATACGACGTTTTGAAACGATTTGTTTGTTGGAAGAATCTTGCGAAGATTTTGCCACAGTTAAACCACGACATTGTTGTTACACAAAAACAATTGCTGAAATCGGTTGATTTTCGCGGTTTTTTTATTTACAATTTTGGAACAATTAAAGGGTCATTTTCTGCTTTCAAGAAATCGCGAAATTGTGGGCGGGCTGACCCGGATAGTTCTGGCAATTTTTCGTTTAGAAACTCCTGCTGAATACATGTCTAAAATCAAGTTTTCATGACCGTCAATGATATGGTAAGTATTCTTTTGGCCATTTGGACGGCCCAGTTTCACACCGCGTAATTGTAATGCCGCCAATGCTTCTTTGGTGCGCTGGGCAATAAGATTACGTTCAATCTCAGCTGATAGCCCAAACGCAAATGCTAAAACCTTAGATTGAATAGTGTCACCCAACTCATAGCCATCTTTGACGGTATAAAGACGCGCCCCAATTTTCATACAATGCTCCAATATTCGCATAATCATGAACATTTTTCGCCCCAGACGCGAAAGTTCACTACATATTATAACGTCGCCCGGATTTAAATGTCGCAAAACACCGCCTAATGCGCGTTGCTCTGGTTCTTTGGTGCCGGAAATGCCTGCATCTTCAATGTATTTATCAATACAAAGCCCTAATGCGCTGGCTTTGGATTCAATGCCTAATTTTTGATTTTCGCAGTCCTGTTTGTCGGTAGAAACCCGAATATAACCATATATCACAATAAACTCCTTTGGTTTGTTGTTCTATATGCCGTATATTTCGTTTTATTCAAGTAAATACAAATTATTTTTATTTCCCTGGCTATTCCTTTTTTTGTTGGCATTGTTATGTTGAAAAAACAAGAGGCAAAACATGACAACGATAAACAAGCAACATGGATTCTATGGTGCGCTGGCGGCACACTATGACAGCCCAGACCACCGAAACGCAATCTGGGACATCACGGTTAAACGCCTGGGGCAAATTCACCCCGAAAAGTCCGCCGATGAAATCCTGGAATTTCTGAACGGGCGCGCCGGGCGACACCTGGCCGATGAAATATTCGACGGCACCGGCCCCCTGAGTTATGGGGTGGCGATGCTGCGCGTGGCAATGCTGAACAAACTAAAAATGGCCAAGTGGTGGGCGTATCACACCGGCACAACATCACGCCCCATCACGGTGGACAAACGCATGCTGTACCGGTCCGCAATCAAGAACGAAATACGCAACCTCCGCATCCGCAAATTGGTGGAGGGTGCGCTGGCCTGTGCCCAGGACGACGTATGGCAGGCCCCAGAAATGTGGTTGAAATCAGACCTGACGGGGCTGGATGAACTGGAATTGATGTGGACACAGATTCAGCAGGAATTAAAAAACAAAGGCAACGCACATGGAAACGATTGATGCGCTGGAACGGAAACTGCACGCCGCCCGGCGGGGTGTGCCGGGGGCGAGATATCAAACAGGCCTAGTCATTGACCTGAGCGGTCCGGCGGGCAATATCTTCTATCTTATGGGTGTGTGCAATCACCTGGTGCGTGAACTTGGATTGTCAGCACAACTAAAACACGAATACGAAACAGAAATCAACTCTGCGAACGACTATCAACCCCGCCTGACCGTCATGCAAAAATGGTTTGGGATTGTGTTTACAGGTTCTTAATATAATATATGTTATAATGGCTAAAAAGATAAGGAATTCGGTATGAATGGTAAAAACAATATATCTATATGCTTTATGTCCACCCAAAAATTAGTCAGTTTATCTGTAGCACCAAATAAAGAAACGTATGAATTTATATTAAAATTATATAAACTTTTTGGGCTACAAGTAAAAAACAATAAATTAAAATGTCCAATTTTTCGCTATTCTGAGAAACAAAAACAAGATTTTGAGTTTTTTTTCAATCATTATATTTCAAATTGTCCACAACTGTGGACAGTGAAGACATTCTTAGAAGAATGTAGTATAAATGAATATATCTTTGTTTGTTCTGATATAAGTAAAATACCACAAAAGCGAGAAATAAAAATTCGCAAAATTTTAGCTCGGCTTAATGGTGTAAGTATAAAAATGCCGTTTCCAATGAAATGTTTAGATAATTATAATTATTATTCTTTTTACGCTGATAACGAAATAAAAGTAGGCGAAAGAATTCGACAAAAAAGAAGATGCAGATTTTGTGGTAAATCTATGCCGGAAGTGAGTTTTAAGCATAAAGCTCATGCTTTTTCTGAGTTTTTAAATAATAAAAAAATAATACTAAACGAAGAATGTGATACATGTAATGAGAAGTTTGGAAATGGTATAGAACAGGATTTCGGTAACTGGATATTGCCAAGTCGTATCTTTTTTAATGTGTGTGGGAAAACAGGAACACCAACAATGTCTAACTCAGAAGTGAGAATGTATCGTGATGATAAGGATTTAGATAAAAAGTTGAAAATTTCAATAAAACGCCCTGTTAACCATTTACAAGATTTGTTAACTATTCCTGTGTGTAAAGGGTTATCAATAACACCACAAAATATTTATAAAACATTATGTAAATATGCTCTAAGCGTTATAAATGCAGAATTATTTTGTGGCAATTTTACCGAAACCATTAACTGGATTACTAAAGATGAATTTTGGGGAACTTTGCCAGTAGTTAAAATACGAACGAAAAAATATAAACTATGTGAATATCCAGAGTTAATTGTTTTTGTGAAACGAGCAAAATCTAAACAACAGTTGCCAAAATTATGGGCTTTTTTAACCTTTGGAAACTTGTCCATGGTTTATATTGTGCCTAGTTCCAAAGAAGAAAATGATTTTTTTGCCGTAAGAGCACATCAAGATTTTTTCTTTGATAAGGTATGGTCAACAGTAAAAAAATGGGAAAGTCATGATCTTTCGGTATGTAATAAAAGAAAAACAGAAATGACGTGGAGGTTTAAACCGAATAAAAATACGTCATTCCGTTAAGTACATCCCCACAACACTTCAAAACCGTTTGCCATATTCCTGTGCTGGGGCGGGCAGGAAAATGCGTTTTTTGTGTTGTATCTGGCGGCGACACAATTTTTCAAACGATTGATTTTTTGGAGCATCTGAAAATAATCTTCTTACTTTATTGCTTTTTCTTGATTTTTATGGATTATAGGGTATGATCTCTGTATGAAAAATAATAATCGACGTGTTATTCTTAACCGTTTTTTTGAAGAATTGGACGATGAGACAAAGTGGACACGAGCGCGCGTTGAGGCACAAATTTACTCTGCGGTCATCCTTGCTATTCAAATGGATAAAAACGACAAAACACGGCAACACATGTTGGCAACATGGCCAGCGGAATGTTCTGTTCGATACGAATGGTTTGAATCTGTTATTGCAGACGTTAAATTGCCCCCAAATATAGCCCCCTTTGATAATACACACGATAATTTTTATAATGTTTTGGTGCATTGGTTAGATTCTGTGGACAGTGTCACAGATAGAAAATTATTGATTCTGCACTCAATAGGTTTATCAATGAATAAAATTGGCAAAAAGACCGGGCTGTTACGTCAGACCGCCAGTCGTCGTTACACCAACGCAATCGATGCGCTGGTTTGGAAATTAAACCACTAAACAAACTAACCAGTATACTTATATCGTACCTTTTTATACCGTAAAGTAACCTAAACTAACTTAATTTCCTTTTTGTCGCAAAAACGTGCATTGCGCACGGTTATTTTTTATGCATATATCTTTACATAGACCTATCAAAACCCGAAACAAAAGGACAAACCATGACAACAATATTATCCAAGGACGAATATATGACGGAACGTGCGCTGGCTGAAATGTGGGGATTGAAACGCAATACTTTACAAAAATGGCGCAGCACCGGTGTTGGACCAAAATTTCTGAAACGTGTCGGTCGCATTGTATATCGGAAACAAGATATAGCTGAATTTGAACAAAACAACATATTCCAGCGTACAAGCGACAAGCAATAGGAAACGGTTATGAAACGGCTGGCCAACCCGAAATGGGCGCTTTTATTGGAAAATATATCACGCGAAGAACGCGGCGACATATTTATGGCGATTTTGAAATACCCCGACATGGAATGTTCAAGCGCTGTGTGGCCATTTATAAAAGCCGAATTAGATGAGGACGACATTAAGTATAAAGCAAAATGTGAACGGCTGGCGGCAAACAGATTGGCACGTTGGGGCGAACAGAATTCATCAGATATCAAACAGACATTATCAGATATCAGACAGAAATCAGACGCAATAGCAAATAACAAGTACAGTACAAACACAATAAAACAAAGCAAGGAAATGCAACGCCACACGAATGATTTGCTTCAGAAACTAACAACCTCTTTCAGTCCATTACGAGAGCCAAAATATCATATAGACAACGAATTTTCGCTATCAAAAATCATTGAAAGAAACCCAAATTTATTTCCGCTATTCAATGAATTTACACCGGAACAACTGGAAAGCGGGCAAATATCATTGAAACGCAAATGTATGGGTCAGGAAAAAACAATAGCACAAATCATAGGATGGATAAGGAATGAAGGAAAATTCACATAAAAACATAATAGGTTCTGTGACGACATTTCGTATTGAGGGTAACGGCAACCGCGAGACCTTGCTACACACAGAATTAAAAAATAGACCGCAGACCGCACTTGTTTTGACAAAGTGGCGGTTTTCTGCGGTTTTTGCTTGCGGCATCTGCGGCGCAGTGTGCCGCATATTATGCCGCACGAAAGAAAAGGAAAGAAAAATGAAAATCGACTTTAAAAATCTTAAACTGGATGTTCGGTACCTTGACATCAATCTGACAAAACCGTTTGCACGCAACCCACGCACGCACAGCAAAGAACATATTCAGCAGATTGCTACATCGATAATGAAGTTCAGCTGGATAAAAAATTCATTTGCATTATCCCGGGCCAGGTACCAGCACCAACACGAATGGATGGTCTTTGGCAACACGGAATCCGTGTACAAGGAACTGCACGAATGCATATTGTTAGACAAGAACCTTGATAATCTTATTCACTGGACTTGTGCACTTTTATTATCAATGTTGTGTATAACAAAGGACAACATATGCGGACACTTAAATGTCAAAAGTTGGTTTTAACAACAGGATTTCTGAACAAACTGAAATCCGACATTGATTTGCAAATAACAGATGCAGCACTGCCAGGGCTACAATGCCGGTATTCGGCCGCATCTGGACGCAAAGTGTTCTATTTGGGATATCGCGTTCGCGGTTCATATCAACAAAAGCACATAAGATTGGGCACGCTGACGGAATTTAGCTTAAATGAGATTCGCGCACGTGCGATACAAACCAAACAAGATATCGCCAACGGTCTGGACCCGCAATCAGAACAGCGCATACGCATAAAGCAAAACGAAATGGCCGCAGCACGACGTAAACAAGTCCGTGAACTAACCCCAATATTTATGGAAAAACATTGTCGCGAAAACAATCGGGGAAATACCTATCGATCAAACGAAATATTGATGCGCCTGTATATAATCCCATATCTTGGCGATAAATACATTGCAGATATTGATCTGCGCACAATCCAGGATATGTACGATAAAATCAAAAACACAAAAACTATTGCAGTTGGATTGCATGTTATGCGGTTATTATCGACCTTTCTAAATTGGTGTGAAAAATACAATTATCGCGCAATAAATTCAAATCCATGCCATTTGGTTCAAAAGGCAAAATCCCCAAAGATGAACCATACGATTCTGGACATTGATGGTTATAAACGTTTGTTTACTGCACTGGACGAGGCATTTTGCGCTGGGAAATATGCACCGCAAACCATCCTGGCTATTAAAACACTTGCACTGACAGGCTGTCGCAGTGGGGAAATAACAAGCCTGGAACTGGACGAGTTAGACCTAGAAAACGGGTATCTACGTTTAAATAAACGCAAAACAGATGCATTTAATGTACCGCTGGGCGATCCGGCAATAGAAGTTATAAAACAGGCATTGAGAATTTGTAAAAGCAAACAGTATGTATTTCATTCACCAATCGACCATACGCGCCCATTGACAGATTTGCGTAAAGCGTTCTGGTGGGCATTGGATCGTGCCAAATTACCACGGATGCGTATACACGACCTGCGCCATTCTTTTGCAACACTGGCCACCAGCATGGGCGAAGATATACGAATATTAAAAGACGTATTGGGACACACAAAAATCACCACAACTGAAATATACGCACATGCATCAAGTATTGCCGCACGTCGCACCGCAAACAATGTTGCAAGCATGATAACAGGATAATTTGATGAGAACACTTACCACATAAACAAATTATACAGTACAACAGGTTATTAGAAACTGCCACAGACAAAAATAAATCAAAAAGAGCTAATTCTCTTCTGACCAATGATATGGGCGTATAATTCCTTTTACACTATCAGGAAACTGTGACTTCGCTAAATGTGCTGTTTCTATTTTATAGTGCTTAACATTTTTAATTTTCTTTAATGAAAACGCTACACTTTTATGCGGGCATAAATTTATGACGGTCTTACCTAAATTATCCGCAACCAATTTGATAGGTTCTGCCAAATCAGTGTCATTAGTAATAACAATGGCCACATCAATGTTATCCATACAAGCATCATATACCAAATGTACGCCCAAATTAACATCCGAACCCTTTTCTTCGGTTGACAAAACACTTTGCAACTTTGGCTTACCATTAGGCTTGTATTCCAAAGGTGCTATAGGCAAAATTTTTTCATGTACTTGAAAGTTGCCAAGAATAATTTCTAAATTTTTAATGGTTTTTAATGCGTTAAAATATAACTGCTGATTACGTGGCGCATCAAGATTACCAGAACGGTTACTAACACGCGCCGTATAAAATTTTATAAATTGAACATGTACCAGATTGTTCTTAAAATAGTTATCACAAACTTCACGAACCAACAATTCTGGATTAAGCCAACGATATTTTCGGCGCTCATCCCTTTTCAATGCTCCATAAAATAAATTGTTACCGTCTATGTATACACCTACTCGTTGAACCACTGTCATGACATCACCCCATACTAAAAAAATTGGGGCTTATTTGGGTTTCCCCTCAGCCCCCATCCCTTGCACGCAAGGGAGTTATTACATGTGTAATATAATATATGATTCACAAAAAGTCAACAGAAACCTTAAACAATCGGCACAAAGCCAAGAAAAAACATAAAACAACTTATTGAAACATAGGTATTTTTTGACTTACAAATTAGTGGCGTGCCCAGCAGGACTCGAACCTGCAACCTATTGCTTAGAAGGCAATTGCTCTATCCGATTGAGCCATGGGCACATAACCAACTGTGTGGAATTCGGTGCAAATATGCGGCCAATTCCTGTGTAACATTCTATGTAACAAATATGTAACATTATACATACAATTACATATAATTCAATCAATCTGTATCAAGTTTTATACAGAACTGATTTTCACGCGCACCCGCACAAATCCAGCATTTATACATCTTTATCCAAATCTATCCATAAGAATTACGAACGATTAGAAATCTGATGCTCTATCCAGCTGAGCTAAGGGCGCACTGTCGTGTATTTTATATTAAATTTATTGAAAATTCAAGCCCCGCAAATAAAAAATCCTATATTTGCAAACAAATACAAAATCAGTTATAATAAGCATTGAATCCGATGGGAATTGGATTCGGGGCTTTCAAACCCCATACGATACGGTGTGTCTGCATCGTGAACCCATTTATGGTGCATCGCACCGTTATTACCTGACCACACTGGTCGGGTGTCTGTTGTTATATAACAGGGTTCGCCCAAAAGCAACAGGGTCATTTATCGTATGATTTTGAAAGCACCCGACCGCCAATTCCACCGGCGGTCTATTTTTGTGCAGGAGAAAAAAAATGAGCAACGAAGATATATTCCCTAGACAATGGTTAAAATTCAGTTTCATTATTTTGTTTATATTTAGCGTATTTACAATTCATGTCTTGCTATCTGATTATTTTGTCGGCTTACAGAAAATAGTCTTTTCTTTGTTAGTAATTTATTGTTCTGGCATAATACACACAATTCCTATGTATTTAGCAAAAAAACTACAATTGACATATAAGAAATTTATTTACTTTGCTGCAGCAACTAGTGCCCTTATAGCATTGTGCGGTTCGTTTTTTTCGTATGATCCATCATTAGAAATATCTGTTAAAATATTATTAGCTACAGTCATAGCAACAATTATCCCAATATGTATATTTACGTTAAAAAAGATATCATTATACTGTATAAAATACTTTACTCCGAAAAACACAGGTGTAAAACGTTTATGTTTAGTCGCGGGATTCTTAGGGGACATACTCTTATCCACAACAGAATGGAAATGCCACTATCACTATAGTTGTAATTTTTTTGAACATTTTGAATTATACAGCATTTTATATTTAGCTCTTGCATTTTGTACGCCATTTATAGTGTCAAAAATCATTGAATATATCACCGATGGATTCACACAAGATAAAGAAAGATTATGACACACTTATTCACAGTAAACTGCACATTACTTCTTCTGGCCGCGTTTTTGCCGATGACGCATAGTTTTTATATACTATTGCGCATAGTGGTTTGCGGAACACTCATATTGTCTACAATCAAAGCCAAGAAAGCCCACACAATATCAGACCCAGCAGAATATATAATTCTAACGCTGTTTATAGTAACTTACAACCCAATATTTCCACTACATAGAGATGCTGAAACCTGGGCAACATTAAATATTTTAACAGCAAGTTATTTGCATTACTTAATACACAGGAGATAAAAAATGAATAAATTAAGCTATGTTAGTTTAATAATAGTTTCAAGCGGATTAAGCGCTTGCGTGGACCAGTCAATAGAATATGACAAAATGTGTAGCACATGGTTAGGCGCGCCAGAACACGCCTTAATTCAAGGCTGGGGGACACCTATAAGGACGTATGATATTGAAGATATAAAATACATAACATTCAGCGATTCAAGAATCGTATCGCTTCCTGGCACATCTCCATCATATCATACAACTTTTACAGGATATTCAGCACACACAACTGCAGTTGGAGGCACATCGCCCACAACGCTACATCTGCGGTGCGAAACAACATTTACAATTCACAACCACACAGTTATAGATTATCGTTTTGAAGGTAACAACTGTCGCGCACCAATTGAAGAATCGCCAGATTACACACCAATGAGTGTAGCCTCTGAAGTTTTCTAATAAACACCGCCCGAATGGGCGGTTTAATTTTAATCACCAACTTCATTTTTTAATTGACGCAATTCTATGAACATATAGACGTCTGCCGCGGCATAAAACAGCATTGTTATCGCCAGATAATACACAATCGCCACCGCACCCGCCATCGGCCAGAACAACAAAGCAATCGCCAATGCACACAAAAACAAGGCCACGACTAAATCCAATCCCCAGTGTCCAAAACGCGCACGCGTCATATTAATCGCAAAAACCAATGCTTGGAACGCTTTGAACAAGAACAGAATTAAAAACACATACAACAACGCAACCATTGACCCCGCAGGATATACTAAAAACAACACCCCTAGAATCACATTAACCAGACCAAAAATAACATCAACCCAACCACCACCATACGGACGCGTTATTACAAAACCTGCAACCGCACGATACAGCCCAAACAGCATCAACCCGCACCCCAATACAAACATCAACGTCGTCAAAGTTGCCAGTGGCTTAAACACCATAAACAGCGCAATAACCCCCAACAATAAAGCCTCGCCCAGTAAGAGTGGCGCGCTTTTATGATACAGTCTTTCCACCGATGATGCAATAGAGTCGCATATGCTGCAACGTGATTTTTTGTCTTTTTTTGCCATAACTTCCCCCATTGTTTATTACAACAACTACGATACAGCAAAATTAGAGAATTATAAACTTGCAAGATTTCCTAATTTTCTAATCCTGAGCACCCAAAATTTTATTTGCCGTCGTGATTAATTTAACAAACGTATCGAACTTTTTAGCACCCATTTGCCGCGACAAATTCGCCAGAACACGCTGACTGGCACTGTGATATTCAGAATACAATTTTTTACCACTTTTTGTTGGCAATATATAGACACTGCGCCCATCTTCAGGCGACGCAACACGTGTGACATACCCCGCACTTTGCAGTGCCGCCAAATGCGATGCAATCATTGGGCGCGATACACACAACATATTCGCCAAAGATACCGGTGTATGCACCCCAGGCACACCACACAATATACCCAACACCGTCATCTCACTGCGCCGAATCGACAGCCGCGGCCGTAAAGACATATACGTCCGACAAAATAACGCGATTTCATTTTCAATAATCATATATCACGTCCATTGTCCATCAATTGAACAGGCGATTTTAATTTTTTCAATTTTTCAATAAATCCCGCATAGCCTGGCCACTGACGAATTTGCGCCAACCATTGCATATGCTTAGCCGACAAAACCTCTACATGTTTTCGTAGTGTCTTATCCAAATTCTCGTCAAATTCTGCTATTGACTTATATTTTTTACACCATCCATTACTTGCACGACACCCAACTTCATATTCAAACCGTTTCATATAAATCTCATAAAAATCTATTGGCTTATTATTTATGATACTATCAATAAGCAAATCTATATAACTCAACCGTTGCGAATCAACAATATCATTATACAAAGCTTCAACGTCTTTTTGCTTGTAAGCCCCACCATTAAAAAAACCTCCATTAAAAAGGACATTTAAACCTGCATAACTCTCTTCTATGGCATAATAAATCGAACCAGAATGTCCTTTGTTCGATGCTGCACCATCCAAGCCCTTTTCATCTGCTGTTTTTGCAATAGCCATACTATTATCACAGGCATCATAAAAATTAATTTGACGTCCACCCATCTTGTCTATAACCATTTTCACAACGGCATTGCGCAAATATCTTGTCAAAATTTCAAACTTTGCCTCTTCATACATTCCACGCAGAAATGCTTTTTTATCTTTGCTGCCCGCATACATTTTTTTGACAATTTCTGGTGCAAATCGCAGAATATCTTCTATTTCATAATCCTCAAAATCTGCATTTTTATATTTTTCATATTGCCCCCTGTCATAAGGCGTCATAAGCGTTTCAATTTGTTGAATTTCTTCGTCTGTAAAGTTATCGGTTTTGTATGTCGCCACATTTTCACCAATACTAAACAGCACATCATTTGACGTTTTTATAACAAACGAATTTTGTGGCAATCGAAACCCTGTATCTACCCCCACAGACCAATATGTATCGTGTGCAGAAACCTGGGCTGGATTCTGATTCAATTCCACCACAGATTTATATGGTGCAATAATAATATATGGCGTTGCATCCCAATTACCATATCCATGACTGGTCACAACGTGATTTAGCGTAAAATGTACTGTATTTCGTGGTGCACCGGCAAACCCTGTAGCCATCGCAGTTGTCGGAATGTATTGCGTCCCATCTTTATTTACCAATGGCAAATATTTTGTAGTATGAACACAAAACCAATTATTCATATCTGAAAGATATTCTTGTTCCGGTGTTCTGTTTTTTGTTTTTATAGCTTCTATCGCTTCGCGAAACTCTTTTACATTTCCCATATTCACCCCCTGTTTTACGCATATTATACCACAAAACAAAACACCCAACAATAATTAACCTCAATAAACTATATTAATTAACCAAGATTAACTATATAAACAATACCAAACAACAAAAAAAGAAAGACGGCCATACGACCGCCTGAAAAGCCCACAAAGTCTGCACTTTACATTGATTCCGGCACACGCAAGCCCATTAAATCGATTGTATCTAACAATGTCTTGCGTGCAGCATCAGCAATATACAAACGCCCCTGCTTTACATCCAATGCAACATCGTCACGCAAAATCGGGCAATGATGATAGAACGTGTTTACATCCTGGGCTAAATCATACGCATAATTTGCCAACAAATCGGTTGCGCGCCGTGTAAAGGCATTTTCCAGCACACGCTCAAAATCAATCACACGCAATAACAAATTACGTTCCGCAGGCTGCAATTCTGAAATCTTGTCTGCCATTGCCACAACACCCATATCCGCAGCCTTTTTCATAACCGCGTTCAATCGAACCGCAGTATACAAGATATATGGACCGGTACGCCCCTCGAATTGAGTCACCGAATCGACATCAAACACATAATCTGATTTAACATCGTGCATCAAGTCATTAAACTTCAACGCCGCCAACGCAATCATTTCAACTGTTTCATTTGATAATTCTTTACCCGCCTCAGTCGCACGTGCACGCACAGAATCCGCAACCATATCAACCATCTGATGCAGGCTTGGCACATCGCCATCACGCGTCTTGAAAGGCTTACCATCTGCGCCTGTTATTGTACCAAATCCGATATGCTGCAAATTCGCAGAATCCATACCCGCCATTTTTGCCGCACGAAACACCTGAGTAAAGTGCAAGTTTTGACGACTGTCTGTGAAATACACGATATCTGTTGGATTGTCAGTTGTCGTACGATAATAAATCGCCGCCAAGTCCGCCGCCGCATAAGTTTGCGCACCAGTACTGGACCGCCACAAAACCGGTGGCATTGGCGCAGTATCCGATTCCAATTTTACTGGAATAACATCCGCACCGTCATCGTGTACAATCAGATTTTTTTCATCTAAAATCTTTTGAACCGCCGGCACATATTCTGCGACCAAGCGTTCGCCTTTGTTTTCATCAAATGGCAAAATATTCAAGCGCACCAAAATATCAGAAATCTGAGCCAGTGACATTGGCGCAAACTCATTATAAATTTTCAGATATTCTGCATTACCATTTTGTAAATCAACTGTGACCTTTTGCGCACGTTCCAACCACTCTTTATCTTCTTTAGCACGCGCCGAAGATGCTGGATACATTGCGTTAATATCATCTGCATTTTTAGGCATACCATATTCCAAAATCCACGCAATAATCAGCCCCATTGGCCGCCCCCAATCGCCCATATGATTATAAGATTTTGTTTTATGCCCCAATGCGCGCGCAATACGATTAAAAGTATCCCCTACAACCGTTGTACGCAAATGTCCAATATGCAAAGCCTTACCAATATTATAGCTACCGTAATCCATATCAATTGTTAATGGCTGCGCCGCGGGCAAGGCAACATTGTATTTTTCCGGAGTAACCAAGAAATCATTTTTCAGTGTAATGTTTATAAAACCCGGCCCCGCAATAGTTGCATTTTCAACAAACGGAATTTCACAGATTTTTGGTAAAATCATTTCTGCAATTTCACGTGGCGCTTTTTTCAGCGGACGTGCTAATATCATCGCAACATTAGTCGAAAAATCCCCAAAGTCGCGGATTTTAGGCGTTTCAATCGAAATATCATTTGGTAAAACATCAGCCAAACCATCAATTCCCATCAATTTGGATTTAACATTATCAGAAATAACTTTATAAACATTCATAATACTTACCCCATTTGCTTAACCAGCTAATTATACCTTATATTTTTCGATATTCAACCACAGCACACAAATTTCAACAAAAAAGTCGCACAAACTGCGACTTTTTTATCTATCTCTGGTCGGGCTTGATGAACAATTCTCGAACCGATATTATTAAAATAGGGCGAGAGATAGAAAATGTGAAAAATATTTTATTCTATACAATAGCAAGTAGGTGTAGCAGAAAAAAACGGTACATAACAAATTGAATGATAATTGTTGCAATAAAAGTTATAGCCACGACAGTTTTTTTGTTATTTAGTTTAAAAATTTTCATCATAATGAAAGATTGCACAAACATGGGCGCTAATAACAACAATGGATACCACAGCAACATAAAAAATGTTCCATCTATAACAACCCATAACAATTTTAATAACAGAATATCAACAACAACTGTAGCAATTAAAATTGTCAGTATAATTAACAGTAAACGAAGAATACTTTTAATGGTCATTGTTCTTGTATTGTATCATAAAAAGTTCGAAAATGCAAAAAATAGCACTTTTCAAAAACACGACTCTCGAACTCGGCGTAAGTATTAGAAATCAAAAGAAAAACCGCCCTTAGTGGCGGGTTTGAATTTCGTGGTCGGGGCGAAAGGATTCGAACCTTCGACATCTTGGTCCCAAACCAAGCACTCTACCAGACTGAGCTACACCCCGAAACGAGTCACATTATAACAGCATTTTTTGAAAATGCAAATATTTCTGTATATTTTTATGCTTGTTTGATTTTGCGAAACTTTCTATGATATACGCATATGAGGAATATTACATATTTTTTAGTCCTATCACTTGCATTGGCGATATCAAATACCGCCTGGGCGGTGGCTGTCACAACCACGCCACGCGCCACATCCCAGTATATCAAGCGCGACACATATAATTACATGTATCCATATATGAACAATCAAATGCGCACAGATTTAAACCCTGGGGTTACAATTTCTCAGTCTACAAATCCAATGGACGTGGTCGTAAAAACCAAACAACTGGACAATTCTACATCCTCGCGTCGCGTTGTGCCACGCAGGAACAGTGGCGCAATCGCACGCGCTGCCACAACAACCTCATCTGTTGCAAATCAATCGAATCGCCGTGTTGTCGCGCGCAGCGCAACGAATCGCAACACAAATAACGTGGTCGCACGCGGTAATCGACGCACAAGTCCAGTTACTGCAAACAATCGCACCGCATCAAATATAACAACCACATCCGTCAAAGAAACCGTATCAACCGCGCGCTGTATGGCAGATTATACCGAGTGTATGAACAGATATTGCGAACGCCCAGATACAGAATACAATCGCTGTTATTGCAGCGCAAAACTGTCCCAGATTGATTCAAAATACCAACCAGAAATTCAAGGATTAATCACAAAAATACTGACTATTAAGGGAACAAATAAATGGTCTGACGACGAAATGAACGAATACTGGATGGAAACCGTTGGTGTCTATACGGACACTGACAACTCTTGGACAAATCTAGACAATGCGCTGGACATTGACTGGGCTGGGCTGGAAAGCACAGTACGCGGTCAAAACGCATTCGCGATGGGACACGAATACTGTGTCCAGCATTTAAATAATTGCTATTATATGGCATCAAATTTACGTGATGCATATCGTTCTGAAATTTCACGTGATTGCACCGTATACGAGCAATATCTTCAACGAATCAAAACTGGCGCAGAAAGTATATTGGAGTATTATAATGACTAAGTTTATCGGTATCAAGTATGCTCGTGGCGCAACCGCCACAATCAGAAATACAGGCCCTGCATTAGCCCCACACACAATTCAAAAAATGTTTCCAAATCACAACTGGGAAATTGTGACCGCTGACAATATTGCCCCAGAAGTCGCCGCCCAAGACCGTTTTGGCGATGCTTTTGGTGTCCATAAAAAAACCTACGCGACCACACCACGCGAACAGCATATTATGATTGGTGGTGATCATTCTGTAAACTTTGGACATTTTGCGGCTGTTGCAGACCATACACCTGAATCTGATTTATGTCTGGTCTATCTTGATGCACACTTGGACATTCATACCCCAGAATCATCAAAATCTCAGGCATCTGGTGCGCCCCACGGCACAAATGTACGTGCATTATTGGGGGATGGCGATGAACGCTGGCTGGGGCTAACAAACAAGAAACCGTCTTTAAAACCAGAAAACTTATTCTATATCGGCACACGCGCATTTGAACCCGCTGAGATAGAATTTGCCCGCACACAAAACATATTCATTCGCCCTGCATCAGAATTAAGAAACGAATCGGATTGGACGGCTGCCGTTCGTGAAATTCGCAAACGAATCGGCACCCGACCATTTGTTGTGTCTTTTGACTTTGACGTGATTGACCCCACCATATTCCGCGATGTTTGGGTACCAGAACCCAATGGAATATCATTAGAAGCAGCCAAGTATTTTGTATCTGAATTTCGCGATGCCGATAGCTTTGAATTTGTAGAATACGCACCAAGCGGCGATGAAAAATCCGTACAAATTGTACGCGAATTAATATCTATTGTCGCGAACGATTAATTTCGCTGCACATACGATTATGGCGATAAATATTACGCGCCATATCATCACTTATCACACGCCAATCCGATTCGCGTCCGTAAATTGGCGTGCATACAATTGGCACACATACATTATTCAGCAATGGTGTATTTTTCGTACAAGATGCGACGAATATCACGCACCCCAGTATTAAAAGTTTCTGCATTTACCGTCTCCATTGTTTTAATTATTTCAGATTGCTGTATGGCGACATTGCGTTCTGTTTGAGCATTACATTTTTCGCGTCCCACCCACACACCCGCACCATACGCAAAAAACAAGGTGGCACACGCCACCAAGAATACAAATAAATAAGTTTTCATAGTCATCACCAACCACTAAAAAATCCCCCAAGCGGGGGATTTTTTTACTGATTCATTGAACTGAAAAAGTCCGAATTTGTTTTTGTCACACGCAATTTATCCAGCAAGAATTCCATTGCTTCCAACGTTCCCATCGGATTGATAATACGGCGCAACACATATGTTTTTGCCAGTTGTTCTTTACCAACCAGCAAATCTTCTTTACGTGTGCCAGACTTAGTAATATCAATCGCCGGATAAACACGTTTATCAGACAGTTTTCTATCCAAGATGATTTCACTGTTACCTGTTCCCTTAAACTCTTCAAAGATGACTTCATCCATTTTTGACCCCGTATCAACCAATGCCGTTGCAATAATAGTCAGCGAACCACCACCTTCGATATTACGTGCTGCACCAAAGAAACGCTTTGGACGTTGCAACGCATACGCATCAACACCACCGGTTAAAACCTTGCCGCTGGATGGAACACAGGTATTATACGCACGCCCCAGACGTGTAATAGAATCCAACAGAATCACAACATCTTGTCCTGCCTCAACCAAACGTTTAGCCTTTTCAATAACCATTTCTGCAACCTGAATATGACGTGCCGCTGGTTCATCAAAGGTTGACGATATAACCTCACCCTTAACACTGCGCTGCATATCAGTCACTTCTTCGGGACGTTCGTCAATCAAAAGAACAATTAATTTAACATCTGGATAATTCGTTGCAATAGAATGTGCAATATTCTGCAACATAACCGTTTTACCCGTACGTGGCGGCGCAACAATCAGCGAACGCTGCCCCTTACCTGTTGGAGAAATCAAATCGATAACACGCGCAGACAAATTGCGCCCCTTGTCTGTATCAGACGGCACTTCCATCTTCAATTGTTCATCTGGGTACAGTGGTGTCATATCATCAAAAGACACACGATGCTTCAATTTTTCTGGATTGTCACCATTAACACGTTCAATCGTTTCCAACGCAAAATAGCGTTCTGTTTCAGCGGCCGGCGCCTGAATCTGCCCTTCGACATAGTCACCGGTTTTCAATCCGTATTTTTTAATCAAATTTGGCGACACATACAAATCGTCTGGTCCCGCCAGATAGTTCGATTCTGGCGCACGCAAGAAACCAAAACCGTCCTGCATACGTTCCAGCACACCATCACCAATCAGTGTAATTTTTTTGTCCGCAGCAAACACGCGCATAACCGCAAAACGCAGTTGTTGCACATTTAATTGCGCTGGATTTTCAATACCCATATCTTCTGCCATTTTCAGCAGTTGCTGAGGCGACTTCGCCTTTAACTCATTAATATGCATAAATATATCCTTTTGGAAGTTTTCGCACAGAACCGTGCTTAATTGACGACATTATTATAATACAATTTGACAAAAAAGTCAAGTTTTGCTTTTTTTCTTGATTTTTACCCATATTCTTGGTCAAATCAGATCAGATTAATAATAAAACAAAGGAAGCGAAAATGGCAGGCAGTATTAATAAAGTCATTTTGGTCGGTAACATCGGCCAAGAACCTCAGGTTCGCACAATGAACAGCGGTCAAAAGGTAGTTAGTTTTTCACTGGCGACATCTGAACGTTGGCGCGACCGCAACAGTGGCGAACAAAAAGAACAAACCGAATGGCATCGCGTTGTAATCTTTAATCCAAATTTGGTAGAAGTTGCCGAACGTATGTTACAAAAAGGCACAAAATTATATCTGGAAGGCTCATTAAAAACACGCAAATGGCAAAACCAGCAAGGTGTTGATGTTTTCACAACCGAAGTTGTATTAAACCCATTCGCAGGTCAAATGGTAATCTTGTCTGGTGCCAAAACAATGGGTGATAGTGATTTCGGGGGTGCACCAACGGCACCATCTGCCCCACGCGAAGAGATTTCTGTTGCCGATATCGGCGATGATATCCCATTCTAAAGGCATACAACAAAAAAATCCCCCGTTTGGGGGATTTTTTGTTTAATACATACGACATCTTTTTCTTTCTTAGTTCCAAGTTTCAAAGCCTTATGTATTATAATAGTCGCCAGCATACACTTTACATTTAAAAGAACTACGAAGACCCTCACACACAGTTGCTTCAACAAGCTTTCCGCCAAATGGCGGTTCTTTTTAAGCGTTTTGCTTTCTTTGAGCAATATAGTGAGCCAGATGATTTGGTTCTATTCCCAGCCCTGTCAATTGATCAGTTGCCTTCTCTGCGTTTGTACGCGCATCGTGACTTTTCAATTTGCCTGGCCCCATATAAACATCCCTGACTTTTTTATTAGTAAACTGATGTCTGCCGTATGAATATGTACCATCATACTTTTGCAATGCAATCCCCCAAGCCATCAGAAAGTCACTATCGTTTCCATCAAATTGGGCTTCACCGTCTTTGGTACGAACTTGATAATACCAACCATTATCTATAAAATAATCATTTTTATCTGTCTTTACCCTTGTCGGTTCACGACGAATACGTTTAATCGAAATATCTTTGCCAATTTTTATACTTTCTGCGTGCATACGATTAATCGATGCAATCCCAGAAAAAAATTTTTCTTTTTTTGTTGGGATAATCGGTTTGTCTTCAATAACAAATGACTGATGCCCGACAGATCTTGCATTAATTGTTTCAACTAAAACCTCTTGGGTATCATCACGCAAAGCGCGCACAACATCAGCCAAAACATCATATTTATCAAAATCTTTTTTTACACTCATACATAACCTCTTGATATTAATAAAGATAATTATATCATAAACAACATAAAAAGTAAATCCCGCAATTGCGGGATTCTTATTTAGAACCGATATGAACCGGAAACCTTGATATTATGTAATTGCATATCATTATTATACTGATAACGATAATCAATACCAAACTGCAAACCATTTGCAGACAAGAACTCAAAACCACCGCCAATATTCGCCCACAATGGATCAATCGCAATATCATACTCACTAAACGCATTTGCAGATGCAAATTTATACTTTGCAAAATCTGGCACACCCAAAACATCATATTCAATACCAATTGTCGCATATGGGCGAACCTGGAACCACGCAGATGGATAAATACGCTTTTGCGCCGTCAGCGAATACCCCGGTGTCAACATAAAGTAACCATCAGATTCCAAGTCCATATAGTTTTCACCCGCCGCTTCTTCGGTCACACTGAAACCAAAATTATACCCCGCGCGTGCATACAGATTACCAACAACATACTGGTTCAACCAATCGTGCATCAACCCCCACTCTGTCGTTAAAGCCAACGCAGTACCAGAACCTTCAATCACATCCATAAACGTCTGATGACGTGTCGTATCAATCAAATGCAGGTCGACAAATACATTTCCATATGCACGGAACTTTTGCCCCAGTGCTTTCATCAAATACGCACCCAAGCCAATATTAGTATCTGCAACATCAACAGATACATTGCCCGCAATACTCTGCCCCGGGATATAGCCCAAATCCATTGCATCCGAATTATCAGACGACATATGAGATACACGCCCCGTCAAACCAACAATCAATGTATCTGATTCCTGCCAATCAAATCCGCCCGACAATTCAAAACGATTACCATAAACACGTTTATCATCTGAGACATTCTGACTGAACATACCAAAATCAAAATCCGCCCAAACCTTTTTCAAGTTACGGTTACGGTTCCATATAAATTCGTCAATCATTCTATCTTCGAAATTGCGTGCCGCTGTATGTTCATTCAATGCAATCGCACCCGCAATTTGTTCGATTTCACGTGGCTGAACCAAACGACTGAAAGGAAGGAACACAGACCCATCAGACGTTTCAACATGGTATTCCATACGATTGTACAATTCTGTCATCAAAGTTTCGACATTCGTACCATCAAAAATCGCAGGAATAATCTCAATCGGGCTTTTATTAAAGAATCCAGTATTTAATAACTGTCCCGAGATTAAATTATCCAATGCACCAGCAGCGACATATTCACCATCTGTGTATTCTGGCTGACGCGCGACAATCGGCTGAATCCGATTGTCTTCGATTAAGACCGGTCCGCCAAATCGCGGGTCAAATACGACATATAAACTGTCTGCCGAACCACTGGCATCAGTGTCACGAACTGAAATATACGCCCCCAAATTATCTTCGTTTAACAATACACACGTTGTATTGCCCGCATTACAGAACAACACATTTAAATTACGGATTTTTTCTAGATTGCTAAATTCTGACAATCCCTGCTCTGCCTGCAACAACCAAATCGCAGTTTCCGCAGAAATATTAGACACATCTTGGAAACGCAACCCAATTTGACCATCTGCCAAAGTCGAATTTAACGTTAAACTTGAATCATACTGGGTCCCAGATGTAAACTTACCGACAACCTGAATCAACGCCGCACCATCATCAGCATTTGTAATCTGCCCCAATGTATCATCTTCGTTAGTGCTGACCGTAGACCAATAATTGCGTGTGGTTGAATTAATCCCAGGTGTCACATTATATGGCAATATTGCCGCCAACAGTTGGCTATTTGAATCAAAGACATAATTGCCCCCAACTGTCATCTGTTCCAAGTTATAAATCTTGGTGTTGCCCAATATACTGCCACCGACAGATAAATCCAGCCAATCTGTATCTGGGTTTGCCGCAATCGTTAAATCTGTGGTATTTATATCACCATTGACCGTGACATCACTGCTTAAAATATTCATTGTTGTCCCAGCAGCTTGACTGATTCCAGCAACTGTTACACTTGATGCAGTTATAGAATAATCATTTGCACTAACATTGATATCGTTATCTGACAAAGTTCCCGCATAATTCTGATACAGCATCCCCGTAGTATAAAGCGCAGAATCTATATTCCACCCCGCCCCACTGACCGTGATTCTGCCACCATTAATTTCCAAACTGGCCATATCAATAATATCAGCCCCAGAATCCAAACTTAACGTACCGCTATTTTGCACAGCAGCCATCGTAATCCCCTTTGCGGCATCAATTACCAACGCCCCAGAATTGATAACATTATCAAATGTCGCCACATCCCTTGCATCTAACTTGAATGCAGCATTATTACGGAACGTATATAAATTATCCTCATCATCACTGGTATTGTAAAATGCATCCGCATCAATATTAACTGTTGCCACAGATATTTCGCCAATCGTCATATTGCCATTAATTGTAACATCATTTGTAATATTGTACGTCACTGTATTCGAATCGGCAACAAATCCACCAGTTGTCAGATTTACCGCATTAAATGTAAAATCATTCCCTGTCAAATTCAGCATACCAGTTTCATTTACACCCTGATTCAGAACACCCGAAACATTAACATCGCCGCCAAATTCTGCCTTTGACACTTCCAAACTAAACGTGCCGCCCGTGATATCCAGACCATTATCAACATCCAAAGTATTCGCAATAATATCCACATCACCCGCCACCGATTCAATAGACGTCACATAAATATCACCGTACACATCAATATCCAAACCGACTGCATTTTCGGTATTCTCTAAAATACCGATATTAATATCACCGTTCGCCGTCAAATTAACAGTCCCATTGTTGTTCAAATCAGCCATATCAATATTTTTAGCCGTAACATCCATTTGACTGTCAACAGTCACATTATTTAAAATGTTGGCATCACCACCTGCATCAATATCCAAATAACCACCAGATGTAATTAGTCCAGCGATTTGTATATCACGCACAGATTGCAGATTCAAACGCCCCGCATTTCCCAATTCAATTCCACCAGAAATGTCAATATCTGTGGTTATATCTGCATTTGGAGTCTGGGACACCAATGAAAATACCGGCGTATTAGCAATAATCAAGCCCTTGTTTGTTGCACCCGACGCGCCATATGCAATACCACTTGATATAGACACACCGCCCCCAGACACAGCCATCTGAGCCGTATCATTACCATAGACATAAATCGCACCACTGCTTTCAGTCAACTTACCAACACTAATATCAGTGCTATGTATTTCAACAGCCCCACTGTTTGATGCAGATAAAACACCATCAACCATCACTTTGCCAACAGGTATCACATCATCATCTGGATTCAGCAACCCTTGGAAAACAATACGATTATTAGAACCCGTTGCTGTCACATTACCACCGACCTGCAAAGAATTTGTTGCAAAATTCAATGTGCGTGCCACGGCATCAGAAGCGTTTGCCAAAATACTGCCATCAATATTCACAGCACCTTTTGCATCAAGCAAAAATCCCTGATTACCATACGCGGCAACATATACATCACCCGTTCCCGCAACCCCCTGTACCCCCGTTGCGATAACATTGCCCGCAATATCAACAACAAAACCGCTATTACCAGTCGGTCCATTAATAGTCAAAGCGTGTGTAGCAGAACCAATATTTAAAACACCACCAGAAACATTCAAAGTTCCCGTACCAAAAGTATTATCTTCTACTGTTTTCTGGGCAATATCAACCCCCAACAACCCATTCAGGTTAACAACACCATTAACAACATTGACACCACCTAAATGAATTGCAGATTCTTGTAAGTCAGATCCACCAACCGTCACAGTTCCCGAATTATTTGTAATATTTCCGAGAACTTTTATCTGACGACCAGACAATTTAACGTTACCATTAGCGTTTGTAATATCTTTATTTACTGTCACCAAACCAGATTCACCCGCACTGCCCGTCACAACCAAACTGCCACCTTTTCCAACAACACCACCAACTAACACCTGTTGACCACTTAAAGTCATAGTTCCACTGGCAATCACATCATTTGTAACACTGACAGTACCACCATCTGAAAACAAGTCTGTCTTAGCAGTAGCTGAATCTGTCACACTATTCGCCGTCAAATTTGTAGAATTCGATGCCACTAACTTCATTGTACCTGCATTATTTGTAACATCTTCAACAGTTAACCCAGCCGCCGCCAAATACATATTCGCATTCACATTTTGCGAACCATTGGATATATCACTCGTAGAAAATGCAGAATCTACAATAACATCATAATCATTCAAATTATTTGCAAAAAACGCAGTCGTATCACCATCCCCAAAATCCAAACTGCCCACCTTCATATAGAAAAAATCACCCCAATGTTCCTCACTCATATCCAGGTTGATTCCATTGGCAAACGAAGCAGCCCCACTAACCGTAAGTGACAAATCTGCTTTATTTACAAACGAAGCATTATTAGCATCACCACCACCGACAGTCAAAGAGTCGGCTTTGACAATCATATTTCCAGTTTCATTGGTCATCGTACCATCTATAACAACAGCGGCACCCGTGGCATCAATTGTCAGACTCTGCCCCTTGTTTTCGACAACCCCAGTGGCAGTCAAATTCCCAGACACAGTGACATCCATTTTACCAGAAGCGTTATTTTGAATATCTGCAACTGATATTTCTGCACCAGACAAAACAACGTCAGTACCTGCGACACCATTATTTTGTAGCGCACCTACAATAGTTAAAGTGTCCATTGCTTTAAAAGTCGCACTACCACTTGCCACCGTCACAGCATCAACAGTTATATCGTTGGCTGCAACAACATCAATTACACCATCAACGTCAATCGCCCCAGATTCAAAATCATTTACCCCCGTTACTGTCAGTGTACCAAAAACATCAACAGAACCATCTATTAAAACATTAAAGGTATCACCATAATAATTCGTTATATTAAATGTACGCGCAGCATTATCCGTAGCACCAACCGTCAATCCCCCACCAATAGTTAAATCACCACCCATTTGCAAAGAAAAAGTATTCGAAACTTTGTTATCAATAAAAAGCGTACCACCACCAGACTGCGCCAAAGCCGTATCAAACACACGCATATCTCCCGCAACATCCAGCGTGTCTTTAACTGTCAGGGCAGCAATACCATTATCCTGCACAGCAACTATTTGATTCGTCGCAACAGACACAGAATCATCCATCACAATCCCAGCAGTCGAAGATTCAATCGCATTGTATCCCGCCAAATCTTTGACATCCGTTACTGGTATATTTTCCGTCGCAGCAAAAGCACCAGCCGGCACAATTCCGCATACAAAAGCAAGTAATTTCTTTAACATATTATTTTTCTATTTCTTTTTCCCATATATTTATGATTATATTATTGCACAAAACCCAAAATCAAGGCAACATTAAACTGCACATAAAAAGGAGAAAATATGTATTTAATCAAAAAGGTACACGCACGTCAGATTATGGACAGTCGCGGCAACCCCACCGTTGAATGTGACATTGTATTGTCTGGTGGCGCACGCGGACGGGCGGCGGTGCCATCGGGCGCTTCAACTGGTACTTTCGAAGCATTGGAATTACGCGATGGTGGCAACGCATATATGGGCAAAGGCGTTTCAAAGGCGGTAAACAATGTAAATGATATTATTGCTCCTGCTATTTTAGATATGGACGCATCAAATCAAACAGCGATTGATGAAACAATGCTGAAACTGGACGGCACACCAAACAAAGCAAAACTTGGGGCGAATGCAATATTGGCTGTATCAATGGCAGTGGCGCACGCGGTGGCCGCCCAAAAACAAATTCCATTATACAAATATATTGCTCAAATCTATGGCAACCCGAACCCGTGTATCATGCCACGTCCAATGATGAATATCATAAACGGTGGCGCGCACGCAGACAACGGATTGGACGCCCAAGAATTTATGATTATCCCCAATGGCGCACACAACGAAGTCGAAGCAATCAGTATGGGAGCCGAAGTATTTCATCATCTGAAAAAAATTTTAAAACAAGACGGTATGTCGACAAATGTCGGCGACGAAGGCGGCTTTGCACCAAACTTGAATTCTTGTGATGAAGCACTGGAAAAAATCGTAACAGCCATTCGTGCAGCGGGCTATATCCCCGGCGAACAAATTTCAATCGGCCTGGATGTTGCATCATCTGAGTTCTATCACGACGGCATATATCATTTCGAAGGCAAAAAATTAACCTCTGATGAAATGATTGCGTTCTATGAAACACTGATTAATGATTATCCGGTCATTTCAATCGAAGACGCACTGGCCGAAGAAGATTGGGCGGCTTGGAAAATCCTGACCGAACGCATTGGCGACAAATGTCAACTGGTTGGGGACGACTTATTTGTGACGAATCCGGCACGTCTGGAGCGTGGCATTAAAAACGGTGTCGCAAATGCAATTTTAATAAAAGTGAACCAGATTGGCACTCTGACCGAAACGCTACGCGCAATCAAAATGGCCCAAGATGCAAATTACGGTGTTGTTATTTCCCACCGCAGTGGTGAAACAGAGGACACAACAATTGCAGACCTGTCGGTGGCTACAAACGCCGGCCAGATAAAAACTGGCTCTATGTCACGTACAGACCGTATGGCAAAATACAACCAGTTAATTCGTATCGAAGAAGAACTGGACAACTGTGCCAAGTATGGTATATAATCACATTGAAAAAAATGTATGGGGGGGACACGCAATTGCGTCCCCCCCTATTTTAATCACGGCAATGATAACAACAACGACGATTATTTTGATTATAAAATATATTCTGGCGACATCCATACTGGTCGGCATTATTTGCGCCCCGGCATGGATTGCCCGCCAAACCGACAAAGGCAAACAAGATATGTTTCTTGTTCGACTGGGGTCTTGGCTGTTTGGATGGTCTCTTGTCGGTTGGTTTTACGCACTGGTTATCGGCACAAAAAAATAAATCCCACCAAACGGTGGGATTTTAATTATCTTCTTCTACTTCGTCCTCGTCAACCTCAACAGCATTCAGGTCTATTTCCTTTGGAATGCCTAATATATCTTCAATTTTATCAGATGCAGCATCCAAATCCATTTTATGCAATACCGCAAATTCTTGGGCCATACGTTCCAAAGCACGCAAATACAACTGGCGCGCAGAAAAAGTCATTGTATCCGCGGCACTACGACGTTGCAGGTCACGTACAACCTCTGCCAATTTCATTGGATCACCCGAGTTAATATTTTCTTCGTACTGGGCGGCACGACGTGCCCAAATCATACGCTTGGCACCGGCTTTACCCTTGGCGGATGCAATAGCCTCATCCAACTTTTTTACCGTAGACAATGGGCGCAACCCAGAAATTTCAGCACGTTCCAGTGGCACACGCAATGTCATATGATTGCGTTCAAAATCAATTACCATCATTTTTATTTTTTGTCCGGCAATTGTCTGTTCTTCGATACGTACTAATTTACCAACACCTTGAGTCGGGTAGACTACATATTGTCCGGTTTTAAAATCTAACTTTTTACTTGGCATATTTACACTCTTTATCAGGTTTGCCATTCTCTCTGCCCTGTGTATTATACCACAAAAAAGCCGAAAAACAAATGATTGAAACAAAAAAATTAAAAAAAGCCCCGAAATGGGGCTTTATATTTATCTTATTATTCGACGCGGGGCACTGGTTCGACGTATTGCAGACCCACGAACCTGTTCCACGGTCTTTTTCTGCTCACGACAATCCCAAACACCGTCATCACCTAAGAACGCCGTCTGACCCGCCGGACAATCATGCTCTTCCAATCGCCATGTAAAACATCCACCCTTTTGATAAGATTGATATGCACTGTCTGGATTATAGGTGCCACGCACATACATTCCGTGTTCTGAATCCCATTCCCCAGGGACCTGACCGGCGCACCATTTACGTTCGCCCCAGCATGTCACACTCTTACCACCAACAGACAATTCATCAGGATATGATGTTGATTTATAGCCACTGTTTGGTGTATCACCCCGCCCCATTGACTTTCCTGTTTCCAAATCAACGCACCACAATTTTTGGCATTCTGCGGCATCCAGCCCATCAATTTTTTTGTGTTCCGTCAAGATATAACCCGGCCCACACGCAAAATCAGCCGCCGCAACAGCATAAGCATCTGAAACAATCAGTCCTAAAAATAGTAAAATCATTCTCTTCATAATTAGTATTCTACACTTTTTTTAACATATTTACAATAGTATTTTACTGTCCCAGTCCTGCTGGACTAAAGCGCCCAATATTATTGAACAATTCTTCGATTGCGTTCAGTTCGATTGCAGCCGGAATCTGGGTTTCTCCGTCAGCTATGACTACGTCTGGCAAATCTGCATCACGTAAAACCGCTGTTTTTACAACCTGGTTACCCTTGACCCATGCCAACAGCACCGTTTCATCTGTATAAGTTTGCTTTAACGGCCCACGATAGTTTTCATCAGCACCAAAATAAACCCAAACCGTATCCCCGTGTATTGTTTTTACCTGGGGCGCACCAATTTTTTCCTGCAACTGTGCGGTTGTCTTGATGTCCGTCACAACGGCTTCCAGATTTTCTGGGAACACATAGCCACGATGCTTGGTCTGGAAAGTACACGCCGTCAGCCCAGCACAACAAACCAACGCAAGCACGATTTTACGACAAAATCTTTGCTCTTTCATCTTTATCCCTCGCCATTTTCTTTGACACATGGTTTATTGGCCATTGCAAAATGCGCAATATGCTGTTTCAGTTCGCTTTTATACGCATTATTAGCCTTGGCCAAATCAACCAGTTTATTAAATTGGGGATTAGCCGCGCGCGCCGCCGCGAAACGAGATTCTGTTTTCAAAAAGTCTTCCAATGGCAACGGATTTTCAGTCGACGAATCCATACTTAATGGGTTTTCGCCTGCGGCAATACGTCTCGGGTCAAATCGGAATAATGGCCACGCCCCAGTCTGAACCATCTGCGTTTGATGTTCGACCCCATTTTGCAGCGCGAATCCATGCGCGATACATGGCGCATACGCCAATATAATCGAAGGACCGTTGAAAGATTCAGCCTCACGGAATGCACGAATCGCTTGGACCTGATTTGCGCCCATCGCAATCTGAGCAACGTATGCGCCACTCATCATCGCAATTAATCCTAAATCTTTCTTGGCGTGTTCTTTACCACCAATGGCAAATTTCATACTGGCACCGAATGGTGTTGACTTAGACTGTTGCCCGCCAGTATTCGAATAGCCTTCGGTATCCAAAACCAAGATATTTACATTTTCGCCACTGTGCAAGATATGATCTACACCACCATAGCCAATATCATACGCCCAACCGTCTCCGCCGATAATCCATACAGATTTATCAACAATTTCACCAATCAGGCTTTCTGCCAATCGGGCACGTTCGCCATTGATATTTGCCAACTGGGTACGCAGACTTGTTTCAATTTCACGTTGCTTAGCCGGGTCTGCTTCATCAAACAACTGTTCTACATTTTCAATACCGACCTCGAACAACAGTGATTTTAGGTTTTCGCGCTTCTGATTCAGTGCTAAACGCATCCCCAGACCGTATTCTGCATTATCTTCGAACAGCGAATTAGACCACGCCGGCCCACGACCACAAGAATCCTTGGTCCATGGGGTCGTAGGCAAATTCGCCCCATAAATAGACGAACAGCCCGTTGCATTTGCAACAACCATTCTGTCCCCAAACAAATGCGCCAGCATTTTAACATACGGCGTTTCACCACAGCCCGCACATGCCCCCGGGAATTCAAAATAATGCGGCAATAATTCAACGTGCTTTGGAATATTCAAGTTTAATTTTTCGCGTTCCACATCCGGCAACTTTTCAGCCGCATTAAATGCCGCCTGATTTTTTTCCATCACATCAGATGCGTTTTCCATAGACAAAGCTTTGACCGGACAATTTTTCACACACACATTACAGCCCGTACAATCTGCCGGCGAAATATTCAATGTATAGTACATATTAGCACCCAGTTCTGGGGTCTTCATCGGCACAACAATAACACCTTCGCTGCGCGCTTGTTCAGCTTGTTCTTCTGTCATAACCTTGATACGAATTGCCGCATGTGGGCACAACATAGAACACTTGCCACACTGGATACATTTTTCTAAATCCACCGTTGCGACACGTGGTGATACCGCACGCTTTTCATATTTGGACGTGCCGACCGGATATTGCCCTGCCCCAAATTCACCATCAACACGGAAACGAGAAACCGGAATTGCATCGCCACGTTGCGCCGCCATTTCACCCAATGTACCCGCAATTTCCGCCGGCGTATCGGATGTCATAGCCGGTACAAAATCAGGCGCAAAATTTGATACAGATGATGGCAACTGGTACTCGTGTAAATAATCAGCTGCTTTGTCTACCGCCGCCCAGTTTGCCACTACGATATCCATACCCTTTTTCTTGTATGTTTTTTCAATTGCGACCTTTGCGCTTTTAGCTGCAATTTCTGGATTAATAACCTGAGTTAAGTTAAAGAAATTCAGCATAATAAACGTATTAATACGATTCCCCAGCCCCAATTCCGCCGCCGCAGTATTCGCATCCAAGAAAAATACACGCGCACGAATTCGCATCAAGTGTTCCTGAACGTCTTTTGGCAGATTCGCGAACGCGACATCTGGCGCCATCGATGTGTTAATCATAACCGTACCACCCGCACGCAAACCACGGAACACGTCAAAACGCTGGGCAATCATAAAGTTTGAAACACTGATAAAGTCCGCAACCTCTACCAAATATTGACTTTTAATCGGCGCATCTGAAAATCTGATATGCGAAGCAGTCAGTCCACCAGACTTCTTCGAATCATAAACTGCGTACGATTGTGGATATAAATCAGAATTTTCTCCAACTATTTTCACGATATTTTTAACCGCACCAACTGTACCATCACTGCCGATACCATATAAAATCGCCGTCTTGAAATTCGGATCTTCGACCGAGAACGCAGGGTCTGTTTTTAGCGACAATCCCGTCAAATCATCATCAATTCCAACTGTAAAGTTATGCTTTAATTCGCCACGCATCATATTTTCATAAATCGCCTTAACATCACGTGGTTTAAATTCTTTAGACCCCAAGCCATATCGACCACCAAATACATTAGCCGAATCACCAACAACCGATTTAACATCCAAATACAACGGTTCACCCAATGCACCAGGTTCTTTTGTTCTGTCTAGGACTGCAATATTTTTTACCGTTTTTGGCAATGCAGTCTTGAAAGCCTCAGCTGGGAATGGACGATATAAATGCACCCGAACCAGACCCAATCCTGTCGGCAAATGCACCAATGTTTCTTCGATTGTGTCAACCGCGCTGCCCATTGCAACAATAACGTGTTCTGCGTTTTCATCGCCAATATATTCAACCAGTTTATATTTGCGCCCCGTCAATTCGCCAAACTTATCCATACATTCTTGGACGATTTCAGGCGTTTTGTCATACAGCGGATTTGCAGCCTCGCGCCCCTGGAAATACACGTCTGGGTTTTGCGCTGTACCACGAATTGTTGGATTATCTGGTGTCATACCACGTGCACGATTTTCCAAGACCAACGAATCAGGAATCATTTCACGCAATACGTCATCTTCAATACGGGTCAAGCGCGATTCTTCGTGACTGGTGCGGAAACCGTCAAAGAAATGCAAGAACGGTACACGAGTTCGCAGTGTCGCCGCGTGCGCAATCGCCGCCATATCGTGCGCCTGCTGAACATTATGCGAAGACAGCATTGCAAACCCCGTAGAACGCACAGCCATAACATCACTGTGGTCACCAAAAATCGATAGTGCATGCGTTGCCAATGCGCGCGCCGCAACATGCATAACAAAAGGCGTCTGTTCACCCGCGATTTTATACATATTTGGAATCATCAACAACAAGCCTTGGGATGCAGTAAATGTTGTTGCCAAACTACCCATCTGAAGTGCGCCATGCATTGCGCCAGCCGCACCCGCCTCAGATTGCATTTCAATAATCTGTGGGATTGCACCCCAGATATTCTTTTTATGTTGGAACGACCATTCATCCGCCAGTTCGCCCATAGTACTGCTGGGGGTAATAGGATAAATCGCTGCAAAATCAACACATCTGTACGCAACGTCTGCCGCCGCCCAGTTTCCATCAACAATCAATTTAGACATAATACTTCTTCCTTACCTGAAATTACACACCAGGTGAATGATAGTCGTATTTTTTCTCTAAGGCAAGATTTATCGTACTAAAATCCGCCTAATTATTTCTTTCAAATTTGCCCCAGTTGCCCAAACAGCCACAATCAATCACACTCAAAAAGCAGGCTTTTTTCAGGATTTTTTATTAGGTTTTCTAAAAAGAAGCAAAAATCGTTATATAATATGCTGTAAAATTCGCGAATCGGATTTTTGTGTGATATAATACAAGTTGTAAAAAAAGGAATTGGTTATGGCATTGATACCAATGGTTATCGAAGAATCACCACGTGGCGAACGTTCGTTTGATATTTACTCGCGCCTGTTGCGTGACCGTATTGTGATGGTTAACGGCGCAATTGAACCAGCAATGGCGAACAGTATCGTTGCACAATTGCTGTTCTTGGAATCAGAAAATCCAAATGCAGAAATTTCTATGTATATTAATTCCCCGGGCGGCGATGTTTCCGCAGGCTGGGCAATTATGGACACGATGCAGTATATCAAGGCACCGGTATCATCAATCGGTATGGGCTTGGTTGCATCTATGGGCTCGGTATTGTTGGCCGCTGGCGAAAAAGGCAAACGCTTTGTTTTACCAAATACCCAGATTATGATTCACCAGCCATTGGCCGGGGCCGAAGGGCAAATCACAGATATGGAAATTCGTTTAACCCAGTATCAAAAAAATAAAAAGACATTAATCAAACAAATGTCTGAATTTACAGGGCGCAAAGAAAAAGAGCTATTTGATGCAATGGAACGTGATAACTGGATGTGCCCGACTGAGGCAAAAGAATTCGGTTTAATCGATGGTATCTTGGAACGCAAATAATTTAGGTTTAGTGTAATGAGTGACGATAAAACAACATCAACACCACCAACCGCAGAAAACAACAATCAGTTCTGCAGTTTTTGTGGCAAAGCCGTGTATGAGGTTAAAAAACTGGTCAGTGGACGTAATGTCTGCATCTGTGACGAGTGTATTAATCTGTGCAATGATATTATGGCGGATGATGTCAAAAATGAAATTAATCGTGAGTCGACAAAACTGCCGACACCACGTCAGATTTATAATTTCTTGAACGATTACATTATTGGTCAAGATGACGCAAAACGCACACTGGCGGTGGCGGTGTATAATCATTATAAACGTCACAGTGTTGCCGCATCTTCAAATGTAGAAATTCAAAAGTCTAATGTTTTGCTGATTGGTTCAACGGGAACCGGTAAAACATTGTTTGCCCAGACGTTGGCACGTATCTTGGACGTACCATTTGCAATCGCAGATGCAACCACATTGACCGAGGCAGGGTACGTTGGCGATGACGTGGAAAGCGTTCTGACACGTTTGTTGCAAAATGCAAACTTTGATGTAGAACGTGCATCACGCGGTATTATCTATATTGACGAAATCGACAAGATTTCACGCAAGTCTGAAAATCCATCTTTGACACGCGATGTTTCCGGCGAAGGCGTTCAGCAGGCTTTATTAAAGTTAATCGAAGGAACCGTGGCTAATGTGCCAGCTGGCGGCGCAGGTCGCAAACACCCCGGAGAAGCAACTGTACAACTGGATACTAGCAAGATTCTGTTTATTTGTGGCGGTGCATTTGAAGGGCTAAACAAGATTATTGGCAATCGTTCATCTGCACGTCGTGGAATTGGTTTTGGGGCAAATGTCGAATCCAAAGAAGAACGTGAGTCAAAAAGCTTTATCGCAGACGTTCAACCCGAAGATTTGGTAAAGTTTGGTATTATCCCAGAATTGGTCGGACGTATGCCTGTGATTACAACGTTGCGCGAACTGGACGAAGATGCACTGATCAAGATTTTAACAGAACCAAAAAACGCAATCGTGAAACAGTTCTGTGCTATGTTGGAAATGGATGACGTTAAATTAACCATAACCGATGACGGTTTGCGCGAAATCGCCAAATTAGCGGTTGCACGTAAAACAGGCGCACGCGGTTTGCGTGGGATTCTGGAACGCGTTCTGATGCAGCCTATGTTTGATGCACCAGACAAAGAAGAATTAAAAGAGATTGTGATTGATGCAGACGTGGTAAATGGTAAAAAACCAGCTGTGGAAATCCTGGCGGATGCCAAGAAAGCGGCATAAACCCAAATGTCGTAAATTGGCTATAAAAAATCCCCCCCATTCCTTCCTGGGGGGATTTTTGTTCGAATTACAGAAAATTATTCTGCATCTGTTGCTGGTGCTTCTTCGGCAACAACAGTTTCTTCTACAACAACTTCTTCAGCTGTTGTTTCTGCTGCTGGTGCTTCTTCGACTTCTTCTACTTTTTTAGTCCCGAATGTCAAAGTTTTACCCGAAACCAATGCATCAATTTCGTCCTGGGTCTGAGCGACATAGATTTTAACAGGAACGATAACGTCTGCATGCAGTGCAATCTTAGTGTCAAACGCACCAACTGATTTAATTGGCGCACCCAACATAACCTGGGCGGATTCAACAGATACCCCAGCAACTTCTTTCAACATACGTGCAATATCACGTGTTGATACAGAACCATACAATTGGCCTGTGTCGCCAGCCTGACGAATCATATGCAGTTTTGCATTCTTTACTGCATCTACATTAACTTCTGCAGATTTTTTCGCCGCTTCTTGGCGTGCGGTCAATTCTGCCTTTTTCGCTTCGAACAATGCAACGTTTTCACGTGTGAAACGCATTGCTTTGCCGTTTGGTAACAGATAGTTACGTGCGAAACCTGTTTTAACTTCGACTGTATCGCCGATGTTGCCCAATTTGTTAATTTTTTCTGTCAAGATAACTTTCATAATCTGTCCTTATTGTTATAAGTTAGGGATAAATCCCAAATATTCATATTCCTTTTTTTGAGACAATTGTGTGCGGTGATTAGAAGCGTTTGACGGTTTGAAGTGTAGTTGACCTACATGATAACCGGCAAACGCAACTAAGCACCCACAGAATTAGCCCAAATTGTTGCGAACGAACGGCATCAAGCCCAAGTGACGTGCACGTTTGATGGCGGTTGCCAATGCGCGCTGGTCTTTCTGGGAAACACCGCTGATGCGAGATGGCACGATTTTACCACGTTCTGTGATATAATGTGACAATGTTTTGATATCTTTGTAATCGATAACCTTACCCTTTAATGGGTTAGATTTTTTACGATAAATTGCTGCACGGACTGCCATTATTCTGCCTCCTCTGTGTTTTTCTTCATCATGATAGAAGGTGTTGATGACAATTCGTCAACACGTACATTCAAGAAACGGATAACGTCTTCGTCAATACGAGAACGACGTTCCAATTCATTGATTTGTGAACCATCTAATTCGATATTCAGCATGACATAGTGTGCCTTGCGATTTTTACGAATGATATAGGCCAAGTTTTTCAAACCCCAGAATTCTGTAGATTTAACGTCACCGCCTAATTCTTTGATGATTTCAGCAAATTTTGTCGCTTTTTCTTTAACCTGCGACTCGGTCAAGTCTTGGCGGAAAACCAAGACGCTTTCATAGTAAGCCATTTTTATTTCCTATGGTTTATATAGCCAATGGCACCATTGCCATTAGCAGGAACGAGTTCAATTATGAACAATTTTTCACAAAAATCAAGTGTTTTTTACAAACACATACCACCCTACCAGTGACGGAATTATTATCGTTGAACCTGGCGCATCAATTCTGATACAAACTTGCCACGTAATAAACCATTATTAGCAAGCTTATAAGCCATTCCATCCGCACCAAAGAATGCTGCAACCGACATCTTAGGATATGCTTCGACCCCCAGCCAGCACGGCTGAACAGGTAAAATCCGTCCCGTAGCTTTATCACGCAAAAGCAATGTACCAACAATATTACTTGAACGTTTGTATTTAACACATGGTGTTACAAGACCATCGCCAGGATACTGATCGTCTGCAGTCGCCATAGTAACAGAAGCGACAACTTCCATCCCCTGCATATTCGGTTCATTTTCAATCAAACGTTTCATATCCAAAGCATTACGCGTATCAATATTTTGATTTCCCATCGAGAACCCCATATACGTTGGACGATTCCAGCACTGGGAATCAAAATTAAAACATACTACATTACGATACATTTCACCAAACAGGCTTTTCATCTTACCATCAGTCAAAATCTCTTTTTCGGACAACGTATCCAGCATCTGTGAACCAGAGTTTTCCTTAAAATTATAGTTTCCAATACCAACATTTTTTAATAAGTTCTTCAATTTTGGATGCTTTTTCATCATATTTTCATATTTCATATTAATCCCTTAGATTTTTTGCGGACAAAAAATATAACACACACAGTCAATTTGTCAAACAAAACATTAAGGGGGCACAAAACACCCCCTCTGATAACAATTCGCTTACAAACGTCGCATCTTACATTTCGTACTGATGCTTGGTACAATCAATCCCACGCTCACTCAACATTTTGCCAACAGCAAACGGTACCGCACTCTTAGCAGTCCCGAAACGAGCCATCTTTGCACCACTATTAAATACATTTACCTTACTGGTCATATTCAATGTCCTTTTTACACAACATCTCTCTGACAAGGATAAAATTATACCAAACAAAACTTTTTGTCAAGTGTTATTTACACCTATCAGATTTACACTATTCATCACAACCGTACTCACCACAAGTTGCCCCAGAAAACTCTTCAACTTCTATTGCAAATGGCGCAGCAACAGCAGGTTCTTCATAATAAACTTCTTTTACAACACGCACACGACGGTTATCCGCATTTGGCGTATTATCTGGCGTTGGCACAGCTAACCCCTCTTCCCCAGCAGAAACAGCCACAATTTGACTTGCTGGGATACCGTATTTAATCAGCATTTTTTGAACCGCTTCAGCACGACGGCCGCCCAACGCATAATTATAATTACTAGTTCCTGCTGTATCTGTATGCCCAACCACAGAAACCTTGATATTTTTATTTTCTTGGGTTGCAGATGCCAGTTTTTCAATCAGTTCTTGATATTCTGGTTTAATGGTTGCCTTATTAAAGTCAAAACGAATTTCAAACACTTCTTCCATAACGTGCTGTTTTGGGGTTAATGGAATCTGTTGAACTTTAATCATTGTTTTTTCGCCCTGGGCTGCCTGAATCTGGTCCAAACGCGCATTAATAGCCGCAAGTTCTGAACGCATTGCCATCATCATATCAATAAATTCTTCACGCGTAACCAATTCTTCGCTGACCATTGGGATAGTCTCTTGACATGTCTGACATTCTGGACATGGCAGTCCCTCTGGACACAGCTGCTGCTCACAGGGTTGCACAACCGTTTTTTCTTCTACAACCACCAGTGGCGAAACAACTGCACTCACACATTCTTTATCATCTTTTGGACAATCACGTGGTGCAATATTGTTGTTACTGTTACGAACGCTGTTATCACTAGAACTTTTTGTTACCGTTTTATCACCACCATAAATATTTTGATTAAACACCACAGGTTGAACCGGCACAGGATTAATCAAGTGTTCTGGCACATTTACATTGTTAACGATAATTACCCCCTCACGCGGGCGGACAGAATCCGTCATCGCCATCATATTGCGCGTTTCTGGGTAATAAGTTTCTGTTTGAACAATTTCTTTGCCAGCACATTCGCCATTCGCACACACCGATACAGATGTAGCCTCAATACTGGTCTCTACTTTTGGGCTTGTCGCTGCTTTAACAACATTAATTACACGTCCATCCTTACAGTCAGCCAATGCAGCCATTGTTTTTTGGAAACGATCGCGACATTGAGCAGCTGTTTTCATTTGCTCGCTTGCCGTAGCCGACAGCCAACAATCAAATTTAGCCTGAGCCTCTGCCGCCAATTGTGGATTATTATCCGCTGCATCTGTCTGCAATTGTTCCATCAAATTATTATACGCAGTGTACAATTCAAATGATGCCTGCTCATCTTCGATTGGCCAATTATCCAATGTTTCCGGGAATGGCGTTTCACCACTAAACGCAGCCACAGCTTTGTTTGCAAACAACTCACCAACATCCAGATACCCACTGGTCCGCGCATTATAAATCGCATAAGAACGATAATTCATCGCTAATTGATTCAGAAACGAATCCTTGTGCGGTGCAGAATAAACATCCAACATTTCCACATAATCAACCGTCGGTGTCGCAATCGGCCCCCACTGATCCATATTATCATTAGAACCTGCACACCCCGTCAGCACAATCATAGACGTCGCAAACAACAAAGATAGTTTATTTCTCATCCAAGAATCCTTTCTATAATCTTTTGTATTATACGATTTTTTGCAATATTAGTAAAGCATAAAAAAATCCCGCAATCGGGATTTATTTATTCATTGTATTGGAAATAAAGCTACCAATCGAAGACAAGCCTCCCATAGCACCACCGCCACCACTTACCATACCACCAACAGTATCCATAATGGATGCAGTACTAGTCTTTTGCCCCATATTACCAACGGTCTCCGTCAAAAATCCACCCCACAGCTCTTTCTTAGACTGACTCAACTTTACAGAAGAACATTTTTCCATTTTTGCGATAATTTTTGCCGCAGTGGTCGCCTCTTGCTTGGTATAATCAGCCTCTGTAAAATCAACCAAGGCAAAAATCTCATAAATATCCGACATCTTTTTTTGATTTTTTACACCGCACGTATTCGTATCGTCATCACAATAAGTAGCAACACCAACACGCGGAAAATTCTCCCATACCATACCATCGTTTCCATCGCCCCGAAACGTATCATAGCAAAGATCCGATACTTTTCCGGTTCCCATTGCAATTTTAACCGATGCCTGATACCCGCCAACACCACTAGAAACAGGGCACGCCTTACGTTTCAGACTACGCTGAACATCTTCGGCACTAGCCGCACCCGTCTTAGCCCACTCCTTAATAATATCATTTACGAAATTAATTTCTGCGGATGTTGGTTCACATTCTGCACTTAATGCATTTACCTTGGCATTCAGATCCTTGACCCCCGCCACCAGTGCCATCGCAGTTCCAACCAAGCTGGTCGCACTATCCATCTTGTCAACCTGTTGTGCAACAACCGGCGCTGCCTTTTTAATAGACACCGCCGCCATGGTCGGCATTGCGACCATACACAAACCACCCACAAAAAACAGAAGTTTCTTATTCATCTCTCTTGCCGTACATTATAACATAAAAAAACATCCAGATAAATATAAAAATTGCTTTTTTATTTTATGCAGGCTAAACTGGAGCTGTGCACAAAGATAAACGCAATTTTATAATCTTCTTTAAACACCGACGCTTAAAACGCCTGTGGCAGTTTTTCTTTACCGGCTGGGGCATGGTAATGCTAGTTGCATTGATTGCGGGCGCGCTGTTTACAAATGAATTATTATGGACACCGATTTCTGCAATTAATATGACAGATATCGTCACGAACCAATTTAAGATGTCAAACGCATCATTTGCCGGCACCGACCAAAATGGCGAACCCTTTCGTCTAAAAGCTAAAACTGGTCGCCAAGAATATAATAAGCCCGATATTATATATATGGACAGTGTTTCTGGCAACGCCGTCCGATTCCAGGATGGACAACGTGTAAAATATGACTTTGTTGCCAACACTGGCGAATATAATCGCAAGGCTAAAAACATCCGCCTGATTGGGAACGTAAAAATCCATATCAGCAACGGCGATAAAATATTTACAGACGAAATGGTGATTAAATTATGAAACAATCAGTACTGCGTGTTGAACACTTATCAAAGACATACGGCAAACGTATGGTTATCAAAGACGTGTCGCTTGTCGCACGCCAAGGCGAATCGGTTGGCTTACTGGGACCAAATGGCGCAGGAAAAACAACCGCTTTCTATTGCATCACGGGCCAGTTATCGGCAACCGGCGGTCAGATATTTTTAAATTCCCAGAATATAACCCACCTGCCATTTTATCAGCGCGCACGCCTGCACATCGGTTACCTGCCCCAGGAAAACAGTGTTTTCCGTGGTCTGACGGTGGAACAAAACATTATGGCAATCCTGGAAGTAGTCGAACCAGACAAGAAAAAACGCCAAAAGAAATTGGATTCATTACTTGAAGAATTTTCGATTTCATCCCTGCGTCGCAGTCCTGCAACAGCATTGTCCGGTGGCGAACGCCGCCGTGTTGAAATCGCACGCGCACTGGCCAACGATCCAAAATTTATATTGTTGGACGAACCATTTGCCGGAATTGACCCAATCGCGGTTAATGATATCCGCAGCCTGGTATCCCAGTTAAAGAATCGCGGTCTGGGTGTAATTATCACCGACCATAACGTACGCGAAACATTAGGCATTACCGATCGCAGTTATGTTCTGCACGATGGCAAGATATTAAAACACGGCACGACCGAAGAAATTGTCCAAGACGAAATGGTAAAAAAAGTATACCTGGGCGAAGACTTTGTTATGTAAAAATCCCGCAACTGCGGGATTTTTTATTGCCTCTTACGTTCACGAACACGCTGGTTTTCATCACGAACACGACTGTCAAATATTTGCTGAAAAGTTGGTGCACTCTGTGCCAAAGTCGCATTTTTGGGTGCGTTTGGCGTACCTGTTACAAAACCGTTAATTTTTTGTATAAGCAAATCTACACCATTTTGAATTTTAACTTCTGCATTATTTGCCCATTCGTCACGTTTGTCGTCTGGGCACTGAATTAACATATTCGTCCGTGGCGCAGTACGCATCTTGTCTGTCCAAGTGTCGCGCATATCAAATGTAACCTGACGCGCGTACAGGATCGCAGCATTGTTAACAGAAATCGAAAAAACGTATTCGCGCAATTGGTCCAGTGCATTTTGCCACGCATCACGCAACACACCACCCGCCAACCAATTTCGCAGACTTAAGCCCTGGAAAATTAAATCTAATGCATTTGTAATCTGAATCCGATCTAATTCTGTCAGTTGCGCTAACTCAATATTGTCGACAGATTCACCATTCAGCATTGCGATTGTTTTTTCAAAATCCAAATCCATCTTATATCCCTTTGATTATGCTACTTTTTGTTGGGAACGCATCAGCATTTGCATCTGCATCAACTTAGTCAAATCAATAACGCGCCCAGATGCCTGCTGAAACTGTGGTTTCATATCTGGCTTTTTTACCGACTTTTTGATTTTTTCCGCAATTTCTTTGTCGCGCTGTTCCTGGGAAATTGAACGTTCCGCATCCACCGGTCGCACAGCAACCTGTGTGGAGTTTGCGCCCGCCTTTTGTTCTGGTGCGACATTTGAGTTTACACCCGGTTTTGCCATAACCTGTCCGCCGTTTTTTGTCTGTGGCACAGCGGCTTTTTGTTTTGCATCAACCGACATTGCGGGCTTTTTCTGGCCTTTTTCCGCGGCAACACGTAGCGGTTGTTTCGCAGCCGCCGTGGCTTTTGATTTGTCCATTGAAAATTCAGCCTGTGAAGACAGCAGTGTTATCTCGCCCATGGCAGAACGGACATTGCGAATTGCATATTCACGCATTTCTCGTTCGTTCCCATTGAACACTGCATCACGTTGTGGGTGGGTCATAATATGACGTGGCCACGTTTGCTTATGCGTATCGTGCATTACTTTCAAAAATTGAGTTGCTGGATTTTTTTCATCACGCGCATTGATAATATTTTGCGCCTGGGTAAATGCAGTCTGCCACGCCGTCCCCAGATTTTTTTTATTCGTCCAATTCAGGCACGACAATCCGAAATACAGTTTCAAATATGCATTTCCCAACTGACGTTTTTTATCCATATCCAGTTTAATATGCGCAGATTTAATATGCAGTTTTTCCTGAATTTCAGGGCTGTGCAGTAAATTTTGAACATTATTCATATCGGACCCCTTTGGTTAAAATTCCCGCGGTCTCATCACCCCAGGAAATATATATAGGTCGCGCGTCATATATTTTCAAGTCCCCCCTGTCAAGAAAAAAGATTTTTTGACATATGTCCTAAGACAATGCACAATACAGATGTTCATACCAGAACAACATACTGTTGCCAAGAATGGGCGGTATGGGTATGAACCCGCATCTTGCCAATAATGGGGGTGTGGTTAATATTCATCGAAAACTAAGGAGTTAAAAGATGAAAAAAACTTTAAGCGCAGCAGTCGCATTGTCGGTTCTTGCCGCACCTGCATTTGCTGCAAATCTGGAAAACCCACTGTATATGCCAAAACAAGATCAGATGTATTCAAAAACATCTGCTGGTGTTATGTACAAGGTTGCAGATGACACAGACGCCATGGTCAGAAAGGGCCACGATGGCGCAACAGAATTCCCAATCTGGCGCTTACACGAAGATTTGGGCTATGGTATCACAGACCGTTTGGAAGCGTATGCCAAAGTTGGCTATACACATGACGGCGACATCGACCGCAAAGGTATGCACCAGGGTCGCGTTGGTTTGAAATACCGTGCCTTTGAAGCGGACGGATTCGCGTGGGATGTTTATGCAGACGCACACTTGGGCGGGGTCAGTGGTATGAGCGGCTCATACGACATGACAAAAGGTTTCACGTATGACAACTATTCAAATGGCCGCTGGGGCTTCCACGTTGGATCTCAGGTTGGTAACACATGGTCCAATTTCACAGCCGCCGCATTCTTTGAAGTGCTGCAAACATTTGGTAATGATAACAACGAAATAGATATTGCTTCTACTCCTTTAATGGGCGTTCCAGGCATGCCAAGCGAAATCTCAGTTGACTTGAAATCTACAACTGAATTTAACGCTGGGTTAAAAACGTTTTATCAAATTGATGATCGTTGGTCGATTGGTGCCGGATTTACATTCAAACACCACGAGGATAACGGCATTGAAGGATTAACAACCGAAGTTCCTGCAATGGCAAAACCGATGGTAGATGGACTGTTAGCATCCAAAGCAGACATGGACGATGGATTTGATGAATATATCGTTTCATTGACGGGTTCATACCAGTTGACAGATGCAACGCAAATCACACTGTACGGCGAATACACATTCGACGATGCACACCCAGAATCACAAAATGGCACAGATGTCAAAGCCGAATTGGGTGCACGTGTTAACGTTGTATTCTAAAAAAAGAAAAAAATAAAACTAACATATATTGGACAAAATCCCCCGCATCTGCGGGGATTTTTTTATTACTATTAAAAGATTCTTTATAAAAAATCCCGCCAAAAGGCGGGTTAATTACTTATGCTTGTACGCCAGAACATACGGCACAATTTTATCAATTGCATCACCAAACCACGCACGCGGAATCAGTATAGTATTGCCCATACCCGCCGCCATTTTGGCAACAGATTCGCCATTTTTAGCATTAATCATTTCTTTTAATTCCACCGAAACCCCGTCAATCCGTCCCGGGACAATGAATGTTACAGTATCCCCCACGCGCGTTTCGTTACGCAACTCAAATGATACATTTTCATCGTCCACCGCAACCACAACGCCCGCCGCATGAAAGTCCGACGTACTGCGTGTTGTTTCATAATTATGTGCCGACGGACCCAACGGACCATCAAAGAACGCCGTTGTATAACCACGCGATTCCAATCTTTCCAACGCCGCCATATATGGCGCGGGGTCAAAATTTTCCGGATCACGCGCATACGCATCCATCGCACACCGATACGCATTTACAACCGAACCCACATAGTATTCAGAACGATTGCGCCCTTCTATCTTCAGGCTGTCTGGGTTGGCAGATATAACCTCACTCAATCGTGGCATCAGGCACAAGTCTTTGGAATTCATAATATACGCGCCACGTTCATCCTCGGTTATTGGCATTTCCAGACCGCTTTCGCGCTCACGCAGGATAACATCGTATTTCCAACGACATAATTGCGCACACGCCCCACGATTTGCCGGCCGCCCCGTCACAAAATTAGACAGCAAGCACCGCCCCGAATAAGACATACACATCGCCCCGTGAACAAAGATTTCCAGCCCCACGTCTGGACAGGCCTCGCGTATGGCTTTGAATTCTTTGTGTGAAACCTCACGCGCCAGAACGCATAATTTCGCCCCTGCATTCTGCCAGAATTTGACTGTTTTTGCCGAACAAATATTCGCCTGGGTGGAAATGTGTATCGGCATATCTGGGAAATTCTCACGCACCCACATAACAATCCCTGGATCAGAAACAATCAATGCATCGGGATTCAGATACTTAATAACCTCTGCCACGCGTGGCATATTGTCATACTCAAAATCGTGCGCGAACAGGTTAAACGCCAAATAAACTTTTTTGCCTGCGGCATGCGCTAACTCGATACCCTGCTTTACACCTTCGACATCAATCTTGGCACGCGCACGCATAGAAAACCCCGGTAATCCAGCATAAATTGCATCTGCACCATATAAAATGGCAGTTTTAAAGGCATCCAACGTACCCGCCGGCGCCAACAGTTCTGGTAATTTTTTCGTATTCATACCCCTATTTTGCCCTAAATAAACCCAAAGGCAAGGAATTTATAACAAAAAACGGGCATATGCCCGTTTAATTTACAAAGCTTTCAGTTTCTTTCTGGCTTCGGCAATAGCGGCTTCAGCGGCGGCCTTTTCTGTCTCTACCTTACTTAATTGTGCTTGTTTTTCCTGCAATTTTTTTGATGCCTGATTCATTTTTTCTGCTTTTTCAATATGCGCCTCATATGTTTTGCGGGCAACTTCTAACAAATTCGAGAACATATCAAAACGAGCATTCTGCATTTCATCCCCAGCAAAATTACCACCAAACTTGCAGTCCATATCAACAATAGCCCCGCCAGTCTTTTTTTCTTCAACTGTCAGCTTACTACCCAAAATATCAAAAGATATAGCCATATTATCTAACTTATATACTTCTGTATTTCCACGTATTTCACGTTCTACGACCTTTGACTTTTTAATTTTCTTAGCCAAATCGTTAATCATATTGTTTTCTGCACGATACTGTTTATTAAAAAATAAAATCATATTCAACCCCCTAGGTTTTAATTTTCCGTGCTATTATAGTACAAAATCCACAAAATGTCAACACCTGTTATTATATATAACTTTATGATTTTTTTACTTGCGTTAAATTTCTAAATATGTATAATTGTGTGGCAATGCCGGTTTAGCTCAGTTGGTAGAGCGGCTGATTTGTAATCAGTAGGTCGTTGGTTCAAGTCCGACAACCGGCACCAGTTTTAAAACGCACCAAACGGTGCGTTTTTTGTTTGGATTTTCTTGCTCTTTTGAATTTTGCCCCGATAGCAATTTTATTGCGGGGCGGGCCGTTTTTATTTTAACCAAGTGTTGCAATTCCAACCCATTTTCGCCCCACGCCCGAAAAACACCAAAAACTGTGATGCACGAATAAAAAAGCCGCCCAAATGGGCGGTGTTTATTTTGAATGCGCATGTAATGCGATATTCTGATAATTATTTATATACAACTGGCGTGCTGCCTCTGATTTTATAACCTCTAATGCACTCGGCTTCAGTTTTAACTGTTCCGGAACAGACAAACCACATGACTGCGCCGCACGCATCAGTTTATTTACAATCTTTTGCTCCAGTTCAAAATACTCGGCATTATCAGGCATGTCTGGAATATCTGTCAGCAATAACAAAATCAAATCACCCACATTGCGTATCTTTTTAACAGGTCGCAAATCAATAATGTAAAACCGCCCAGTGGTTGGGTTTATCAACATATTCCCTTCGCACGGGTCGATGGTAAAGTTTGTGCCGGCCAGATGATTCAAATCATCAACCAACCTGCGATAGGATTTTTGTGGTGCAGATGCCATTATGCGCATCTTTTTAATTGCCACAGCCATTGCATCGGATTTTTGTTTTGTCGTCAATGGTTCTTCGACCAAATCGTTTGTGGTAATTCCATCCACCTTTTTACAAACAGACAACATCACAGCCCCCGACTTCGGGTCTGTTAAATTATACAATGGCTGACCAAAATTGCGGCGACCGTGTATATTATCAACCTTTTGATAGTTGTATGTATCGTTGGATAAATTTTCCCTGAATGCTTTATCAATTTTTACAGTATGCGGTACACGCACAACATAGCGACCAGCATCGTATGTAGTCGCCTCGGTTCCCCGACCAATGGGATGTTTTGATAAGGCACTTAAAATTTCAGACTTATTCAATAATTTCATTTGTAAATCTTTTTTATCTCATATATTTTATCACATCTTTTATCAAAATGCTATGTGAGGCTAAGTGTGATGCAGGCGAACTAATCAACTGTCTGAAACTATTGGAAATCTTGGAATTTGGACTCGCCTTGGCATCCCGACAACCGGCATTGCCCCACAACTATACATATCTGTGCGAACAACGCGAGCAAAAAAATCATAGGTGTGTATCAAAATGTTGAAATGTTTCAAATCTGGGATGGTCGATCAAAATACTTTGATATATCGCATAAAACTAGATACCAGTTTAGGGCTATAGAGGCTCTTTTGTATCATATTAAGGTATTTAAATTGATTTATAATGATTTGAACCAATTTCTAAGTTCAGCGACATTTTGTCGCCATGTTGGCTGTCGTATAGTGCCAGGCGTGTATTTTAAAGACTGATTTACGGTACCCAGATCTATTTGTCTCACATTTTCTATTGTACCAACAAACCCGATGCCACCTTGACTAGATCTGGCTGCGGTTTCTTGAATGTATTGCACATTTCTAAGGTCGCCAATTTTGGTGTCTAGCCAATCTGCAATCTGTTTGAATTCAGGAACATCATAATGGCGATTTATATCATCAAGGGTTCCTTTGTTAAACCAGCCTGATTGTGGACTTATGCCTCCAAAAAATTCCCATTTTCCAGTTGGTACGGTTATTTTGCCAGCTGTTCCAGTAGAAATATAAAATGGGATTTTTCTGTCACGAATAGAGACCATAACTATTGGGCGACCTGATATTTGGCCAAAATCTTTCGTGTCTACAAAGACAGTTTGACCGCGAATCTTACCCAGTTCTATTGGCCGGTCTCCATAATTAAGAAATCTTTCTAGATTGCTATTTTTTAAATGTTTGTAATTACCGTTGACTGTTGATTCCATAGTGTTTACACTCAACCAGTTTGACGAAGAATTCGACCAGTTGCCAAATATATTTTCCTTGGATGCGACCAGGAATTTTTGACCATCCGTGGCGGATGTTGCTGATATATACCAACCGTTACCCTGCAGGGTATTTATAATCTGGTCAACATTATCGCCGTTATTGATTGTTATACGATAGAAATCACGTCCTAGACTGTTTGCATGTGCAGGTTCTAATACGGGATTTTTACCAAAACGGCCCAATAATGATCTGATTTCTGGGGCAGAATTGATAATAATGTTATCAAATTTTGTTATCATTTTTTCCGGACTGAAAATTATCGTTCCGGCTAGCAATGTTACCCCCACATAGTTGCGTGATGATTTGATAAGCGAGATTTCGGATTCAGATGCCAGTTTCATGAAATCTTCAGTGCCTAATGTGTTGGCAATATTTGCCAGGGTTTGGGTCAATATATTTTGGTCTTCGGGGGCTAATTTTGTCATTTGCCCAACAACTAACTTATAATTTTCATTCAGTGCCTTGGCCAGGCAGTTTTTGTTTTCTGGGGTGTTAATTTGACTGATGCGAACAGCATCACTAAGATTTCTTGAAACATCTGTAGAACAGGCTAGAATCGAATTGATGAAATCGCGATAATCTTCGTAAGGTAATGAACGTTGCCAATCGTAGACCGCTTCAAATGCAATGTCAGTTGCAACGGAACCACCAATTGAAACGGCAACCAATATTGGTGACCCGGTTCCCAATGTTAATGTGGTAACAACGACACCAATAGCAATCTCGGCAATCAGTTGTTTTGTGTGTTCTGTTTCTGCTTCTTTTATTATGCAACCACCTTTTTCTCGGTCATAATATGTGCCAGCCAGTCCACGTTCTTGTATCTTTTGACCTAATGTCATACACTGTTGTTCGTCTAATCCATGACAGTTTTCATATGTACCAATACCACCAAGTATTTCGCATGCCATCCTGGATATAGAAGACTTTATCGTTTGGTCAGAGTGTTCAGAAAGATCGTCAAAGATAAAATCAACAGGTTGACTGTTTACATAGCATGTCCATAAATTATCATTTTGTCCATAATCTTTGTATGCGGCATCGCAATCAAAACTTTCAAGCAAAATATTTTGCCCGTCCAGTGTGGTTTTTACGTAATCTTTTACCAGATTCTTTGTTTCGTTCGTAAATGCCAGATTTATATAATCTGAAAATTCCCATGGGTTTATATTAAATGCTGTACGCGGTTGGCCTGATGCCACTTGGGATGAGGCTTTGATTACGCATCCCTCGATATCGTTATATGAGGATGTGTATCCGAATCTCTCTGCAGATTTGTTTATTTCTTGACATAATGTGGCATCTTTGGTGCGACAAACGCCAAAGCCTGTTCCGTTTGCTCTGTTCAGTTCGAATAATGCACATAAACCTGCGGTTATTCCGCGATAGTTGTCAAGGTCATAACTTTCATTTAAATCATCAAATTCAAATTCGTATGCTTCTTCGTTGGCGGAACACCGAATAAAATCTTGCCCTGTATCTTTTTCTGTCGATGTTTTTGATACTGCACTTATAACCTTGCCGGGTATGATGTCGGAACGATTTTCGTATTCAGGATCACAGGTCAATTGTAACCCGTGTTTTTGTCCCCACAATTTTACCAATTCAAATCCAGAAATTTCTTGAACCTGGACCCCGGATGCAAAATCACGAACGCATGTACCCAAACCTGTGCCACAGGAATCTGAAAATAGTAATCTTTTTCCGTCTTGGCCCGCACAGTAATGTCCTGAGCCTGTGATGTCTTTGGTCCATGTGCCACCAACCTTTTTACATGTTCGCTTGTCAAAGTCACGTGTGTGGCCTCTAAACTTACTTAATCTAATACGAGATTGTGCTGTATCAATTAGATTTTTTATAAACACCATGCATTGATCGTTGCCAATACTGTAAACCTCTAATTCTTTACATCTTGAATCACTTGGCGTTTGTTGACAGTGTGTTATTCCGCCGGCGACACAAACCTCTAACAAATCATGAAAAGATATTTCACCAGTTTTTGGATTCCAATGTGTCTTAAAAACTTCCACCATTGCTTCGGTGTCACCCGAAAAAACATAGTCTGATAAAACGGTTTCTAAATCATAGGCACTTATTCCAACAACAGCATTTAGTTTGTTGGTAATAATGTCTGGCGAACTGTAATTTGCCCCATGGCTGGTCATCGGTTGACAAAAAGCAAGAGCAACAATGGAAATAAATAATTTCTTTATCATTTCAATACCCCCGTGCATTTTGAGGCAACCTCTGCCACTTGTTTAATTGCCTTAATCTGGGTCGCGTTGAATACAGTCGCCGTAGCAGATGCCGCAGTCGTCGTACCCGCCAATATATTTGATGCTGTGTTCAGATTTTTTTCCTTCTTTTCGCCTTCGTCGCTGTTGTCACCACGGACACCTTCGCTGTTGGCGTATGCAGATGTGATCGTTCCCACCAATCCTGTCGCCGCACCAATACCAGATGAAATCGCAGAACCCATGGCGTGCTTGTTAATCTTAGATAAATCAGAATATTCAAAATCACCACACGCATCAACAATCGATTGTGCTTCACTAATATCCTGGCCGTTCATGCGAGCCTGCATAATTGCATCACGTAATTGTTTTATTGATGCCTTGCAATCGTTTATTTGCGCTTCTAAATCACCCTTGACCCTGTTCGTGCCGGCAATAATCGCACCGGCAACATTGGTTGCCGTCGACCCCGCCATTAACCCCGTGCGCCAATTACCCAATTTTTTGGATTGTGATTGTTGTTTACCTATTTCCTTCCAGGTTTCATCAGGAATTTTTATGGTTCCATTTGCAATCTGGGTTATTAAGTTTTCCATGTCGGTATACTGTTGCTCAAGTTTATCTAATTCAACATCCGTTTGTTCTTTTCCTTGTTGTGCGGCATTTTCTTCTTGTTTTAGTTCGTCCAAGATCTGTTGTAATTTTGCATCTTTTTTTGCCTTGACCAATCCCACTGTTGTTGCGCCGGCACCGGCCGCCGTACCAATTGATGTAATTGCTGTGTTAATACCCGCCATTTTTTTCAAGTCAGACAATTCGTCATCAATGCCAACACATGCCGTGTATGTTGCGCGCAGCGCATCATCCAGTGGTTGTGCCATGGCCGATGTTACAAATGAAAAAAACATTAATAAAAGTGTGAAATATTTCATTCTTTCCCCGCATGTTGATAGTATTTTAGCAAAATAGTTTTTTATGTAAATCAAAAAACAGCATGCGCGTGTGTATATGGTGTAAATTTGGAATCAAGGATGTTTGTTGACAATAGTGTTGCTTTGTATAATGGTTTTGGTTGAAAACTAATAAGAAATCTGGGAAATAAATATGATTCTATTTTTTAACAAGTAGTTTCGTGCAGAAAACGGTCTGATTAACGATCTGGCAAAGAAAATTAAAAAGTCGGAGCTTATGGGTTTGCAGCGCTCGATACATGGAAATACAGAAATATATACATTGGGGAATAATATAAATATATTGTTTGATATTTTGGGCAACAAGTTGACTGTTATTGCACAAAAGACGGACGAACGTATTTTGAATATGAATTGTGAATATGTGGATGGGTTTTCTGATGCAGATGAATTACAGGCGGACCAAATCAACTGTATGAAAGTATTGGAAATCTGGGACTTTGGACTCGCCTTGGCATCCCGACAACCGGCACCAGTTTAGAAACGCACCATTTGGTGCGTTTTTTCGTTGAATTTCTTTGCCCTGTTGATGTTTATGTTTGGCGTGCTATCTGTGCGGGGTGGACAGTTTTTATTTTAACCAATGGCTGCAAATCCAACCCATTTCCGCCCCACGCCCCCAAAACAACAAAAACTGTGATGCAAAGTGTGATGCACGAATAAAAAACTTTTTTACACCAAAGAGCAATCATTAAAAAGAAAGCACCAAATGGTGCTTTCTTTTATTTTGAGTTTGATTTAATTTTCATCGCTGTTTTTACCAAGATATTATCTGGTTTATTATTTTTTTTCAGGACCTCTGAAATCAGATTTATCATAGGTTCACGATGACTGTTTATAAAACTTTTTATCTGATTTTGAATAATTTGTTGAGTGTCCTTATCGGAAGATTCTTTGAACGACGCCGCCGTGCCGGTCCAAATACCATATACGTTACCCAGATACAGATTATGTAATGTTACCGGCTCGCCACGTTTGGCGCGAACCCAACCATATTCATTGCGTCCAGCATTATTAATATGCATTCTTAAAGTCTCTGCTGACTTTACTGTTTTAGGGAACATATCAATATTCAAGGCAAAATTATCTTGAAACTTTACAATTACGTTAAAAAATTTGACTGCATAATCATATATTTCTTTACCGTTTGGCACGGGGCCCAATTTAGACAATTCTTTTTGCATCTGCTCTAGCTGATTCATGGCTTCAACTTTGTTGATAGCTTTTTTAAACATCTTATCTCCTTTTACGTTTGTCTATATTATAACACAAATAAATAGATTAATCAAATGAAGCGAACATTATGACGTTGGTGTAGTGAGGCAACAAACTATTCAAACATTTCCAGTGGAATATCATTTTCTTTACAAAATTCATAAAAGAATTCTAAGAATGCTTGTACTTTGCCACTTTTTACAGTTAATGGGTTACCAGTACAGGTTAAAATGTATTCGTAATCAAAATTGATGTTGGGAATCTCGACCAGTTTGGTGTTTTTGCTTGCGCACCACTCTGGCATTAATGCAGCCCCTGCCCCATTACAAACCAGATGATAAATAATAGATGCTGAATCTGCAGTAGTATTTAGTTTCTTGGCACGCTTTAAAACAAAATTACATTCTGGCAAGTGCAAGAAATGCTGACGAACGCACAAGTCATAGTTTTCAAGCATATCGTCCATATCTTTGGGGATACCATGTTTTACCATGTATTCTGGGGTTGTGTAAAATTTCGCTTTGGTCTTGAATTTAAACAACGGCTTGCCAGGAAGCTTCTGCACCGAACGTGCATCCAATATCGTAATATCTGGATTAGACATATTCATATGCCGATTCGTTAGAATGTCTAAACGAACCTTTGGATATTTCGAATATAATTTAGACAATTCCGTTAATAAACTACTGCCGGCAAAACCATCTTCGGTCCAAACAGATATATAACCTGTCAATTCATCAGGACCGGTTAAGTTATGAATAATGTTTTCTAGGGCATTAGATATCAGTTCTATATCCGTATACAATTGGCGTGTGGTATTTGTTGGAACGCTGCCCGAAGAACTGCGTATTAATAAGGTGGTTTTGAACCTGGCTTCTAGGTCTGAAATCATTTTAGACATATTAGAATGCTTGATACCATTACGTTCTGCAGCTGCATGAATCTGCCCCAGGTCAATAACTTCTTTCAATGCGAACAGCTCACGCAGAAAGGCAATTTTTGTCTTTATTGTCGGCATAATATCCCCTTTGTCTGTGATAAAAGTACCAAATTCCAATACCATATTGGGAATTTACACCACTTTTCAACCATTAGATACAGGAATATATACCTAAAAAACCAAGAATAAATACTTATTCGTGGCGGAAAAAATGGCAAAAAATCCCCAAAATATAATTTTTTTGTTTTTTATATCCCTATTTTATACATTAATTCTCATAAAAAAAGTATAAAAAATTTTTAAAAAACCTATTTTATAATTTTTGTGTGTTCAAGAAACAAACAGATACTACAAAGGAGTTTAATATGACACACAGTGATGTATGGAATGCAATCGATAAGTTTGCAATCTCTAAAAAAATGTCTTGTTCGGGTCTGGCCAAGTTCAGCGGATTAGATCCAACAACATTTAACAAAAGCAAACGCAGTTCTAGATATGGACAGCCACGCTGGCCATCAACAAACAGTATCGCAAAGATTCTGGAAGCAACTGGTTCAAATATAAACGATTTTATCAGATGTTTTCAGCAGCCGCTCATATAATCATCCCCCCATGTATGGGGGGATTTTGTTTTTCTATCTGCGTTTAATCGCATAATTATTTACACTATCCATCAATGCATTGTTATTTGCCATCAATTTGCGCAACTCTTTTTTTATCTATTCGTCCGTCATAACTTATCCTTTATTTCCCATGGATTATACCGCACTGCATCACAGTTTTTGCTGTCTTTCTGGCATGGGGCGGGATTGGGTTGGAATTACACGCCCCGACACAAATAAAAATCGTCCGCCCCGCACACCTCCACCACCGCCAACAAAAGTTAGAAAACCTAATAAATCCAAACAAAAAACGCACCTAATGGTGCGTTCTTTTGTCCATAACACAATAAAACGAATCGCTTGGGGCAATCGATTCGGACTAGAATTTACAAAACACACACTACCAACAATTGATTTTCATCCTATTTTTATAAGACAATTATCATAACTAACACCATAGAACCCCAGAATTTCCACAATTTTATAACACTAGGATATACTTCTTATGAAAACACCTTGATTAAGACACCAAAGTCAATTAGGATTAGAATCTATTTTTTGAAACAATCTAGAAACAAGGAGAGATACACATGCCAATACATTCCGCAATATGGGGCGCAATTGACGTTGTCGCTAAGAATAACCAGATGTCACGCTCGGGTTTGGCACGGTTTTCTGGACTAGATGCAACAACTTTTAACATTAGCAAACGCTTTGAGCCATCAGGTAAACCACATTGGCCAGCAATGTACACAATTGTCAAAGTCTTAACCGCAACCAAAACATCAATGTCTGAATTTGGAAAAATCTGCGATGAACTGACTGCCGAATATACTACCAACCAACAAAAATAAATTATCGCCAGACTTAATCTGTCTTTTTATAATTCTTTGATTGGCATTGCAATATGCTCGAAAACCTTTCGATTTGCAACGTACGATTTTCTCATTTGATTATAAATATGAATCTGACGTGCTGTACCAAACACAGGCAACAAATTCAAAGCCAGATTCTTTATATTGTGTCGCAACAACCTCGTCCACGCCATATCTACCAATTCGGCGCGAATTTGTTCCAATGGCTTGTTTTGACCATTTGAATCTTTGTACGGCACCATTATGTTCCAGTCATACCAGTTGTGCCACTTTATCATCCCATCTTCGCGCAAAGACAGTTCCATTAACGTATTATAGACTTGCAGACCACCACACTGTAATTGAGGCTCATAAATCTTGTATCCAAAACCGTTTTGTTTAGCGCGTCCAATCGACATTGTGGGGCCTTCTTCGTGGATTACAATGCGTGTATTATTGGCATAACAAACCTGAAAATACAGATTAAACCAAGAACGCGGTTCAAACCTTAAATTTACACCACGTGGTTCAAAAAATTCTGGGCGCAGGACACAATCGTTTGCCATATGCGCATCCAGCGCACACGACATAATTCGGATTTTAGTGTTATTAAATTCCGCATCAGATGCCACCACCAGAATAACATCGCGAACCGCATCCAAGCTCTGCTGGCTGCGATATCTGTCAACCGACATATCCAATTTCAATACGCAATTGTGTTTAGCCAGTTTAGACTGAATATATTTAATATCCCCTAATATATCTTTACGATGTGGCCCATTTATCCACCGCGCATTAGTCTGGATAATATATTCGTCTGATTTAGACAAATCCAAACTGTCAAAAATCTTGCGCAAATAGTGTGGCTGGACATCATATATCAGCGACCATTCGCCCCCAGTCATATAAATGTCTGTAAAATGCACCCCCCTATAATTAGCATAAAACGCGACATCTGCCGTTGGAATTACATTTAATGGATTGTCAGGCCCCGAGCACTCAAAACATCGCGAGCATTTTTCATTACATTTGTTGGTCAAGCGAAAGCGCATATCCATTGGCGCATTCGCCCACTGATTATAGAAACGCGTTTTTTGGAATGGGTATACCAAACGTTCACGAAAACGTTGGGCAAAACTCTGCTTGTCCGGCTCATTGTTTTGTGGCACAACGATTACTTCTTCTGTATCTGACATTACCCCCGCACCTTTATACGCAATTTTTGCAGAATTTTAGTTAATCTTTCCTGACTTTGTGGACTAAGAACCAAGCACCCCGTATCTATCCCGTACTTTTCCATAACCATATCTTTGAACTTTTTCTGTTCCACATAGCGTGCATCATATGCGTCTTTGGATATATATGGATTAATATGATTAATTGAAAACTCATAGATATCATCTGGATGGAATTTGAACCCTATTCCCAAAACAGCACCTGTTATCTGTTCCCAGTTTTCAATCCCTGGACAAGTTAATTTTTCTGATACTTTTTTACAAACACCTGAATTACAGGCCCATAAATACTGCGCATAGTAATACGACACACGAAATGCATCTGAAATAATCTGATTAATTTGTGATTGATGCTTTCTGCGTACCCCTGGTGCCAACATCAGCCGCTGAAAATATTCCAAACAATATGCATCTGTAACAATTTGCTGCACAGTCAATCCAGGTGTTAAATAACTGTATGAAAATTTTTGTGTGGTATAAAAACCATTTTTGCGTAATTGTTTATCTAAATTAAGCGCACTAGATTTTATATCATCATAGCGTTCGATACTGTATTTCGCATACATTTGCGGCGAAGTATGCATCAAGTCAATCATCGTATCACCAACCAGCACATATAATGGTGGCGTACCAGCCAGCATCTTTATATCGCGCCAAGCACCGAGTATTTCGTCTACGGATTGCCGCAGATCACGCACTGAAAATTTATCTCCCTGCTGAATCATTTTACTTTCTGTTTTGCCCCAAATCCCACAGTACCCTTAATTCGCTTGTACATTTCAATACGCTTGTTATTTGCTTTGACGCGTTCTTCATTTAAACCGTCCATAATACATTTTTCGTGCGGGGCGGCAAATTTAGTTGTATAAGTCTTTGTCAGCACGTGATTATGTAGTTGAAATAACTTTACAGCACGTTGATATTCGTTTTCGGTTGAAAATTTAGGGGTTAATGTAATCGACTGACCATCAGGCAAATAAGTCGCCGCCCCAGAACCACGCTGAACGAAAACGCCGCCAATTCCATACTCTAATGCCAAACTATGCTTTTTCACATAATCAGATTCATATAATTTTTGGAAAGCCTGTGCTTCGGCGGGGAACATTGGCTGATAGATAGTAAAACTGTTTTCAGGCGATACAAAGTTACTAATAACAGGCTTTACTACCCGGCCCTTGGATGCCTGCATATTGTCCACCTCAACAAGACCGTTCAAATTCTTCATAATATATCGGTCAGTGAATGGAAAACCCAAACGACGCGCAACCAAACCACAATCAGATACGTTTGTAAAAATATAGTTATTAATACGCAACTGGAACGCACTGGGTACTTCCAGGAAAGCGTCTGTATTTGCGCCAATAATACCGATGCCTGTCTGAGGGTCATCAACACGCTCAACAATCAACATACGATCCTTTCGCCCAACACGTGTTTTGATATGCATATGTGGTTTTTTGTCGTCTACTTCTCCCTTTAACTGTAAAAAACCCAGCCACAATCCAACGCGCACCTTATCAAACCAGTCCAATAAATTGTGCAGTTCTATTGCATTAACAGATTGTCCCGCCAAAATCTTTTCAACAACAGGTTTTACGCCCGCCTCAAGCGCGGAATATTCACTGTTACATTTTTCACAGGCTGGAAACTTAAAGTTTATGAACGATATCGGTCGATCTGTCACAGTTTCCAAATTCATCACACGCGACCGCTTGCCGGTCATATTAATAAGCCACTGCGGAATAACATGTTCAGCGTTCTTATCCTGGGGCGTATTGCCGCAAAAAATACAAAATTTAGCCATATCAAATATCCTTTGTCTACTATATTATAAGTTGACAAAAAAATTTTTCAATAACTTTTTAATTAAAACTTTTGTCGCATTGTAAACTCAACCGCAGTTTTATCAAATTCACGCTGCCATATATTTGAATCACGCCGCGTGTATGAAACCGTCATAGTCGGCACAAAACCATAAAAATCAAACTTGTTATTTGATATCGATATCGAATAACGCTGGGAAAAACTGTTTTCTGTGATTTGCGCCCAGCCGCCATCTTTGATAACAGCACGCGCTGCATCATAATTTGTCCAATACAGCGATGGTTCAAGATATATATGAAAACCCAACGGCAATTCCGCCCCCATCCCAATCGATACAGACGGCTGCCAATATGAATAGTCTGAACGGATAGTATCTTCACGCATCAGCCCTGTGTACAAATTCGTATAAAGACTGGCCCCAAAAGAATATGTCACTCTGAAATTCCCAGAATAAGTATAGCCATCCAATATATCACCATACATATCATACCGGTTCTTGGTTGCGCGCAGATAAAGCCCGCCTGACAACCGGCGTGTAAAATCATAATTCGTATCCAGTCGCGCCCCTGCCAACCAGTTATAACCTTCCCATCCATACCAGCGGCGTGTCACCATCGGCGCAAACCAAACATCCCCACGTGTCCAAACAAATCGGGGACCCGTTGCAAAACTTAAGTACAAATCATCGTATTCAGAAATATTATAAATATTAGTATAAATATTGGCTTCAGATTTCCACCGCCACCGATCAGATAACTTGAATTCATAATTCCCGCCCAGTGTCAGATTTGTGCCAACAGCTTGTTCTGGTTCATCCAGTTCACGATAAAACGTACCCCATTGGTGATTATAAACCTCGGTCCCGCCAGAGGCATTATTTACATTATTATCAGGCGCAACCCCAACATTAAACCAAACATTCCAGTTTTTATTCTGGCGTACGATATATCGGTAATAGTTCATAACCCCACGTGCATCGTCTGGCAAATCTTTGCCCGCCATCGCCAGGCGCAAATGATAATCTGCCCGCACCCACTGTTTCGTATGCATATAACAGGTCGCTAACTCAAAGCGAATACGTGCTAAATCAGGCTGATTATCCAAAATCTGACGATATATTTGAATTGCGGTATCGTATTCGCCCTTTTTCTGGGCGATTTGCCCCAATAAAAACCAGCGTTCTATTTCCAGCGCAACATTCCCCATTTTTGGGGTCAGCGTTAAAATCTGATTTGCATGCTCAAAATCACCACGGTCAACCAGTTCGCCCGCCAATTGCATTGCCTGAATCGTAGTCATCGTGATTTCAGTATTGGAACTTTCCGCCCACCCCAGCATCGGGCACACGCACAAACAAAGAACACAAAAGCAGTTTCTTAATCTCACAAAACCAGTCTAAAACAATTTTTTATAAATAACAAATATATTCCCATAAAAAATCCCGCCGATCGGCGGGATTTTTGATAATCAATCGTGATTATTTCAAAGCATTCAAAATCTGAGCTGCTGGGATTGCACCTGGGAACGCCTGTTCATTGATAATCAAGAACGGTGTACCTGTGATTTCAAAACGCTGAGCCAAATCACGAACGTTTCCTAATTCACGCGCAACAACTTCGCCGTTCATATCTTCTGCCAATTTAGCAGTGTCTAAACCAGCTTCTTCTGCGAACTTCATCAAGTTTTTCTGAATCTTTTCCGCTAATTTATCCTGGTCTTTTTCATCTTGTGGACGATATTCACGTGTCATAACCATATCTACGAATTTTGCAGCCTTGTCATTACCCTGCAGTTTCGCAGCAATCATTGCACGTGCTGGACCATCAGACATCACACCATGGATAGAGAAGTTCTTGATAACAACACGAACATCATCACGTTCTTTTAACACACGGTCCAATTCGCCATGTACACGACGGCAATAGCCACAAGATGCCGCAGTCCAAACATAGATTGTGTTTTCTGCTTCTGGATTACCCAAAATTGGGGCATCAATAGCCATTTCGTCACCATGGTCGCGAACGAATTTACGAACCAATTTGTTCTTTTCTTCTTCTTGCTGTTTCTGCATGGCTTCAACCATTTCCTGCAAGATTGCTGGATTAACACTTGTCAGGTAATATGGTGTATACAGGCGGCATACAGAACCCGCAATTAACAACACAGATACCAATTTTACGATTTTTTTAGTTAAGATTGAACTAGTTGTTGGTTTTTTTGCATCAGTCTTTACCAGCATTCCGCCGAACAAGAACAACGCAATCGCCAGAACCAGTACCAAGATTGTCCAAATCATAGTTTTCTCCTTCTTCTGTTGAACGAATAGACAATAGCAAATTTTTACAAAATCGCAAGGAATAAATATAACTTTTTTAATTTATTTTCATCATACGTCGCATTATTGGAACTTCTATTCCCTGTTGCAGACAAACATTTTCCAGAAAACGCCCAGTCACTCCCAGACTCAGTGGCAACTTATACAACTTATTAATATATGGTGCGGCACATTCGTCACACACCGCACGCCCCGTCCGTGGCGACAAATAATGCAAGTCTTCTGTCCGCCCACACCCCGAACAGCGCGACAAATCCAGTGCATACCCCAGTTCTCGCAATAAATTAATTTCCCAATCCAGATATCCCGTCAAAACATCGCCCGACAACAAATCCAACGTCTTGTCGTACAGGTTCGAATACGCCTCACGCTCGGGCAACAATGCATCAACCAGCGCAAACACCGCGTTCATCGCCATCAGCGCATTTGGATTTAACATGATTGGCGCAGCCAGATTTTTATCCGCCCCCCAATGAAACACCCCCAACTGCGAATCCAGACGGGCATTCCACACCATATTTCCAACCTGTCCAACCAATGGCTTGTTCTTTTTTGCAACTACCGCCCCGCGCATCATTCCGACCACAATACCATAGTCACGTGTAAACACTCGCGCCAACGCATCCCGTTCGTTAAACGGTCGCAGACTGATTAAAATGCCCATCGATTCCAATTTCATTTCAATACATTATATATAAGAGTGTCTCGCAAAAGCAATTTTTTTCAATTTGCTTTTTAGTACAAAGATTGGTATCCTAAGCCACCTGAAAAGGATTTTTATGTCAGCACAGACAAAAAGACTTATAAAGAAATTAATTAATTATTCTGGGATTTTCTTTTTTATCCTGGCCGCCGCAATGCTGTGGTGGCAGTTGCGCGACTATACATTATCTGACATATTACACGCAATCACAGATATCCCACTGCGCCATCTGGCGGCGGCTTGCTTGGCGTGTTTTGCTGGATACTTGGTTTTATCGTTATATGACTATCTGGCACTAAACTATGTTGGTGGTCGTGTTGCCTGGTGGAAATGGATGTTGGCAGGAATGTTGGGGTTCGCAATCAGTAACAATGCCGGCAATGCCGCAATCAGCGGTGGCGCGATTCGATATCGTCTTTACACCCGCTGGCGCATCCGCGGTGGCGACATATTCAAGATGCTGACTCTGTCGGGCTTGACATATTTTTTAGGTGTGGCGGCAATCGTTGTTGTTGGATACTTTTTAATTCCCCACGATACAATTACTCAATCGGCCGGTCTGTCTATGGGACTAGGATGGCTGTTTGGAATATGTTTGGCATTAATTCTGACTTATTTTCTGGTCACAATTATATTTCAAAAAAAGTCTATTAAACTGGGCAATATTTTATTCCAGATTCCAACTCCAAAAACCGCAACCTTTCAAATTCTGTTGGGAATAACTGACAGTGTGCTGGCTGGATTGGTTTTGTATTTCTGTTTAACCCCATTTGTATACATTCCATTTGGCACATTCATTGGTCTGTTTGTAATTGCCCAAGCAACCGGTATTTTCAGTCAAGTCCCCGGCGGAATCGGTGTATTTGAAACGATATTCTTGGCCGCCCTGCCTGATACTGTGGACAAAGCGTCTGTATTTGGTGCAATGCTGGCATATCGTATTATTTACTATGTATTACCATTAATCGGTGTTGGTGGCCTGTTCTTTATCTATGAACGTTGGTTGCGTGCAAAAATGAAACAGTGGGCAGCCCAAGCCAAACAAGAATTTACTCAAATCCAAGAAAAAATTAAAAACACTGCAAAAAAAGTCCGCAAAACAAATAAAAAATAAATACCTTGCGAACGGTATTATCCCGTGTTAAAATCGTCCTTGTGTATGAAAAACATAAGGGCCATATAAGTGTTTATCTTATCGTTGCTTTTCGTGATCTGCATGGTGCTGATGGTTATCGTGGCACTATCCCTTGGCATGGGCTTGGACGCCCCACGGGGACAGATTGCACATAATGTTTCATACGCCCCAAACACAAAAGGATTATTATATGTCAAAGAAAATTTATGTGGATGCAGTCCACCCGGAAGAAACACGTGTAGTTGTAGTCGATACTGCGACAAACCGTGTATCTGATTTTGACGTTGAAACAACGACAAAACCCCAGATTAAGGGTAATATCTATCTGGCCAAGGTTATTCGTGTAGAACCATCGCTTCAGGCGGCATTTGTCGACTATGGCACGGGCAAGAATGGATTTTTACCATTTTCTGAAATTCACCCAGATTACTATCAGGTAACACCTGAACAGAAAAAGAAGTTATTGGAATTGGCGCACGCCAACATCGTTGACGATGACGATGATCCAAATGACGAAGAAGACGAAGTCGCCGAATACGACGACCACAGCGCAGGCGAAGACAACAAAGAATTTATCAAACGCGCCCACGAATTCAAGATTCAGGACGTTATCAAACCAAAACAAATTCTGTTAATCCAAGGTGTCAAAGAAGAACGCGGTCAAAAAGGCGCATCAATGACAACATATCTGTCATTGGCGGGTCGCTTTGCCGTGCTGATGCCAAATTCGCGCAAGCGCAACAGCTATGGTATTTCTAAAAAGATTTCTGATAAATCTGAACGTGCCCGTCTGCGTGAAATATTGCACGATTTGAAAATACCAAAGGGCATGACAGTTGTTCTACGTACGGCTGCATTTGGTGCTGCACCGGCGGATATCGCAGCTGATTATGATTATCTAGTAAATTTGTGGAATGAAATCCGCAAGACAACACTGGAATCTGTTGCACCGGTCACAATTCATACTGAAGATTCATTGTTGCGCCGTGTTGTCCGTGACTTTGTTAGCGACAAAGAAGACACGCTGATTATCCAAGGCGAAGAAGCATTCGATGCCGCCAAAACACATTTTCAACAATTATACGGTCGCGCACCACGCAAACAATTGGTTCACTACAAAGACGTTGCCGTTCCACTAATGGTCAAAGCCGGCGTTGAAAAACAATTAGAAGGCTTGCACGGTCCATACGTAACATTACCATCTGGGGGCTCGCTGGTTATCAACCAGACTGAAGCAATGGTTACAATTGACGTAAACTCTTCCCGTGCGATTAAAGAAAAAGACATCGAACAGACGGCATTAAACACCAATCTGGAAGCCGCCGAAGAAATCGCCCTGCAATTACGTCTGCGCGATTTGGCTGGAATTGTTGCCGTTGACTTTATCGATATGGAAGACGAAAAGAACAACCGCAAACTGGAACTGAAAATGCGTGAGGTTATGAAACGCGACCGCGCACGTACCCAGGTTGCAAAAATCAACAACTTTGGCGTATTGATGTTGTCGCGCCAACGTCTGCGCAGCAGTTTTATTGAATCATCTTACGTCCAGTGTCCACACTGTATGGGTGCGGGTGTTGTTCCATCAATTCAAACTGCGGCAATTATTCTGTTCCGTCACCTGCAAGAAAAATTACTGGCTAAATCCGCCCAGAAAATCATTATGACAGTTCCAACAGACGTTGCGGTGTATTTGCTGAATCACAAGCGCGCAGAACTGGCCGAAATGGAAGCAAAGTTCGAAACAGAAATCGTTATCATTGGCGACGACAGTTTAATGAACATTGACCAGTATTCAATCCAGCGTGTTGCGCCAGAACAGAATAAAACCGAAGACTTGCTGGGGGCATATGCGCCATCGACTGATAACCAGCGCAAAAACGCCCGCCACGTGGATGCTAAAAAGACAACAATGAACGCACCACGTCGCAAACGCAAAAAACAACCCCAGAAAAAGAAAAGTTTCTGGAAAAAACTGGTTGGATAAAAAAATGCCCCACACGGGGCATTTTTATGATATAATGCACTTGATAAGACAAAAGGATAAAACTATGTATTTTCCATCAACTACCGAAATATACCGTGCACTAATGGGCAAAAAAGGTCCATATGCATATGTTCCCCAATTATACAAAGCCCTACTAAAACTAAACAAGAATCCAACGCAGGCAAATTTAGATGCTGCTAAAAAAATTACATCCAATCCAACGATTCATAACCTTCTGGATGCAATGTATGAGTCAATAACGTATGTTTCTTCTTTCGAAGACGACTACGACGATACATCAAACGATATCCTGTATGGTATAATTGCGCCACTGGTCGAAGATGAATATAAGCATTTACCAAGTATGCGCTTGATATCCGAAATATACTTTGACGACAAATTACGCTATGATGTATTGTCTTTTTATGAAACAAAATATACAAATCCTGATTATATAAAAAAATTCGATGCCGACCCAATTAATAAACAAGCCGTAATTGACGAACTGGCACGCACAATTATTCGGATTGAACAGGACAAGTTATCCAACGACACAACAAGCGATGCTGAAATTCGTACAATTTTAGGCAATTTACACCAAACTATGAAACTACCCCGCTTTAAAAAGGAAAAAGCGGTACTGTTGGCATTCATATTTAATATACTGGAAGCAAAAATAAAAAAAGAACTATCAAAACCGAACCCCAGTGAAACTAAAATAGATACGGTTTATTGCCTGTACGCACGTGAATTTGCAAAACTGTTTGACGACAAAAATATGGCATTTGAAATCCAAGAAAAGTTTAACTCTCATAGAATTATGTTAAACCATAAACGCACATCTGGACAACCTGTATCCCAAGACGCATATGATAAATTAAAGGAGAAATTCGGTCACGCCATTAAAAAAGTAAAAAAGAAAGCAAATGAGATTTCCGAAAAACCAGGCGTTAAAAAAGCAAAAAAACAAACCGGCGATGCACTGGAATCCGCCGCCCGCACAACAGTAAACGCCATTGATGCGGGAATACAAAAGTTAAAGAAAAAAGCAACACGCGAAAACCTTGATTCCGCAATCAATTCCATCAAGAAAAAATGGGATGAGTTTATGGCACAAATTGAAAGCGAACAAAAAAAGCAATCAAGAAAATAAAATCGTATCCATCTATTTTCAAAATGCCCCACACGGGGCATTTTTTCTAAATAATCTTTATTGACTTACATCCAAAATTTTTACTAAGATTCAAATAAGATAATGGATGGAGTCTATCATATGACGCGGCATTTTCACAGTGCTCTTAATCGAATGGCATTTTTTACCGCATTTATTGCGGCGCTGTTGATTATGTTTTATCACCTGTTTATGCAGATTGCGGTTTCCAACATTTGGCTGAACGGAATCATAATCGGTACTGCGCTGTTTGGTATCGGGCTATGCTTTGTCGAAATGTTTCAGTTATTACCAGAATACAAATGGCTGTCTAAATACACATCTGGCAAACGTGGATACGACCTGCCCCCACGTCTGTTGCGACCGGTAGCCATAATGTTGTATGACCGCCCAAAGCAGATATCGTCAAACACATTGAATGGTATGCTGGAAATGATTTTATTGCGTATGGACGATTCACGCGAATCGGTGCGCTATATAACTAACACGCTGATATTCTTGGGCTTACTGGGGACATTTTGGGGATTAATTTTAACTGTTGGTGGTTTTGGAGAATTAATCGGCAATCTGAACTTTTCTGACGAAACCGTACTGCAATCTATGCAGGCGGGACTGACACGACCGTTGGCGGGTATGGCAACCGCATTTACCAGTTCGTTGCTGGGTCTGGCAGGTAGTTTGATTGTAGGATTCTTGGGGCTTCAGGTACAACTGGCACAAAACGCAATCTTTAATGAATTGGAAGAATACCTGACAACACATACACGTGTATCAACACCGTCACCAGACGAAGTTGTAGAAGTTTTACCAAAGATAAATCTGGCAACTCATGAATTGAGTCGCACAGTGAAAAAGCTGGCTAAATCTGTATCGGATTTAACATAAAATAAAAAAGAAAGAGAGAGAACAACAATGCTAAATATGCGCTATCGCAATCAGACAAATGCTTGGCCTGGGTTCGTAGATTTATTCTCGAATCTGGTGATTATACTGATATTTTTACTGATTGTGTTTGTATTCTTATGGACAACGACCAGCGTGTTTAACAAATCCACTGGTGCGGCAGCTATGGAAAAATTAAAACAGACAAACGCAACCCAGGCCGAACAGATTCAGCAAATGACACTGGATGAAGAAGAGGCAAAACGTCTGCTTATCTTGGCACGCAATGAATTGGAAAATCTAGAATCAAATAACATTGCGTTAACCAACGAGCTGAATGAAATGGATTTAAGTATCGAAGATTTAGTCACAGCCTATGAAAACAAGGTTCTGGAATTACAAACCCAGGGCATTGAAATGCAGCAAATGGTAGCAGAATTAACACGGCAATTAAATCAGGCGACACTAGACAAAGCAAATACAGCCGCGCTGGAACAGGAACGTAAACAATTGCAAGATCAAATGACTGCACAGCGCGCTGAACTGACCGCACAACTAGAAAAATTACAATCTGCACTGGATGTAGCAGAAACAAAATCGCGCAACCAAGAAATTCAGTACGTTGAAATGTCAACTCGCTTAAACAAAGCCTTAGCTGACAAAATTGCAGAATTGCGCAGCGTGGAACAATACCAGTCTGCATTCTACAAAGCGATAAAAAATGCACTGGGCGACCGCACCAGCCTACAACCAGACGGCGACCGCTTTATCGTATCCAGCGACATTTTATTTTCCAGTGGCGCATATAACCTGACCGCAGAGGGAAAAAATCAACTGCGCTTGATTGCAAATGTAATCAAAGATATGGAGAACAAGATTCCAACAGATATTAATTGGATTATCCGTGTCGATGGGCATACGGATTCCAAAGCGGTTATTGCCGGCACACCTGGATATAAAAACAACACCCAACTGTCACTGTTGCGTGCAACAGCGGTGGTTGATGAATTGGCTAAAAACGGCGTATCACGTCGTCGCCTGTTACCCAGTGGATTTGGTGATACTGCACCGGTTGCCTTAGGCAATACACCGGCAGATTTACAAAAGAATCGCCGCATAGAATTACAATTAACAAATCGATAAAAAGAACGGGGCAAAGGCCCCGTTAATTTGTTCCTAGACATTTTCTAAAATCATTGTGATATACTGATACTACAAGACAAATAAACCAAAGGAGAAACATATGAAAAAGATTTCAATGCTTGCATTATCTGGCCTGTTGGCATTCGGCACCGCATATGCTGAATTTAAACAAACTACAACCCAATCCGCCAAGGGTGGATTTATATCAGATTCCGAAACAATTGTGACCGTCAAACAGGTAATGGAAATGCGTGACGATGTACCTGTTATTGTCCAAGGACACATCGTTCAACGTATGGGGGACGAAACATACCTGTTTGAAGACAACACTGGCAGCATCCGCGTAGAAATCGATAATGATGAATGGCGTGGCCAAACAGTAACCCCAACCGATACCATCAAACTGTATGGCGAAGTTGATCGTGGAATATTTAGAACAGAGATTGACGTTAATTATATAGAAAAATTATAAAAAAATAGCTGATACTAAATCTATCAACAGGAGGCAACAAACATTTGACTTTTTGGATTTTTTAGTCCATAATAGGCGTGCAAATCCCAAAGATTGCCATTGTAATACAACCAGTTCACAGTATGTGTGTGGTACATCATCCGACGAGTTTCGTCCTTGATGGCGGTTTTCTTTGTGGTTAAAACAGTTAATAAAAAGGAGTAAAATTATGGCAACTGTTATTCGTTTGGCACGCTTCGGTGCAAAAAAACGTCCTTACTATCATATCGTTGTAACGGACTCTCGCAATGCGCGTAATTCTGGTAATGTTTTAGAAGTCGTTGGTAAATACGATCCAATGCAGGCAAAAGACAGCGACAAACGCGTTGTTTTGAAAATGGACGAAGTTAAAGTTTGGTTGGCAAAAGGTGCACAACCATCTGATCGTGTATACAAGTTCTTGGCAAAAGCAGGCTTGGTAAAAGCAAAAGCAATTCCGGTTCAGACAAAAAAGCATCTGCAATCTGAAAAAACACAGATGAAGATTAAAGACAAAGCTGAAAAACTGGCTAAAATCGCAGAAGAAAAAGCTGCTGCAGAAGCCGCTGCTAAGGCCGCCGCAGAAGCAGAAGCTGCTGCACCAGTTGCAGAAGAAGCACCAGCAGAAGCGGTTGCAGAATAATTTATTCCGAAACGTTTATCTAATGGCAAAGGCAGCAAAAGCAATCAGTCGTCAAAATATGTGTAAAGCCTTTATTCACAAGGCTTTTCACGAAGTTTGGTTCAAAGATCAAGAACTTAAAACACTGATGCACGATTGTTATCTTGATAATATAGAAGATATGATGTCCTTTGCCATGGAAAACGATATCAACTTGCACGACTATTTTATGCAAATCAAGCAAGTGTTATTGACAATTCCCAATACATACGAGCGGCAAAAGTAAAAAGGGTTAACACTATGAACGACCGATGCCCGTGCGCAAGCGACTTAGAATGCAGTCAGGTTGAACGTAACGACGAATTTTATCGTCAAATGTCAGAAGCATTCTTAGAAAACAAACCTATTGTTTTTGTAACAGGTGGCCTGTGTCCGGCATACTCGTCCCAATGTATGAAACTACGCGAATACCAAGAACAGCGACAAAGACAAAGATAACAAGGACGATACTATGACGGAATATAAATTAGTTAATCCTGATATGATGCTAAGTGGTGGTAGTCTTGAAGATGAACGAAAGTTTATAATGAGACCAACTTTGCACAAGAATAACCGTGCAAACAGTGCATTTAACTGCCCATATGATGGCACATACTGTCGACAGAAAGATTATCGTTTTACGTCTTGGGTTGATGCAGTCGCATATATGGCCACACACAAAAAGGATCAAGAGATTATCACGTCGGACAATGAGCCATACTGTCCATTAGAGTCCGAAGTACAGTGTATTCGAAAAATACGTTATGAAAATATTGTTAAACAGTTAAAACAAAATGAAAAATAACGAACAGATTTTAGTTGGCAAGATTGTTGCGCCCCAAGGCATTCGGGGCGAGGTTCGCATTCAAACATATTCCGATAAACCAACGGATTTTCAAAAGTTCAAAGTTCGAAGCGCAAAGTTCGATGATGGCGATTTTAAATTTGTACGCACTGTACCAAATTCAACAGTTATTATTGCAAAAATAAATGGGGTTGATGACCGCAATGCAGCCGAAACCTTGCGTGGGACAGAATTGTTTATTGCGCGGGACAGTCTGCCGAGTTTACAAAACGACGAATATTACCAGGCTGATTTAATTGGCTTTGATGTCGTGCGCGATGGCGAAAAAATCGGTGTGGTTGATTGTTTCCAAAACTATGGCGCAGGTGATATCATCGAATTAGACAACGGAGATATGGTTTCGTTCGTTGGTGCCACAGTTGATTTTAATTCGCGTACTATCTATATATAACAACAACTAAGAACAAAAGATAAAAAACATGAAAAAAGAACAAAAGGTAACTTTTAATTTTGAAAGAACCGGCAAGGGATTTTCAACAGTGTGCACTGCAAAGTTTGACACACCCGTTATTCAGTGTTCTACATTAAAAATGTATAAAAACGGCGTGGACAGCAAAGTTGTTGTCGCTGTCAAAGAAGATACAGAAATCAATATTCTGATGCCAGACTATGCGCGCGGCCCAGAAACACTTGAAACAATGTGTGGTTTGGGACAAACATTTTGTAGCATATGCCAATTTAATGCACTTAAAGGTAAACAGAAGTAAGCACAAGACCGTTAAAAGGCAAAACAAGTATGCACTTTAATATACTGACTATTTTTCCAGAATTGTTCCCAGGCACATTAAGTGCCGGTGTTGTTGGGCGCGCACTGGACAAGAAAATCTGGTCGTATGATGTGATTAATATTCGTGACTTTGCCATTAATAATTACGGCAGTGTTGATGACACCCAGTTCGGCGGTGGCGCAGGTATGGTTATGCGACCAGACGTTCTGGGGGTGGCGCTGGACTCCATAGAAAACAAGGGAAAAATTATATATTTTTCGCCACGTGGTCCGCGACTAGATCAGAAAATGGTGCGCGAATTTATATCTGACCAAGGGGCGACATATACCCTGCTGTGCGGTCGATACGAAGGAATTGATGAGCGAATCATCGAAGAATATGATATAATGGAACTTTCCATTGGCGACTATATACTGTCAGGCGGGGAAATCGCAGCCCAAGTTTTTGTTGACAGTTGCGTTCGCGTGATGGATAATGTGGTTCACGGTGGTGAAGACACCACTCAAAATGAAAGTTTCGAAATCGGGGGGTTGGAATGGCCGTTATATACCCGCCCGTCAGTATGGCGTGGACGAAGCGTCCCAGAAGTCCTGCTGTCCGGTCACCACGGCAATATCGAACGGTGGCGGAAACAACAATCGGTTGACATAACCAAAGAACGTCGACCGGACTTAATAAAGGAAAGCTAAAATGAGCATTATTAAAAAAATCGAAGCTGCCCAGGTTGCAAAATTGATGGGCGACAAAAAAATCCCAAACTTCAAGGCTGGGGATACATTGAAAGTTCACGTTAAAATTAAAGACGGTGACAAATTCCGTATCCAGGTTTTCGAAGGTGTTGTTATCGCACGCGATGGTGGCATGGGGAATAATGCATCCTTTACAGTACGTCGTGAATCATACGGTGTTGGCGTAGAACGTAAGTTCCCGCTGTACAGCCCATCAATCGAAAAGATTGAAAAGGTTCGTATTGGTAAAGTACGTCGTGCTAAATTGTTCTTCTTGCGTGGGTTGTCAGGTAAAAAGGCGCGTATCGTCGAAGACTTGGCTGCCACATCTGCAGAAAAGAACGCAAACAAATAAAAAATCCCCCGTTTGGGGGATTTTTACTATAACAGGCCAAACTTAGTTATATAATTAAATGATATTCCCATAATAAAGTTACTGCCATAGACATCAGCACCACGGGCACGAGCACGACGATACTGAACATACGGCCCCATCGTCATATCACCCCATAAATTTGTATCCAAACGCACAACCGCGCTTAAATCACGTTCTAAATCCATTCGCACATACTGTGAATAACTCAAATACTCACGATAGTATCCATTTGATGAGAATTTAACACCTTCACGGATTTGATATTCCATTCGCCAACCAATTTCCGCAGCCAATTTCGAAGTCTTTTCATTTGCATATGTAAAATCGTATTCATACACACCAGTCAAATAAAGACTTTTTATAACCTTGTTATCAAACAAAGACAAACCTGCATTTGCACGAACTACATTCTGGCGTGGTGCATCGCTGGACGCTACAAATTCCGTATCATACGCAGCACGAACCATAGGGCCCAGCTTGAATCCATCAAATTCCCAGCACGCATATTCCAGATTACTGGACAGCAAGATATCATCTGCGTTTTCACTGGAAGTGGCATCACCTTCGGCGGGTTTAAGTTTTGTTTCGCCATATTCCATAAACAGCGCATTGTCCCACTGGAAACGATCTTTCTTGTATTCCAGCGCGGTATCAAACACACCTTTGATAAAATCTTGACTGTCTGCATTCAGTGCAGAAATTGGCGAATCTTTATACTCAACCGCGTGTCGTACCGTAGTTTGCGACAAATCCAGTCCAACACGACGCACAGATAAAACCAAGCTGCCCGTATCAAATGCCGTATCATCGGCCATCGCTATGCACGGCAAAAACAAAGCCATCAAAAAACAAGATACTTTTTTCATTATTACACCCCGCTATTATTTCCAAATACGCAATGCGCCATCCATATTGGCGTATTTCCATCCACCCTCACGCACGGCGATAGTAAACGCACCACGTGACGATAATGGCAAATCAATCATCATCTGATTCCCATTGATACTTTTGATCGCAACATCTATATTTTCACGTCTGGCGATATCATTTATCTCGCCCCAGTGCGCCAAAGGACTGGACATTTCCACCCACACAACAAAGCGATTTGCGTTACTATCACCTGGCAACCAATTTTGAATACTGTTTTCCGCCAGCCATACCCGTGCAGCCTCCGCATCAACAATCATCGATATGGTCGCCGAATATGTCGTATCAGAAGCCTGTTCATTACCAATCGCCGTCGATGCAACCAAAGAATTTAACACATCATCATTTGCGGCCATTAAAGCCGGTGTCAAAGAATCTTTATCCGAATACTGTCCTAGCACATCAGATACAATTTGCCGACGCGCCTCAATCATAGCGATGTTTTTAGCCGCAGTTGCCGTATCACTGGTAATATTCAGGGACACATTGCCGCGCAAATCCGCGGCACCCGCCGCGGACATTGCAAATAAACAAAAAACATAAAATATACGTTTCATATCTCCAATCATAACACCCTAGAATTTAATATTCAAGCCTACACGAACCCCCAAAGACTTAAAGAACGAATCGATTTCATCTTTGACCGTATCTTTCCAACCATTGGCACGCACCTGATTGATATAAACAGCATCTGGATCTGGGGCATACAACAACTTATTCGGATCATTTGGATCTGGCACACCATTTAACATATAGTCCAAGCCATTTGAACCATAATCCGCTTCATACGCACCCAACAAAGCATCCCAATATTCCTGATACGGTGTTGGATTCAAATAAGTACTGGCATCTGCACCACTGACATTATAATAGTCATAGGTCACACCCAACGACAATGACACCTTGTCTGTAATTGCCGTACGCCATTGCGCCCCTGCACCAAAATGAATGGCCTTACCCAAACCAGCCTCGTCCTCGATCGCTTTCGGATGTTGCCATTCTGGGCGATACGGCTGATCTGCAGTCACATTATACATCGGCAACCCCAATTCAAAGCGTGCTGTTACTGAATTATTGGTATTGATATCATACAACATATCCAATGCCAGATATGGACCAGACCAGGTTACTTCATACGAATGCGACACATCAGATATATGGAAATACATTGAATCCGGAACATCTACATATTCACCATTTATTGTGTCCATTGGGATTCCAATAACTTCAGGAATCAGATTTCCATCCTCATCTTTTTTACCAGTTATATTCTTATACTCAAATTGTTCAAAAACATACTGAACATATGCATCAGACGTACCATTATTATATATCTTAAAATACGCAATTGCAGGCCAACATTGAGTCATTCCCCCATCTGTTACGCAACCATTATTCCCTTCAACCGTAGCTATAGTAGCACCATAGTTATTCGACGTTTCCAGTTTATAATTCAGATGTCGCCACCCAATCGATGGAGTCACCTTAACACGTCCCCAATTAAAGAAGTCTTTTAATCCCAATCCTGCACGCAACCCCAACATATCGCCATCTTTGCTTGTACCAACCGACAAAGAATGCATATACCCCTTATAACCAATAGTTGGGTCATCTTCATCCGGCCATGTCGTATACCAAAATCCACCATTGGTAATATCGTCGTCAATCATTGTAGATTCGCCCAACTGCATACCATATTCCAACCCCGCATCCAGTACCAGAACAGAATTACCAACATAAAAGTCATACGCAGCATTAATATCAAACACACCCCAAGTCAAATTATCATAACGCAGCTTTGACCCGGCCAAATTCATATCAAACTGCCACATACCTGTCTTATAATTCAGCCCCGCATCTACACGCAAACCATTTCCACCAGACGCTATCTGAGGTTGAGACTGTTGTACACGCGCCGCGGTATTTGTACGCACATTTTGACCATATCTGTTGGCATACGCAGTATTGTATCCCACGGTATTATACCCTGCTGAACTATAACGTGCTTGATTATAACCTGACACCCCGGCCGTACTGCGTGCAGCGGCATTATTCGAAAATGCAGACGACTGATAGCGCGCAGTCTGGGGCGACTGATAATTACCAGTATAATATGTTCCCGCTGCATTTACCGCCGCCGGCACCAAAACCAACATCGAAGCGCCACACAAAAACCGAGACAACATTTTCATAAAAAATCCTTTCCTTTATTAATATCAACAAAATTATATCATAAAAAGGTTGAAAAAAAAATCAGTTATTGCAAAAATATGACAACCGATGCGGTCATGGCGGAATTGGTAGACGCGCAGCACTAAGGATGCTGTGGACAAAGTCCTTGGGGGTTCGATTCCCCCTGGCCGCACCATCTAACATTTCGTATATAATATCTCACATTTTACTTGCTCGGTTTTTCTGAAATTTGCTACACTATCACATATAAGAATGAAGGAAACTAAGGTAATTTTTGCCGCATGCCTTGTGTTGCTTGGGTTTGGCAACGTGTGGGCAATGGAATCTGACGACGCTGTGCGCGCCGCCACTCGTCGTGGTGAAACGAATACAATTTCCGCCACACGCAAAAAATCTAATACCCCCGACACATCAGCAAACGCAAATGCTGCATCCCGCGTGACAAACACAACTTCAAAACAAACGAAAGCCCTGCGCGAACGCACAACATCACCGCGTGCGAACACGAACATATCTACGGTTTCACGTGCATCTGTTACCCAAGCTAGCAAACAAATATCTACGCGCAATTCTGGCAATGTTTCATCACGCGCAGTTCAGTCTTCTCGGGCGACAGGCACACAAAACGTATCTCGTGCAACATCTTCCACACGCGCCACAGTCCGCGCCCCCAGCATACAACTCAATCGCAGTGCATCCACATCGCATCGCGCATCCGCTGCACGCAGCGCAATTGCACCAAACACCGTCTCACAAACTCTGCGTGATGCCGTTATGAATGCCAACGCCAAAGAATGTCGCGAAATTTATTACAACTGTATGGATGAATTTTGCGCGAACAAGGACAGCCAGTTAAAACGTTGTGCTTGCTCGTCACGCTTGAATGAATTCGATAGTGTAAAAAAGCAGCTAGCCACAGTCGAAGACAAAATGCTGGACTTTTCTCAACGCCTACTAACGGTCAGTATGGATGCCGAAGATGCAGCCGCCTTGAACATCGCAACCGAAGGGGAACTGGCATTTAATCAGAAAGATACATCTGAATCAAAAAAGATTTTGGATGAAATCACGAATACACTAAACACTAAATTTGACGACGATTCATTTGGTCGTGACTTAACCGCAATATCTCTATCTCTAAACGAGGATGCCGCATTTGATAACGTCGATTCTTTAATGGGGGCATCTACGACACTAAAAACAGGCACTGCGTTATATAGCGCCGCCCTGCCCGTATGTCGCGAAATGGCGGCTGAAGTTTGCACCCAAGAACAGCTATCCATCGCGGAAAGCGGATACCAAATGATGATAGAGCAAGACTGTAATACAGTAAAAAAATCATACCAATCACAAACAGACTCCGCCCGCGCCAAAATTCTAGAAAACAGTGCTTTGTTGGATATGTCCCGTCTTAGCACATATCAAGATAAAAATTCTGACGACATACTAACATGTAAACATAAAATGCTTGATATGTTAAGCAGCACATCTGTTTGTGGCGACGACATGATAAAATGCTTAGATATGACTGGACAATATATTGATCCATCAACGGGCGAAGCATTTTTAACCACAAATCTTGCCAATTTATCTAAACTGCTAACACGCCCAACAGGTAATAATACTTGGACCAGTATGCCCGGCAACGAAACCTTTGTTCAATACCTTGATTCAAAAAAGATGTTCTTGGACCCTGCAATGGAACATTGTCAAGACATTTCGGATATTGTTTGGGCTGACTTTGTCGAAGATGCATTGGCACAAATCAAACTGGCCCAGAATGCTAAACTAGAAGAAGTGCGTCAATCGTGCACAACATTAACAGCCCAGTGTCTGTCTGAAACCGCCACATCCCTAGAAGACTTCGATTCACGTGCCTTGTCTACGTTTGGCGTACTGGCTGACAAAACTGTAAACGAAATGTGCGTTGATATAAAAAATGCGTGCACTGCGCTGATGGAAACAACCGGGGACGACGAAGCTGGTTGGACCAGTGGCATGACAGAAATCGCCACAGACACCACATACGACACCATTATCAAAACATGTCGTGAAGTTGGACGTGCCTGTATCATCCAGGCTTGCAAGTCCGTATCTGGCAATTTCGGTCTATGTGAAAACATTGAAACGTCCGTTAACCGCAAATCTATTATTAACGGCACATCATGCTGGCAAGAAGTTCTTGACTGCGTTGCAGATGCCGGTTCCACTTCTATCGATAGTATTATGGATCAACTGGCATCACGCAATATCATTCCATTACCCGAAAACACTAATAATGTATCCAGCTATACCCCAGCATACTCGTTCTATAGCCAATTATACGATATGACATACCAAGGCATATCATATCCCGCAAAATCCAGTTCGGTAGCAAACAGCGGTTGGGATCAAGACTCCTGTATGAATAGCAGCAAAGATGACTCTTTACGCTGTGTTTACGACATTTGTACCGCCAAAGGTGAGTGCCAAAACGACACCGACACCAGTACACAATGTAAAACATGCCGTATCGCCGAACGCATCTGGGGACACTGCGAGCTATCGCCAACTGTTAATCTGGCGAACGAAGATTCACACAATATGATCGTCAAGCCAAAAGATGAAGAAAGCACATTGCTATACTGGTTTGCGTTAAACACCGGAACAGAAAACATATCAGACTCGTGTCGTGACACATCCTGTGGTCCCGGCGAACGTCTGTATGAAGGCACATGCCATTCAAGTTCTGATTTCACAGATGACGGCCTCCTTTGCAAGCATAATCAATTTTTCATCCCAGATGGAAAGCATAATTGTTGTAGTGATGGAGAACTGGACGATTGGGGCAATTGTTGCCATTCCGATTCTGGGAAAATAACAGAAGTAAAATACTCAGAAGATCTTGGATATTATATCGACAAAAACCCGAACACAGGTACCTTAGGCAAATCTATATGCATTCCAAAAAACTATGAAATTCAACATATATTAACGGTTGAACCAGAAACAAACGACGGGCATTATATAAACGAAAAAAGCTGGTTGGTATGCATGGGCACATTAGACAAAGATGATAATGGCGACACACCTGACAACTTCCCATCAGGTGACACATTAACCTGCAACGGCTATTATTTGTTTATAACACTTAATAATGGTATGTATTACTATAATGAAAGTGCCGACTCCGAGCATATAATCAGGTCATATAAAATCAACGACGGTAAAACAACGTGCACGCTTAAATATTCATCAGAAACCGGCTGGAAATGGGAACAAGATGGCACCACTGGGAACGACTGTGCAAAAACAACTCCCCAAGGTTTTAAATATAAGATAGAATACAGATACAAATAAGTTACACAACCACAGGATTTATATTTAGAACAGCTTAATGCTTTCAATTGCTTGATTAATCCCAGCAATTTGTTGCACCCCAAATCGACCCAACACCCAATCCGCTGGGTCAATGGGTAAATCGAAATCGCGAGGATGACCAATACCAATACGAATACGCCGATAATCCCGCCCAACATTTGCATCAATTGATTTAATGCCATTGTGACCAGCACTGCCACCGCCGACCTTTTCACGCATTTCACCAATTTTCAAATCCATATCATCGTGAATTACAATTATATTTTCAACAGGCACCTTGTAAAAAGTCATTAGTGCCAAAACCGCCACCCCACTGTTATTCATATAGGTCTGGGGCTTCACAAAAATAACCCGTCGTCCATCTATGTTAGTGGCATAAACAAGTGCATTTTTTTCTTTTTTCCACGTCACCCCATCACCAACAATCGCATCCACCGCCATAAATCCAGCATTATGGCGCGTACCTGTATATTCAGTCCCCGGATTCCCCAATCCAACAACCAATATCGGTTTATTTTCTTGCATATTTATTACTCTTTTTTTTATTATAATATCACAGAAAGGAGCAAAATATGAAATTAAATTCTGTCGCTTTTTTAATCACTGCTGCAATTATTTTATCAGTCGGCAATGCAAATGCAAATTTATTATTTGATATCTATGCCGGTGGCGTTATGGGCTTTGGCGCGTCCGGCAAGTTTATAGACACTTCATACGACGAACACAGCGCAGAAAGTTATGGGGCAGTTTTTGGAATTGATATCCCCATGTTTCGTATCGAAGCAGAATATAATTACTTGAACGGATATGATACAACAATAAATCTGGGAATGTTAAATGCGTACTTCAAAGTTCCAACACCAATATTCAAACCATATTTTGGTGCAGGATTAGGTACAACGTTTAGTTCCAAATACGAACCAACCACCACCACAAGTATAACAATGAATGATTCCGTCACATATCAAATTATGGCGGGCATAACGCTTGATTTGCCTGTCGCACCAATTAAATTCGATATCGAAGGACGTATTTTGTACGCGAACAACCTGTATGAAATCGCAGACAAACTGGTCGATATTATGCACTATGATGCGCGTTTAAAGTTACGCTACATATTCTAGAACATTATCGAGGAAAATATGCTGACCTTAATTGATGGAAATTCGTTATTATTTCGTGCTTATTATGGCGTACACAGTCGTTTGACACGTGCCGACGGTACGCCAACAGGCGCAGTATACGGATTTCTGAATATGATTTTACCGATTTTATCGGCGGCAAAATCAGGCGACAAATTTGTTTGCATATTTGATGCATCACGCATAACTTTTCGTCAGGATATTTACCCAGAATACAAGGCCAATCGCACTGAAACACCGGCGGATTTAATATCACAATCATATCTGATACGCGAATGCCTAACTGCATTGGGGATGCCTGTTTTATGTATCCCTGGGGTCGAAGCGGATGATGTTATTGCAACAATTGCACGACAAAATTGCACCACACCACGCGCAACCCGCATCATTACCAGCGACAAAGATTTAATGCAGTTGGTGTCGGACTGTGTATTTTTATACGACGGTATGAAAAATATTGAAATACACGAACCCCAGGTTCTGGAAAAATTCGGTGTTCGCCCAGACCAGGTTATTGACGTTCAATCACTGATGGGCGATTCGTCTGATAATGTTCCAGGGGTGCCCGGCATTGGTCCCAAAAAAGCAGCGGAATTAATAAACCAATTTGGTTCTCTGGACAATTTGTACGATAACTTAGACGATGTAAAAAACGAACGAATTCGTGGATTACTGCGTGACAACCGCGAAATGGCATATGTTTCCAAGCAATTAGTTACCCTGAAAACAGACGTTGATTTGTCAGGACTGAACATCACGCCGTTTGTATTTAACACACCTGCCACGGTGGAATTTGTAAAAAACAAACTGGAAAGTAATTCACTGGTGGCAAAAATCGAAAAACTGTTTCCGATTGAAAAATACAAGCCTGAAAAACAGCCCGACATATTTTCATATACCGCTTCTCAATGCGAAATGCCGCCACAACCACAGGTTACCCCTGCACCTAAAAAACTAGAAATCACATACAAAACAATAACAAACATTGATGCACTTGATAAATTCTTGGGCACTGTGACAGACCGAATTGCAATAGACACTGAAACAACGGGTCTGGATACAATGACCGATAAAATTGTAGGGATATGTCTGGCCGTGAACGATTCGAACGGCGTATATATTCCAATCCGCCATTGCACAGCATCAAATGATTTGTTTGGTGGTGATACACCTGCTCCGAACCAGTTATCAATTGATACGGTATATAAAAAACTGTGGCCTATATTTACAAATCCAAACATTGTAAAGGTCGGACATAATCTGAAATACGATTTTCATATTATGGAAAACGAAGGCTGGGACACGACAAAAATCCGCCCGATTGATGATACAATGTTGTTGTCCTATATTTTGCACGGCACACTGCACGGACACGGTATGGATGAATTGGCTTTAAAGTATCTGAACCACGAAAACATACGATTTGCATCATTGTTTGCACCCAAAACACGCGATGCAGATATGCGCTTTGACACACTGCCTATTGATGCAGCAACACCATATGCCGCCGAAGACGCTGTTATAACAATGGCACTTTATAACCAGATGCGCCCACAATTAGACTCATATGAAAAATTACACAAACTGTATGAAATGTGCGATTTGCCGTTAATGCCAATATTACTAAAAATGGAGCGAAACGGCGTTATGGCAGACCGCCAGAAATTACAGCAACTGTCCACTGTGTTTCACGAACAGTTAACAGCATTGCAATCTGAAATCTGGCAAATGGCAGGACACGAATTTAACATCGCCAGCCCAAAACAACTGGGGATAATACTGTTCGATGAACTGGGATTGCCAGCGAACAAAAAACGTTCAACCGATGCAGAATCACTGAACGAATTAGCGGACAGTCATCCAATTGTTGAAAAAATCCTTAATTGGCGTTCAATTGCAAAACTAGCGGGCACATACGCAGACGCATTGCCGCGCCAAATTGCATCCGACGGCCGTATTCATACCACATATTTACAGACCAGTACGAACACCGGTCGCCTGTCCAGTCGTGATCCTAACCTGCAAAACATTCCGATTAAAACCGCACTGGGCGAAGAAATACGGAAATGCTTTGTTGCGCCAACGGGTCGGACACTGATATCGGTTGACTATTCCCAAATTCAACTGCGTCTATTAGCAGACGTTGCAAACATAACAACGTTCCGTGATACATTTAACAGCGGCACAGACATCCACGAACAAACCGCCCGAAAGATATTCGGTATTGCGGGTGACACACCTGTACCACGTGAACTGCGCCGTGCTGCCAAGACTGTGAACTTTTCAATTATATATGGGATTTCTTCGTTCGGTCTGGCGGGGCAACTTGGTGTATCCAGAACGGAAGCCAAAAACATAATTAACTCTTATATGGCGGGCTTGCCAGAAATTCGCGACTATATCGATGAGATAAAACAATTCGCAACCGAAAACGCATGTGTCTATACCCCATGGGGCCGCAAGATAGAATTACCAGAGGCAAAAAATCCTCGTATGCGTGCATATGCAATGCGTGCCGCCATTAACGCCCCAATTCAAGGGTTCGAAGCCGACCTAATGCGACGCGCGATAGTTGAAATTGATAAAAGTATAATCAGCCCAAATTCTGACAAAATCCGTATGATTATGCAGGTTCACGATGAAATCGTATTTGAATGCGACACATCATACGCAGACGATTTCGCCACCCAGATTAAGTCTGCTATGGAAAATGTGACAAAACTGTCTGTGCCGTTGGTCGCCGAATATACAATCGCCCCGGTCTGGGGAAAATAGTTTTTATCAAAACAAAATCTGATAACTATTTGTAAACACTCATAATAAAAAAGACGGACAAATTGCCCGTCTTTTTTATTTCTTAGATTTTTTTGCGGTATTCGATTCGGTTTTGAATTGAATATCACGCAACCGTTTGTATTCGCCATCCAATGCACACAGCTCTGCATCTGTCCCCATTTCAACAATGCGACCGTCTTTGATTACACAGATTATATCTGCATCCAAAATCGTAGACAACCGGTGCGCAATTACAAATGTCGTACGCCCCTGCATTAATTCATTCAACGCAGACTGAATCAGCTTTTCACTTTGCGTATCCAAAGCAGAAGTCGCCTCATCCAATAACAATATTGGTGCGTCTTTTAGTATTGCGCGCGCGATTGCAACACGCTGTTTCTGACCACCAGACAACAAGCCACCACGCTCGCCAACACACGTGTCATAGCCCTCTGGAAACTCCATAATAAAATCATGAGCATTAGCAGCACGCGCTGCAGCCATCACCATTTCATCTGTTGCTCTTTCATTGCCGTACTTTATATTATCGGCAATTGTACCATTAAACAAAAATACGTCTTGAGAAACCTCTGCTATATTCTTGCGCAAAGATTTCAGCGTATATTTGCGAATATCGCGGCGATTAATTGTAATCTTCCCCATCTGTGGCTCATAAAAACGTTCCAACAAATTGAACATTGTCGTTTTTCCACCACCAGATGGTCCAACCAGCGCACAAACCCGCCCTGCTGGAACATTCAAACTTATATCACGCAACACAGGCTCGCCTGCATTATATTCAAAAGAAACATCATCAAACCCAATAGACATATTTTTAGATTTTAGTTCAACTGCATCTGGTGAATCTACAATATCAGGCTTACTATCCAAGAAAGCAAACAAAATCTCTGCCGCCAATAAACCATGCTGTAGCGAATTACCAGTACCTGTTATGCTTTTAGCCGGTTTATATGCAGCAGTCAGTGCCAACAAAAACGCAGTAAAATCACCAGTCGTAATCGCACCACTGGCAATAAAGTGACCGCCCATAATCATCGCGAGGCACAAACCAATCGAAATCATAAATTCCATCAACGGTGAACGTAAAGCATCAGCCTGGGTACTTTTGTACGAGTTGACAATAGAATTATTCAGAACTTCGTTGAACTTTTTTGCTTCTTTGTCTTCGTTTGCAAATGCTTGAATTGTTTTGATGCCATGCAATGTTTGGTTTAGTTGCTGGGTAACATTATTAGCAATACCAAAAGACTGACGCGACAATTTGCGACGTTTGCGCATAATCGCAACCATCGGAATCATAATTGCCGGCGTCAAGAAGAGCAACACCACACACATCTGGGGCGCATAATAAAACATCAACCCCAATGTCATCGCAAGTGTAGCAACATTTTGTACCAGCGTTATGATTGTACCAGTTACCAAACTCAACACTGCATTGGATTGCACTGTAAAATAATTCAAATTTTTTCCAATCCCATCACCATAAAAGCGTGACAGATTCATATGTGTCATATGCTTATAAATTTTATTCTGAAGATTTGCATACGCCAATAGCCCACCCTTAGACATAATAAGGTCTTTTGCGTATCTAAATGCCCCCTTGGCACCGAATGCGATAATGACCTGGAATCCCAAGAAATATACGACACTCATACTTTTTTCAATAAAAGCCTGGTCAACCACCAATTGCACCAAAGTAATCGTGTACGCCTCAGCCGCGGCGGCTAAAATAGTACACAAAACACCAGCAATTAACCATTTTACATACGGACGTCCAAAGTCATTCCATACACGACCGTAAAGAGACCACTTAATACGACCATTATCACGGTCGCCCCTAATAAAAGATTTAATCTTTTCAATAAATGTTTTTTTCTTTGACATAGTACTTATATTATAACTTTTGGGAAAAATCCTGTCCAGTGTTATTTAGAACGCTTTTTTCGTATGTGCTGACTTTGAATTAGTTTTATGATAGAGGCATAATCTTTGTGCTGATCAATAAAAGAATGTTTACTGTTTGGGAACTCAACGTATTTGAACAAGTGCCCGTTCGGACCGTTTGATAGCGTTTTGTATATATTTCGTAACATGTCAACAGGCGACTTTCTATCACGACCACCACCAACAATTGTAACAGGAATGTTATACTGGCCCATCAATTCCGGACGAAAATTTGATATTTCCATATAATCATAAAAATCTGGAAATACTGTGACATAACGTAATTGATTAGCTGCGGCAATATCATGTGGACTGATTAGTCCCATTGGTGTTTGTGCAAAATCTGCATCTGTTATATTTGGAGCACAATGACGCACCCTGTAAACGGACTTTATAAAATCGTGCCACTGAGTTGTAGACCACGGAGCAAATAATATCGCCGCAGACAAGCGTGGTGTTTTGTTTTCTTTGATACGTTTGTTAAAAACTTCGATTGCGCCTGTTGCGCCCGCAGAATGGCCAATTAAACAAGTCCACTGATTCTGACAATGTTTTTCGATTAAATCGATACCCATATCCATCAGTTTTATAAATTCTGGAAAAGTGTTCCGCTGTGCCATTTCTGGGGTAACCTCTCCTTTGAAATCGCCCAAAAAGGTGGTTATTGCATACACATTAAATCTGTTAGTCAGTGCCCAATAAGTAATAGTTTTCATTAACGGTTCTATATCAGCATTGCTAGCCAACCCCGGTACCAGAATGATATTTCCATTTATATGCTTACCGTTTGGCACAACAGGACTATAATGGGCGATATAACCAATTGTCGCATTATTGGAACGCGAGCTATACTCAAATCGCCACTTAAAAGTTTTTTCTTTTAATTCCGGCAAATATTCATAGAAATTTGCAGGAATCCGTGAAATAGGTTTCATAGCAGCAAAATTCTATGTGACAAAAAAACATTTGTCAATAAATAAAATACAATTTTCTGTTGACATTTATTTTAATAATGTATAAAATCAGTTCGCTTTCTTATGAAAGTGCAAAGTTTTGGGGTTGTAGCTCAGTTGGTAGAGCACCTGCTTTGCAAGCAGGGGGTCGTCAGTTCGAGCCTGATCAGCTCCACCAAAACAAAAGAAGGGGGATGTAAATCCCCTTTTTAAGTAAAACAAAGATAAAAATGCGTTAAAGGGGGTGAATACATATGGTAAAAGTTCTGGTTCGCGATAACAACGTTGAACAGGCTCTGCGCGTTGCAAAACGTAAATCTCAGAAAGAAGGTCTGTACCGCGAAATGAAAGAACGTCAGCGTTATGAAAAACCAACTACTAAACGCAAACGTTTAAAAGAAGAAGCCGTTCGCAACGAAAAGAAACGTCAATCGAAACAGCGTATGGTTTTCGGATTCTAA
>JAZQTD010000029.1:0-1063 GCA_045630455.1 Candidatus Enterousia sp. | reverse complement strand
TACGCCCACACTACCATCTGCTGTCAGCATCGATGCGTATGTTGATAATGACACATATGGTATTTTCCCTGCTGCTAACAAATTGCCAATAGAATCTGTACCGCTGTAATCGCTTGTATCATATGTTCCACCATCGCACATCACAGCGCCATTTAATCCGCTATCTGTTCGCATTGTGAAGAATATATCGCCAACATTCCGACCCGAACCAGAACCGCCACCGATTTTGAATCCGCCCTGCGTCATTCCGTCATGAACACGCAATTCGTGTTTTTCTGTATCAACCGTAATTTCACCAGCGGCACCAGTAAAAGCGTCATTCTGGGCTGTTGTTCCACGATATAACTGCAAAATTCTTCTTGTCATCTTTTTCCTCTTTGTTTTATTATATCTTATTGATAACTAAAAATCAACAACTTATGACATTGTTCCACAATCTAAATCTCCAACAGCGACCACATTGTTTATAATAGTTATTCCATTGCCAGAGCTTATTGTGTCTTGCTTAGTAGCTATAGCCTCGTCAATCTCTGTCTTTGTATACGTGGTTGCTGCGTCAGCTTTGTTTGCCAACGCAGCAGTAATGACACTGTTTTGCACAGGATTAACAGACGCCTCGTTTAACACATTGTCTATTTTTAATGGTGCGCTTCCTGCTAAAACATCGTTTCCTTTACGAACGCTCATCTTATTCTCCTATGACATTGTTCCACAATCTATATCGCCGCCACCACCTCCCGCATCTAACGCAATTGTTACGTCTGTGCCTGCATTGGCGGTAAATGTGCCTTTGGTTACGCCACCTTGCGTTATAGTAAGTGTTGCGTTGTTTACCGTTGGGATTGTTGGCTTATTGCTCAAATCATTGTACGAACCGCTTGTCGCAACAGTTGCTAAATCTGCACTTGTTACATAACTTGGTCCATCAGTGACAACAGAAAGCATATCAGAAGTGATTGTTCCGCCTTGAATAGCGGCATCAATCTGTGCCTGTGTGCCTACATTTATTACTAATTGTTGTAATTGCGTATCAGTTGTAGCCATGTTTTACTCCGTTTCTTCT
>JAZQTD010000028.1:0-3073 GCA_045630455.1 Candidatus Enterousia sp. | reverse complement strand
CGGAATCAACGTCAGCCAAGATGGAATCAAGCGTATCAAAGGTCTTGTATAACCATAGGTTTCCCTTTGCGTTAAACAATGGAAAACGTGAACAGATAATAAAGTTTTTTGCTTCAAAAGCCATTTTTCTTTCCCCCTTTTTATTTATACTTCCACACAAAACCGTAGCAAGTTTTATGTTTTCCATTACAACAATCGCAGATATTACCAGAACTAAATCCTAGTTTTCTATGTATTTCGCCAGTTCCATAAAACTCCGCAACAACCTTCCCGTCTTTTATTTGTAATATGATTTTTGCCGTATTGTGTTCTTTTCCAAACTTATTTTTCCAAGGGGCTTTGTTACCAAGCACCCTGTAAGAGTGATATTTGTTTTCGCTTGAACTAACCCACTCCAAGTTCTCTACACGATTGTCGGTTTTAATTCCGTTGATATGGTTGACTTCTGGTTTGTTCTCTGGGTTAGGTATAAAAGTTTGTGCTACCAAACGATGAACAGTGCGTGAAAACACTTTTCCTTTTTTACATAAAATTATACTCTTATATCCATTTTGAGTAACCCCCCCAACGAGTTTGTGTAATTGACCGGTTTTCATAGAATACACTGTTCCATCATTGCAAATACAATAATCAGGAAAGTTTTTAATTTGTTTTATTGTTTTTATCATCACGCCACCTCGTCATATTCCAGCACCGCAGTTGTTGATTTAACCAAGAACGGTGCCAAAAGGGTAAAACCATAGTGCAATTCACGGCTTGGGTTATCAAAAGCCCTGCGCCACGACATATCTTCCCCTTCTGTAAATATTGTTTTTACCGGATTATCTATTTCTTGTGCGGTCAGTTTTGGCGCACTATCGCCCAAAACCAAATTAAAGAATTTATATATATCTGATTCAGGAATCTTGTAAGTATTATTAACGTTTATGCCTTCGCCACGGAACTCAACAGGTTCAACGACGGATGACAGTTTAATTATTCTTTTGTTTAGTTCACGCGTTCCCAAACCCACTGACAATTCTACACTACGCCAATCACATTGGGGAACGAATCCGGCAGAAATAATTTTTGTTTGGTCTATTTCGTCATCAAACACTAATGTCATTGTTTGATTAAAAGAATCAACTGTATAACTTACTGGGCTTATGAACCTATATTCCCCATTGTCATTATATAATGCACGAAACTCTATATTTTTTTCTGTTCCAAATATAAATCGACCTAATTCAAGTGGAACAACGATTGGACTTTCGTGTGCAACCCCTTGACCGTCTATATACCCAAATCCAAAAGGAAGAACAAATTGGTCGTTTAATGAAAATCTTACTAAATATGCGCCGCGCGGCAAAGGACTAATAGTGCTTTCTTCATAAAACTCCATTATTCCCCAAAGTGCCGCGCCCACTGGTAATAATTTGATAAATTTAGCGCTATATGAAGTGTTATCAAATACACAACTCAATGCACCAAAATCTATTCCAGTAAATCCGTTTAACCCAGCATTTGTATCGATATTTCCAACAAACATCGTTCCGTCTTCGTTAAGTCCAACAAGACAATTACCTTCGTCATTATCACGGTTACGCAAATACACCAACTGAGAACAATGTCTTATAATATTTTCTGTCTGCGAAGTTAAAGAAATCGGACTATATTTGTTTTGTAATAAAGCAAATTGTGTACAATGCACAGAATTACCATCGCTAGACACATAAGCAGTTAGCCCCCCACAATCACAAATTGGGGTATCTTTTTTTACACCGACTTGGGAACGCAACTGAAAACCAGATTGTATTATTCCAGATGGGGTCAACGCAGATAATGGCACCGCATATTCGCCGTAGGTGGTGGCAATGCGTAATTCATCATTACTTTGCACGAAATCAACAACACGACAATTTTGTGGCGCTGCAATGCTAGCCGAAAAGGAATCGGCTTCTGTTCCGTCTGGGTCAAAATCATTTATAACACCAATTCTCGATGCAAGAACTAGATTCCCGGTTCTATCATTACCACCAAAGATTAACCGCTGATTTACATACGTAACACTATCTGGGTACCCATTTACATCAGAAAACGGATTTTCGTAACCAAACACCCATTCTGCACTATCGTACTGATATGGAACCGCTAGGGTTGGCGCGCGTGTTTGAGCCACATTCCAAGGGATTTGTATTTCTGAATCAGATGCATTTAGTACAGACATTGGGCTTAAAACGAACGCCCACAATGTGTCGCCATCTTCAACACTACGAACCTGTAACACCCCGCCATTAGCGGTTGATTTAATTACCTGTCCAACTAAACTCTGTGTAAATGCACCGCCCGCACCATTTCTTAAAACCTTTACCAAATGAGATGTGGTAACACCTGTTTGGTTTGCTATTTTATAATAACTAGTAGTAGGAACCGTAAAATCCGATGGAACATCGGTATTTAATCCACGTACAAAAACATTATTGAAACTACCATCAAAATAATTTTCTTTAACAGATAGAGTATAATAACTCCAATCGCTTACTAATGGAACAATATTAACTAAAAATGGTTTTGTATTTTGCCCATAGACAACAATATTTGAACCAAACTGATATGCTTTTTCTGGCACAACAGATAAACTACTAGAAAGTGCTACTGTTTGTGTTGCGGTTGAAAAATCTGTTTGTTGGTACCTATTCTGTTTTGATAATGGTGCATATATCTTTACATAACTTGTAGAAATAGATATTGGTATAACCTTGTCTGTTCCAGTATCAAACAACACTATAAGATTGATACCTACTTCACTACTCAAAAAATTATATTTTTCTGCAAATCTAAACGATGGGGCTTTCTGTAATTGCCCATATCTGTTAATATAAACATTGTTATAAACGACACCACAGGCGTTTTGCAGACCCATATCGGAACGTTCAGACAACTTGTCTGTAACCTGTCCACGATTGTATTTAATCTGTTTTATCGCCGTATGTTGCATCGTTAATCCTTTTGCCCTTCGACAATCTTTTTAGCGGTGTAATACTTGTACAGCAACCCCGTATAAGCATCAATCATACCCTGCCAGTGTGCCAAT
>JAZQTD010000027.1:0-2229 GCA_045630455.1 Candidatus Enterousia sp. | reverse complement strand
AGACGCATCGAATAGATCTATTCGTTGTGTCTGTTCAACTTTTTCGTATTGCACTGCATCGTCGGTCTTTTCGACGGCAGCAACATTGCTTACGCAGTATTCGTATGCTTCGGAATGAAGGTAATACAAATTGCCGTCTTTAGCCGCCTTTTCGATATGCCTAAATCCCTGCGATTTTTTGTAATAATACTGTGGTTGGTCAATGATATTAAAGCCTGCCTGTTTCATAAGTGGGAAATATTCTTCCCCCGCAAACTTTCTATCATGGCCCACCTGTCGGATGTTAAAACCAAGTTTGCGCATCTGAACAAACCAGTTCACAACATCAGCTGTATTTACTGTTGGCGTATTACTCATTGTCAGCCAGCCATCATCCTGCCAGCCAAACAATGGGATCTTATCTTCGTCCGACTTATACTGCGCCATAACAACAGGGCAAAAAGCGTGGGTAATGATAATATCAACGCCGTTATATGTTCCGAATAAGGCTGCTGCCGTCAAGTCGTGCAATCTTGACAGATCCGCGCCGCCATACCAGTTAATATCCATCTTGGCCAGTTCCGGAATCGTCCAATTGTACTTTTTGTCGCTGGCTCTAAATTCTTCGATATCAAACCAAGCCTTCATCGCCGACGTGTAAACATTAAGTGAACGACTTAAGAAGTCTTTTCGCATTCGTGGGTCGTTCTGGGCCTGCAATGAATCGTTCAATATTTCCTGCGGTCTGATCGTAACGCCATAATTCGGGTTGGCCTTCTGGTGCTGAACCGGATTTGTATAATCACAATTTCCCTTGTCGTCAACATCGGCTCTGGCTACAAAACTAAAAAAAGAATCGTCTTTTACAACTCCTGCTGCAACTTTGACAGCGTACTGCATACGGTCGTAACCAAAACTGTTCATGTTATCGCCTGCTGTCGTGATACCAACCATCAATTTATTTGTATAAGCCTTCATGGCTTCTTTGAATCTGTTGTATTGTGCTGGTTTTTTATATGCTGCCACTTCATCAGCAATAGCGAAGTTGCAGTTAAAAGAATCTTGCGCATCTGGGTTGCTGGCAAGTATTTGAATTTCTATGTTGCCATCTGGCTTGCCATTCATAAAAAATTCAGCTTTAATGCTATGTTCTACATAACTGTCCTTAATCTTAAATTCATGTATTACGCCATTATACTTCAACGAATACAGAATAAAATTAAAGCTTTCCAATGCCTGCTTTAAAGCTGCCGCAACAACATACACACGCGAACCACTGTTTTTTTGTATCATGGCCACGGCAAATGCAAGGGCTGCGACAAAACTGGTTTTGCCGTTTTTTCTTCCCAGCATAATAAAGGCTTCTTTGTACTTTCGTTCGTCTGTTCCTTTGTACCAGAAGCCAAGCAAATTATAAACAATAAAAATCTGCCAAGGTTCAAGTTTTAATGGCTTTCCCTGTAATGGGCTGCCGTCCATTGCTTCGCCCTGCTTATGAACAAAAACTGTTTCAATAATTGATATTGCTAAATCGGCTTGCGTTCTATCAAGTGTCAAGTCTTTACGGTTCAGATCTTCTTCAAACCGTTTGCAAGCATTAATCACATCATCAGACGCAATAATTTTGCCTGCGATAACATCGGCGGCGTATTTTTTGGCAATCGTAAAATATCTGCCTGCTTTACTCATGGGCTTTTGCAATTGCCTTTTGCATTAAATCATTTATAGAACATTGACCACTGGCAGTTTTACCGTTTACTTCATCAAGTGATTTTGGCGTTATGCCCAGCGCATTAAAATACCTAAGTGCGCTATCTTCAAGCTTGTTCATAATATCAATTTTGGAATTTTTCTTCGTGTATGGTTCGCCTTTAGTGTTAACTTCTGTTGTCACAAACTGTTCGCCTTCGGCTTTCCATTCTTTTTTGCATTTATCCAAACGATACAATATGTCTGCCAGCAGATCTATAATCGGATCTACTTTAGGTTGATAAGTGCCCGCCGCTTCGCAGCACTTTATTATCATTTTCTTTTTGCTTGGTCTACCTGCCATTTTTATTTACCCCTAAAAATTGCCCGATTTACCCCCAAAAATTTCTATGGTTTCATGGTGGTTTCATGCTCCTAGTAAGTTGACTTTTATATAGCATTTATCTAACATTTTTCGATTTTGGTTTAGCCCTTTAAAGGGCAAACTAAAAATTTGCCGTATATATACAAAGTAAGTCGGATCGTAGCCATGTCGTTCTG
>JAZQTD010000026.1:0-44231 GCA_045630455.1 Candidatus Enterousia sp. | reverse complement strand
CCAAATTCCAATTCCATGCTGGTTTCACGACCAAACACCAAAACCGTAACTGTCATTTTTTGTTTTACATTATCAACTTCGGATGCAACACCGTTAAAGCCCGCAAACGGCCCGTCAATAACATGAACTTCTTGACCAACTTCGTATGTAACATCATCCGCAACAACAGAGCCTTCTTCAACCTGTTTCAACAGACGACGCGCTTCTTCTTCGCTGACCGCGATTGGCTTGTTCTTTGCACCCAAGAACATAACAACCTGAGGCACCTGCTTTACCAAAGTAAAGGTTTCATTATTCAAAACCATTTGAACAACGATATAGCCTGGGAAAAATTTCTTTTCTGTTTTGACACGTTTGCCACCTTTGATTTCAGTCACTTCGCGTGTTGGAACCAAGATTTCGCCAAAATATGCGTTCAAGCGACGTTTATCAATCTGTTCACGCAGGCCACGCGCAACTTTGTCTTCGCAACTTGTATGAACGTTAACAACAAACCACTGCATTTTTTCTTCCATTTATGCTTCCTTTGCCAATTTATTTAGAAAATCCAATTAACAATCGCCCCCAGCACGCTGTCCACCGCAAAAAAGAACAGTGCCGCAATCGCTGAAAACACCAGAATCATAATCGTTGCACGAACAACGGTATCACGCGACGGCCACACAATCTTAAACCATTCGCGACGCACAGATTTAATATATTCCAGTATTTTTTTCATAAAACATACCCACTTTGTATTGTTCTTGACCATATTAGTGGCAGGGGCAGAAGGAATCGAACCCTCATCCGCGGTTTTGGAGACCGATATTCTACCGTTGAACTATGCCCCTAAGAACTGCAAAAAAGCCGTCTTTTGCACAGTCTATACGCCCACAGTCTTCGACAGGATAGCACACTGATACAAAAAATCAAGCGGAAATATTATATTATTTTTTAACAACCAGCGCAAGACAATTTTCAAAGCAATTAATTAAAATCTCAAAATATAGTTTTGTATTTGCAAATTTTTTCTTGCATAGGTCACGTGTTTTTTTCTACAATCTTTTTAATCAAGGGGGAGATTTTAGTGCAAAACCGCGTAGAACCGCCAATTTTACTATCCAGACTGATGACATTTGTACTTGCAGCTGCGGTTGTTGTGCTGGCTGTAATGGGAATAACATTGTACAAAATGTTTCCACTTAATCGTCCCCAAGTATTCTTTTTGATGACTCAACCCAGTCATACACTGGAGGTAACATTGCGCGACATGGTCCCCACAGACGAAAACCTTAACAACTACAAACGAGCATTCATCAAAGAGTATATTAAGGCGCGCAATGAAATTTCATCAAACATAAACGCAATGCGCAAAAAATGGACAAACGAACCATCTGCCGCAGTCAGAACCTGGTCAAGCGATGCTGTATTTAATGATTTTCGCAACACTCGTATGTGGACTGCATTGATGAATGAAATACCGGGATTTGAACTAAAATGCCCTGTTGAATTTGAAACTGGCGCGATAACACCACGCGGTTCAGATATGTACGCAGTAAAATTCCGTTGGTTTTGCGAAAATAGTGATGGACAGGTGGACGCAAAAGATTATACAATTGTATTGAAACTGGAAGCAGATACGGAATCAACTGTACAATGGACAGACAGATTAAATAACCCACTTGGGATTCGTGTCACACAATATACAGTCGAATCCGTAGACGGTAACAAGTCTGATAACACAGACCCATTAAATAGATTTTGAACTAAACAAGACGTAAGGGATTTGGTATGACATTCGCAAAGGCTATTAAATTAAATGTTTCACTGTTGTGTATTGGTGTGATGCTTGGGCTGACCGGTGTTAATACCGCCACAGCATATCAGGCGGCATGGGACAACCCAAATGCGAATATGACCGCAGGCAGCATTAAGCCAGGTTATGCGCAACTATCTTGGTCAAAAGGCAATACGTTGCCACTAAAACTGCGCAACGGTATGGTGACAATGGTAACGTTGCCAAATGGGGAACAGATTGTAGATATTATTGTCGGCGACAGTGGTCTGTTCCAGGTTGATGCACAAAAAGGAACGAATACCATATTCTTGACACCAAAAGACGATACAATGGGTGGCGACACAAATATGATTGTAGATGGCCAATCTGGAAACAAATATATATTCTATTTGCGGTCTGAGCCAACTAATTCAAGTGAAATCACATATTCCCAGGTTGATATTGTATTAGATGGCAATGCGGTGTTACCAAACGCCAATGTTGCAACTACATCGGGTGCGGGTATGAAATCTATCTTTAATAAACCTGCAACAATGTCTAATACTGTTGGTGTTGACGGCGAAGATTACGGCTGGATTAAATCTATGAAAATTGATCCTTCTGAATTCCGTTTTGACTTGGATATATTCGTACCAAACCCAGACGACTATGTTATTGCCCCGGAACGCGTATGGCGCGACCGCATATTTACATACATCGACTTTGGGGACAAGGTTATTTCTATGACCCAACGTCCGGTTGTATCTCTTTTGGTTGAGGGGGGCGAATCTCCAGTTGGATTCCGTACAGATGGCGAAGACGGCCGTCTATTGATTGTAGAGGCGGTGGGTGATATGGTTCTGCGCAGTGGTCAACGTATTGTATGTATCAAAAAGCGCGAAAAACCATTCCTGATTGCGGATACGGCATCTGTTATGGCACTGGCAGAGGCAAACGTTGCCCAAAGTATGATGAGCGGTCAATCACTGAACAATATCGCATACAATATGGATATGGCTGCAATGAATATGAACGTTGGCAACTATACCGCCAGTCCGACATTTGTTGGAAATGGCTCGGTTGCAGCGGCAACGGGTGCGGGCTATTATATGCCGGCGGGCTTTACGGGTGGCACAATCTCAGGCTCGGGAGCATCTACGACTATGAATATGGTTCCAACGGTTCGTGACACGGCGGGTGCGTATCTGCCACAGTCAAATATTCCACTGATTACCAGCAACCAGGGCGGTGTTGCGGTTGAATTAAAATCAGACCCATCGGTCAAAGCACTGAATGATTACTGGACTGGGATGTTGGCAAAATTCAGCGGTGATGATGGCGCGGGTCTGTTGACACCATACAAAGATAAAGTATTCTTTGCTGTTGATGAACAAGGTGTTGGAGAGCTGGGGGCGGAATCAACATCTGCACGTTTGTACCGTCTGCGCATTGGCCCATTAAGCGATATTGATACGGCACAGAAATTGTGTGACCAACTGTTGAAATTCAGTGGCGCTAGTTGCAGTGTTGTTCGCATTCAATAAATGACTTGTTGTTTTGGTGGTGACTATATATGAATAAGATAAAAAAGACTTTTTCTGATTGGCGCAACAGTACGCCAAAGCGCGTCCAGTGGCTTTTATTGGCGGTGGCTTTTGTTGTAGTACTAATATTGTTAACTTTGCTGCTAACAGAACACAAAGAAGCACCAATCAAAGAAGTTGACTCTTTGCCAATTGATCTGGTTGTAACCCCAGATTCTATTGACTGGGCAGATGTTATAGTGGGACAGGCAAAATCCCAGACTATCAAAGTTTCTGCCACAGGACCATCCAAGGTTTTAGAGGTTCGACGTGAACAAAATATAAACGGGCTGACTGTTAATACAGGCTGTACGAATGCAGGCGAAATTAATGCAGGCTTTGCATGCACAATAACGGTTGATTATGCGCCAACAACCACAATGACAGCGCGTGGTGTACCAGTATTTATTGACTGGCGTGGTATTAACGAACCAGATGAAATGAAAAAATCATATAAATACACAATGGTATTGGGCGCAGTCAGCCCAAGGGTCGAAACACCTGAACCAATTGTCGTCGAAAAGGTTATTGAAAAAATCATTGAAAAGCCAGTTGAAAAAGCACCTGTATCAAAATCAGAAATTGAAGACGATGCCGAAGATGATTTGATAGAAGAAGAACCTGAAATCGATTTAATTGCGCCAACAAAACCATTTGGTAAGACTGGCGAACCCAAATCAAATTCGAATATTTCTGCACCAGAGTCTTGTTCAGATTTTGCGTTCCCTGGATATGGTACGTCGGGTCAGCAAATTGGCTGGATTAAGCCAAAGGGTGGCGCATATTATTTCCATCCATTCTCGGATAAAAAATGCAAAAATCCAACGGGGGTTTATAATCCAGACAACGGTATTATCACAGACATAAAAAATAAGTCTAAAAAAATTGGTACTGATGCGGATCATATTGGATATGCAGCCATTACAAATGGTGTGTTGCCAGAATTATCAACCCCAGTTGCAACGACTCAACGTGAATCTATGATTGATACAAAAGACCGCTCGACCAGTGGGATGGCGCGTTTTGGCGCTAATGGTATTGAGGAAATGGGCGGCCTGCGTGATGCACCAACGCCAGATGTAGAATATACATCCAGTGGCTCTAGTGTCACATCATCAAAACCGTATGATAGACAATTTGTATTACGTCAATTTAAACCGATTCCTGCGACAATCGTTTCAGACGTTCGTGCAGACCCAGAAGCGTTAGCAAACAACCGTCTGCCAGTGCGTGCGACTGTGGACCGCAATGTGTATTCTGATAATGGTCGAAATGTTATTATTCCAACTGGGACATTGCTGATGGGGTATGTTGACGGTGAATTGCCGGGACCATATACATCTGTTGGACGTATGAATATTAAATGGTATCAATTTATATTACCAAATGGTGTAGAGTTTAATTTTGAAGATGACGGCAAAGAGCCTTTTTCTGGGGACGCCCAGGGACGCTCTGGTATCCCAGGATATGGCAGCACCGATTATATTGAACAGTTCTTTATGCCAATGTTGACTGCGATTGTGCCAGCGGCGGTGAATTTAATTGCACCTGTTAGTGATGCATTTGTTAACCAGATTGACTTGGATAACAACACCGTTGTACAAAGTGGTACGGTTCGCTCGTCAGAATTGGCAAAAAATGAAATTATTACCGCGTGGAATCAAGTTGCCCAGAAATTGTTGGTTGATATGATGGATAATACCGTGCCACCATTTACAATCGCAGCTGGAACCCGCATAACTGTTTATTCACCGGTAGACTTGATTGCATCGTGTGGTGCTGAAGGCAGTGGCAAAAAATGCTCATTGGGGTATGGAGACACAAAACGTAGAGATAATTGGAAGCACAGTACAAAGCAAGCAGATGATGGTTCTTGGGTTGGTCAGGTTCGCTCTTTTGCTGTTGCCGAGTATTGTACCACCGACAAAAATGGAAACAAAACTGTTAAACCAGAATGTAAAGACAGCCGTAAATGTGGTGGCTATGATTATGCGACATTACTGTTCTACTGCCAGTCACAAAACTATCAGGCGATTAATATGGCAAAGCAGGAACAAGTGTTCCAAAACCAGCAAGATAGCAGCAACAAGAACAGTATCGCATACATTTCTGACCAAGGCCAGAAAGCTTATAACGAACAGGTTCTAGGATTGACGTACGATGAAGAAACGGGGGCTATTGAAAATCCGTTTACAAAGAAAGAAGAAGCACCTGTAGTCGAAGCAACAGAATCTATACTGACCTGTGAAGATGGTAGTCTGCCAGATGGCAATGGTTGCTGTGCGGGTGAAATCTATACAGATATGGGCGAACAGGGCTTTAATTGCTGTCCACAATCGGGTGGAGACTGTTTCCCACCGATATTGTAAAAGGGATAATAAGACGAACAACCCGCCACAATGGCGGGTTTTATATTACTCTGACAAAAACGAAGGAATTTATACAGGTTAATAAAATGATAGTTTTTATATGCTTTTATTTGCGCCCTATTTTTGGGCGCATATTTTTTAATCTATTCGATATCGAAAAAGTCATTTTTTCGATTCGATTACGCAAAATAAAATACGTATTTTGAATCGAATTTCTGATTCGCATATCAACCAGCAGTTGTAGTATTTATCAACGTCGGTTTTTTAGGATATAAATCTTAACACGTCGCAAAAAAACAAAAAAAAGGAGATGTAGAAATGGAACAAAAGCAAGCAATTTACAACACAGAAAAATTTCATAACGCAGAACAATTATGGTTTTGGTTTTTATACTCTAAATCCGTACGCAACGGATTTATGCATAATGGGCACGGCACAAAACGAGTCTGCGAACTGATAGACGTAGAAGCAATGATTACTAAACTGTATTTGTCTGGGAAACTGAACGATGAACAATTAGGGGTTATGAAAGAATTTGGCGATAAACGTCGTGCACCACATCAATATATTTGGCGTGAAAATCGTGCCGCAGCCCAATGGCAACGCGCTATGAGCATTATTGAACAAGCCGCCCAAGAACGCGGTTGGATTGAATAAATGAATGGGAGACAAAATGATTATTATTGCATTTTCAAATAAAACGTCTCAGTTTATTCCAAATATATTATGTCGAAAACTGAAACACGTGGCACCAATTGTGCCACATAACAATAAATTGATTATGTATCAATTTGTGAAACGTGGATGTGTTGAAAAAATAAATCTGCGGGTGCGAGATATAAAAATCTTGGGCGCGCATGGATGGAAATTTGTTTATATAGACGGTATTACCCCACCCCACAATTTTAATCCATATACTGCGCGCACGTGTGTGGATTTATCTAAGCGTGCAATCGGTATACGCGATTGGCGCATACAAACACCACAAAGGCTGTACAAAGCACTAAGTCACGATTAAAAATCCCGCCAGTGGCGGGGATTTTTATTTCTTGTTCTTGATGACATATGTTTGAATAATACCAAACACGTTCGATACAGTCCAATACAGAACTAAGCCCGCCGGCATCCACGCAAACATTATTGTGAACAGTATCGGCATCCAGCGCATCATTCGCTGGGTCTGGGCGGCAACATCGTTTTTATCTGCAGATTTAGTCTTGGCCGCACTTTGCATATACTGTTGCAACCACATTGTCGCACCCATCAATATCGGCAAGATAAAGTACGGATCCATCGTCGCTAAATCATTTATCCACAAGAAATTCGCACTGCGCATCTGAACAGATACCAATAACGCCTTGTACAGGGCAAAGAAAATCGGAATCTGAATCAGCATAGGCAAACAGCCCGACATAGGCGACGTCTTGTGTGTCTGGTAAATCTTCATCATTTCCATTTGCAGGCGCATTTTATCATTTGCGTACAATTTCTGGACACGCTGTAATTCAGGCTGCATTTTCTGCATCGCAATCATCGATGTATAAGATTTGCGCGTCAATGGCCACATCAGCATACGCAAAATCAAAGTCATCAAAATAATCGCTAAGCCATAATTCATAACCAAAGCATTTAACAAGTTAATAAACCACAATATTGGGCGAGCTAAGAATCCAAACCAACCATAGTCGATTGTCTCATCTATGCCGGCAATATACTTATTGGCCACATCTAGTGTTTGCTGTTCCAGTGGACCGGCATACATATGATACGTAACGTCTGCAGTTGCGCCCGAGGCAACAGAAATCGCCCCAGATACGACATCAGTACTATAATTTGCACCGGACTTTTTAAACGTCATCGTTTGATCCAAACTGCCCAATGCGATAACGGTTTCCCAGTACTGGTCTGCAAAACCAACAAAGCCAGTTGTCGTTGTGTATGCATATGAACGTTTATCCATCTTGCGCCAATCTATACGTTCAATATCACCATTTTCATACGCAACCGCGCCCGTTGTCACACCCGCAGAATTTGCCACGTCGTTCGCACGTACAATGCGACCGTATGGCGCAACGGTTATATCACGCGATGTGTTATTCTTAATCGTATCACTGACGATTATGACATAGTTATCTGTTGTGATTTTACGTTCAAACTGAACCCCGTCGGAATTACGCCACGAATATACACCGTCTTTGTTTTTCCAGACCGTTGTAGCCGTTGGCGCAGTCGTGCCATTGGCAATCAGGCCAAATTCTGCATACGCATTATCTGCACCCAACAATGTCACAGGCGCACTATCCGATGTAGACACAGCGAAATCTTTTAACGCAACGTTTGATATGCGCAAGCCCTGAACAGTGGCGGTTATATCGCTGTTTTCAATCGTAGCCGTTGGTACACCAGACAAATCTGCAACAGGTGTGTCCTCTGTCACAGGGGTTTGAGTTTTTGGACTTAACCAAAGGCCCAACAACCACCAAACGGCAATAAAAATCAAAAACCAGCGCGTAAAACTGCCCATTGATGATTTTTTCGCAGTCGCGTTCTTGTTTGCATTCCACTGGGCAAAGCCAGAATTTTTATCCATATACTGAACCATAATTATTTACACCCTTTGTTACAATTTTCTAAACATTTGCGGCGCGCAATATACCAATTAAGAATATATAAACCGACGCCAACCACTATACACACATCTGCAACATTAAATGCTGGCCAACGATATGCACCAATATGAAAGTCTAGAAAATCAACCACTGCGCCGAAACGAACCCGATCAAGCAAATTCCCCAGTGCACCACCCGCAATTAACGCCAATGGCACAATTTCAAATCTTTTCGCACGCGCAAACAGATAATATAATATTCCCCCAATAATCGCACCCGTCATAAATATCAATGCAATTGGTGCATATTCGCCCAGACTGTTGAACAAAGAAAATGCCGTTCCAAAATTCCAAGTAAACACTATATTAAAGAAACCCGTTACAGGTGTCATTAAATATGGATGTGGCACCAAATCCCACGCCGCCCCAGACAAAGGAATACCACCTGTTATTAAATACAGCAAAATGCCCTTGGACAGTAAATCAAGGACAAGAACGCCAAATATAATTGATAAAATTTTAGCTATCTTTCTCATAGAACTTTCCTGTTTTCATAGAATATAGCAATCGTGCCATATAATTGCAAATAAAATGTCCCCAAAAGAGGACTTTTTAATAAGATTATTATCATCATATTTCTTATAATTGCGCTGATACATCAGCATAGTTATCTGTACGCATTTCTGATAACAATTGCTTAATCTGGGCATCAGATGCCCCAAGATGATTTAATACACTGCGCCCTAAAAAGAATGAAGATTCGATTGTTTCTGGTGTTGCAGAAAAAACACCGTCTTTTAACAACACACGAGAATCAGCCAAATTACGCGCACGGGCAAATATCTTCATTCGTGGTGCAATAGATTTAACCGCTGCAACCGTTTTACGTGCAGTACCTGCATTATCAAGTGCAATAACAACTGCACGTGCACGACGTGGACCGATACCAAAATCACGTAGAACTTTTTCATTTGTAGCATCGCCATATACAACATTTAGTCCACGTTCGCGCGCAATCATAATTGTGCTAACATTCATATCAATTGCAACATACGGGATATTTTGCGCATCCAGCATCTGGGCAACAATTTGACCAACGCGACCAAAACCGCATATTATAACATCTGGCTTTATCATAGAATTAGACTCTATCAAAGTGCGCTTAAAATAATGACTGGTCAATCTGCCTGTGCGATGCAGATAATCATAAAGCGCTAATAAAATCGGAGTCATCATAATAGACAATACAATTATCGCTGATAAAATCTCTTGGTGCGCAGACGGTATCGCATTAATACCGGAAGTCTTTAACATCTGTAACATCAAAAGACCAAATTCCCCACCATTTGCCAATAATAACGCAATCATTGTTGCATCTGGAGCATCAACACCACGAACGCGTGCAACCATAAATATAGCCGCAAATTTTAGCGCGACTAACCCAATCAAACCACCAATGATAATATACCAACTTTCACCCAGCATTGGTAAATCAAATCCCATTCCCAGCACAATAAAGAATAACGCAAGGAACATTGTGGCATACGGACTAATTTCGGCATCTATTTGATGACTGTATACCGTTTCAGACATCAACATACCCGCCAAGAATGCGCCCAAACCAGCCGGTAATCCCATCAAATCCAACAATACTGCCCAGATAACAATATTTAGCATTACAGCCAATAAAAATGCTTCTTTGGATTTTAATTTCGAAACCATCTTTAACAGCGGATTCAATACAAAGCGGCCAATGATAACGACAGCTATAACCAATGCAACAGATATAACAACAACGTCAATCGCGCTGGCCCCCAGGTCAAAACTTTTCCCTGCGAATACAGGCAACATTGCCAACAATGGTATCGACAGCAAATCTTGGAACAATAAAATAGAAAACGTTTGGCGGCCCATATTGGTATTTAATTGATTTCGGGACGCTAATAAATCCATTGATGATGCTGTGCTGGACATCGCAAGCATCAATGACACCATTACACACCCCATAACAGACCATACCGTCATACCAAACAGCAATGGGAACAGCATCATTGCAACCATCATAACCTGGGCGGCACCAAAACCAAATATGGTGCGGCGCAAGCTCCATAAACGACGGATATTAATTCCCATCCCCAAAGTAAACCATAAAAATAATATCCCGATATCCCCAAGAAACTGCCACGTTTCATTTAGCTCAAATAAATTTAATACATATGGTCCAGACAAAATACCTGCGAGCAAGAATGCAACTATAGCACCAATACGTGCCATACGTAGCAAGTACACCAATACAAATAAAATCGCTAAGAATATCAAGATAGATATCGGCATATATGTCCCCCCCACAGCATACATTTATTACTATAACAAATCGCGCGCCATTAATGCAAATATTTCTGGTGATAAATTTTCTGCACGCTCAGTTCCGGTCAAACCATACTTTTCCCAATCGACATTTGGCATAATCGCGCGTATCATTTTGCGGCGTTGACCAAATAATTTAGCAGTCAGTTGTTCTATTTTTCGCAAATCTTGTAATCGTGCAATTTTTTCAACATTTGGAACAATTTGAACGACTGCACTTTGTACCTTGGGCCGCGGCACAAACGCAGTATTTGGAACATCAAATAAAATACGCGCATCTGCAATCAGTGATGTCAGCACCGCCAAACGACCATAGTGTTCATCACCTGGGCGCGCGGTTATACGCATGGCGACTTCGCGCTGAAACATTAGTGTTAACGATGTTATCTTTTCGCCCGTCGCCATTTTATGCAACCAGCCAATCAGCAATTCCGTCCCGACATTATAGGGCAAGTTCGCACAAATTGCATATTCATCAACACCTAATTCCGAAAAATTGACACGCAACGCGTCATCAAAAATTACACTTAATCTACCGTCTGCCGCTTCGATAATCTGGGATAAAATTGGTTCGGTTGTTTTATCTTTTTCAATCGCGATAATGCGTTTTGCGCCAGCCATTAAAATCGCACGAGTAAGACCGGCGGGACCAGGTCCAACCTCAATCACTGTGGCGGATTCAATGTTTGGCACACTGCGTGCAATGCGCCCCGTCAAATTCAAATCAAATAAAAAATTTTGGCCGAATTGCTTTTTAGGTTCCAGACCCGATGCACGCATCATTTCAGACACGGGCGGTAAATTCGCAACTTTATCCGTCATAATGATTTACGCCCCCCAAACGCCAATGTCAACGTACCATCATCAATATAATCTAAATCCCCACCCAGCGGCACACCAGATGCAAGTTCAGTAAACACCACCCCACACGTATCGCCAATTACAGACATAATATAATGCTGAGTTGTTTTACCTTCGACCGTGTTGGGCAAAGCAAAAATTATTTCACTGATTTTTTCGTTAGCGATGCGCTCTGGTAAATTTTTGATATTTAAATCAGATGGTAACACGCCCCCTGCCCCAGACAGCAACCCACCAATAATATGATACCGACCATGAAACACAGACGACTTTTCCAATGTCCAAACATCCGACAAATCACGCACAATACACAGCTGAGCATTGGCGCGATTTTCATCACGACAAAATTCACATTTTGCATCACGGTCAGTTAAAACACCACAGCACGCACACGGAGCAATTGTTTGCGCAGCATCAACCAACGCGTCTGCCAAACTTACCGCGCGACCGGTTTTATCCTGCAACAGTGTCAGTGCAATACGCTGCCCCCCGCGCGAACCAACGCGCGGCAATTTTGCAAATAATTTAATCAACTTTTCTATTTTTGGATTCATTATACGCACACAATACTAGTGAAAAACATAACTGTCAATACCATTAGCAGTTGCTGATGATTTTAATTTTTGAGCCGCCGTCTCAGACAAACCGTTTACGCGCACACGATACATACCATTCGGCGCAGTTTCGATTGTTGCATTTTCCCCCAGATGCGCCCTTACATTTGCGACCTGAGATTCCGCCGCCGCGCGTGATGAAAACGCACCAAACTGAACCCCCGACATCCCCCCCGTCGCACCTGCTGTTTTGACCGTAACATTCGCAGGTTTTGCTGCACGATATTCCGGTACCGCCGCCGCAGTCGCCGCATTATACGCCGCGTTAAAGGTCGCCGCAGATTGTGTTGTATCGTTTGGCGCAGAATACGTGCGCACCGGAACAGTTGCAGCAATCGTTTCAGGCGACACGCCCAACATACCAAAACCCTTGTTCAGCATTTGTGCCGCAACATTTGCGCGAACGTCTTTGTTTTCCGCCCCCAGAACCACAGACATTAAATGTGCATCACCACGGTATGCGGTGGCAACCAATGAATATTTCGACTTTTTTGTATAGCCTGTTTTCATCCCATCACAGCCATTAAACGAACCCAACAGACGGTTTCCATTGGTGTATGTCTTGCCATTATATGTCCAAGACTTTATCCCAAAATATTTCCAATACTGGGGAAAATGTTTGTACACAGCCATAGATAACAACGCAATATCACGCGCCGTTGACATATGGTCATCATTAGGCAAGCCCGATGAATTTTCAAAATTTGTACGTGTCAACCCAATTTCACGCGCGACACGCGTCATCAAGTCTGCAAAACTTTCTTCCTGGCCGCCCTTTAAATTTTCAGCCAGCACGCGCGCGACATCGTTTGCGCTATGTACCGCGACCGCCTTGATCGCGTCTTCGACACGGATTTTCGACCCCGCCGGCAGCCCAAGTTTTACAGGTTCTGCATTTGCAGCCGCTTGGGATACAATCAAATAATCATCCAAATTTAAACGACCATGTTCCAGCGCATCAAATGTCAAATACAGCGTCATTATTTTTGTTAAAGACGCTGGATAATTAAGTTCATTCGCATTTTCTTGGTACAGCACACGCCCCGTGTCCATATCTGCGACCAAGGCCGCACGATATTGCGCCCCAAATGCAGGCGCACACAGCAATAAAATCGGTAAAAAAAGAAAACGCATTCTCATCAAAATGCAGTTTAGTAAATTTTCACACATTCGGTCAATAATTAAAATCCCCCAAAACGGGGGATTTTTATTTACGTAAGCGTGGTTTCCAGTTACGCAATTTTTCCATAAGGAAATATATCGCCGGTGTCAGTGTGAATGTAAACACCAAACTGGCAAACATACCACCAATCATAACCGCACCCATTGCGACCTTCATACCATCACCCGACCACAACTGAGGTACCATACCCGCCATAACCGCAATTGATGTCATCAGAACCATATTCTTTTTATCCATCAATTCAGACCACATTGCGCTGTACGGTTTTTCACCATTTGCCACGCGGTTAACGGTCGGCTCTAATACCAAAATATTATTATTAACAACCAAACCCACCAACATAACGAATGCCAACATCGCACCAACATTCATCGTTGCACCCGATAAGAACATCAGAGCAAATACGCCTGCAAAACTGGTCACAATAGATGTCGCAATCGTAAACGGATGCACAAGTGAATTTAATATCGCCGCCAACAACATAAACGTCAATATAATCGCCAGCAAGAATGCCGAACCAATTTCAGATACACTGTCGCTTTGCATTTCGGACATACCACCAAATTCTGTGTAATATCCGTCCGCCCAGTCGATTTTATTCAAGCCCGCCTGGATTTTAGCCTGCACCGGTCCCATTGTTGATTTACCGATATTAATATCGATTTCGGTTAAGCGGTTTTTACCCTTGCGGCGAATGTCTGGAGTTGCCGCTGTGCTTTCCACGCGTCCCAGCGCAGACAATGCAACCATACCCTTTTGAGAGTTTACATAGACATTATCAAACAGCGCGGTTGTTTGGAACGCTTCGTTAAATTCCAAGATGATTGGATATTCTTCGCCACCTTCTTTGTATTTATATGTGTCATTACCGAACAATGCAGTACGCAATGTCGTACCCGCATAGGCATTTTTTACACCCCAGAAATTCATTTTATCTTCATCTGGAACGAAACGATATTCATTCGCAGGTGTCTGTTGTGCACGGACGGCTGATTGAACTTCTGGTATTTGGTTTACCATATCAATTATTTGTGCGGCATACGCTTCACGTTTTGCATCATCTGGACCAAATACATTCAGAACCAAGTCTGATGACACACCCGCAGACGATGATTGACCGGCACGAATTTGAACCTCTGCATCGGGGATATCCGCCAGTGTTGGTAACATTGCCTGGGCTAATTCTTTATCCGACAAACTGCGTTCGGATACGTCGACCAGCTCTACCTTGACCGATATGTTTTGCAGACCTTGTTCCCCAATTTTTACAGACAAGGCTTTGACTTCGTCAAATGTCTGTAAACGCTGTTCCAGTTTTTCTGCAATCGCTGCAGACTTCTCATATGTCGCACCCATTGGGGCACGCGCAGTCACAGTGATTTCATTTGCATCGGTCGCAGGCGAGAATTCGTTTCCAACAAACCTCATCAACATAGCAGAACCAATCAAAACACCAATCGCCAACAATAATACTTTGCCTGGGTTTTTATGCTGAAAATCATACCATTTGCGAAGCCCAGAATTCGTTTCGATTTTTGCAACTTTTTTAGGTTCTGATTTTTTTGCGATTTTTTTAACATTTGTCACACGCAAAAACTTTGCAATCATCATCGGCGTTAATGTGAACGAGAACATCAGCGACAACACAGTCAGGTAAACTACCGTCATACCAAATTGGTTCATAAACAGACCAGAAATTCCACCCATAAATGCCAATGGCAAGAACACAACTACGTTTGTGCCAACACCCGCCAGTACCGATACTGCTACTTTTTTCGTACCGTCAATAGACGCATCTTCGGGTGATTTGCCGGCATACATTTCTTGCAAGGCAGATTCAATCAAAATAATTGCATTCGACACCAATGTACCCAGCGCCGTCGAATATGCCAACAGTGTCAATGTGTTGATTGTAAAGTTCGCATTTTCCATAAAGAAGAAACCTGCGACCAAAGATGCTGGAATAACAACACCTGCGATAACAGTCGAACGCCAGTTGCGTGTAAACACCAACAGCACCAAGACCGTTAACAATACCCCCAATACAATCGAATTAATTGTATCGTCTGTGGTATCAGATACGACGGTTGATGAATCATAAACTATTTCCATTTCCGCCGTTGGCAAGTGTAATTTCAAATTTGCCTGATATTCTGGCATACGTTTACGCAATGCTTCTGAGATTTTAATCGCATTACCGTCGGCGGCCTTGACCACAGATGCGATAACAACACTTTCGCCATTATATCGTGCGCCTGTTTCGATTTCACGTGATGCATCTGTTACGGTTGCGATATCTGATAATTTGAAATTGTGTCCTTCGACCGTGGTAAGACGTAGATTTTCGATTTCATCAACAGATGAAAATTCACCAACAAAACGAACGTTTGCTGAATTTGTGCCACTTTCGATTTTTCCACCCGGCACATTCAAGTTACGATTACCCATCGCAGTCACAACATCCATAACCGTCACACCACGTGCTGCCATTAAATCTGGGTTCATCGCAACACGGATTGCACGTTCTGTGCCACCGAAAATCGACACAGATGCAACACCCGACAATCCTGTAATTTTATTTGATAAAATATTATCAACATATTCTTCCAAATCACGCGAGTCCGCACCACGCAAAACGATATCAACAACAGCCTGTTGTAATGGGTTTAACTTTTCAACAACTGGGTTTTCCATATCAGACGGAAATTCATACAGCAATCCGTCTAGTTTTGTTTTAATCTCAGATGCTTTGTCATTAACATTTACACCCAGATTAAACTCAGCCATAACCATCGCACTGTTTTCATATAAATATGAAGTCAGGGATTTTAATTCAGGGACTTCGGAAATTGCGTCTTCGGCACGCTTAACAATTTGCGATTCCATTTCCGCAGGCGTAGCACCTGGATAAATAAACGTAGATGTCACAATCGGAAAATCCAACGCAGGTGTACGTTCTACATTCATCTTTGGAAACGAAACAAAACCCAGCACCACCCAGAACAAAACAAACATCAATGTTGTGACTGGACGGCGAACGAAAAACTTTAACATATCTGACACCCCTTAGATTTTTTATTTCTTGATAACTTTTACTTTGTCGCCGGCGTTAATACGTGACAGTATAACCATATCGCCATCGAACAGACCATCTGTGATATATGCCATATCTGCATCCTGGGCAGATACCGTCACATTGCGTGTTTCTGCCGTATCACCATCAACAATCATAACAACATTATTTTTAATCGCAGATACCGGTACATAAAAACCGTTGCCTGAAATTTCTGCGAACTGTAAGCCATCGGAAACACCAGAGGTTTTTACAATGTGCATACCTGTATCATAGTCGATTTTACGTGACACAGATACGATTTTGCCATCGCCAATCTTTTGCCCTACGCGCAGTTTGCCAACACGTGCGCCCGATATCAATGCACGATTATTTTTGACCGCAATCGGTTCACGCAATATACCGTCAATGCGTGCGACTGTGACAACTTCGACCGGCGCGCCCTGGGCCGCAGACACACGTGCAGCATTAAACACATGGCGCGAGTTTTCAGACGCAACCGCCGCAAAGCGGAATACCACCCAGCCTGCCACCGCCGCAACCAGCAGCGCAATCATCAAACGTTTTAATTTTCTTGATTTCAAATTTTCTGCTATTTTTTCCATTTTTATTCACCTAACTTTTTTACAGATTGTTCAGACATTAAAATATTGTATTTCATATTCAGCAGTGCCATATCCAACTGATACAGACCCGCTGCAACATCCGCTAATTCAACCGCCGATGTCTGACCAGCACCAAATCGGTCTTGGGAAAACTGATACGCCTTGGCGGCCAGGTCACGCGCCTCTTGTAACTTGGATAAATTGCCACGCAGGTGATTGTATTGTTTAACCGCGTTGTCATATTTTTCAGACGTTAATTTCTTGGATTTTTCCAAATCTTCACGTGCCGCGACCGCGTTCATTGCCTCTATCGTGGCGTTGGCACGGTTTAGGCCGCCATTGAAAATCGGAACCTGTAATGCAACGCCTGCACTGGCGGATTGTGTGCCTTTGCTATCAAACATAGTATCAAATTCATTCGATATTGCATAATAACTATAACTGGCAGTGGCGGCCAAGGTTGGATAGCCATTTGCACGTTGCGCGCGCGCCATACGTTCATACATGGAAACCTGTTCCGTCAAAATATCCCATTCTGGTGTTTTTTCCAGTTTTGCTGGTGCATTTAATTCACCGAACTTTGTCGGGAAAGAATCCGTCAAAACCAGTTCTTCGTCCAGATCAATACCCGCCATAATTTTTAACATTCTGTGCGCAGTATCGCGATTAAATTTCGCATCCGACAGATTGATTTCTTTGGATGCAATATCAGATTCAATTTTAACCAAGTTGCTGCGATTTGCACGGCCGGCGGCAGTCAGGCGTTTGCGAGCATTACGTGCATTTTTCAAATCTGATTCAGACAGCTTTACAATTTCATCTGTCATTTTCGCCGTCCAGTACAGGTTGGCAGCAGCGTACGCAACCTCACGCTGAGTTAATTCGTGCGAAGACTGCGCCATTTTAATTGCAGACTTTACAGATTTTACAGCATTGCCAATTTTACCAAATGTGTAAATCGGTTGGGTCAGGCTAACCGTCGCCGTGAACATATTGTCCGGATATTCAAATGCAAAACCGTCTGTCCATTCTTCGTTAATCATTTGTGTGATTGTGCCTGGGATTTCAATCATACGTGGCTTGGATGGGTCTTCGACATTTATCGTATTAGAATACGCCGCCGTTGCATCCAATTTGAACCAACGATTTGCATTTACCGCATCAAGTTGAGCCGTTGCCTTGTCCACGTTGGCGGATGCTTTTTTCAAATCATTTGATTCACGTGATACTCGCGCGACCGCATCGGTCAACGACAAATCCAACGCATAGCCAGGCGCAACATACACACACGCAACCACCGCCATTAATACAGATACCATTCGTAATTTACGCATTTTAGTTTTGCTCCATCTTTGATAAAATTTTATTCATAGTTTTTAGTGCCACGGTCAGTTCTGCTTCATCTTCTTTGGAAAGGCCGGAAAACATTTGTTCAATGCTGCTACGGAAACGATCCATAGATTCGGATGCAACTTGTGCACCACGTTCGGTCACAGAATACCAAGTATTACGACGATCGTTTTCATCAACAGTACGTGAAACCAAACCATCTGATTCCAGTTTTCTGAACGCTGCACACAGATTCGGTGCCGATACCAATTCACGACGTGCAATATCCTTTAACATTGCACGACCACCCTTATACAGACGAACCAGAATAGACAACTGTTGACGTGGAAAACCCGATAAATGCGCATCATCTATACGAAGACGATCAGCATATTTATCCAGCAACCATATATTTGATTCCATAAAGCGAACAAATTCCTTGCGCGACATATTGTTATCCTTTATAATCGATTTGGATTGTGATTTGTTAAAAATCCGAACGATTATATATTTTAACATTTTTTATTGCAAGCACTTTTTTTATTTGACCCACAAACAATATTTTGCAACTTTATTTAGGAATAAAAACAACCTCGGGGAACAAACCATGAAACACGATAGACTATACTATACACAAATGCTTTTTGATACCATACTGCCCCAGATCACAGAAATAACAACCCAATCCAGATACGGATATCACGGCTTAAGCCACACAATCCAGGTTGCAATGTTTGGGATTGATTTGGCACAACATATAAACCAAGATGCATTGCCAGTAATGTTGGCAGCAGGATTACACGACTGCGCCCGAACAAATGACAGTTGGTGTGTAATGCACGGCCCGAACGCAGTCCCAGTTGGTCGTGAATTTTTAGCAAAACAATATCCAAATCTGCCCACACAAACAGTGACTCAAATCTTGTACGCAGTCGAAAACCACACCACAGGTCGCAGCGCCCCAGATGGTGTGTCTGCATGTTTGTGGGACGGTGACAGAATAAGACTTTCTTGGGAATACGGTTATCGCCCCGAATTCTTTTCAACCGCACGCGGACATCAATTGGCATCGCTGACCACCACCGACCAACTGGCATACATTGATGCTCAAGACCAATTTTTAATTCGCAATAAAATAAAAACCGCTGAACAACTGGAATTTGAACGCACCCAGGACGTGATACAAAATCACACTAAATTTAATCTGCGGTAATTTATTGTTGCAAAAGATCAAAAAATATTTATAATCATAACCGCTATTGGGGTGTCGTCTAATGGTAGGACAAGAGATTTTGGTTCTCTTTATCATGGTTCGAATCCGTGCGCCCCAACCAATATTCAAACCGCCCCGTTTGGGGCGGCTTGTTTTTTTGTGCATATTAAAACTCGTATCTGAATTTTGCACGACCGGTTTGCGATGTGTAATCTGCACGCGCTTCGATATCATAATGGAATGATATTTCCATCGTGCCATAATTCATCGTCAGCCCCAGTCCAACTTCGTTCGCAATGCGTGACAGGTTTTCACCATTTAAAACATACGCATTTACGCCCGGCATTGTGACAATCGCGTTATGATCGTCTGATATTAAATCATATTTGACTGCATAGTGCATCTGGGGGCGAATAACCCAACCGGAATTTGTAAAGAAATCAAAACCATATTTCGTTGCCATAGATGCCGTCAGATAATCTGTGCCATCAAAATGATTACGTACACCCAATGAATTTGCATAATCAATCGAGTTTATATGCATATACTGCATTGCCAGTTCTGGCGTTATACCACCGATAAAGTTATATCCTGTAGCAATGCGACCACCAAACACATCAACGTCATAATCCGCAAAGACCGGCACACCCAAAGCAGAGCCATTTTCACTGTAATCAGACATTGTATAGTTTATAACAGCATTTGTATACCATGCACTGGGCTTATATTGTCCGTACAAAAACATAGTCGAAGAATCGATTTCTGTGTTACGTGTTGTCGCACTGATATCTGAATGCGCGTATGCGTATCCAACGCCCAATGTCCAAGCTTCGTTAACAGTGCCATCAAAGCCAACTGACACACCACGTGTATAACCATTAAACGTTTCGTTTAGTTTTGTCTTGTTATACAGCCCTTGAGCCCAGATGCCACCAAAATCAAGGTCGTTGTCGCCACCACTGCGCCCCAAGCCAATATCGCCCAGACGCCCAGACACCAATGAAGCAATTGTGTTTTGAACAGACGTACCCACAGACTGGGTGACTGATTCTTTTTCTGGGTTAATTGCGGCGGCTGCATGCTCGACCGCGGCAATATCAGATGGCGTACCAGATGCTAATCTTTCTTGGAATAAAACAGACAAATTGTTCAACTTTATCCCGGGCGAGTCAGATGCACCCGAAACAACACGCGCCGCTTCGTTGCTTAAATTATTCTGGCTGGCAATTTCATCAACAGATTTAAGCGATGCCGTCACATCACCACCAGACCAAGTTAGGTCGTAAATAGGACTGCTGATGTCAATGTTGGCAAAAATTTCGTCACTAAAGACTTTGTATGTACCCGCATTATCGAATGCCAGTTTTAATGTGCCATCACCTGTAAAGCCACCATCATTTGTGACGTTAATTTGCGCATCATCGCCCATACGCAACGTTGCCAACATCGTCCCGTCCAGCGCAATTGCGCCCTGGGTTATAGAGGTCGTACCAATATCAAATGTTGTGCCAGATGCTATGTTCAATGTACCTGTGCCATCAATACCACCATTTAATGTGACATCGTTATTAAAGTTTATTGTGCCATCGTTATAGATATCGTTTGCCGTACCATTTGCAGTATTGTTATCAAACGTTGTCACGCCATTGAATGTGATTAAATCGTTATTGTATATCGCACCACCAATACCGCCAGATGTATTATTTCTGAACGTTGTATTGCCGTTAAATACAATTGCAGACGAGCCGGTTGCACCATCTTTTTCAGCGACCGAGTTCCAGATTGCACCACCGTCTAATGTGGACTGGTTATTTAAGAATACATTTGTGCCATTAATGGTTATGTCTGAATCTTGGCCCGCCCCATCAAACGCACGCGCAACTATCGCGCCACCGTATGCACTGGATTTGTTTGATGAAAATGTGTTCGTGCTGGCATTGGTGCCAATAACCAGTGTTGCAGTACCTGCGTTGCCACGATTATGAATTGCGCCACCACCAGATTTTGTTGTGCCAGTATCACTGGCGGTGTTGCCACTAAAGACATTTTTTGCACCACTTATTGTTAAATCAGCCGCATTAAAAATAGCACCGCCATATCCCGCCGACGCCGTATTGTTTACAAACGAAACATTCGCCCCAGCCAATGTTATTTCACCACCGTTATCCAGTGCACCAGCACTGCTAGTGGTGGTGTTGCCAGAAAACGTTACGTTGCCTGTGGTATCTACATCAACCGTACCAGCATTTTTTAATCCGCCACCGTTACTGCCTGTGTTATTAGTAAAGGCAAAATTACCACCGCTGACATTTACCGTACCAGCGTTTACCAGCGCACCGTTCAGATTATTTGTATTCGAATCAAATGTTGCGCCTTTGGCAAATGAAACCGTAGCAGTTGATAAGTTGTTTAACAGTGTTCCAACGCCTGTGTTATTTGAAAAAGATGCAGTATCTTGGAATGCTAGTCTATCAGCCGCTTCTGCAACAAATATCGCAGACGCACCTGTGGCAGTATTGTTTGTAAATGTCGCTGCGCCTTCGAATGTGGTGTTGCCACCCATTATTGCCAGCGCGCCACCATTTGCACCAGCTGTGTTTTGATTAAATGTTGCCGCGCCATTAAATATCATGTCGCCCGCAGACATTATTGCACCACCTTGGGATGCAGATTCGTTTGCAGCAAAACTGGCATCGCCATCAAACACAATCATACCATTACGATGATTTATCGCACCACCACCGGCATAGACAGACGCCATAGATTCTGTGACTGAATTGTTTGTAAACGTTGCGTTATCCATAAAGATAATATCTGGATTGGTTGCGTTCCCCAGACCATAGTTAAATATCGCACCACCGCCATTTGTGTTGTTTGTACTGTTGCAAGCAAAAGTTGTCGCACCATTAAAAACAATCTTGCCACCCTGGGTATATCCAGTGCCAGATGTGGACGACAACCAACCGTTTCCAATTGCGCCACCCATACCGCCGTTGTTTAGTGAATTGCTACTAAACAATGTTGTGCCATCAAAATCCAAGACGACATTTGGAACGTCTTGCATATAAAACACACCACCGTTATTTGCAGTGGTTGATGCAATATTTTCAGCAACCAGATTTGTATAGGTTGTATTTTGTGTAATGACTGTGCGTTCGGTGACAGTATCTGCCATTGCTGGCATAATCAGCAGTGCAGGCAACACAGAAATACCAACCAAAGTACTATGAAAATTATGTTTCATATATTCTCTCCCTTTTTTGTTGTGAACCTATGGGATTTATATATACAACGTAATTTTCTAAAAATAACTAGGTGTGTATTCCATTAAAAAATCCCCCAAACGGGGGATTTTTAGTTCGTATAAAAACAATTACTTGTATAAGTCCAGGAACCGGTTGAATCTGAACTGGAATACCCAGATGGCAGATAGCATTTTGTTATAGCGGTGGCGCCAATGGCGCTGGTCGCACTGGTGTTGCTGGTTGCGGTGGTGCAGGCAGTGCAATTCAACTGTGTCGAGTAACTGGCTGGATTGCTATTAGTTGTAAGGGTGTATTTCGCGACGCCCTTGGCGCTATAATATCCAGTATTGCATGTGATATATCCGCCCGGTGTGGATGAGCTACACGTACCAGTTGTAGTGCATTTTTTTGCGGAATAGTATAATAAACTGGTCATACTACTGGGGTTGGTGGGACTGTTATATCCATAGCATGTTTTGTTACAACATGTCCACTGGGCATAATTTGTTATATTTACATGGGTGTTGCTGGTCGTACTTCCATCCCAGTCTGTGAGAACATATTCTGTGGTGTAATCATCGCCGTGGTAATCATGGTGACAGCCTCCAATCATGTTTGCCAATGTACCAGAGCTGACTACACTGCTATTTATATTTACATATCTGGGAAAACACATGAGTACCTTGGCTGTTGCCGTGTTGCTGAGGTACTTTATATTATATACGCCACAAGTGTCATATATTGACGAACTCAGCCCAGCTGCGCTTATTGCAGTGGATGAACCCGAACCCAAACTGCCGTAGTAGTTGCTACAGATGCTATTGAGCGTACCGGATGCATTACTGCAATCTGCAACAACCTTTCCTTGTCCTGAACTTGGCACACAGTGTTTCAGTGTAAATGTGCAACCGCTACTGTGTGTTCGTGTCTCCGAAGCGGTCGTAAAATTTGATTGGCAAGTAGAACAACTTTTAACAGTTCCGCCCGCAGCCAAATACGATGTTGTAACGGAACGGCAATTTGAACCTGTATAGGTTGTCCCACTTGTAGAACTTGAGGATGTCGTACAAGTTGCTGCGTTGGCCGAATTGATGTTTAACATTATTCCAAACAACGCCACAACCAAACCGACGTTTAGATTCAGCATGAGCTTGATTATTTTTTTTCCAATTTTCTGCATGTTTTACCCCCATTTTTACGTCGAACCTAAACGTCCCTTTGGATTCGGCATATTTTTTCCTTCTCTACGGCACGTATTATACTGCCTTACACATTTTTTAGCAAGGTGTTTTTATAATAATGTTGTCGCGATAAATAAAAGTTTAGCGTGATAAAATTCCCATCCCCGGGTCCCGCAAAAATTGAAAATTTTTGTGGGTGGTCCTTGGAGGGGTGTCACACAGTGTCGCAAAGTCTCGGCGTAGCGAAGCGAAGATGGGGGCTCTTTGAAATTTGAAAAAAAAATCGCCCAAACGGGGGATTTTTAATTTTCTTTACGGGTCCAGTTACGTATCTCTTCAACCCAAGCTTCTTGCAAGCAGTGTTCACGTAGTGCAGCCGATGAACCCTTTTCGCCAGCAACAATATCCTTAGGCTCTGCGCCTGTACCATTCAAGATTTCATTCAATGTTACAACGTTACGGCAAGTGTTTGTTGTGTAATCTTGACTATTCAAACACTGGGCAGAATCTGCTTCATCGATAACAGCCTCAAATTGTGCCATTGATGGATTACAAATCATTTCTTCATAGCAAGACGGTACGTTTGCAACCTGGGCACAGTATGTCTTGATACGTGAGTCAGACCAATTTTCTTCGGCTTCACGCTGAGTTTCATAACAATCGTAAATTTCACTTAAACAATTGTTAAAGTTCGATTTAGCCGAAACGGCTGCCGTTCTAATTGATTCTTTTTCCTCGGTGGCGAATTCCAGACGTTTCTGCTGCAATGCCTGTTGCGCGGCAACCTTTTGATAGCCGATATTTTGCGCGGTTTCACGCAGTTGTTCGCCATACGCATCACAGTCTGCATTCGCATCCAATGCATATTTCTGCATAATGCTGCGACGGGCATCAGCAACCGGACCACGCAATGACGCATATGGGTCACCAGATGCAGTTGAATAACCAAAACACGTTGCAGAATTAGACGCAGAATAACCACTGTTTGCGGTTACAAAGTTCAATTCATACGTACCTGTGTTATTAACTGTGATTTGGCTATTGTAATTATATGGGCACTGGGACTGACCGTTGCCACATTTGCGCCCACCAGATGGCGGTGTACCGCACGCCTCATAAATTCCGTTAAAGCAAGAATCCAATACACGCGAACAAACGTTGTTATGTGCATATTCAAACAGTTCATATCCCCATGTTTCCGCCAGAGAGTCTTTCAGATTTTTAGAATCAGCGATTGAACCACTTATACCCGCCAGATTTCCAACAACGCTGGATATATTGTCAAACGCACTTAACAGATTATCATCATCGCTTTTTGTAATAGTTGTCGTTTCATCTTTGGCCTTGGCCCAGGCTTGCAGGGACGCCAAGATATCCGAACTGGATCCGTCGATATTTGCAATATCAAATCCGAACGAATTATTTGTACAATAATCTGGCTGAGCGCACGAAGATGTGCTGGTATAAATACCATGCTGGTTACACCATTCAACCGCCTGGGATGAACTTGCGCCGTATTGGTCTGTAACCTCTTTATACGAGACACAGTTCATAACTTTTTCCGCATCGGTCAGCTGGAACGCGGTCGAGATATCTTTACCCTTGTTCGCAATTAACAATGCCAATTCCCCAGAAACTTTAATCAGTTCTTCGTTCGCAGTTTCCAGTTGGGATTCAGCCTCTGCAAATGCTTTTACACGGCCAGCACACGCACAACGACGCTGAGCGGCGTTACGCGCTGTACAAATTTCGTCCATGCAAGTGTAGTACGATTCCATACAGTTATTAAACGCATCTGCCGAAATCAAACCAGTCGTAGAATCTATAATGTTTGAATAATTACCGGTGTACAACTTGCTGTTTAGGTATGCATAATTTGTGGTTGATGCCTTGGACCCGCGAAGCGCAGAACCCTGTAACGAAACACGTGCCGTATCCGCAGTGCGCGCAACAACATTGCGCCCAGAACGATTTGTTGTCGTACGTGTCGCCGCAGTTGTAGCAGTACGCGCAACAACATTGCGCGATGGTGTGGATGTCGCCGTACGGGTTGTGTTGCGTGTCGTCACATTACGTGAAGTCACCCCACGAGATGGCGTAGTTGCCGCAGTTGTACCACGTGAAACCGTTGTTGTCGTCGCCTTAGCACGAGGGCTAGCACGACCAGAACGAGTCGCATTTCCAGCACGCTGAGCCTGGCTGGATGTTACCCCGGCATTCATTGGCGCAACAGGGTCCGCAAAAGCAGCACGCATTGACATCAGTGTTGAACACGTCAAAAATGCACCGCCCAGCAAAAACACAGTGCCAACGGCATTTTTACAATACTGTGATAAATTACGACTTTTCATATTCACACTCCCCCACGGCTGGACAAGTCCAGAAATCCGCTTTTTTATGCAACCGCAACGCGCATAATGCACGTATACTTTGTATTATTATAACATTTTTGTCGGGGTCTGTAAACACCAAAACACGTGTAGACACAATGATTTTTTATTGCCAAATCGTAAATAACGATTGAAATAATATTTTTGTATGTATAAAATAAACACACCATGGCCCCATCGTCTAGCGGTTAGGACATCAGATTCTCATTCTGGCGACACGGGTTCGATTCCCGTTGGGGCTGCCAAGATTACAACCGACCCTTGTGGTCGGTTTTAATTTTGCGCCACCCCCAAGAATTGAAGCCGTAGGGTTCGGACCGCCAGCTGACGAGAACAAGCCCCTGCGCCGTTCGAGTCTTACGTAGGGAATGAGGCCCACAGAGCGAATGCAATTGTGGGGATTTACATTCCCATTATGGCTGTAATTATAATAAAAAAAACGCCCCGTTGGGGCGGTTTTATATTTCCAATTTGCCGTTCGTTGCGACCAAATCTGCCATCATTTCGATTTTTCCGCCAGCCTCACGTATCAACAGGTCACCCGCCGCAATTTCTGCAAAATCCAGCGCATCAGATACATACGCATCCAATTTACCCGCCGCAACCCACGCTAAATCCAATGCCGGACATCCCGTACGCAATGTGTTTTCACCAACAATCGCGCGCGCATCAGATGTATTATAGGCAATTGTGGCCTCACCCATATCTTTGATATTAGAAACACTGATACGGGCGGAATGATATGCAGAAAATACGTATGCGCCACGACCCGCTTCTGCATAATATAAACGCTCATCGATTGGAGAATAAACCAATGCTATTTTTGTTTCATCGTTTGAGCGCAACGCCAATGAAATCGCGAAATGCGGATTCCCACGAACAAAATTAGAAGCCCCCGACAACGCCAACACAAATTCGTCACGACCATCACCATCGTGTGAAACATCTGGGGTCAACAAACCCGCCGCAGGGCGAACCAGCGTCAGGTCTGACAAAATACTTTCTTCGATACGGGCAGAGGCTTTTGCCACAAAGTCACGTGCACCACGCAGGGACTGCTGTAGACTTTCAACCTCACCAAAGTCGCGGCGCAGGGACGATGCCGTCCGCTGTAACGCCATAAACATTTTGTTTAACTCGGTCGAACCTTTAATCAGCAATTCCATATCCCGCCCCCATCAGAGAAATGAATGAACCTTAGAAATTAAAGCCTGCATATTTGCTTTTGAAATCAGATGCACGCTGGCCCTTGTCAGATGAGTTTGTACGCTGACCCGTCCAAGCGGAATGATTCAAGTTGTCTTGTGACAAAATCAAGTCTTTCTTAACAGAAGAGTACATTTTTACAGTGTTACCATCCGTCATTGTGACGTTGATTTCGTGGTATTCTGGATGAATTCCTTTTTTCATAATATCGTCCTTTTATAAAATTTAAGCCACGTAATTATATAAGTATTTTTACAGAAATCAAGCAATAATAGCATTTTAATATCGACCAATGCACCCAAGATACGAATTGCCAGTCGATTCTAAAATATTTATAAACTGAGACTGGTTCGCACCAGAAAACAGCGCCAGTATCGTGCCCGCATCCGTTGCCAACATATCCGCAACCGTCGCAATTCCAGAATTCATTTTCTTGAAAAAGCCACTGGTCGGATAGATTTCAGCCGCCAACAACTGATTTTTTCCAGCAGGTTTTGCCGTCTTATCCGATTCAATAACCATCAGTTGACATTCTGGGGAAATAATCAGCTTATCAGTCACAACCGCATCGCCCCCCAGCAATTCACCCCACCAGCCAGTCGATTCGCAAAACACAGGATAATAAATACGTGCATTTGGGTTAGATGCCAAAATATCAGCGATATCTAAATCGTCTGTGATAACCGTAGGCATCGTGCCGGTTTCGGTATTTATAACCTTACGCGACAATTGATAGTTACTATCGGTTGTCGATTTGCGTGGCCAGTAAAGAATCGGAAACTCTGTTGTCATTGCTATGAATTATATCAGATTCGGAACACACAAAAAAGGGGGGCACGTTAAATAAAGGACTTGATTTTTTATTTTTTCATTTTTGCCCAGATATTTTTCAAATTTCCCCACGTCGTTTGCAGGTCTTTTTTCAAATTATCATAGTACTTGGTAGATATAGAAACATTAAACAAAGTCTTGGTCAGCGCGGGTATCGATATCATAAACATCGCAATAAAGACACCCATAATTACAATCGTTACCAGCGAATCGTTTCGCATCATTAACCCATCTATAAGCATTTTCGAATCGCCATTTTTTAATGCTTCGAACAAACGACTGATGCCGCCCATACGCCCAAAAATCGCATCCAAGAACATTATTGCAAACGCAACAAACAGCCCCGTTATCGCAATGCCAGCCGTCGCATTTATTACATCATCAACTATTGCACGTATGTTTTTATTATGAGAGCCCTGAGGGAAAATATTCCACCCCTTAAACAACCAGCCCAAGAACGTCAATGGCAACAAGACTAAATCCATAGACAACTTGATAAATATCTCTAAGAAATACAATGGTATCGGCAATAACGCTGCAAAGAACAATAATAATACTAAAAGTCCCGCCGCAAACATTGGAACATTGGGAAATATCGGTACATCCCACATAATTTTATGCATATATTCGTCATTAAATGCCATATTCATCATTGTCCAGCCAGTCGTCATACCAATGCCGGTCATTTGATGAACATTTGCGACCTGACACGCCAAATTATGTCGCAACTTGGGCGAAAAAGCCCCGTGAGATGCAGCTGCAGTTGATATTGACACAGGATCTGCAATTGCGGTCGCAACCAGACAAGAATTAAAAACTTCGTCCCCCGTAACGGCACGATTCATATAAAGACCGACGTTAAATACAGGCTCTATCACTATATCCGTTAATAATCGTGGCAACGGCGCCAAAAGTATCACAGACACAATCCCCAGTTTTACAAAATGCGTCACAAACGTATCTGAGAGCGACCAAGCGTTTACTGTTCCCGACTCGTTAGAAAATGTCTTAATCAACTGCCACGCAATCCATATAGCTGTTACCGCAATCGCAAAAGGTATTATAACCATTCCCAACGCATCATATACACGCGGTAAAATTCCAGACATTGTTGACATAATATCCGAAAACATCTGACACGACCAACAACTGGAAAAAAAATCCAACGCATCCGATACATTAACTGGTGCCATTGAACGATAAATCGAAAAACCCGCAACACCTGCAACACCCGCCACCGCGCCAACAACCCACGGCGACACAGCAGACGCCCCGAATGGTAAAAACGATAAAAATGTTATCCAAAACTTTTTTAACATTTGCGTTTTTAAGTATACCATATTTTGCAACAAATGTGATATAATTGAAAAGATAAATAATTATAGAGAGAATGATTTTTTTAAAAAAACTGTTTTTTTGCCTGATTCTTGCGGTCTGCGTGCTTGACCCATCCGTTGCACACGCTGGGAAAAATTTAGTAGACGCGCTGGATTTATCCCCATTTGTACCACTGATTTTAGATGCACTGATGATGGTCGCAACAGGCACATACGAATTTTTTGTTGGTAATGGCAACGGAATTATTTATACGTTTATCTGGCTATTCTTGGGCATATCTATGGGGATGTATTTGGTAAAAATGTACTTTCCAAAACAATGGCTGGGATTTATTGGTATGTCTGGCGGGGGCGAAATGTGGGATGGCAAAGCTAAGCCACAAACAATTGCTGAAAATATGCTAAAACCAACAATACGCGCAATGGTGGCAGCAATTTTACTGTTGCAAATCAAGCCTGCATTTATGACGCAGTGGCTGGTTAATCCGTTTTTACAATTCGGCTCTTTGTATACCAAGGCTATTATTTCTACAATTAACGAAGCCGGTATTGTAAATCCAGAAACCATTAAATGCCCCGCTGACATTGTTGAAAAAGCCTGGATTTCTGAATCCTCGTGCGAGTTTTTAACCCAACCAATTGCAGATTTAAGTCATGCAAATAATCAAATCATAAAACGCGGATTTCAGTTTATCACAAATGGATTACGGGGGCTGATGACGCTGGTGCCACATGGGGGCGAAAATTTCCTTAATATCATTTCTGGGCTGTTTATTGTAATTACTTTTGTTGGATGTAATTTGTTTATGGCATTCTTGATTATCCAAGCGATATTTAATTTTGGTGTGGCATTGATGCTGTACCCATTTAACGTGTTGGTGTGGACGGTTAAGCCTAATGACAAGTGGTTTGACCCATGGCCTGTATTTTCTAATATTGTCAAAGCACTGCAAGATTTAATCATAACGATGATTGCGTGCGCGTTTATATTGGGACTAAATATTGCGCTGATAAAAGCACTATTCCAATGGAACACATCTGTATTTGTCGTGGCGGCAGGTGGCACATCAACCGCCAATGTCCCGACCGTCGCAAATAGCGCGATGGGGTTCGGTCAGCATTCTATATTCTGGCTGTCTGCGATACTGACATTCTATGTAATGCAGCGTATGTTTGATGTAACGCGCGAACAGCTGAATTCTTATACCAAGGGTATGGATACACTATACAAACAAGTCAAAGGCGATGCTAAGACAACAGTCAGCAACGTCAAAAAGACTGGTAAAGCAATCGGCACTGCAATCGGATGGATAAAAAAGAAATAATGACAGAAATTATAAATTCTTTTATCGATAATACGGTTCAGTGTTGGGGCTGTGGGGTGTTTGATAGACTGTTTCAGGTCGTATCAACGGCAGCCGCAGAACTATATACACAAATGTCCAATCTGGCGTTTATTGTCTTTTTTGCTTTGTTTTCTGCTTTTGTTGTAAATGCAATTTATCAAAATCTAAAAGGCGGTGCCAAAGACCCATTTTATGAAAAATCTATCCGCAAGGTTTTAATTAACTCTATTGTTGTATTAAGTTTATTGGGGATTGGTGTAGCAGTACCAAAACTGGTTACACGTGTGACGGCGGAACCCGCTGCAACAGCCGCACTGGTGTATACCCAAGCACTGGTTAGACACAATACAGATGAAGTCAATGAAAAAGTCACGTATCAACCAATTGAAATGTCTGATGACGGGCTGTTTCGTCCACAGTTGCGCGACACCATTATCAACCTGATGAAAACTACAATTACGCAATTTCAATCTTATATGAAACTGGGTGTTGCAGTTATGGACAGCGCATTTACGTGGAAGGCACTGCTGGGGATTGGCGCACTGATAAAACATATCGGTTTATTCTTTATTGGATTGTATTTATTCTATGGATTTTTTAAGTTATTTATACGCTTCTGCTTTTATTTTGTGGACATTATTGTAGCGATGGCATTTTTTGCGTTTTTCTTTCCGTTTTCATTGATGCTGATGGCATTTGACGGCGCAGAACACACACCAGATGTTGTTAAAAACGTCAGCAAGCACATCAGCAAAGATCAAATTAAAAAACTGATTAATGCGATTGTTGCACTGGGATCGTGCGTGCTGACGTACACAATTATTATGATGGTTATTGCAAAGTTCTTTTCAGATCCAGACGAAACAAATGCCGCATTGATGAATAAAATTTCATCTGGCAAAGTTTTCGAAGCAGACTTAAGTGATGATAATCTGGAAGCATTGACATTAATGAGTGTCACTGTATTGGTATATGTGTTAAACTTTATATACAAACAGATACCACAAATTTCTAAAATGATTTTAGGAACATTCGGTGTCAGCCCAGAAAATCAATTAAGCGAAAAAATGGCAGATGATGCGTTAACACTGTCCAAGAATGTTATTGATACCGCGGTTAAAATTGGAAAAACTGTAATAAGTGGTGGCGAAGACAAGAAGAAAGAAGAATGAAAGGAAAACTGATTATCTTGGCCGTTAAAATTATTATGGGTGCAATCGCGCTGGGGCTGGGCATTTGGTATTTATCATCTGCAATCGGTGGCGCAGCATTGACTTATTCCAGTATGGAAAATTTCCTGACTGCGATTGGGGCTGAAAATGGTGACGTTGCCAGTGTTAATGGCTGCTTTATGTGTAAATATATTGCGGATTTGTTTTCTGTTATCGGTGATGCAACTGAATTATTCTGGACGGCGATATTGGACGGTTTGTTGATACTGATTGCGTTGGGTTTCGGGATTTATATGACATATACCGGCATTGCACACGTGTGGGACGCAACAAAAAAGACAGCTGGCACAAAGGTCGAAGAAAAGAAAATTGAATTTAAACCTTGGTTTGACAAAATTACAAAACAAGGCATACGTGTTTTCTTTGTTGCGGCACTGTTGGGTGGTGCAGCACTGGGTGGACCAGAAACATTAAAAGCACTGACACAAATTATAATAACACCGATACTGTATCTGGGCGGGCTATTGGGAATGGCAGCCAGTGGTATTGCAGATGCTGGCACATGCGCAATGAGCACAGTTGATGCGGGTGAAATGCTGTCTCCGGTTATGGGCCCTTTTATGTGCGTTGTTGGAAACGTTAACAGCGTTGTCTTGGCGGGTGCTGCGGGGGGATTTTCACTGATGAACTATGCATGGCTGGGAATGGGCGGTGGCGCATTCACTTGGATTGCAGGTTTATCATTAGTTGTGATGTTTTTGGTTATTGGGTTTGATTTGTTTTTCCAGATATTGTCTGTGGTATTTAAATTAATTTTCTTAATCATATTTTTACCAATATTCGTTGCAGCATATGCATTCGAGGGTGCATGGAAGTTGGCCAGTGGTTTACTGGACAAAGGAATAAATATGCTAATTAATGCAGCAATAAAGACTGTTGTTATCGCATTAAAGGTTGTTATTATATACGCAACGGTATCGTATGCAGCAGATTCTTATTTCCCTGGTCCCGTTGATGGATACAGCGTTATGTTGCCACCAATGCTGGGGATGAGTCCCGAGAATCCAGATACACAAACCCTGTCTGTGATGAATGTATTCGCAGAATGCGAACGCGTAGCACTGGATGACGGTGAAATGGATAAAGATAAATTTACATCTTGCTTTACCGCGCAACGCGCAATGGTTGAACGCACATATCCGGGTGCATTTGATTTCTTGGACGATGGGTGGGACTTTTTAGTTATGATGGCGGCATTGTTTGCGTTGTATTTCTTGGTACTGCGCAACCGTATCGAAGGAATGTTCCCATCGGTTGGCAAAGAAGATTTTGACTTTGGTGGACAGATTAAACAACTGGGTAAAAATGTTTGGTCACTGCCGAAACAAATCGCAAATGCCGTAGGCAAGGCAATAGATGAAAAGTAATACAGATGTTCAAACGCATATGTAAATTTTTATTAGCTTTCGTATTCGTACTGAATCTTTCAGGCGGGGCATTTGCGGCCGCAAACTTTGGCATACCAGACATCGGCGACTATGGCACGTGGGCAACCGATGCAAATCGCAAAATGGTTGTCGAAGGGCTAACAAACGATATAAATAAATTTGCCCCAGATACCACAAAACAACTATTGCCAAACTATGTCCCACTAGAAGCAAAAGTAGGTATGGCGTTCGTTAATGCATTAAGTCACGTTGCGCATATTATTGACAATGCGTTGGCACGATTCGCGATTATTTTCATTATATTAATGTACGTGTTCTGGATTATGGGCGAAGCATACAGCAATATGCAAAAAGGTTGGGACGTTCATAAACTGGGCAAAGAAATAATGATAAAAACCCTAAAAGTCATCTTCTGGATTATGGTGTTGGATTTTGGACCGGCAAAAATATTTATGATGCTGATGACACCTATTATGCTGGTTGGAACATATACAGCAGATGCCATATTAAATGGTGTATCTGGGATAGTTGGGGTTCAATTGCCAGATACGTGCGCTGCAATTAACACATATGTATCTTCGCATATTTCATCCAGCGCAGTCATTGATGCTAATGCGGCGGCAAATATTATGTGCCTGCCGACAAGATTGTCTGGATATTTTAGCAGTGGGGTTGCACTGGGGTGGGAATATATTAAGCAGTCAATCGGGACAAGTGCGTTTTTATTCATACTGGGGGTTGCGTTTATTATAATGTTCATTGTCAATGCTTGGAAATTTACATTTATGGCATTTGGCGTTATTGCAGATTTATTCTTAGCAATCATTATGTTGCCATTTACCGCGGTCGCAGAAACAGTCACAAAAACATCATACAAAGGGATTCCAGGAACTGTTTACAATGCGTTCACAGGGTTGTTTAAATCCGAATCTTTAAAAGCGCAAATCAGTCGTGTGGTCAGTGCTGCGATTTACTTTATCGTTTTGGCAGTAGTAATTGCAGTATGTGTCGCATTAATGAGTGGCTTTGTCGGTGTAAACAGTACAACGATGGCCCCCGAATTAAAAGACGTTGGTGTTATGCCTATGTTAATAACTGGATTCTTGGTCTGGTATCTGGCAAGCCGTGCAGATGAAATCGCCAAAGACTGGGGTGGCAGTGTCAAAGATGAATTTGGTAAAAAACTACGCAGCGACGTTGAAACACTGGCCAAGAACATTGCAAGCACCAGCAAAAAGATATGGAATACTATCAAGGAATCAAATTAATTTACAGTCACAAATTGACGGGCGACTTTTTTGATACCTTTGTTCTTGAATGCAACCGTTAAAATGTTTCCATCGTCTTCGATAACAACACCAGAACCCAATTCATCGTGCGTGATAAATTTACCCTTTAACGTATTATTTTGTATTGGCGAGGTGCGTGGTGCTGGCTTTGGTGCACTGTACGAATTATAGTATGTACGCGCGCGTGGTGCACCACCTTGGAAATCAAGATATCTGTTATCTATTTCAGTTATGAAACGACTGGGCGAATTGTATGTACGCGAACCAAACAGCATCCGTGACATAGTATTACTTATCACACATACGCGACGTGCACGTGTTATTGCAACGTATGCTAAACGCCGTTCTTCTTCCAGTGCACCTTCGCCAATGGTGCGTTCGTTGGGGAATATGCCCTCTTCCCAGGCGGGCAAGAAAACCGTATCAAATTCCAATCCTTTGGCTGCATGAATTGTCATAATAGAAACAACATCACCTGTGATTTCGGTGTCATTATCATCGGTCATCATTAACGCTGCCTGTTCTAAAAATTCGGGAATCGTATCATATTTAGAAATAACCACGTTAATTAATTCACGAATATTAGCCAATCGGTCGGGTGCATCAGAATCTTTGGAGTCGTGCCACATTTTTAAGTACCCCGCCCGTTCCAGTAATGTTTGTGTGGCTTCACGCGGGGACACGTTTTCCCAATCAAAATCAAATGCAGATAAAAATTCATCCGCTGCGGCGCGCTGTTTAGCAGATAATTGTATATTGCGCAGACCAGTCATTAAATTAGGCCCCGCCGCACGAATTTTCGCAATAGCTGCATCGCCAAAGCCACGACGCGGACGCCCAATCACACGCAAGAAAGATATATCGTCAAACGGATACACCAACAAGCGCAAATATGCAATCGCATCACGAATTTCTGCGCGGTCATAGAACTTGGTCGCACCGATTAATTTGTATGGTATGCCACGTGTAGCGAATGCTTCTTCGAATAAACGCGATAATGCGCCTGTACGAATAAGAACCGCAAAGTTGGAATATACTGGTTTATCTTCGCGCTGAATATATTCGGCGATAATGCGTGCCTCATCAAAATCAGACGGCAATGTTAATGCATATACAGGCTCGCCATTATCACCATTTGTTAAATTATGCAAATCTTTGCCCAAGCGTTCTTGGTTGCGGCGAATTAAGGAATTAGCCGCACCCAATATATTCGCAGTCGAACGATAATTTGTTTCAAGACGAATAATTTCAGCGTTTGGATAAGTCTGTTGAAACCCAAGAATATTCTTAATCTCGGCACCGCGCCACGAATAAATAGACTGGTCATCATCACCAACACAACAAATATTCGGATTTTCAATCCCGCGTGTCAGCATACGCAACAATTCCATTTGTGCATTATTAGTATCTTGAAATTCATCAACCAAGATATATCTAAACTGATTTTGATAGCGCGATAAAATATCAGGGTGTGCATCAAACATTTTCAAAACACGCAGAATAATATCACCAAAGTCCACCGCGTTTAATCGCGCCAGTTCCGCATTATACGCATTAAACAATTTATCTTTGTTTTGATATGCGATTAGTCCCTTGTCCTTTATCGATGAAAATTCTTCGACATAATCCGCCGGTGTCTTGGTTGTTGTAGTGCCTGCCAAAATTGATTTTATAACCGCCTTTTGGTCGTCTTCGCCATAGATTAAAAAGTTTTGCTGCAGACCCGCCGCAGATGTATTCGCGCGCAATATCCGCAAGCAAATAGAATGAAATGTTCCACACCAAATGTCGCCCGCATACCATGCGCCTGAAGACAATGTCGACAGACGATTTTTCATTTCATTGGCAGCTTTGTTTGTAAATGTCAGTGCCAGAACGTTCCAAGGTTTGCATAAATCCATATTCAAAATGTACGCGATACGAGTGGTAAGAACACGTGTCTTGCCCGTACCCGCCCCCGCAAGCACCAATAATGCGCCGTCTGTGGTAGTGACGGCTACACGCTGTTTTTCATTAAGATTTTCTAGCAATGATTTCATAGTTTCATTATAATACCACCGACAATTATTATCAAGCGGACAAGGAAAGGATTATGAAACGCGTTATATGCTTTGACATTGAAACAACTGGGTTCGAATATTTGCGCGGCGATCGTGTTATTGAAATCGGGGCGGTTGAAATCATAGACGGTCAAATTACTGATAATAACTTTCACGAATATATTAATCCAGAAGGCAAAATTATTCCGCCTGATACATATATGGTTCATAAAATTTCAAATGCATTTTTGGAAGACAAGCCAAAGATGTCGGTTGTTGCGCCAAAGTTTCTGGATTTCATCGGGGACAGCCCAATTGTCGCGCATAACGGATTTGACTTTGACTTTCCGTTTGTAAATCACGAATTGGCAAAACTGGGGCTGCCCCAGATTCCACGAAGTCAACAGATGGATTCTATTGTTATTGCGCGCAATCGTGTGTTTGGTCCAAAAAGTTATTCACTGGATGCATTGGCAAAATGGTATGGAATATCACTAACGGCGCGTGCAGATGCACACGGGGCGTTAATCGACTCGGAAATCTTAGCCAAGGTTTATATAGAACTGGAAAACACAGCGCCTGCACCAGACGTGTCTGAGATTATAGCTAAGCAACACGCGGCGATGCTGGCCCATCCAAAGATTGGCGGCGACTTCCCATATCGCACGTTTGATGTGCCAGAAGAAGATTTGGCGGCGCATAATGCTTTTATGGAAATAATTAATAAATAATTATGCTATTATAAAACGCCCTAAATATAGGGCGTTTTATATTTATGACGTATAATTACAATTACTGGTGTATTCATACGTTCCGATACTATCTTTCATCGCATGCCCCTTTGGAATATAACATTGGGTTTTGGCGGTTGATTTCTTTGGGCTGCTGACATCTGATTGGGTCAGACCACTTTGCAGACTGGCACATGAAGTGCAGCCAAGATTATTCGGGTTGGTTGTATTAGAGACAGATGTTGTGCCGGTGGAACTATAATATCCAGGCTTGCAATAGTAAGACCCCAACGCAGCTGTGGTTGCCCCAGAACAAGCGCCAGCGGTTGAACATGTATTTTTTTGTTCTCTTTCTACAGAATTATCAAGAAAATCAGTATAAGTATACCCTGTACATGTCTGACAGCATTGTAACTGTTCAACATTTATACTTACCACTTTATTAACCGCATTACCAGCCACACTTACGCCACCTACCGTAGCGCCCAGGTAATTGGAATTACAGCCACCATCGTTAGCAAACCAATTACATAAAAACTGTTTTTGAGCACTCGAAACCGAATTACTATCAAAGCAATAAATCCAATAACTCGACGTACCGCTAGAATAAACACGCCCACACGAAGCATAGGTATAATTGGTACTGATCAGCGAACCATAGTAAGAAGTAACCTGGGCCATTGATGGACTAGAAGAAGAACATGCAGTGTAAGTTTTATTACAAAAATACTTAGCGGTGGTGTTGGTGGTACTATTACAATTGACGACTGCCAACATATTCACAGTAGTCGCATATCCAACATGCGGCGCAAACAATAACGCGACAAACACGCAAAACTTTTTCATTTTTCCCCCTTCCTTTTACACTTTTGAATCCAAACGGTCCATTCGATACAGCATGAAATAGAATTGACAAAGCCATTAAAATTGGGATAAAATGAAACAGAAATGATACGAAAATAAACCACCGTTTGGATTCGGCACGCATATACGCATAAAAATTTTGTAGTTTCAATATATTATCGTAAAATTTTTTTCTATTGTGTGATGGTTTATGAAAATCGTGGTATAAAAAAAGGCGTATTATACGCCCCACAAGAAACTTTTAACGGAAACGACTGTCATCACCATTGCAATGCCCATGCGATAAAATACATGCCTTGTGTTCTTCGAATTTGGCAAGTGCTTCGTGAATATCTTCACGAACGGTTTTCGTCGTCCACACTAAATCCATACGTACACGCTGGGCCGTTGTAATGATATATTGTGCCCCAGCGACCTGTAAAACAACTGTCCCATTTTTGCGTTCAAATGTTTTTAATTCTTTTGCCGTCTGCATTTTAAGCACCCTCTGTTTTTTTAGTGCGTCACGCATTGTATATACAAACAAGCAAAAGTCAAGTAAAATCAAACAAGAATATAATCAGATTATTTATTATACGTACCCACCTGTTGATGGGCGATAATTGGGTTTTGTGGTACTATTAGTCGTTTGGCAGAATCAATAACTTTTTCATACTTACGCAACTTGATTGAAAAAGGGTCTGTTTTACCCACCGCAAAGGTTGCACCCCTCGCAAACTTCATCGCATAAAACATATACTTAATTACCGCTGGATTATCCTTGGTCGCGCGCAGAGCCAGCGACTTGAATCGTTCCATATCATCAGTTTTAATACAGTTCGCCATTTTTCTTACAATATCAATTTGAACACGGCTCAAATTCTTGATATCGTCCAAGGCACCGTTGCGCACCCCAAGACTGGGGATATCAATTAATTTACCGTCTTTGAAATTATTTGGGTGCGCGTCTGTCATATAAACACCCTTAGTGATATATGCAAAATACAACTTTTCCATAGCGGTATTAAAACTGTCCACGCGATTATTTTCAACAAAATCAGACAGAACCCACGAATATTTTCGTTCTCCAAACTTAAAAACAGATCCAATATGAGCCTTATTTACCAGACCACGTACACGTTTCTGCAACGGCATTACAGCCAATTCGCCCATTGACGAACTGCGATTTATTTTAAACGCAAATACTTTGTCGCCAATCCGAATTTTATAAACAGAACCAATCGAACCACTGGCAACATATTCTAGCGATACAGATTGCCCAAACAAGTCGCCCGGGGCAATTAATTTAATAGATTCTTTTGGAACGTCTGATGCCAACTGGTTATGAAAGTCCGTTGCGATTTGTGTCATAAAACTACTAAACTCAACCGTAGCGGTTGCCATATCACGATTACCCACCATCGCACGAATCTCTGGTGGCATTTCCCCCATAGTCTTATGAATTGCTCGATTAAATTTCTTCATACGATAATTATAGCATATTTAGCACAAAACCATTGGGATTATTTTTGGCGATGCGGACACGAGGCACGAAATATTTCCCAATATGCTTCGCCGCCCAGCACCTTAGGGCAATGCTCACCCTTGCATACACAGGCTTTTCTGTTTGCGAATGTACACATCCCGATTGGTTCAACCCATGGTTTGCCTTTTAATTCGTCCTTGGCGGCATTAAAATAATCACCAGCCTTGACCGCATCATCCATGTGTGCCCAAATCTTGGTAAACTGAGGACGGCCAGTTTTATAGTTGGAATACATAACATATTCCACGCTATATGTATATCCATCAAATACAACTTTTACCGAACCATGACGATTGTTAAATTCTTTTGTCTTTTTATTCATAATAAAAAACCTTGGTTGTGGGTATAATAGCCTAAAAACAGGGGCGCGCAACAAAAATCCGCCCAATGGGCGGAATAATTATACTAGCGGCGTTTTTGATGAAAATCACATACAGAATGTGTCGGGGTTGCAACAACAACATCGTCGTTCATACGTTTGCGATATAAACCACACGAATTATACAAAGCCCCCATAAAACGCGTCTTGCCCAACCATACGCAATTGTTACAGCAATCGCCTTCTAATGCAGTCGGATAAATTTTATACCCAAAAGACTGTTCAAAAATTTTAATACTGCCCATTATCGTCTCTTTATTTTTATCGGTTAAAAAATAGGCTGCGTCACCGCACCCCCTTCTTATGGACTTGTATTATTACACTATAAAACAAATTTGCAACAAAAATCCGCCCAAATGGGCGGTGGGATTTATTTGTATGCGTCTAATTTTTTCTGGACCCATTTGGCGATGCCACGCTGGCGACCGCCGCCCCAACTGGACCAGCCGTCGGTGTCAACATTGCAGTCACGGCATAACTCTGCAACATCTGAAAAAGTTTTTCCACGTCCACCACCACTGTGTGAAACAAATGGAATTACTGTCTTGCCCGACAAATCATATTTTTGCAAAAAACTTTTCACCGGCATCGACAGGTGGTTTGCCCACACGGGTGAGCCCAAAAATATAATATCGTATTCAGCCAAATTTGGTACGCCCCCCGCCAGCAGTGGCAGAATATTTTGTTCAATCTGCTGGGTCAATAATTCTTTGCGCACTTTGTCATCTGCTGGGTATTCTTCGGCCACCATTATACGATAAATGTCGCCGCCCGCTGCATCATGGATTGCACGTGCAACTTCGCCTGTGCTGCCATCATGCATAGAAAAATATGCAACCAAAACATGTGGTGTTGGCTGATTTGCAGACAGGCTGGTGCTAAATAACACTGCCGGTAATAATGAAAAATACTTGGCACGCATGGCGGGGTATTCTCTCTTCCTCTGTTTAGTGTATGATGCCATATTTGCGCCCCACGTGCCACAGGAACGATTGCCTAGATTTTTTTAATGTGTATCAACAATTATCAGTAAATCGTTCGCATGATTTTTGAACCAATCGTCTTCTATAAAATCATCGATTGCCACCCCAAGACTAATGCATCCGCCCGAACGCTGCTTTGTTGTGTCACTGGTACCATGTAAATACATATTGCTACGACCATAAGTTTCCGTCTGGTGTGCCGGCATCAGTGGAATTCTGTATCCGCCCCACGCTTGCAAATCTGTTGTTTTTTCTACTTTTGCTTTTTGCGCCATATAAATTCCATCAGGTGTACTGCCGACGTTTGGATACGCTTGAAATTCTGCATCCCTGCATTCCGCATAGCCAGAAAATGTTGGTTTAATAATAGATACAGGAGTGCCATTGTCACACACGACCAGAACCTGACCATTAAAAACCAAAACTTGCCCCGAGTTTATATCTGGTTTTTCAGAAAAAGTTACTGTCTTGTTTCTGTATTCTGCATTCATGTTCATCATATCTGCGATAACAGATTTGCTTTCCACAGATGTTTTTATCGGGCATGTGCTGGTATCAGAATGAATGTCTATATTTTTTATACACGTATCAATGTCTGCGTTCATTGTGTATTGATATACAGATTCCTTTTTTGATACTTGCTGTAAAGACTGTTGCAATTTTTGCTGGGTCAATATACAGCCTTTATATTCTGTTTCTATATCAGCGGGAATCCAGCCATTTATTGAAAGTCGGTTCATGGCACTGGACGCATAGGCCAATGCTTTACCTGGGATGGAACTGCTTTGTTTTAACTGGTCCGCCAGCACTGCCAGTTTCTGACGACATTGCTTCAATAACAACTCGTAAAAAGTTTCTATCTTGGACTGATTAGTATAGCTATCTTCTATTATCACGCTGTCCAGACAAGTGTTTTTTGCGTCTTGCTTTAATTGTTCTAAGAGTTCGCCTGTAATAAAATACGTTTCCCCATTTGCTTCGTACATAATAACTTCTGGTTCATCTGGTTGGGCGAATGCGTTCGTACAGGCAATAACAGCAAAAAGAAACAGTGTAAATATTTTTCTCATTTTACCTCAACGCCCCCTCGCATTCATCGGCAACCGTTGCCGCACGTTTAATTGCGCCTATCTGTGTCGCATTAAATACTGTTGCGGTGGCGGATGCCGCCGTTGTGCCACCTGCAAGTACATTTGCCGCAGTATTCAAATTCTTTTCCCGTTGTTGGTCGTTTCCATTACGTACACCATCTGAATTTGCAGATGCGGATGCTATTGTGCCCGCCAGCCCCAAACCCGCCCCGATACCACTTGATATCGTTGCACCACGTGAACGATTGTTGATTGGCGTGATATCAACCGTGGTCCACGCATCGCATGCGCGAATAATTTCTTCGGCGCGCGCGAAATCTGTGTCCGAAGCGCCACCATCCATACGTGCCTGCATACGAACATTTGATAATGTTTTAACCGATGCTAAACATTCATCTATTTGAGATTGCAGGTCACCCTTTACCCGATTTGTACCAGACATAACCGCGCCGGCGATATTTGCAACGGTTGATGCCGCCAGTGTGCCTGTGCGAATATTGCCCAGATTTTTTGACTTTTGTTCCAGTTTGTTTTTCTTGGCCTGTAATTGAGCAGCATATAATTGTCCGTTCGCAACCCCCGTTTCAGCCAGTGCCTGGGAAAAGGTTTCATAAAACATATCCAGACTAGTGACCTGTATCGCGCCCGCTTTTTCCAGGGCAGCAATCAATTCTTGATTCTTATGAATTTCTTTGTCGGTTTTTGTCTTGGCTATACCCGTCCCCAGCGCGACACCCCCAGCAACCGTGCCAACACCCGTTACCGCGGTGGTAATCCCCGCCATTTTTTTCATATCGGTTAATTCCGCACTTATGCCGTCACAGGTCGCGCGAACATTTTCAATGGCCGCACTCAGGTCGGCATTTGCGTGCGACACGCCAACAATCAACGATAATAAAACGCCCAATGTTAATCGCATATTTTTCCCTTTGGCACTGCACCAGCAATCAAATTTTATCACAAAATCATACTAATTGTAAATTTATATAAAATTTTAATAGAGCAAAAAACTTCCCCACCACAGGCGGGGAATAAAAAACCGCCCAGATGGGCGGTGGAATTCGGTTTTTATATCGATAACTGGATTTATTCTGGCGACGACCTACTCTTCCGTGGCTTAAGCCAAAGTACCATCGGCGATACGGGGTTTCCCTGTCTGGTTCGGGATGGAACAGAGGGTGGCTCCCGCTCAATAATCACCAGAATAAATCCAGCGAACATCATAATTCAATATTGAATCATACTTAACGTTCTCTTCAAGCATACCGTCAAGACTTCGAAAAGTCAAGACGATAAGATAAAAAGTCAATGGTTCGATTAGTACTGTTAAGCTAAATCCATCACTGGACTTACACACACAGCCTATCAACGTCCTAGTCTAGAACTGAACTCATGGGGATATCTTATCTTGTGACCAGCTTCCCGCTTAGATGCTTTCAGCGGTTATCTGTTCCGAACATAGCTACCCTGCGGTGCCGCTGGCGCGACAACAGGTACACCAGAGGTTCGTTCGACCCGGTCCTCTCGTACTAAGGTCAAGTTCACTCAAATATCCAACGCCCACAGTAGATAGGGACCTAACTGTCTCACGACGTTATTAACCCAACTCACGT
>JAZQTD010000025.1:0-58330 GCA_045630455.1 Candidatus Enterousia sp. | reverse complement strand
AAAAACCATTAATACCAAAAATCCAGATGAATGTTTTGTGCATACCGAAGAAGAGGTAGAGGAAGAAGATGACGACTTGAATACAACGCAGATAGTTTGTGAGGACAAGGGTGGTAATTGGTCCAACGGCAAATGTAGTTGTAAAGACTCTAAAGGAAAAAGTATTACGACGGAAAATCCAGTCCTTGAGTGTGTAAAATCAAGTACAGAAGAAGAATCTGAGCAAGGGTAGAGAGGGAACTTTTGTTTGTAATGAATAATCTAAGTAGAGAAAAAATGAAAAAAGTATTATTTGGAATTTTTGTTGTTTTATTTTCTTTGCCGGCAATGGCGGTGTTGGTTACTGGTAAGGTTGTTGATAATCAGGGCGCGCTGTTTGGGATTGATGTTTCGGTAGAAGACAATTCTCGTGCATCTACGGTGACTGCTGAGGACGGGTCTTTTTCCTTAGAAGTGCCGGATCTTTATAAAGATAGTCAACTTGTTTTTTCTGGTGTGGCGTATGGCTTGGAAATCCAAAAACTGCCTATCAAGCAGCAAATGGGTACCATTAAAATGCAAGCAGATAAATCTAATACTTTAGATGCATCTGTAGTAACTGAATGTGACAAGGATTCTCTGAAAAAGCTAAATGCAACGGCTGGCGAATGGTCAAGTGAAAGAAATCGTTGTGTCCCAACGGCTTGCAAGACTCCGCGGTATAATCTGGAATTTGCTGATACGGATATGGCGTATTGCGCGGATCAGGTTGGTATGCCTTGTTTTGACTGTGATTTGGGGGCCGATTCCTGTGAATATGTTATGGACAAGGGACGGTTTGTTTGTAAGGTTATGACTTGTCTTTCAGAAGATGAAAAAGTAGAAAATAACAGCTGCGTTTCGCGCGTGGGTGAAGATTGTACCAAAGATGCAAAAAAGACCGATAAAAATGTAGAGACTGCAGAATTAGATACTAATTTTGTATCGGGCGAAATGTTTTGTCGTATTACAAAATGTAAGAATGGATACAAAGTTAATGATGATGAAACAAAGTGCATAGAAATGCTGAAAGAATGTACTGAGGATCAATATAAAGCATTAAAAGCTGCGGGGGCCAGTAAAACTGGAATAAAAAAGGGGACAGAAACTTGTATCGCTTTGGAGTGTGCGTGTGGGTATGACTTAAAAGATGAAGAATGTGTTCTTAAGACAGATAAAGTTTGCACTAAATATACTAAACCTGCCTTACCTAATAACGCCAAGTCTGCGACAATGGCATGTATTAATGATAAAGCCGTTTGTATTATTGATGATAATGGTTGTATTGATGGATATAATCTGGATAAACCAAATAACAAGTGTATGAAATTAAAGGGAACATCTTGTACTGTGCCAGGTGATGACAATTATGTAGTACGTGCAATATGGGAATCTGTGAATGGACAGTTGAAGTGTATAATTAAAAAATGTGAGCAGAATTATAAACCAAATGATGCGGGAACTCAGTGTATCAAAACAGGTGGTGAATGTTCGCCAGATGATGAATATGCAGATGGACCAGGGACTTTGAAAAAGGGTAAATGTATCCCAAATGCTTGTAAATCAGGTTATCGTGTTGTGTCCGGTAAATGTATGGTAACTAAATGTAAATGTGGCGAACGAGAAAAAGATAATAAGTGTGTAAAGTTATCTGGTGATGATTTGAAATGTACTCCTTTTACATCGACTTCGGCTCCAGCAAATGCAGAATATGGTAAAATAACCTGTCCTAAGGGTGATGCAGGCAAGGAAATGTGTCAGATTGATGAAAAGTCTTGTAAGGCAGGATATCGCGCAGATGTTGCAAATAATCGTTGTCTGAGTGAACAAGGAATGCCATGTAATGATGAAGCAAAAAAAATGGATTCTAATGCAACATTAGGTGAATACCAAGTCTTGGTCGATGGTACCAAACAATGTAAAATTGAAAAGTGTGTCGAAAACTGGAAGCCAAACACAGATAAAACTAAGTGTATTCGCGTGTCAGGACCATGTCCAGAGGGTGATCTTGCTGAAATAGAATATGCGACGGCTGGAGAATGGAAAAATGGAAAATGTATTGCCACAGAATGTAAAGATGGATACAAGCCAAATAAAACTGGTAAGTGTGTTGCTAATCCATGTGGCTGTAAGGAAAAGTTGGTAGATAATAAGTGTGTGCCAAAAGCAGGAGACGAGTTGAAATGTTCTTATACAACTTTGCCAAGATTACATGAAAATGCTGCGGCTGGTGAGCTGGCGTGTAATGCAAAAGGCAAAGAGTATTGTATGGTTTTAACTTGCAAGGATGGTTTTGATAAAAATGCGGACTCTACAAAATGTACATCAAATAAAAACGATAAATGCACTTTTGAAGGCGAAACAAAAGAGTATGTAAAGACAGCGCGTTATCGTGAACGTAATGGTAGTTTGGCTTGTATTATTACTGCATGTACAGATGGATATATGGTTGACGAAAAAACTAATACTTGTGTTGTAAGCGAAGGCCCTTGCTCTGAAGCGCAAGTGAAAGCGATACAAAATGCAACAGCTGGGGAATTAAGAAAAGGAAAATGCTATCCAACACAGTGTGATTCTGGATATGAAGTTAGTGGTTCTGGATGTGTTGCAATTAGTGGTTCTTGTAAGCCAATAGATAAAAATGCAACATCTGGTATGCGTAAATTTGATTCAGGATCGAATACTGAAATTTGTGTTGTCACAGGCTGTGTTGGTGGATACGACCCCAGTGAAGATGGAACAGAATGTGTGGAGAACGCAGATGAACAGAAAAAAATAGCAGATGCCCAAGCTGAATATGATGCAGCGAAAGAAAATGAACAATCTTTGGCTAATCGTATGTTGGGGGCGACGGCGATGGGGACAATGGGTATTGGTGGTATGATGGTTGGTCAGGCTTTGTCAGAACAAAAGGCTGACAAAGATGCAGAACTGGATATGACTGCATATCTGGCAACGTTCCGTTGTGATTATGGTGCGGGACGTAGTATCAAGGGCGGTGAAACAAATATAGAATTGCCTGGGGCATCTGAACTGATACCGCTTTATTCTGAATATGTTGCATTGGCAAATGATTTGAAATTGCGCAAGGCGCAGTTGGGACTAAAATCCGGTATTGAATCTGAAAAGATTTTGGATTCTGCAACAACAGGGCTGTATGACGATGTTGGTGTTGGAATTACGTCGGGGGCGTATGCGTCACTGTCGCGCGCGCTGCAAGACCCAGATGGCGCGGATGCGAAAATGTGGGCAGAGCAAAAAGATAAAACAGCCCAGAATCTAAAAACTGGTGCAATTACTGCAGGGGTTGGTGCTGCGGTTGGTATTGTTGGAAATGCAATTAATAAGGGAATAATTAAAAAGCAAGAAAAGCAAAAGCTAGCGGCGGCAAGAAAACTGGAAGAAGACATTGCAAAAATTAAACCTGTAACTGCGGCTTGTCCGTCTCAGGCCACTGGTACGTATCCAAATTGTGTTTGCAACAGTAACAAAGAATATAACCGTAATGCAAACGAATGTCGTGAATGTACCGGCGGTCGTGTGTCGCAGATAATAGACGGTAAACAGCAATGTGTTTGCAGTTCTGATAATCAAATCTTTGATGCAACTCAGGAAAAGTGTGTTAATAAAAATACTGTTCCAGAGTGTGATACAGAGGAGGGCGAACAATTGCAGAATGGAGAATGCGTTGTTGTGACGCCGGACCCCGAACAAGAAGAATATGCAACAGATGAGTCGTTTGATGTTGTTTTGCCAGTGGGTGCGTTGTTTGATCTTGGAAAATCAACCCTGCGTTCCGATGCCAAGAAAAGTTTGGATACTTTTGTGGCAAACTTAATAGATGGCGGAATCAGCAAGTGCAGTGATTTTAGTGTTTCTGGTTATGCAGATCCAACAGGTGGCAAGGACAGAAATCAGACGCTGTCCAAGCAGCGTGCAAATGCTGTGCATAATTATTTAATGGCAAAGACGGATTTTAAAAATTTATTGGGTGGTGTTTCAACTGGTGTAATTGGATATGGAGAGGCACATTGTACCTGTGGTGTGCTGAGTGGCGGTGTTCCAGAAGATAAAAAGGCGGACAGTGATTACAAATATTGTGTAAATAAACCAGATACTGCCGTTGTGCCCGATAGTACGCCGTTTGCACCGTGTCGACGTGTTAAAATTAGTATGAAGTGTGAAATGTCATCAACCATGCAATCTGTTATGGATAGTTTGTCGTCCAGCAGCAGTGGTTTAATGTCTGGGATTGCGGGTGGATTAAGTGCCGGCGATATAAAATTAAACTAGACAGGTTTACGAATTATATGCTAAACTTAAAATAGTCAGAGAGAATAGTTATGAAATATATCAGAATTTTATTTCTTAGTTTGTTTGTTTTTCCATTCGGGGCGTTTGCAGCATCGCAAAATAATGAATTTATGGTGGCGGCGCAATTGCTGGCGGCGGCACGTAATGCCGATATCAATCAGGTGCAAATTCTGGTAAATAACGGGGCAAATATTAACTATGTCGATGCGACTGGTTTGTCGTTGGTTTGTACTGCGTTGATGAACAATGATACGCGTGCGGCGCAAATTCTGCAAATGTATGGGGCAGATGCGTCCCAGTGTGATCGCCAGATTAAAAAATATAATAATCGAACCAAGCCAAAGCCCAGTGGGGGGCTGTTTGGGGGGCTGTCGTCCGTCCAGAATATGACATTAGCGGCGGGGGGGGCCGCCGTTGTCGTAGGGGGCTTGTTGTTGTTGACTGATGTACTTGATCCGGGAAATGAAAATAATAATGGTGTTGTGTCTGGTGGAACCCGCCCAGGCACTGGTGGAAATAATGGTGGCACAAATGCAACGGATATAATTACAGTTCCATACAGTCCTGCATATTTGGGGATAAATGGTGTGTTGAATCCGTCTTCGGGTGCGTATAATGAAACGTTGAAAACTTGGCTGACATCATCGCCGATACACGAGAATGATTTTGAATTATTTCGTATCAATGGTTTCCCTTTTCAAAACTATTTGTTGATGATGCACGGGTATTCTGCGTATGCGAATGGGTATATGGGGCAGCAAATATTCAGAGATAGTAAAAATAATTATGCTCCATTAAAGATGGAAAATAATGCAGATGGTGGTGCGCCGGTTCAGGTATCTTTGATTACTGCAAATGGAGTAAATCCAGCTGGCTCAATTAATCGTGGGGATGTGCTGGATGGTGATGTTGGTATTGTGTATGCTAATAGTGCCAGTGGCGCAGAAACTACTTTATCAAAAGATAAATTTGATAATTATGCAAATCCAGTTGGTGGTGCCCTGGGCCAGGAATTATTGTCTGCTGGTAAGTTTGACTGGTCGGGGGCGGGAACAGCTATGAATCCGTTTGCCAGTGCAACTGATAATATATTGGCAAAAATTGTCGCCGGTTGGGAAAAAGGGCGCAATGAAAATGATGCTGATTTTATGGGATTTGTTCCAGATGGACAATTGGGGATTTATAGAACAGGGGGCGGCAAGGAATTTGTAAATGTTGATAATCCAACCAATGGGGCGGTGATTGGAACTGTTGAAAATGGCCTGACTAGTGTCGCAGAAAAAATCGATGCAGGCGATACGATAAGTCTTGCTGGAATCACTTATGCTTTGACACTGGCATCGGATACAGCGGTCACAAATCCAACCATTACAATCAATGGTAATACTTTCCAAGTTGGTGCAGGCAGTAATGTGTTGCTGGGGACGTGTGTCAGTGATACTGATGGTGCGTGCGATGATGTGTCTGATATCGCATTGTACCAAGGTACAGATGGATACTATTATGTAAACACAACGGGGGGAAATATCCCAGATGCTGTTTATGTTTTGCAGAATAATAATCTGTACGTGCAAAAAGAACTGCAAGATGCAGACTATAAAAATTTCCAGGCAATGTATCTTTCTCAAATAAATAAACCAGATATTATCGCAAATGTATCTTTGATTGATGTGTCAAAAGGCAACAGTTATTTGACAATGGATGGTATGTTCGAATTGCTGGCGCAGGAAGGGACGTATACAGATAAACAAAGATTTGTGAATATGATTAATAATTATTATGAACAAAATAATTCTGACTTGGAATCTCAGGGGGATTATGCAAATAAGTTGTTCAATGGAATTGATGAACAATCTCCTTTCTTGGTCATGTCTGCGGGGGCATTTAAGTATGGTGTTGGCGAAGGTATGTCTTTATCTGTCTTGGATGCGACATTTGAAAACTTTGCACCGATATTATATCCAAATTTGGAGCATATGTTTATGACGGTGGTTGCTGTAGAGCACACCAAAGGAACTCAGGCAGCTGATGATATCCTTGATTACGGTAATGGTACTGGTGATGAGTTTGGACCACTGGTATTATCGCAATGGTCCCAGGACGGTGTCGCATATATGTCTCGTAAATGTGGCATTGCAGGGGTGGGGATTAACGGTACGGATCCATGGTGCTTTGCAGCGGCGGGGGCAACTGCGGAAGCTGCAACCGCAGCGGCGGCGGGTGCGCTCGCATCAGTAAAAGCAGCTTTTTCAAAAGCAATGACGAATCCTGAAATATATACTTTGTTGGCATTAACCGCAGATGGTGCGTATTTGGGTACGGATGATTCTGATGATAAGAATACCTGGTTTACAACCGAAACGTTGGCAAGTTATCTTAGGGGGATGTATAAATTGCCGGCTGGATATAATGAAGACAAGTTGACCGCGGATGAGTATTTAAAGGCGTTTAAGGAAGTATTCGGTTATGGATTAATTAATCTGGAACGTGCAATGACGCCGAATAAGAATTTATATTTCTTTGATGGTATACAGATTGTGTCCGGTAATAAAGATGCATACTGGGGCACTGCGAAAACTACAAATGTACGTGCGTCCAGTGTTTTGAATTTGTCTGGTGCACGGGTCAGTACGGCGGTCTTCGACGTGCTGGAAAGTGTTGATGGTTCTATGCGCCTGCCGCGTGTCTGGGAATATGAATTTGCGCTGGGCAATACATCTAAGCGTGGGCTTTATATGGGGGATGTTCTTGGCGAATTTAGTGTTCGAAATGATGCAACACCCAAAACTCAGATTGGTGATATAACATTATCAATGGCGGTATCTGAACGTGCGTATGTTGATAATATGGGCGGGGTAGATAATTTGTCGCTGGGCTATTCAAATGACAACTGGAATATGTCCGCATCGTATCAGCGCTATTTCACAGACGGCGTGTCACGTTTTAGTGGTATGGCAAATCCAGTTTTGGGGTTGGCTTCGAACGTGGTGACAACGGGTGCAGAATTTAAGTCTGGGAATTGGTCATTCGGTGGACGTGGATATTCGGGATTGGTGACGGATGAAAGTCTGCTGGAAAATGATCCAACGGTTTCTGCACAATTTATACCAGGGCAACTGGGGCGCATCAGTGGTGCAGAAAGTCACGTTGCGTACGGTGCTGATAAATTTAATATGACGGCATCATTCGGTATGGCGCGTGAAAGTGATACGTTTTTGGGAGCGGTGACGGATGGATTGCTGAACCTGGGGGCAGGGGACACAATGTATGTTGATGTTGTGTCGTGCTATGATTTTTCGGATCGCTTTGGACTGAATGCACGTGCGACATTTGCGCGGACAACATCTGATGCAACGGGCGCGATGATTCTGGGGATGTCTGATATTGAATCAAATGCGTTTGCGATTGGTGCAAATATCGGAAACTTTGAATTTACAGTGGCGCAGCCATTGGCAATCACAGATGGCGCATTCCAATATGCTCACGCGGAATATGATGTGGTTGAGGTTGCAAATGGACAATATGACTTGGTGGTGCGTGATGCACGTGTGGCGGATTTATCACTGCGGCCGGATGTGCGTGAAACAAGGCTGACTGGTGCATATCGTCACAAATTTGGTGAATTTACAGCCGGGGCATTTGGATTTATATATCGTATCAATCCAAATCATACAGATGATTTTGGTAACGAGTCTATCTTTATGCTGAAGATGTCGCATCGTTTAGGGATTTAAGATGCATTCTTGACCCTTGACAGAAGGGGGTAGTGGTGGCATACTGGCAGCCCCAGGTGAAAGTATGGAGTGTATTGTATGAACTTTTATAATATTAAAACTGCTTTAAGAGATACTTTTTATGGCGAACCAACTATTTTATATGGTACGCCTAGGCAGGATGCGCGTGCGTTGGCATTTTTATCGTGTGGTACGAGACGTGTGCGTGCCCTGAATGGACATCATTATTGGTATTTGTTTGTCAAAGATATAAAAGATCGTAATCTGGTTAGATTCTTGCTTCGTCGTAATGGGTTGCGCCCAGAATATCATATGTCTGAATATTATGCGGAACCACAGCCGGTATTCCGTGTGCGTATGACAGAATTAGATAAATATCCTGTTTTGCAAGATTTTACTAAGCAGGTTTCTGATGCTTATTCGGAAGATAATAGATTGGTTGCTGATATGGCACGATATGTTGATACAATTAAAACTAAATTGTCTGAATCTAAAGTAAAGTCCAAGTAGTCTATATAGTTTATTCTGGCTTTTGCAAATATGTATGCTATGCTGAGTGTGCCAGCGGGGTGGGGTGTAGCAGTTTAAGGATTTAAGCATGAAAAAAATCTTATTTACATCATTTATAGCAATGATTTTGTCAGTGCCGGTAATGGCTGATGGTATTGTTACCGAAACGGAAACCGTTACAACAGTCGAAGTGCTGGAGTATAACTATACTGCGCTACGCTATGTGTCGTCAGCCCAGGTCGTGCCACATAAGCGTCCATGTGCAAAACGTGCCGCTGCACCGGTTCGCGTTAAAACTCATACCGAAGTAATCGATCATTATCAATTATATCAACCTGTGACGATTTATCAGCCGGCGGGCCGCGTATCAGAACGCCGTATTATTCGCGCACCACAGTCTTGTAATAAGTGTAATTAATATGAGTGCAATATTTAAATTAAAATTTTTTGAGCGATTGTTCGGTACTCGCAATTTTGTTGAGCCAGAAAAACTGACGGATGAACGTATGCGTAAAATTTTGGGTGATTATGCAAATCATACGGTAATCTATAATTTCGATACACAAAAATGGAATCGTAGTTTTTATTTGGGTTATTCGCTTATGATATCGGGTGTTGAATGCAGGCGTATGAAGTATGAAATTGAATCAGCCAACCCAAATATTGAATTGGTTGCGGTTGTAGGTATCGCTGCGCAACAACAACAGATAAAAATATTTAACGTTTTTCCAATACCTGCGCCACGTAATTGTGAAAATCCGATGGCGTATGCAACTTTTATTACGCGTGATAAAAAGACTGGTAAACTAAACGAGTTGCCACAAAAATGGATTCAACTGTCTGAATGTACGCATCCAGGGTTTGTCTGCGAAGCTATGCCATATTTACTGTCGGGGATTGGTTGGTCGTCTGCGCCGATGCATATGGTTGAATGGTGTTTGGACGGAGCAAAGGTTACAGATCCGTTAATCTCGGAAAAAGAACGTAAAATGTACCAGGCGCAGATGCGGAAAGATTTTACTCATCTGATAAAAAAAAGATAGGGTGTGCTTTGGGACGACCGTCAAGAATTTTATCAAAAGAAAAAATAGATACAATTACCACTGATTTAGAATTTGCAAAACAGATGATAAATACGCGGAATTTGACTGTGCGTGATTTATCTGTGGTGTTGCGACATATTGATATGGTGCGTGATGATCTGATTGCAGCGGTGGATGCACGGCAAAGACAAAAATAGCACGAATATTCAATTGACTTTTGTATAATTCTGCTATAAAATACGCGGGCGCGAACAGATGTTCGGGTGCCGTTTGGCGAAAATGATAAACTAAGCTAAAAGGAAAAACGTATGATTGAAAAAAACTGGATGACGTTGATTAAGCCAAAAAAATTGACAATCAACACAGATGAACATAATCCAAATATTGCAACACTGGTTGCCGAACCATTGGAAAAGGGTTTCGGTTTGACATTGGGTACGGCATTGCGTCGTGTTCTGTTGTCTTCATTGCAGGGTTGCGCACCAATTTATATCAAAATCGATGGTGTTCAGCACGAATTTTCCAGCATTTCTGGTGTTCGCGAAGATGTGACTGATATTATCTTGAATCTGAAAGGTGTTTATTTCAAAGCCTTGAATGAAGGTCAGCACAAAGCGTATTTGAAAGTTAAAGGCCCAGCCGTTGTTACAGCCGGTATGATTGAAACAACAGGTGGTGTCGAAGTTATGAACAAAGATGTCGAAATTTGCACTTTGGATAAGGGCGCAAATCTGGATATGGAAATCACATTGGGTACAGGTCGTGGTTATGTGCCTGCATCTGCTCATGCCGAAGGTTTACCATTGGGTGTGATTCCTGTGGATTCTATCTTCTCGCCAATCTTGAATGTTGCAACAGAAGTTTTGCCAACACGTGTTGGTCAGTCTACAGACTTTGATAAATTAGAATTGACAGTTAAAACAAATGGCTCTGTATCTCCAGAAGATGCAATCGCATTTGCAGCACGTATCTTGACAGATCAATTGGTTGTCTTTATCAACTTTGAAGATCCTGCACAAATCAGCGCACCAAGCGAAGATGAAAAAGCAAAAGATGCGTTGCCATTTGATCCAAAATTGTTAAAGCATGTTGATGAACTGGAATTGTCGGTTCGTGCAAACAACTGCTTGAAAAACGATAAAATCAACTGGTTGGGCGAATTGGTTCAAAAGACCGAAGCCGACATGTTGAAAACACCAAACTTTGGTCGCAAATCTTTGAACGAAATCAAAGTTCAATTAGAAGCGATGGGCTTGGGCTTGGGTATGGAAGTACCAGGTTGGCCACCAGAAAATATTGCGGAGTTGGCTAAAAAGTACGAAGACCCATACAAATAAATTGTGCGGACGCTTGTCATGTTTGTCGGTTCTTATGTAGATTAACTATACTGCGAACCGACAAATATTTCCAATCGTCTCACGTAATTTAATTTCTTACACTGCAAGGGGTAAGGATTTTCCTTGCAAAGTGTGGAAAATAATGATACTAAAAGATGTAAGTATGTCTAAGAAAACAAAGAAAGATCAGTTTAATAAAGGCACAAGAAAAGTTTCTTGGGTTGCAAAACTTGTAAAATCCTTGTTCTTTGGGCAAGATGCGCTTAAGGATGATTATTACAGCAACCAGCGTATCAAAGACATGAAAGACAAAACAAAGTAAAAAAATTAACCCCGTAATACTGGCGAATGTCAGGTTGCGGACGTCTCAAAAAATCCCATCATACGGTGGGCAGAAACAAAAGGAGTAATCGATGAGACATATGAAAGCAGGTCGTACATTCAATCGCGACACAAATGCACGCAAAGCCTTGTTTATTGGTTTGGCGAAAAACTTGATTGAAAAAGAACAGATTAAAACAACTTTGCCAAAAGCAAAAGATTTACGTAGTGTCGTTGAAAAACTGATTACTCGTGCCAAAGTTGATACTGTTGCAAATCGTCGTTTGACAGCGTCTGAATTGGGCAATTCTTCTGCTGCAACTGTAAAAAAACTGTTCGATGTTTTGGGTAAACGTTATGCAAACCGTCCAGGTGGTTATACACGCGTTTTGAAAGCAGGTTTCCGTTATGGTGACGCAGCGCCAATGGCGATTATCGAATTGGTTGATCGTGATGAAAACGCAAAAAAAGCGGCAGTTGCACCAGTTGTTGAAGAAAAAACAGAAGAAGCGGTAGCTGAAACAGTCGCAGAATAATTAAAAGCGTATGAAAATACAAGTCCTGCCGATGGCGGGACTTTTTTGTTTTAACGTGTGCGTTGCAGGGATATTATGCACACATCGCGCTGGGTGGGGGATGTAAATGTACCTTCGTATCTAAAATTTACACCTGTTTCTGGATTGGTGTATTGGATTTTGCTGTAATCATAGCCGTTCATTTGTGCGATGTACAGAATTCGTCCGCCGACACTAAGGTGTGGTAATAAACACCCCATAATTTGCAACTGTTCACGACCGGGAACGAAATCAAATATGTTCGAGATGTTGATAATGTCGTATTCGCCCGATATGTGTTCGTGCAGTTTATTAAGCGGTGTGTGAATAAAATTATATGGTTGGGTAATTTTTGCCTGCATGCGCGCGTATTCAGATTCTGTTGGCAAGTGTTCTGGATACATTGTACCGCGATTAAAGTGTGCGTATTTCCCATATTGTTCCAAGATTTTTTTGCTGGTGTTTGGCAGGTGCGGTAATATTTTTTCGATATGTTTTGCTTTTTTATAATCGCTGTATGTGTTGCATAAACTTTCGACCATTTCGCAATATTCTTGGTGAGATAAAATTTTCAAGGCGGTTGTTTTGATGTCTTGAATAACATGCGCAAAGTGCGTGATGTCATATGTGTCGACGTGTGCGGCACCGTTGATAGAATAAAACATTGCTTGGTCGCCACTGCCGGCAACGGTTAAAATACGCTTGGCGTTCTGAAAACGTGATGTTATCCAGCGTTGATTTTCGTTTGAAATGGCGTATGCCGGTAATAATTCTTGGTTCATTTGTATCCTCCACAACACAGTTTAATATAGTACAAAATATACGATTGTCAATATCTAGATAAAAATGGTCTTTTTTGCATATATTTAATACTTTTATTAAATTCCTTTGTGTGATAAAATAACAGAGATAGAAAGGAAGGGACTATGAAAAGAATAGCATTTTTATCTATGTTAATTGCGGGTTTTATGTCGGCATCTGATGCGGCGACACGTGGTCGTACGGCATCTGCGACAACGTCCAGTAATACAGCTAAACCGGTTACGGCCCGTGCTGCAACAAGTGCACGAACAGCACCGCGTACGGCATCTACAACGACATCAAGTGCATCGAATACAGCGGTACGTGGGCGTGCGGCGACGACGACGGCAAAGCCTGTGGTTGCAGCACGTGCAGGTACAACGCAAAAAGTTATAGGCACTGGGACCAAGGTTTCTTCGGCTGCGAAAAATGTAGTGATTAGCGAAGAGTGTCAGGCCAAATACGAGGGCTGTATGGACGCGTTCTGTATGTTGGATAATGAAACCGGTGGCAGATGTATTTGTAGTGATAAAAATGCAGAATTTGACGCTATCTTAGCCGAAATTGAAAAGTTAGATGAGCAGTCTTATAAACTGGCAACGGTTGGCGTTGAACGTCTTGAGATGGGTGACGATGCCGAAACAGCGATGAGTATGGCGAAATCTGTGGCGGATTCTTTGGCAGAAGACACTACCACTACGGCAACGGTTTCGAAACGTCGTACGCTGGATTTGTCTTTGTGGGATACGTCCGTAGATTTTGACGAAGATGGCGATGCCTTTTCTGTACAGGAAGAATCAATTGACGGTAAAGAGGGTGATGCATTGTATGCGGCGGCTGCAAAGCTTTGTGCGACGCAGATTCCAGAATGTAGTGCAGAATTAAATCTGATGAAGACTATGTATGGTCAAAAAATTCGTTCGGATTGTGCAGCATATGAAAATTCATTAAAGCAGCAAAAAAGTGCGTCTGCGAAAAAATTGGCGGCGGCTGAACAGGCGTTGCGTCAAACGGCGTTGGAACAATATCGCAGTGCGAATAAATATGATCTGGGGCAGTGTACCGTAGAATTTAAGAAATGTATGGAGAAAACGGGTGGTTGTGGTGAAGATTTCGCGGGTTGCGCCTCTGTTTCGGCTATGGATGCTACTAATACGCGTAAAAGCACTACTCGCAACAGTAAATCGTATAAAATCAAGGGTGCGGTGACAACGATTGAAATTTCTGCATCAACTTATGATGCTTTGGTGGCAAAGAAGCCATTGTGTGAATCTGTTACGAAATCTTGTGTAAATGTTGCAGGACAGGTTTGGGATACGTTCTTAAAAGAAGTTGCGCCCCAGCTTAAATCAGCAGAATTAATTGCAGAAAACAATGCGCGTCAAAACTGTATTGGTTCGATTTCAGACTGTTTCCAAAAGGCATGTAAAGATACAATCGATCCAAATGACCCAGATGGTTCATACGATATGTGTTTAACGCGTCCTGAAACAATGCTGAATTTGTGTAAGGTTCCATTGAATGCGTGCGGTATTAATGCGTCCAGCGTGGCCGAGGCTAAACAATCACAGGTTTGGGAATTTGTAGTTGCGCGTTTGGCGTCTATGCGCGTTGATTCCTGTACGACCCAGGTAAAGCAATGTATGCAGTCCGAGGACAGATGTGGCGAGGATTATTCAGCGTGTGTCGGATTGGATACGGATACCATTGTTCGTATGTGTCCATATGAAAAACTGACGGGTTGTCAGCAGGTTTATGGTGAACAGAATATTGCCGGCGAAGAAATATATAATAACATTTCTTCTATGATCCAGGGCTTGTTGTTAAATATTGACAACGGTTTGTATACAGCGTGTCAGAATGCAATTAACACAGCGATTATCGGTGTTTGTGGCAGTGTTGATGATTGCTCGTCCATAAAGGTTGATTCTAATCTGGGGGCGCGCACAATGAAACTGGAAATCTGTACGATTGATGGTGAGTGTTATGAAAACATCAATATGATTCCGTCTGAATATTTGGGCAGTGGCGAAAATACAGAAAAGAAGTTTAAAAGTAATATCGCTGGAACGTTGCCGTGGAATGAAATTGATTTGGTCACAGAAGATGTTGATGAAACAACAGGAAAAGTTATTGCAAATCAAAAGCAGGCCAATGGTATGACGTATCTGTCTTATAATGGCAAGGGGATTTCGGATGATCAGTTGGCAGAAATCGCCAATATTGACAAGGTTATCGCAACAATGGTTTCTCAGTTGGAATCAGACGAAAAAGTTAAACAGTGTATCAATGGACGTACGGTCCAGGGGATGGTTGTTAACGGTACACGCAGAGACCTAGAAGGATCTGGACGTTTCCCACAATTGGCAATGACTGGACGTTCGATGATTGCAAATGCAGTGTTTGCCGCAGCGCGCAATAATTATTACGCCCAGTATGATAAATTGATTGCCCAGGGGCTGAAAGAATTATCAAAAGTTGCGACCAAGATTGCAGAATATGACGCAATTGATGCGGCGCATGAACAAGAGCTGGAAGAAGCAAAGGCGCAAGGTGAGGTTATCAAAGCAGAGATGGAAGCCGAAAGAATCAGAAATGAAGAAAAGGAAAAAGCAGATAAAATTAATAAGGAAAATTGTTTGAATTCTGTGGGTGAAAATCCAACGATATCTGGTAATACTTCGAAACAGAATTATTCTGATAACAAAAAAGGAAATGTATACGAAGAATGGAGAGAGGCGATTTATAATCCATCGACCAAGACTTGTTCGTTGCTTACAAGACATCGTGATTGTAAGGATATTAAGTGTGATACCCAGTGGTTTTTGTGTACGCCAAGACGTTGTAAAGATGGAAAATGGGGTGAATGGAAAGAAACCACACAAGAAGTTACGTTCTAGTAAAAATCCCGCCGATGGGCGGGATTTTATTTTGCAACAACAACCATTGCGGTTCGCAGAACTGCGTCACCAAACATATAGCCCGATTGCATTTCTTCTACAATTGTATTTGTTTTGTGGTCTGGGTTGTCAACGACCTGGATTGCATTGTGGAACATCGGGTTTAGTGTTTCGCCAACTGATTCAATCTTGGTTATTCCGATTTGTGCAAATGCAGATTCCAGTGCACGTGCCATTGATTGAATACCAGCATCATCTTGGTTGTGCTTTAATGCTGCGTCAACCGCATCCATTACCGGCAGAATTTTTTCAGCAACTCCCATCGCACGGTTGCGGGCGCGGGATTCCGCATCCAATGCTGCGCGGCGGCGTGTGTTTTCCATTTCCGCCGCCAAGCGCAGATATTTGTCGTTCATTTCCGCCAGTTGTGATTGCAGTTTTTCCACATCAATGTTTTCATTGGCGGGCGCATCGTCTATGGATACAGACTCTATTTCTACTTGTTCTTTTTGTTCATCGTGCATTTCATTTTCCATTTGTGTTGCAATTATATAATTATTTAATACTGGTTATTATAGGTATGAAATCGTCACATTTCAAGGATGCACCACCAACCAATACGCCGTCTACGTTTGGTATAGACATAATTTCTGCGGCGTTCGAGCCCTTGACCGATGCACCATATAATATTGGTGTGCCTGACAACCCCATTTCGCGCAATGTCTTGGCGATTAATGTGTGCGCTTCGGCAATTTCTGCACTGGTTGGGGTCAGGCCCGCACCAATCGCCCAGCGTGGTTCGTATGCGATGATGATAGGAGTGCTTACATCTGATGGAATTGATTCACGAACCCCAGATTCAATAACAGTCATTGTCTTGCCAGCTTGTTTTTCTTGCATCGTTTCGCCAACACAGATAATTGGAATCAATCCATTGGCAAGTGCCATTGTAGCCTTATTTCGGACTGTGTTATTTGTGTCACCATGATATTGGCGGCATTCACTGTGCCCGACAATTACATATTTTGCGCCGGTGTCTGCAATCATCTGGGCAGATACTTCGCCGGTGTATGCACCGTGTGTGTGTTCACTGACGTCTTGGGCACCAATTGCAACGCGATCTGTCCCGCCACTCAGCATTGTATATGGTACGCATAAAATAACAGTGTTGTTTGTTTCGATGTCCTGTAATCCAGCAACCATTTCAACCAAGGCATCACGACAGCCGTTCATTTTCCAATTGCCTGCAATAATTTTCATTGATTTTCCCCTTTTTTTCGTTGCTTTTTATTAATTTGTTTTGCTATGGTAACGCAAAAGGGGACTAAATGCTAGAATATTTACGTAATGCGGCAGAAAAACCTGTTGCGAAATTTTTTATTGCTTTGTTGGCGTTTTCATTTGTTGGCTGGGGCGTTGCTGAATGGATTTTTGGCAGTGTTGCTGGCGATAATACATTGATTCATGTTGGTAATGGTGAAATTACTTATCAGCAGTTTTCAATGGAAAAAAATCGTGAAATGGCCCAGTTGTCACGTGAAGAACAACGTGCGGTCTATACCGATCCGATTGTTGCAGACCAGTTGGCAACACGTGTGCTGTCTAATTTGACAACGCAAAGAATGGCGGAAAATCGTGCTGATGATTTAGGGTTTGTTGTGTCCGATTCGCGAATCGCACGTGAAATTCGTGCTTTCCCAGAATTTCAAGAAAATGGTAAATTTTCAGCGTATTTGTTTGACAGTGTTTTGAATAATTCTGGTTATACAGAGGCGCAGTTTGCAGCAATTCTGCGTTCCCAGGCATTGCGTTCGATGGTTTTAGGTGCGATGTCTGCACCAATGAATGTACCGTCGTTTGTAGCGCGTGCGGTGTATAATGCGCGCTATGCAACGCGTGATATTGATTTTGCGACGGTAAAATATGACGATTTCAAGGTTGCAAATCCATCTGATGATGATTTGCGTGGCTTTTATGCCCAGAATCCACGTACTGTGCCAGAATTTAGAACAGTGTCTTATGTTTTAGTTCCAGCAGATATGGCAAAGCCTGATGAATATGATGCGGCGTATGAAACTGCGATTAAGGTCGAAGACGATGTTATCGCAGGCGAAACTTTTGCTGATACTGCTAAAAAGCACAAGGCAAAGTATGTATCACTGAAACCGTTCAGTGCGGATAAACGCCCAAGTGATGAAGTCTTGACGGATAAACTACTTGCAATGTTGTTCGATATGGATGAAGGCACAGAATCTGAATTGGTTGAAACTAAAAAGGGCTTTGTGATTGCGCGTGTTGATAAAATTGCGCCAGCACATACCCAGGAATTCGAATCGGTTAAAAAAGATTTGGTCGCAGACTGGAAACGTAGCGAACAGAAAAAACAAGCCTATGTTCGTGCAAATGAATTGTTGGTTGATTTGAACAAAGATGGTAAATTGGTAAATAAAAAATCAGCTAATGTTTCACGTACATCGGGTGCACCGGTTGAGATATTGAATGCGACGTTCAATAATTCTGTTGAAACAAATACGATTGTGCCGGGTGGTGATGCGTTCTATGTTGTTCGTATCAAGTCTGAAAAAATGCCGGCAGTTGATACCAAGAAAATGGACGCGTTGAGCAAAGAATTAAAAGAAACATCGGCGCGTGCGCTGATGGACGATTATAATTCGTTCTTGATTCGCGAGTATCCAGTACGTATCAATGAAAAAGTATACAAGCGTGTATTTGCAAAATAATATAATCCCGCCATTTGGCGGGATTTTTCTAGTCGATTGTGACCGTGGTAATTGATTGTGCCTTGATTTCGTCCAGTGGGTGATACTGGAATTGAACATTGGCAAAATCGATTTTATCAAGTGCGATTTTACGAACCGCGCGGTTGTACATTGTATGATAGTAAATGTTGCGGTTTTTCAAATCGGTGGAAATTGTCCACTGGGTCGCAGCCGGCATATCTGTTGGGGACTTGCCAGGAGCAAACTGTACCCCAGATGGAACATCAACGTTATTCAAAATATGAAATGATTGATTAACTGCGTCCAGACCTGTTTTCTGTTGCTGGGCAAATGTTTTTAGAAATGCTGCACGAACGAATCGTGATGGCGGAGTAAAGTCCCCGGGTAACCCGTGAAATCCTGCGCCAGAACCAAAAGCGCGTAATTCAATCGGGCCAAATTCAGTTGGGCCTGCGCCGCCAGGGTGCAGATTTACATAGTTGTTCAGATTTGTCATATGCCACTGGAATCCTGGGGAATTAGTCAAGACACCAATTTCGTTTTCATAAAAGTTTGGTATGCCATTTACAATTTCCAGAACAACTTGGCGACCGCTGGGCTCGGTAATGCGCCAGTGCACCGTGGACGCAGATGGGTCTATGTTGATAATCCGAACGTCGTTTATTGCAGCTTTTAACTGGTCTATGCTGGAAAACCGTGACAGTATCCAAGATACAACTTGGAAATCCGCCAGTGAGATGTCTTTGTTGGCATCGTTATATGGTTCGTATTTGCCATAGTTCGGGAAATAGAATAATCCCGCCGACAGGCCTGCTTCGTTTGTGCCATCAATAACAAATTCGGGCTGTTCTACGGCGATTCCGGCATATCCGTACAGCGTTGTAAATTCCAGTCCGTTCATTTTGCCGTCTGGCAGTAAAGATTGCTGATTGTGGCCGCGTGGCACAACGACGTACATATTGTTCATTTCAGAGCCAGACCAGTCTACGGTGCGGGCGACAACGGTTGATTTGTCGGCGGCGGTCAGTGTAATGCCTGTACAGGCATCTGCCCCCTGGACCAGTGTTAGGCACATTAGCAATGAACAACAAAATTGAATTTTGCGCATAATCTTTCCCCCTTTGGTTTATATAAATAAATTATTTATATTTAGGGGCTTTGCGCCACAGGAACGTATGACTATTAATCCGCCAACAGTGGTCGCCAGATTGCCATTATGTCATCAAAATTTGCATATAAATCTAAGAAATATATCATTTCATTGATTTGTGTAATTTGAGCATCTGTAAAATTTAATTTATTACGTACTTCTGTTTCAAAGTATGTGCGAACGTTTGGTGCGCCACCTTCGTGTGTAACGTGATTTTGTTCAAAGTTTGCACTGTACCAATCACAAATCATTTCAACCAGTGTGATGTCGCTGATTTCTGACACGTTATCATAGTGTTCAAGATGGTGTGCCTGCATACGATGGTGTTCTGCGTGCATATCGTGCCACAAATCATAACGTGCATCGCTAAGTTGCATTTCTGGATGATATTTAGCGTAATTATAGTATGCATATGCATCGTGCATTGGACCAGACTGTTTGTCGTTGTCGTGTTCTGGGAAATGGTATCCCAACAAGCCTGCAAAATAATTCAGGCAATCGATATGCGCCGTCGTACGACGGTGGTGAAATTCCATAATTTCAGTCAGTTTTACAATCATATTGGGGATTGTATCACAATATCGCAAAGATTTTAATTGCAAAATAAAACCGCCCGGGTGGGCGGTGGAATTAACGTATCTTTTGTTTCTTGTCGGAATATGCAGACAAGATTTCTTCTATTTTGTTTGATAGCGTCTTAGTAAGGGGATTGCCTTGCTCATACATATCGTTTTCCAGTTTTATCCAACCGCGTGGATATTTTTCAAACTGTTTTGTTTTGGGATTGTATGATATAAATGTACCATATTGGTCAGAGTATGGGGATGGGTTGCCATAATCAAAATCATGAAGCATAGGTTCTTTTATGTAGTCTTTATAATTGTTGTAATATGCAATTCCATATGTGACAAATGCCATTTTGCGCCCTTGGAACATTGGGTGTTTATCAAACTTGTCTCTCATGCGTATTAATTCACGGGATGTGATATAATCTTCTGCCAGTGGTTTATTAAATAAATAGAAAAAGTGTTTTCCGCATAACTGAGACCATCTTACACCCAATATCTTTTCAACCATGTGTGGTGTTAAATCATGGATAGCATATTCAAGTGTTATCGTTGGTTTAGGTGTTGATTGTCCCAGTGTCAATGGCATTTTGATTGGTGTGTTTGCTTTTTGTGTGATTGGTTTTACGGTTGTGGCTTGTGCTGGTTTCCCGGATACGGGGCGCAGGTTCAGAGGTTGTTTTTGCGCTGGACGGCTGCGGGATATGTTTTTAGGTTTCTGTGATGAATGAGTGTGTTTTTTCTTTGGATTTGTTGTTGTGCCAGCGTTGATTTTTTTGTCTGAATTTATCACAGACATTAATCTGTCTTTGTATTCGGTTGGCACTTCTATCATAAAACAGTATCCGTGCGATGTAACGTGGCGCATTTTTGGATCGTATTGGATGTTGCTGGATGTTACCTTGCGAAACAGATTTTTATCGCATAATGTGCAAAACATAGTGTGTGCATCACGTGTCATATAAACAACAAATTTAGATTTATCATGATATATCGGTTTACGTTGGGATTTATTGTCAGTTTTCATATTCTGTGCCTTTTTAGGTGTTACTTTGTGCAAAAGATAGCAAAAATATCCAAGAATTCAATGATTTTATGTTGAATAAACTTTGTACTTGCATTGAAAATAAAAAAGTCCTATAATCCACGGCGCATTGGGGCATAGTTTAATGGTAGAACTCCGGACTCTGACTCCGTCAGTGTTGGTTCGAATCCAGCTGCCCCAACCAAGATTGACAACCGTTCATGTTCAACAGGACATCGAACGGTTTTCTTATTGAATATACTAATTTTTTATCTTTTAGTTCGCAGTTCGAAAGTAGCAAGTTTAGAATTGCTCGTTTTTGTTCTACTTTCGAACTCTTGAATAATTCGCCCGCATGTGATGCCAGCGCAAAGATTGATTCAACCGTTGTTGTAAATGTGCTGTCGGCTTGGCTGTGTGCGTTTAGTTGTATATCTATGGCGTACAGTTCTTCTTCTATCTCGTTCTTTTTGTCGTTATAGTCGCTTTGGCTGATGCTGTTGCTGATAAGCAAATCCAGCAGGCGGTTTTTCTTGGTTTTTAATTCGTTGTGCTTTTTCTGTAATTTGCTTGTTTCGTCCAGTAAATATGCATTTTCTGCCCGCAATACATTGCTTAAACAGTCGGCAATATCTTGCATGATTTCTGGTGGGAAAGATAATTTGTCAAAGATTTCTGTGGTTATTTGGTTCAACAGGTCAGTTTCATTTACAGCAGGTTGCGAGCAGTTGCCTTTGTAATGCGAACATTCTAGGTATGTATATGTTTTTCCGCTGGCTTTGGTCTTGGTGTCGCTGGTTATTGCACAGCCACAGTCAGCGCATTTGATTAAGCCCCTAAATACATGTGGCTTTTCGGTGCATTTGAACCGTTTGCGGTTTTTTGCGTTCATAATAGACTGGCATTTATCAAATAATATTTTATCTATTATAGGAGCATATATATGTGGGTATAAAGCCCCTTTAACCAGCATCATGCCATAATAGAACGGATTGTTAAGGATGTTATACAATGCGGCTCTGGTAATGGGGGTGTTGCTCTTTTTGTTAGTTAGTCCCATGATATTGGCTTTATTGACCAGTTCGCCAATAGTATATAGTCCCGATGCGTATTCTTCGAACAGTCGCCGTACTGCCAGCGCACGTTCTGGGTCTTGGATTATAGTTGGTTTGTTATTTATATCACGGCGGTTTAGATAGCCCAGTGGGGCTTGACTTTGCCAGATGCCGTGCTTGGTATTATAGTCAATACTGCGTTTTACATTATCACGCAGGTTGCCAACGTATGTTTTTGCGGTAAATACCCCCAAATCCCAGCGGGCGATGTCCGTACTGCTTGAATCTTTGTGCAAAATCAGGTTTTCACGTATAAAATGGATTTCTATTTTGTCGCTTTTTCGCAGTTCGTCTAATTCTACGGATTCTTTGAAACTGCGTTGGATGCGGTCTATTGTATCGGCAACAAGGGCAATTTTTTCATGTTGTGCTTTTACAAAGTTTAACATTTCAGTAAATTTTTTGCGTTCGCCACGTGTTGAACTTTCGGTTATCTGAAATGTTTTCAATAGCGGTAATCCGTTGCGCTGGGCATACTTTTTCATGTTTTCCAGCTGTGCATCAATAGATTGCCCCATTTCTTGTTCTCGGGAAGATACACGTGCAAGAATTACCGCTTTCATGTGTTTGTTCCTTTTATGTTTTATTCGCTATATACAATTTAAGTCAGCCTAATCTTCGTCGTCTATATCTGTCCAAATAGATGTTGTATATGTTTGCTTTTTTAGTGGTTTTGTATTTTCAGTTTCGATTAGTTCATTTATGGCTGTAATTTTATTTTCTAAAATATTTATTTCTTTTTTTAGAGCAGATGTGTCTGCTGGTTTTATGTATTTGGCTATATCTGTTGGTATGTCTGTTAATATGTTGCTTTTGTTTTCTATTTCTTTGTGCTTGTTTGTTAAGTCTGTAATAAGTTGTTCTTTTTGTTTCTGCAACCATTTAATTCTATCGTTTTTTTCGAGAGATATGTATTGCGTGTTATTAACAATTTCCGATTTAAATGGTGTTAGTTTTATTTTTTTAGCGGTTGTTTTACTCAATTCAAAAATTGCCCATATCAAAGATGTTAAATAAAACACAACCCCAAATGGGACAAAACACATCATGGCAAGAAAAATAATCCAACCCTTGTTTTTGCTGTTGCTTTTTAGTGTTATTGCTATGGGTATGCTTAAAAATACACAAGATATTCCAAAAAGAACGAATAGACATATTAGGTATAAATCATGAATCGAGTAATACATGTATCTCGGATAATCTTCTAGTTGTAGGGCTATGTCGTTTGCGTTCATTACAGCAAAGAGTAAAGCTACTGGTGCTGAATATATCAATGATTTTATTATAGTATTCTTCATATCTATCCCCCTGTAAGTGTAAAAAAGACCGCCATAGGGAATAAGACGGTCGGGGAGTTGATAAATCAGCTTACAAATGATTCCGTGGCTTTTAGGTTTCCCCTGTTGTATAGCCAACAGCCCCCCGACCACAAAGGTCAGGGACATAACGGTGCAACGCACCATTACATCAAGATAACGATGCGTATCTGCACCGTGTAAGCTGGGCTTATCACAGCCCCGAATCCAATTCCCACTGGATTCAATGTACAGTATATACTGAAAATTCCAAAACACCAAGAAATAATTCATGGTGGGGTATAGGGTGGCAAAGTTTTTATATGTTGGCATGGGGCAACCCTTTTTGGTTTGTTGTGGGGCGGTGGATACTGTGTTGAAAAAAACAGCAAAATGTGATATAATTTGTTTGGCAACAAACAAGTTTATCTGATTTATAGATACGCCATGGCGTATCTATAAATCAATGAAAGTTGCTATTTTTTTGTTGTTCGCCCAGAAATTCGCATCTTTCCATTATTTGAAAAATGAAAAAACGCAGATTCTTGCATGTTATATGTTATAAAATACGTCCAACCCATTGTTTTCCACGTTTCTTTTTACCAAATAAGTATTCAGATGTAATAAGCACAGAATTGGCGTATGCATCGTCCACACTGTTTAATTGTTTGGTGCAGTATTTTGCAACTTGCCACTCTGTCCCTGGGGTTATTTCTTGCAAATAGGGATTCCTGGGGATTGGTGTTTGTCTTGTTCGTATACTTATCTTGTGAAATGCCTGTTTCCATTGTGATAAGGTATGCTGTGTATCTTTTATCAGTATATGCATGTGATATTCCCCAAATTCATTTATCTCGCCAAAACCGATAAAAGGTATATGGTGGCGATGCCACCCACGCCCCATTAGTTCCCTTTGTACACGGGACATAAAATAATCCAGACGTTTTTCCAGTACGGGTATTGTACGTGTTCTGTGGTTCAAGTCCCATTGTAGGGTTAAGTGATAGTTTGGTGCAAAGTCCTGTACATATTTTATAAGGTCTTTGTTTTTTTGATTTTCTTTTATCATACCGTACTCCTTTTGGGTATTAGTTATTTAATGGGGGTATTCCCCAATTTTTATTTGATTTGTGTGGTTTTTTGCTGATTACACTTGCAATAAGGGCGGGGTGCAATATTATTGTTTATGTAATAGACTCCACAAATATGCCCCCCTGTATATCGTAAAAAAGGGGGGCGCTGGGTCTGCGCTGGCTGAACATACCCCCTATACCACCCCCTTTATCTGTTTTTGTTCTTTGGCTATATCAGCAAGAATTTTGAAAAACGCAATTAAGCCCCCAGCCGCATCTGTGGCATCTGTGTCCGATATTGGTTCGGTATACAGTTTTTTGATTTTCAAAGATAACTTGCTTTGTGAGTTCATACTGTGAGAATATGAACTTTTTTTTGGTGCGGTGGTCGTATGCCGGCATACGCCATATTTTTTTGTTATTTTTTTCTAGAAATTGTAATTTTTGTCTTTTATGCTTTTATTATGGTATACGGAAAATCTGAAAATATGGACAATGAACAAATAGAAGAGTTTAGAAAAAGACTCTCTGTATGTCTTAGTATTTATGGTGATATATTTCCCCCACGAAATAAAAAAGCAATAGAATCGAAATTGTGGGACGAGTGGAAGAAATATATAAGTGCATGTTTAGTGGGGTGTAAAACAGGTGAAAAAAATCTCTCTGATATAACGCAATATGATGTGTTTAGTGGTATTTTTGGAAATGACGTATTAGATATTTTGAATTTTATAAAAATTGAAGATATAAATAAGCAAGAGAAATTACTTAAAGAATTGTTAGAAATATGTGCAAGCATTGTAAAACCGCCAAGAGACAAAAGAATTCTTGGCTACGAAGAAATACAAAAGCAAATAAAGCAAGATTATAAAGTTGTAAATTCTCGAATTATGGCGGGTTGTGCTTTGTATTCGATGTTGTTATACTTTGAAGAAATGTATTGCTTAATGCAACAAAATAAAAAGACTGTTGATTCAGATAATAATTTGATATTATTTCACTTTGTGGGTTGTTGCAGGGAAATTTTTGATGTTTTATACAGGTTCAAAAATGAGACATTATCGCAACATCATAAAGCGAACAAATCCCATGCAAAATCAAACGAACTAAAAAATGACATCCTTGAAATTGCACGAGATATGAGACGAAGAAATTCGAAGTTGGCACAAAGCAAGATAATTGCCAAGTTATTGAGTGAAAACAAATATACAGAAATACAAGATAGAATAATCAGTGATTTACAAACGGAAGACCCAGCAGAAACTATCCGTAAGTGGTTGCCACCAAAGAAAGACGATTTTTGGAAAACATAATATTTTCGTCTAATAAGTGCGCTATTTGATGTATTGATTGTTTGATGTTCATAATATCGTTATAGTAAGTAGTTCGAAATTCGTTAACTATCGTCAACCAAGATTGACAAACCCGCCGATAAAGGCGGGTTTTATTTTGTTTTCTATTATTTTCACCGAGTTCGAAAGTTAGAATCTGAAAAAAGGTAAAATTGTCAAATCCGCACGTTTATATATACTTACGCATTTCTCATATTGTTGTTGAAGTTACTTTATAGGATTTGCTGTATCAACATAATCTAACCAACATTTGCCTTCGTCGCCATCCGGACAAGTAAGACAATAACTACACGAAAGCACAAAATCAAAACCATTATATTTTGGGTCTGTTATTTTGAAATATGTCTCACTTAAACCGTCATCACCAAACACATCAATGCCAACCGCTATTTTTTTATTTGTTGAAGATTCAAAGATGGAATCATTCCAAGAATTAGTTTTTTCTTCAACAGATAATGCATAAAATTTGTTATCACTAGTGTAAATTCTGCCCATTGGATGATATGTGTCATAACCTCCTTCGCTTAACTTTATAGATTTTCTTCCTTTGTTATTTTCTGTGACCAAGGCCATACCAAAATTTTTGCAAATATCTGGACATTTTTTACCACTGTCTCCACGACCTTCCTTTAAGAACGAAGATTTATTACATTGTTGCACACATACAGATACTGCATCTGCTGCGGAAAAAGTTTTACGACTTAACAAATCATCCAATATGCGATTATAAGTTAATACAACATCAGGATGAAATTTCCTAGAGTTTCCGTTCAAACCAACATCATGAAGGGCTGCAACCACAACAATCGCATTCCATTGTATTTTTGTATTTGCATCTATCTTGACAGCCAGAGCAACTGTAGGTATCAAAAGCGGTAATATAAGTATTTTTTTCATTATTTAAACGCCTCCTCGCATTTATCCGCAACTGTTACGAGTTTCTTTATTGCACCTATTTGTGTCGCATTAAATATTGTTGCACCAACGCTTGCAACTGTTGCTGTCCCTGTCATAATATTTGAAGCTGTATTTAAATTTTGTTCTTTTTGTTTACCTGATTCTGTATTATCAGCACGGATTGAATCACTGTTTGCTGATGCAGAAGTTATGGTTCCAACGGCACCAGTGGTTGCACCAACAATAGAAGAAATCATCGCTCCTTTACTTTTACTGTTGATGGTTGATATATCAACATAATTATATTCTCTGCATGCAGTTATAACTTGTTGAGCCTTTGATATGTCTTCGCCATCCATTCTTGCTTGTGCTACTGACCGTTGTAAATTATCTACCGCTTTTTTACAGTTTTCTATTCTATTTTCTAAATCCTTATCAACATTGTTCGTTCCGGCAATGATTGCTCCTGCTACGTTGGTTGCAGTTGAAGTCGCCAACGTTCCAGTTCTTACATTACCCAATGTTTTTGATTTTTGTTCTAATTCTGCTATTTTTTGTTGGTCAGCAGAAATTTCACCGTTGGTTGCACCTGCAGCTACGGATAACTGTCGCTGAAATTCAGTTTGGTCCTCAATCTCGATATTTTCAATTGGAATATTTGATTTTTCAGCAATTAGTTTTCTTACCTTTTCTTCTAATTCTTTTTGCTCTTGGTCAACATTTGCCTTCGCGATACCGGCACCAAGAGCAACACCACCAGCAACTGTGCCAACAGCTGTTACAGCAGTATTGATTCCGGCCATCTTTTTTAAATATGATAAACTGTCGTCTATACCAGAACATGCTGTATATGTTGCTTGTAAAGCAGCATTTAATGATAAAGGTTCTGCATTAGCAACAATCGGTAAAGCAATAAGCAAACACGAAAACAACCTACAATTCATGATTCCCATCCTTTGCTTCATAGGATATCACAAACCAACGATTTTTTAAACCATTTTTTCCCTAAAAGAATTACTTTTTTGAAAACACTGGCACATGAAGATGCACACAGAATAGATTACTATAATGCAGAATATGGTATGATTGGAACTCAACTTATGAAATTTGTGGAAAATAATTATCTGAATAATTCAGATGTTGATGAAGAATTATATCGTAAATTTGCTACCGAGCAAAGTTCTTACTATCTTGATAAAACAATTGGATCAGCATTGAAATACGAGATAGAACACCAAAATTCATAAATCAAGTAAGAAATAGTTTATCTTTAATTTCATCAATCTCTTGCCAAATCTCCATCAATTCGGCTCGAGAACTGCACATATTGCACAACCAAGATAAACAAGACCGCCCAAAATGGCGGTTTTTTGTTTGGTTTCCAATATTTCCAGCGAGTTCGAATGTTTGAATCTGAAAAAAGGTAAAATTGTTGAATTTTCGAACTTTTATCTTTTTGGTAATATAAAATATATTTCTGCTTTTCTTATCGGTAAATCTTGGTTGCCAGAATCGTAGAACCAATTGCCGTTTTCAGTTGTTATTTCTACTTCGCCGAAACCTATACCAGTTTCATTATCTGTTCTGGTGTCATTTTTATGTGGGTGCTGGGTTGAATCTATGATATGTAAACATAATTTGTTTTTATTATTGCTAATAATATCATCAACAAACATACAATGACCATTACCATCAGGAAATACAACAACCATAATAGAACCAGAAATAGGGCTGTCTATGAATTGCCAATAGTTTAATTTATTTTTATGTTTATGAATAAATGCAAAATCTTTACAGAAAAATCGATTTATTTTTATAAAATCGTTTTGTTTTAAGAAACTTCTTAATTCAACCAGAGCTCGTTTATAACCCATTTGTGCCAAGCACCAATGAACGAAACCACTGCAATCCATATGAAAGTATTTTTTATCATCAGATTTATCAATATAGTTAGAATGGCTATATTCAGACATAAAATCTTGTAAAAATAAATTATTAAAAAAATCTATGTTTGTTTGCATGTTTAGATTATATCATAAATTTGTTTTTAAAATCTATTGCTTTAATTCTTGTCCGATTTGAATTATATCGGCTCGCGAACTGCACACCGAGCACAACCAAGATTCACACGCCCGTACAGGGCGTTTTAATTTTTTGTTGATTTTTTGTCTTACAAATTTTACCATTAATTATGAATCCAAAGGGATTTGGTTTCGGGACCGTAAGAAAGTCCATAGATTAGTTAGCGTATGAAACATTTCTATGCTAAATCCGCAGGTATAATATTGCGGCACGTTTCGTGCCTTTTATTATATCGTTTCCCCGCATGGTCGGGGGGCTGTCGGTTATACAACAGGCGTTGTCCAAAGACCGGCGGGGTCATTCTAGTCTATGATTTTCTTAACCCACCCGACCGCCAAATTTCGTTGGCGGCATATTTTTTTGTGTTTAGTAAAAATAATTTTTATTGAATATCAAAATAAGTGTGCTATGAATAAACTCATCTAGATAAATAGAGAAGGAGAACCTCATGTCCAATACCAATAAATATTTTGCAGACCTGATTAAAGTCTGCAGTGTCTTGCCAGTTTTCGCAGTTATGCCCGCAATGGCTGAAGTGCCAGACGGCTATACAGAAACAACAGAGCAATCAATTAAATTACCTACTAGTATTGTTGGTGGGGTATATGAGAAGAACTATGTTCGTTCTGTAGAGAATACGCCTGTATCAGATCAGAATTTAACATATTTATATTTCTCGCATGGTTTGAAAACTACGACAATTGATAGCTCATTGTTTAAAAACAATGATACAGAAGTTGGTGGGGTGTTGGCTGTTGCTGGTGGTGGCAGTCCATATTGGCCAGAAAGATTGGGTGGTAATCAAACTCAGTTGAGTGTAAAAAACTCTAAATTTATTGATAATAGTGCATTGTATGATGCGGGAGCTATTGGAAACTATGGATTTTTGACAATTGGTGAAGGCGTAGTATTTGAAAACAATATCAGTGTAAACGGTATTGAAACCGTTGACTATATGGGTGGGGGCGCATTGGGACTGGGGTCTTTGTCCACAACGGTTATTGATGATGATACAAGATTTATTAGAAATTACTCGGGGACATACGGTGGTGCAATTGCAACACGTCGGTCTGAAAATGGTGATAACAGCATTGCAAAATTGGATGTACAGGGATATTTTGAAGGAAACGGTGCTAAATATCGTGGTGGTGCAATTTATAATACGTTTTATAACGGGTTGAAAGAAGGTACAGGTGTGACTGTGGATGCGGATTTTGTCCGTAATCACGCAGATGAACTTGGTGGTGCGATTTACAATGATGGCACAATTGATAAATCTACAGCTGGCAGTGGTGCGGTTATGACCATTCGTGATTCAGACTTCGAATACAATACAGCAGGTATTAGTGGTGGTGCGATTTATAACACAGGTGCGCTGACAATTGTTGGGTCTGATTTCTTGTTTAATACCGCAGATAAGACGGGTGGGGCGATTTATAGTTCTGGTACATTAAATTTGAATGATGTTGAGTTTACATCTAATTCTGCATTGGGGGTAGATGGTGGTGCATTGTTCGTTACAGGTGGAAATGAAAACAGTATTTCTAATTCGAAATTTATTTCAAATCATGCTGATAATGATTCAGGTGGTGCGATATTGCTACAAAATGGTGTACTAAATATAGATAATACATACTTTGTGGGCAATACTGCGACACAAAGTGGTGCTATCTTTACATATTCGACCCAGGAAAATACACTGAATGTTACAAATTCTGTATTTGATAACAACAAGGCTTTGGGTGTTGGTGCAGTTCAGGCGATGTATCGTGCAAATATTTCAGATACCGTATTTAAAAACAATGTTGCAACTACTGATCCAGATGGTGCAGGCGCATTGTTCATTGGTGCCGTTGGTAAAGCAATGTTGAATCGTGTGACATTTGAAAATAATCAGGCAGATTATCGTGGCGGTGCGATTTCAACTCGCAGTGCAGACTTGGGTAATAACAAAGATGCAAAGCTGGACGTGTTGAATTCCGTATTCGTTGGCAACAAGGCGGGTACAACGGGTGGTGCATTTGATAATTATCTGTACAGCAGTGTTGCAGATGATACTGCAGTATATTTTGAAAATGTGATGTTTAACACAAACAAAGCGATATTAGGTGGTGCGGTTTATAATCACGGTACCGAGGATCGTGCTGGAAATACAGCATCTACGCATATCAATGGTGCGACGTTCTCTGGTAATATTGCGACAGATGCCGGTGGTGCGATTTATAACGAAGCAAATGGCGGTTTGATGCTGTCTGGCAATAACACATTTACTGGAAATACTGTTAATGGTGCGGCGAACGATATCTATAACGATGGTACTTTGACCATTGCATCGGGTACAACGTCTTTTGACGGTGGTATCAATGGAACAGGTACGTTGGATATTAAATCTGGTGCAATATTGAATATGAACTATGCGTCCATTGAACAGGATTCTATCAATATTGATGGGACGCTGATGGCATCGTTGCTGAATGCAAACGACAAGGTCGATATTAGCGGTGCTTTGTCAGGTAATGGTAATGTGCTGTTAAGTGTTGGTGCAACAGGTGTATATGATTTGGGTGACTTGAAATCATTTGTGACCGTGGACAGCTTTGGTAAAACCTATGACGTATCGTTGGATGATAACAAGGTTGCAACACTGACTGTTAAACAGGCGGCAGAAATCGCAAAAGAAACTGGTATAACTGGTGGTGCGGCAGGGGCTGTGTCTGCGTTCGCATCATCTTCGGATGTTAAATTGCAGGCGGTATCACTGGCTGTTCAAGAAGCGTTGAACAATGGTGATGTTGCGCTGGTCGAAAAAGAAATGGCTAAGGTTAATCCAGACTCTAAACCAGTTGGTCAGTCGGTTGCTGCATCTGTTCAGGGGCAGGTTGTATCTGTTGCAGCCGGTCGTATGTCTGCGGTTGGCGGTGGCGCAACAGGTCGTTCTGGGGGTGATGTAACATCTGCTGGATTCTGGGCCCAAGGATTGGTTAATAAATCTAAAATGGGGTCTTTGTTCCAAGGACACACAACTGGGTTCGCACTGGGTGGCGATACATTGATTGACAATGTGTTTACACTGGGTGGTGGTTTCGCATTCAACAGCACTGAAATCGAAGCCGATGGTCGTGATACAAGTGTAGAAAGCAATTCTGTATTCGCGTATGCTCAATATAAACCATCAGAATGGTATGCAAATGCGACATTCAGTTATACAATGTCTGATTACACAGATGATGCACGGGTATTTGATGGGGAGGTAATTAATAACCAATACGATACCAAGGCATTCGGTGCCCAGGCAATGTTCGGATATGACTTTGCATCGGGTGTGTCACCAGAGGTTGGCTTGCGCTATCTGTATGTATCCCAAGAAGAACACGTTGACGGTTTGAACCGCGTAATCAAAGAAATGAATTCCGATTCGTTGACTGGAATTGCGGGCTTAAACTATGCATTCGCAATCGAATCGGATACAGTGGTTAAATTCAGCCCATCTTTGCGTGCGGCAATGACATATGACTTTGTGACACCAGATGCAGTGGCAACGATTGTTGTACCTGGGACTGCGCCATACTATGTTGACATAGATAGTCTGAGCCGTATGGGTGGTGAATTCGGTATCGGATTAACTGCTGAATATCGTGGTTTGGAATTATCGTTGAATTATGAACTGGATTTGCATAAAGACTATACGTCGCAAACAGGTTTGTTCAAATTCAGATATAACTTCTAAGAAAATCCCCCATTTGGGGGATTTTTTATTAAAGAGCAATGCGCAAAGCGCAAAGATCAAATAATACTTCGCTAAATGATAGTTTATCTGAGTGACTCTTAGATAAACTTTTATATATTTGAGTAAAATTCCGCCGATTGCCGAGGTAACAAGCCAAAATCTCCTCCATGGACCACCCACAAAAATTTTCAATTTTTGCGGAACCCGGGGAGGGGAATTTTACCACGCTAAACTATTATTTATCGTTGCAACTTTGTATCTCATAAATAAAAATCCCGCCAATCGGCGGGATTTTTATTTGCGTAATTGACTGGCGATGGATGCCATCTCATCAAACAGGGCGTTTGCATCTTCAAATGTTAGTGGGTTTTTGCCCATTGGTTCTGTGTAATCTGCACCGTTTAATATTATTAGGCGTGCATCACTGTCGTTGCCACGTGAACAGTCAATATAATATTCGGATTCTGAATATCTTTTGCCATAACAGCGACCGTTCTTTACGCGTGCGTATCCCGATTCTGCCAGTTCACTGCATTTTGGTTGTGCGTCACGTACCAGAATAGAGCCTGTTTCAACGTTTTCAATGTGTTTATAGTCATAAATTGCTTCTAAAATATCGGGACAGTATACATCAATTGTATTATCTTTATAAATAGCCTGTAATCCGTTTGATATTGTTCGTCTGGCACCAAAGCAGTCGCCATTCAAAACATCGATATTAAAATCTGGATTAATACCATTCATATTTCGAATATCTGTTTTAGATAGGGGCCAATTGTCGTCGGATGCAGGTTCCAATGCGGCACCGCAAATTATTTTTTTTCCGCGACAGTCTGATTCTTTGTCCCATTCTTCTATATCATATCCGGCACCCATAGATGAATAACATTTTGATGGGTTGACACGGCATACGGTCGGTTGTTCCCACCAGTTAAGCGCAGCATGTGAGTTGCCCATGAATGGAATCGATAGCAGTGATAGTATAAATAATTTTTTCATGTCTTTTCTTTTTTCGTATGTTTCATTTTATCATTTTTTTTATTGTAACGCAATTGAGTTAATCTTTTAGAGTCCAGTAAGAATAGATTGTTTTAAGGTTGGCGTTCCCATATGCAGAAGAAGATGTGCAGCTACCCGTCAGTAGAACCATCATCGCCAGATGTGCTGCTGTTTGGTTTGCAATATCCCCAATTGGTATTTGCCCCTGTTTCGTTATAGAATCTTTTGTGTAGTGCATCGCCTGTGATGTCGTGACAACCATCTGCTTGTTCTTTGTCCAACAGGCAGCTATTTATTTCTGGACAACTGCAGTCGTAAACTTCATCTATCCACACTGTATCAATCCAGGTACCACCCAGACGTTCGCATTCAGCAGCCAGTGCTATACCCATATCAACGCGGACCGAGTCCATAACAGTATTAACATCAGCCAGTACATCTGTTGATATTGTGTATCCTTGAGTATTCGCATCAGATGGACGTACGCAAGACTGAAGCGCGTAACGAACCAAGCGTTGATATAAACTGCCTACATAATTACCACAATTCTCGCTACTGGATTCGTTGCTATAATCTATTGGGATGACGTCTGTGGCTTGGTTGGCGTTTTTCCATAACTGTTGATTGCAAGCATAGTTTTGTGCATATTGTTGGTCACCTGGGGTATATACGCGGCAAGCATATGGGTATTGGTGCAGTGTATCCATGCTTGGAACAGCACAAATTTCTTGGACAAATTCTTGTAGGGCTACATGACAGCCTTTGGCAAGTTTTGAGTCTGTCAAATCATGCATGGCGTTTAATAATTCTGCCAATCCATTTGGACCGCCACCATAAAGGTTAGAGCAGGCTTCAAGCTTTTCGCGACATAGTTCTTCGGATAGTTCTAAGCGTTGTCCAAGTAATAGTTGTTCTTTAATATTACTAAAGTCTTTTAATGATTGATTTTGCTCGTCGTAACATGCGTTTACAACGTCCAGGCATTCGTTTTTGACATTTCTGATGCGCTCTTGTTGGCCTTGATATATTTCTGTTATGGCTTGGCGAACAAACTCGTCCCATACTTCGTCTGAGATATCGCGACATGTGTCTAGACTTGATTCTGCGAAAAACCGCATACGATTTAATTCGCTGACAATCATACGATTTGTTTGATTGGTTAAGATATTCCCTGATAACGAAACTAGACCGTCCAGTTGATAAAAGTCCGCCGAGTAAATTGGGGCACCTGTGTCGCGATTCAAATAACGACCGGTTACGTCAAGACAGTGGATGTAGTTAGGACCACAAGCACTGTCTGCGGTTAAATCTGCGCGCACATTCGCAATACAGTCATTAATAGATGTTGCATTGTGTGCATTATAGTTTTCTAGGCGCGCGGTGTGCATTTCACGCTCGGTATCGCGAACATAGCCCTTGGCAGTGGTGGTTTTGGAATCTAGACTGTTTGATAGCGCTGTACAGTCGTTTTCGATATACATTCCGTATGCAGATACAACCATATTTAATGTTGACTTAGATTCACATATATCTGTAACCATTTGGCTACATTGCGCGTGGACCGCATTATACAAAGATTCGCCGGTCAAGTTTGCGATGTTAGCCCCGTCGGCTAGGCTGGTTGTTTGCCAAATTTGCTTTATATTTCCACCAATATCCAATGTGCCTGTAGTTGATAGTGATTGTGATTTCGCATTGCTTAAAATAGCACCGATGTTTGCCAGTTGCTGTGCAGATGCAGAAGTGTCTTTTTTTGTTGATGCGATGGTTTCGCCTGTGCTGGCATTTATCATTGCGCTAACTTCTGCTGTGGATTTATCAATAACGCTAAGGTTAAAGTCCTTGAAGTCTTGTAGTTGATTAGCGGTGTCAGATAATAAGTTTTCGCGTGATTTGATTTGGCTCAGTTTTGATGAACAGGTGCATCGACGATAAGTTTCATTTTGTGTTGCGCAAAATTGATCCATACAGGTAAAATAAGCATCTCGACACGCGTTGTATCCCGACCCAAATGTGTTGGATGGTAATACGTTATTTGCGGTGGCACGCGTTGTTATAACGGGGGTTGTGATTTTTGTTTTGTTTCCTGTTGTCGTATAAGCGGTTGTTTTTTTTGTGCGCTGGGGGGTGGCGTTGCGAGATGTTGTGCGAACCGGTGTTGTTTGTGTGTTGCGTGTCGCTGTGTTTGCCACAGATGGGCGAGATGTGTTTTTTGCTTTTTGTGTGATAGCTGATGAAGTACGTGTTGCAACGGGTTGGGGGGTCGAACGTGGGGAATATGTGTTTGTGCGCGGGCTAATTGTGCTTTTTTGGGTGGTAGTGCTTCTTGATACGCTGTTGATATCACGAACAGCGGCGTTGGTAATGCCAACACCGACGATATACGTCATAATAAGAACCCAAGCTTTCTTCATTCCTTAATATGTAATTAATATGATATCAAATTATGTAAAAAAATACTAATAAAAAATCCCGTGTCTAACGGGATTTTTTTATTGATTTGTTTGTTCGCTTGTTGGGCGATTTCTTTCAACAAATGTAATGCGACCCTTGTCCAAGTCGTATGGTGTCATTTCGACGCGAACACGTTCGCCGACATTGACCCATATGCGTGCTTTGCGCATTTTGCCACATACGGTTGCTAAAATTTCATGCCCGTTTTCTAATTTTACGCGGAACATTGTGTTTGGCAACTTGTCTTCAACTGTGCCAGAAAAAACAATTACATCATCTTTTGCCATATGATAATCCTTAATAAATTTCTGAAAACAATGATATTCTGTGATGTGTGAAATTGCAAGAATTTTTTATTTTTCTTGTACAGGTGTCAAATATTTGATAAAATTAACATAAATTTTGTAGGGGGATGTTTTGAAAATAAGAATATTTGCAACATTGCTATGTTTGATTCCCGGGTTAGCATTTTCTGCTTCGCGTGGTGAAACTGCTCGTGTTGGGGTTAGTCGGGCTTCGAATGCTGCGTCGCGTATGCCGACGTTGGGTGTTCAGGTAATTGGTAACGCTTCTGTTAAAGTTGATGTGGTTGAAGAAGAAACCTCAAATCAAGATGGTGTCAAAGACGATGGTGAGGAAGAAGGTGCGCCTGTAACAGGTAATGGTAACTGTAGGGATGCTTATCGTGCATGTATGGATGCGTTTTGTCTGCTAGATGAATCCGAGGGATATCGTTGCGCGTGTTCTTCTAATATCGAAAAATCTAAAAGCTTGATTCAAGAAATTCAGGAAATTCAAGAAGCTGCAGATAAGTTATATACTGAAGGCGTAGAGCGCGAACAACTTGGGGCGAAGGCTAAACTTGTTTTTGGTGAAAGTAGTGCGGCCAAGAAAAATTCTGTTTTGACTGGTTTTGATTTTTCTGCGTGGGCGACCAGTGGAGCGGACGAGGATTTTGATGATGAAGAGTTAGGGGCTGATTTTGAAATCGGTGATGCGTTGTATGAAATGGCGGCAGAGCAATGTGCTACAGAATTAGCGGCCTGTGGTTCTAAGGCTGAAATGGAAGAATTGTTGTATTCACGTCAAATTACTGCGGATTGTAAGTCGTTTAGTTCTTATTTGAATGAGCAAAAGATTAACGCCCAGGCGAATAAGCGTACCGCGGAATCGGCTGTTCGTAAGGCGCGTCTGGAAATGTTGGATACGACCAATAAGTATAACCAGGGTGAATGTTTGTTGGCGTACAAAGCGTGTATTGCGGACAAAGGTGGTTGTGGATCAAACTTTGAAAACTGTTTAGATGCTGATTTGTTGGGGCGTCGTGCAAATGTCTGTGAAAACGTTCTGGACCAGTGTATGGCTGTGCGTGAATATGTGTTAAAAGATTGGAAAGCAGAGTCTCAAGCGATTTTAGTTGATGCGGAAAAGTATGCAGATAAATATCGTCGTCAGACTTGTTTGGCGCAGATTCAGGTTTGTTTAGAAGACGGTTGTTCGACGGCAACAAATTCTGCGTGTTTATCAGATGTTAATGTTGCGGCTGGTGTTTGCCCAATTATTGATGAATGTGACGAAATTATCCCAGGTCTAAAAAGTGTTGTAAATGACAAGTTGTTCTATTTACGTACCCAGTTCTGTCAGAATGATGTTGATGCGTGTTTGCGTGATAAGTGCGGTAAAAACTTTAATGCGCCGGAATGTGTCGGTAAGAAAACCAGTGAAATTGTTAAGATGTGTCCCCAGGATATGTTCCCGTCGTGCAAAACTGAAACACAATTTGATATTATTGTCCAGGCTGCATTGCTGCAGATGGATTATCAGTTGATGCAAGGTTGTGTGAATTATTTTGGTGAACAATTGGGCAAGGTTTGTGGAACTGATATGGCTTGTCTGCCTAATGATGCGACTGTCGAGTCGTTGACAGAGTTGCCAGAAGATGAAGCAGGTTTTGCATCATTGCGTGCAACTGTGCGTGATAATTCAGTGGTGGCAGTTGATGAGTTTTTCAAACAATTTGAAAAAGATGTGACAGTCATGGCTTGTTTGGACAGTGAAAAGCCAAAGGGACAAAAAAGTCTGGGTGACACAGTGTTTAGTTCTGCCAAAATGATTGCAAAAATTGGTGCGGAAAATCGTGCTTTGCGTGCATTAGAAACCAAAATTGCAGAATTATCTCGTCAGCAAGACTTAGAAGAAGCAGAAGCAAACTGCTATAAAACATATAAGGTTGAAACACCAAATAAGTCCGACAAAAATTACAGTTATGTGCGCAGTGTGACGTTTGAACCATCATTGCGTAACTGTCACGTATGTCGTATGCAGCAAGTTTGTGAAACGGGTGGCGAATCCAAGGCAACATCTGCATTAAAGGCTGCGGCTGGCGGTTTGTCTGCGGGTGCTGCGGCTGGTACAATGGTGAGTGCTGGCTGGGGCACAGCGATTGGCGGTATCGTCGGTGCTGTTGGTGCTGGTATTGGTGGCGCGCTGTCCGGTGGCGAACAGGAATTTTGTCAGGAAATTGAATCCTGTGAAGATATTAATATGTAACCAAAGAGAAAAAGTATGAGAAAACTTGGGGCGTTTTGTAGTGTGTTTGCAGTGTTGTCGGTGATGGCATCGGCAGATGCGTTGGCTGCGACTAAAAAGACTTCGACAACTAAACAGTCGACTATTCAAAAAGGGACATCTGTTCGTGCCAAGGTGACTGCAAGTGGGCTGTATGACCAGGCTTGTTACGATGCTTTTTATGGTTGTATGGACCAGTTTTGTATTTCTGATACCTCTAATGGTGGCAGTTGTGCCTGCAGTGATGCATCGTTTGAATACGAAAAGAAATTCAAAGCCATTCAGGATAAAATGATAGAAGCAGAACGAATCGCAACCGAGGAAGTCGAAAAGGTTCAAGCCGGTGCAGATGCAGATATTATCTTTACTGGCAAGCGTGAATATAATGAAGACGGCTCTATTGTTGGTCTGAGTAAGACAGAAGACGATAAAGAAACTAGACGTGCAAATTTGTTGGCGATGTTTGAAACAGATTTGTATGATGACGAAGAAGAGTATGTCGATTTATCCGAATTGACAGGCGATGCGTTATTCGAAGCCGCAGAAGAGCTGTGTCTGGAACAAATTCCAGAAACGTGTGAGGCAAAAGATATCACATTGTTGCGCCAGATGTATTCGCGCCAGATTGTTTCAGATTGTAAAGCGTTCGAAAATACAATTGCTGCAAAATCAGTTGATGCGGACAAGGCTATGGCAGCCGCAGAGGGGGCAGTACGTGCGGCGTTAAAGGAAAGTTTTGATAGTGCAAACAAGTATGATTTGGGTACTTGTATGGTTGAATTTAAAAAGTGTATGCGTACCGAAGATGCATGTGGCACAAATTGGGATAATTGTGTTTCGACAATTGCATCTGAAAATATGCAAAATAACAAGGCAGGAAGTGTTGCAGGAACAACAGTTGAAACGGTTAATGTATATGATATTACCGCATCAACGATGGAAATCTTGAATTCTAAACGTATAATTTGTGAACGCGTACTGGACAGTTGTGTCGCCGTTCGTGATAATGTTTGGCCAGCTTTCTTGCGTGAGGCTGCACCTACGATTAAATTGGCGGAAAGCAGGGCAGAATCCAATATGCGTCAATCATGTTTGACTAATATTTCAAACTGTATCCAAAAGGCGTGTAAAGACGATATTGTAGGCAAGGGCAAAGATACAATGGATGCTTGCTTGTCACGTCCAGATATGGCTCGCTCTTTCTGTAAGGTTGAAATTGATCCGTGTGAACGTATGGAACCATTAATCTGGGGGTATGTAGTCGATAAATTGGCGGCGATGCGTGTAGATGCCTGTACCCAAGAAGTTAAAGATTGCTTTACCGCAGATACACGTTGCGGCGAAAACTTTGAAAACTGTATCGGTATGGATTATAACTATATCCATGATATTTGTCCGATTGACAGTCTGGTTGTATGCAAGGCAAACAATCCAAAATTCTCGATGGATGATTTGGATTCTATGCTGATGGGGCTTTATCTGAATATTGATAATTCTGCCCTGGATACGTGTCAGAATCTGGTTGATGAAAAGATGATGGAAATTTGTGGCTCGACCACAGATTGCAATAAATTTGCTGCAGATGAAGTTATGGGTACTGGCAGTTTGTTCTCGCAAAAACTGGACGATGTTTATCGTGTGACTGGTATGATATCGTTTGGTAATATCAAGATGGGTTCCGCGTCATCATTATCAGACGATGAAGAAGTGTTGGGTCCTGGTGAGATAGGCGTAAAAGATTATATAAGTCAGATACGTGCGAAGAATATCGAAGTCAAGGATAACGCATCGATAATATCGTCAATTGAAAGTGAATTAGAAAACATTGCTGGGACGATTAATCGTACAATAGAGATGATAGAATTAGACCCAGAGATACAGTATTGTGTTAACGGTCGTGATTTGTCACAGATAACTGGCAAGAAAGGTGCGAAGACAACAGCACGTTTTCCAAATCTGTTGAATCAGTTAAAGGTTCAGATAGCAAGTGCTGCCTTACGCAAAGCGCAAGATAACTATAATGCTAAATTCCAGCAATTGGTATCTAAGGCGACAAAAGATGCAGATGCTGATTTAGCGCAATATATGTGCCAAAAGATGGCGGAAACAGGTGCAATGACATTAACTAGTCCAAGTACTGATTTAATGCCACCGTATGCTATTGCGTATGAGGTTGGTGCAGGTCTGACAAATGAAGATTTGTCTCTGGGGGGCAAGGGCGTATTGTCGTTAGGTGGCGCAACGTTTACAAACAGTGGATACCTTGGTGGTGGCTCGTTAAATGCTGAGGCAGGCACCAAAGAAACAACCGCTACGTTTAATCGTGAAACACGTACCTGTCACATTTGTACCACAGTTATTACCCAAGATTGTAAGACAACAGGGTCAACATCGTGGTTCCATAATAACCGAAATACATCGTGTACAACGAATGCTCCGGTTGAAAAATGTGAAGATATCCAGATGTAAAAAAATCCCCCAATTGGGGGATTTTTTAGTTGTTGGTGTGGGTGGTAAGTGAATGCGCTATGATGTGCGGCATATGCTGCACACAAACACTAGCCACTAAACTTTTATTTAAATAAGTTTTTTATATCTTTAAAATCTTATATTTATCGTCGCCGATATTCAGGTATTTTAAACCGATTTCGGATACATAGTCTGGACTGTATGATTTTAATAAATCAATGTGACGGTTTATGGCATCCAGTTTCGCGCGTTCGGATTCCAGTGTTGCCTGTTCCCCGTTCAGTCGCCATATATTTACAACAAAACTTTGAACATTGACATCGCCCCAGAATATGCGCAAAAACATAAACAGCGCAAACAGGCACGCCAATACCCCAAGTTTGCCACGGACACCGCCCGACCAAGCGCGCCCAATAAATACAAATAAATTTTTGATTTTTTCCTTCATCGGTGGCATTATATCACAAATGTTATGTGATAATCAAATTTTTGCGGCACCAATGGCGGGAATTACAGACCGCCCGTTTAGACGTATCGTGCGCGAGTTTTCTCCAAACGCACCAATGGTGACGGAAATGATTTCGTGTCATTCTATTGTTGGTGCGCATAAAAATTGTCTGCGGAACTTTGATGACTATTCTGACGAAGGTGCTGTTGGTGCGCAAATTTTTGGTGCAGATGCATCTTTGATGGCGGATGCTGCGCGCATTTTGCAAGATGCAGGCGCAAAGTGGATTGATATTAATATGGGTTGTCCAGTGCCCAAGGTTGCAACACGTGCAAATGCAGGTGCGCATTTAATGCGTGACCATAAATTGGCTGGATGTATTATGGATTCTGTTGTGCGTGCGGTCCAGATTCCGGTGTCTGTCAAAACCAGATTGGGTTGGGATGAAGCGCATATGGATTGGCGTGGCTTGATAAATATTGCAGCAGACTGTGGGGTTAAATTTGCGGCGTTGCATGGGCGAACACGGGCGCAATTATATCTGGGAAATGCGGCGCATCCAGATGTGATAGACTGTCCGATACCTGTTATTGCAAATGGTGATATTAAATCTGCGGATGATTTGAAAGGTTTGTCAGATCTTGGGTACGTGGGTGCGATGGTTGGGCGCGCCATTATGGGAAAGCCATGGATTCTAAGTCAGATGCTGGGCGGCGCGGTGCCAGATAATGTTGGCGAAATTGTTCTACGACATTTGGAATATGCGATTGAATATTATGGCGAAAAAACGGCGATACCGATGTTTCGTAAACACGCGGCTTGGTACAGTGCAGGTATGCCTAATTCATCAGATTTTAGAATAAAAGTAAATCAAATTGTGGATGCGGACACCTTAAAGGTTGCAATTAAAGAATTTTGGGGTATGATTTAGTTCGAAACGCTTATCAATGGGATATAAATCATGAATGAAAATATTGAAAAGAACGAAGTTGTTGAAACACCTGTGGAATTAACAGCGGGTGAAATGTTGAGTAATGCGCGTACAACAGGGCGCAGAAAGCGCGAGATTTCTACAATTGCAAAACAGTTGTGTATTCGTGAAGAATTTTTGCAGGCGTTGGAAGAGGGTAACTATACCCTTATCCCAGAAACGGTTTATATTTTGGGCTTTGCACGTAACTATGCGATGGAATTGGGGTTGAATCCCGATGAAATTGTGACCAAGATTAAGCAAGAAATGGGGGTAATCCCGGGGACTTGTTCGGCATCTGGCGATAATAATGATGACGAAGGTCCAACGTGTGCACGCCTCAGTTTAAAGGTTGAAAATCCGATTAAGGCTTTCTTTGTTCGTGTTTATCAGTATATTTATCAGCACTGGATTTGGTTCGCAGGTGCATTGGCGGCAATTATACTGGCGGTTGTTATCATATCTGTGGTTGGTGGTGGCAATACAGAAGAAACATTGCCTGCGACCCCAGAAGTGGTTGCGATTGCACCAAGTTCAGAACCAGAATATAAACTGACGGTGCGTGAACGCTTTGGTACGGAGAATCGTAAAAAAGCAAATGTTATCTTACAGGCAACCCAAGAATCCTGGGTCAAGGTCGAAGATGCGCGCGGCAGTACAGAGTTTAGCCGTGTCTTGGTGACGGGGGATGTTTACTATGTTCCTGTGGATGGTAAATACAAGGCTACATTTGGCAATGCGGGCGGTATAGATATTTGGGTTAATGGAAAATTAGCACCGCATGTTGGGGATTCTGGTGCGCGTAAGACTGGGATAGTGCTGACACCTGAGAGCCTGATGGGGAATAAATAAGAACGTATTCTGGGGGCGAAAAAAATCGCCCCTTTGTATTGAAATTTTTAATATTTTTTCTATATTTATTGTTGCTATGGCAAATGTAATAAAAATTCGTGGCGCACGCGAAAATAATCTTAAAGATATTGATTTAGACATACCAAAAAATAAATTGGTGGTCTTTACTGGCGTATCTGGGTCGGGTAAATCATCGTTGGCGTTTAACACTATCTATGCCGAGGGCCAGCGCAGATATGTCGAATCGTTGTCTTCATATGCACGGCAATTTTTAGATATGCAGAAGAAGCCTGATGTCGATTTGATAGAAGGGTTGTCGCCGGCTATTTCAATTGAACAAAAAACAACGTCTAAAAACCCACGCTCAACCGTTGGTACTGTGACTGAAGTTTATGATTACTTGCGCCTGTTGTGGGCGCGCGTGGGTGTGCCGCATTCGCCCATCACGGGTAAGCCTATTAAATCACAATCGATTTCGGAAATGGTCGATTGGACAATGAAAATTCCAGCAGGTACAAAAATATTCATAATGGCGCCACTGGTGCGTGAACGCAAAGGCGAATATCGCAAAGAATTGGCGTTTTTGGTTAAACAGGGATACAGTCGCGCGATAATTGATGATGAATTGGTTGATTTGTCAGCGGTTGGTGCGCTGGATAAAAATAAAAAGCACAATATTTTTGTTATCGTAGATAGACTGCAAATGCCGGCTGCGGATGCAGACAATGAAGAATTTCGTTCACGTATGTATTCTTCGTTCGAGGGGGCGTTGCGTTTGGTGTCGGGGTCGGTTTTGGTGCGCCGCTTGGACACAAATGAAGATATTTTATATTCGCAAAGTTATGCGTGCCCCGTCAGTGGCTTTACTGTGCCAAAGATTGAACCACGACTGTTTTCGTTTAATGCGCCGATGGGGGCGTGCCAGAACTGTGATGGTTTAGGGGTGCAATTAAATATGTCGCCAGACTTGGTTGTGCCAGATCCATCTAAATCGATTCTGGGGGGGTCGATTGCGCCGTGGTCACGTGGCGGAATGCTTAGCCAGTATGAACATTTATTCGAGGCGTTACGCAAAACATTCAAGATTCCATTGGGCAAGCCTTGGCATACGCTAACCTCCGAACAAAAAGATTTAATTTTATACGGCAGTGGCGATACACCAATTAAAATTAACTGGAACGGGTTTGTATATGAAAAGCCATTCGAAGGTGTTATCCCGAATTTGGAACGCAGATGGCGTGAATCTGATTCAGAAGCGGTGCGTTCCGACTTGGCACGATATCAATCTGAAAAGCCGTGTCCGGTTTGTCATGGAAAAAGACTAAATATTCACGCACTGTGTGTGCGTATAAATGGCGCAGATATTATGGATGTTTGCGATATGTCTGTGGATGATTCTTTGGTGTGGTTCCGTGATTTGCCGAATCATTTGTCGCAAAAAGAAAACGAGATTGCACGAATTGTCTTACGTGAAATTACAGACAGACTTTATTTCTTGCAAAATGTTGGATTGGGCTATTTGACTATGTCACGTATGGCGGGAACACTGTCTGGGGGCGAAGCACAACGTATTCGTTTAGCGTCTCAAATTGGCAGTGGTCTGTCCGGTGTTTTGTATGTATTGGATGAGCCGTCAATCGGCTTGCACCAGGCGGATAATGATAAATTGCTGGAAACGCTGAAAATGCTGCGTGACAAAGATAATACTGTTATCGTGGTTGAGCACGATGAAGATGCGATGCGTGCGGCAGACTATCTGGTGGATATTGGTCGTGGCGCAGGTATCAATGGTGGCAATGTTGTGGCGCACGGAACACCTGCCCAGGTTATAAAAAATAAAGATTCAATCACTGGTCAATATTTATCAGGCAAGCGCAAAATTACCGTACCAAAAAAGCGCCGTGCGGGTAATGGCAAGTCTATTACTGTATCTGGTGCACGTGGAAATAATCTGAAAAATATAGATGTTGAATTTCCGTTGGGGAAATTTGTTGCGCTGACGGGTGTGTCTGGGTCGGGTAAATCAACGTTGTTGTTGAATACTTTGTATCCGGCATTGATGCGTGCGCTTTATAATTCAAAACTGGAAACAGGGGCGCATGATATTATTCGTGGTATGGAAAATGTAGACAAAGTCGTTGATATTGATCAATCGCCAATTGGGCGCACACCACGCAGTAATCCTGCGACATACACTGGTGTATTCAGCGATATCCGTGATTTCTTTGCAGGTCTGCCAGAGGCTAAGGCACGTGGATACACGTCTGGTCGTTTTTCGTTCAATGTCAAGGGCGGCCGGTGCGAAGCCTGTCAGGGTGATGGTCAGATTAAGATTGAAATGAACTTTCTGGCGGACGTGTATGTGGAATGTGATTGCTGTCACGGAACGCGATATAACGAAGAAACTTTGGCGGTTAAGTACAAAGGAAAATCGATTGCAGATGTCCTGAATATGACGGTCGAAGAAGCATACAGATTCTTTGTAAATGTGCCAAAGATTGCACGTAAACTGGAATTATTAAAGCGTGTGGGGCTGGATTATATCAAACTGGGGCAAAGTTCATTGGATTTATCTGGAGGTGAAGCCCAGCGCATAAAATTGTCCAAGGAATTGGCTGCACGCAGTACTGGTCAAACAGTATATATTCTGGACGAACCGACAACAGGGCTGCATTTCGAAGACATAAAAATGCTTTTGTCTGTGTTGCATGAATTGGTAGAGCAGGGAAATACAGTTATTGTTATCGAACATAATCTGGAAGTGATTAAAACCGCAGATTGGATTATTGATTTGGGGCCAACCGGTGGCGCAGGTGGTGGACAGATTATCGCAGCTGGTACACCCGAAGATGTAGCACAGGTTGCGGAATCACAGACTGGAAAATATTTAAAGAAGTATCTGGACAAATAAATAAAAGCAAATAAAATATAACACTAGAACATAAAAGGAGTAGAAATGTTTGGTTTTGGTAAAAAGAAAAAACAAGAAAATATAGTCGAAAAAGATGTCGCAGCGGAAAAAGTGCCATCTGGGATGCGTGAAACAGCCGAGCGTATGATGTCAGGTCAATTTGATATGAATGATATGTTGGCGCAACTGAAGCAGATTAAAAAGATGAGCAATTTTAGTGGTCTGCTGAAAATGGTGCCGGGTATGAAAGATGCTGTGGGTGCTATGAAAGAAAAAATCAAAGATGGTAGTGTTGATGCCCAGATTAAAATCTTAGAAGCGATGACTGCGGAAGAACGTGCAAATCCAGAAAAAGTGTTTGCCAATGCCAAGGCGCGTATTGCCCAAACAGCAGGCTGTACGGTTCGTGATGTTGAACACATCATTAAGCAATACACCAAGATGAAACAGCAAATGGCTATGATTCAGCGTATGGGCGGTATGGAAGCCGTTATGCAACGTATGCAACAACAGCCTGGCCCAAAACCACAAGGGGTAAATTAATATGACGTTAAGTGATATTGCCTCTAAGGTAAAAAATTGGCTTGACTGGACGCCTGTTGCGGTTTCTGAACCTGTTGAGATTTATCGTGATTATCGTGATATGGGGCATGTTCTGTTGGGGTACGAGGTTACGGTAACTTATAAACATCATGGCGAGCGTAAATATTTATTCGCAGATGATGAAGATAAAATGTGTTTAGTCAGTCGCGTCAAAGCGCGTAAAAATGCGTTTGATTTCTATCGGGAAAAGCAAAAGAGAGTCAAAGGTCGATAAATATGAAGTTAGATTGGAAGCATATTTTTAATTGGGATGTTGTGGATGTAAAAGCACCACAGGAAGTCGTAGTAGAAGGTGAAGTGACGGGCTATAAAGTAGTTGTTACGTACAAATACCACGGCATAGATGAAGAGTTCTATAGCCTTGAAGATGAGCGCTTGTATAAAGTATGGTCGAGGCCGGCATTTGCGGCACGTTGCTCGTATAATGAACATCTTAAAAAAATGAAACGTCAGGCTTCGCGTCGTACACGTTAAGAGAGTGTGGGATAACAACTAATGAAAATAACTAATAAGAAAATTGCTGCAAAGAAATCTTCGGTCGCATGGTTGCAACGTCAGGCGGCTGATCCATATGTTGCGCGTGCACAAAAGGATGGTTATCGTGCGCGTGCGGCGTATAAGATTATTGAAATGAACGAAAAGTTCAAGTTCTTGCGCAATGGTCAGGTTGTTGTTGATTTAGGGGCGGCACCGGGCTCTTGGTCGCAGTATATTGCACGTACATATCCAAAATCCCGTATTTTTGCGATGGATTTGCTGGAAATATCGCCGATTGTTGGTGTAGAAACGTATCAGGGCGACTTTACATCAGATGCTGCGCTGCGCTGGCTGGAAGAAAAGTTAGGCTTGCAACCTGATGAAATCGGGGCGGGCACCGCGGACGTTATTGTGTCTGATATGGCGCCGAATACGGTTGGACATAAAAAGACTGATCATATTCGCCAGATGGTGTTGCTGGAATACGCGTTTGACTTTGCGTTGCGCGCGTTAAAGCCTGGTGGCACGTTTGTTTGTAAATCGTTCACAGGTGGCACAACAAACGAGTTGTTAAAACAAATCAAAGAAAGATTTGAATCTGTGCATCATATAAAACCACCATCGTCGCGTAAAGACAGTGTGGAAATGTTTATTGTTGCCATGGGCTTTCGAGGTTGAATTATCTGGTGTAATGAAATCTGTCCTTTTTGGGCAGATTTTTTTTCTTGCAAAAAACGGCTGTTTGCATGTGTGTTAAAACTTGTCGAGCTCAAGGGGATAACTTTTGGTGTGGCGACCAAGTATGACGCAACAGCAAATACTGCGTGTCAAGGTTGCTGATACAACATTCTATGGCGCGTTAAGTACATCACTGTCCAGCAAGGCCAAGGTCAAGAATGGCAGCACTACGTACTCGGTCGTGAATGATTATCAGTAACGTTTAGAAAGGAGATAAAAAAAACGCATATGCGGTTTTTTTATATTTCGTCCCAGTGACAAATAACACGTGCGTGTTCGATATCGCCCGTACAGATTTTATGTCGTGTCGTTAATCCATCAATTGCGACATCAATTCTGATTTCGGGTGTATCTGGATTAATTTCTTTTTTGAAATTAATGTCTATCTTTTTTAATTTATGTGTGCTGCGATATTTATAGCCAACACTTTCCGTTGCCCAGACTGCATAAACCGCATTGTTTATATGCTGGTTCACGTCGATATCATCAAAGCGACACTTCATAATGTGCGTTTTATTTGTTTCAAAATCTGGGAACTTTTCAAACGCACAACCATACGCACGGTGTGGTACAACAACGTCCGGCGACAAATGACCCGCCAACGGCAATGGACGGCGTGCGTTCATATCGATTAAAATCCACTGGGACGTGGCTCGAACCATCAATCGCCCGTCTGCGCCGTGAATTTCAAAGTCACGTGTTGCGCGCAGTGCATCTTGGCATGATGGCCACGTTGAAAAGGTTAGTTCTTCGCCTTCGGTCGGCAATTCAATAATATCGACCAAGTAATACATCACAACCCAGCCAACATTGTTTTCCAGACAATATGTGCGACCACAACCCAACATCTCGGCGTGGCGGTCGGCAATAGATTGCAATTCGTTCATTAAAATCAATGGACGTACATTGCTAAACCTATCGCACTGATAGGCCTGTAAAACACGCTTTTCAACCAGTTTGTCTGCCATTGGTTTTACCCCGCAATTTTCTGTTCAGCCACAACAAAATCCAAACCGTCACCCAGAACAATTTCATTCGCACGTGCTGCTGATTTAATCAGACCGTGCAAAGCATCTGGGGTGTCAGATGGAATTGTTAACGTTTCCAGTTTCGCACCGTTTCCAACCTTTCTGTCTGTGCGCAGACCACGAATATTTTTCAACATTTCCAGCGCAATATTCATTTGCGAAACATCTGTATCATATTCCGGCATAACACTTGGATACGCTGTCAGATGCAATGTTTCACCACCTTCGAATGGTTGATAAATTTTCTGCCACAGCTCTTCGGTCAAGAACGGGATAAACGGCGCATAAAGACCGATTATCGCGCGCAGAACGTTGTACAATGTCCACTGGGCAGACAATTTAGATTCTGCACTATACTTTTCAGGTGCCCAGAAACGGTCTTTGATAAATTCCAAATACTGGTCACAGAAGATATCCCAAAAGAATGTATCAATCGCAGCGCGTGCATTATAGTTATCATATTTATCCAAATGCTTGCGGGTTTCTGCAACCGTCTTGTTCAGTTCGTTTAATACCCAGCGATCTTCGATAAAGCGGTCGGCAATTGGAATTTGTTTCGCTGTTTCCGGTTCAAAATCAGACAAGTTCATCAAAACATACTTGGATGCATTCCACAGTTTTGTCAGCAGTTTTGAACCACGTTTAACCTCGTCATCTGAATATCTAATATCTGTACCGATTGGCGCAGTTGCAATCCAATAGCGCAATGCATCAACACCGAACTTTTCAACCGTATCCAGTGGGTCTGTGCCATTGCCCTTGGTCTTGGACATTTTCTGACCCTTAGAATCACGGACCAATCCATGGAAGTTCACAGTATGGAACGGAACATCGCCCATTACATAGATACCCATCATAACCATACGTGCAACCCAGAAAAAGATAATGTCGGCTGCTGTGTACAACAGACTGGTTGGATAGTATTTTTTCAATTCCAATGTATTTTCGGGCCAACCCAATGTTGAAAATGGCCACAGCCCAGATGAAAACCAAGTATCCAAAACGTCTTTGTCACGTGTCAATGTTTTACCACCAGACATTTTGACGGCTTCTTCTTCGTTTTCTGCAACGTAAACTTTGCCTTCTTCATCATACCAGGCTGGGATATGATGGCCCCACCATAACTGACGTGAAATTGTCCATGGACGAATATTCTTCATCCAAGACATAAACAAGTTATAACGATGTTCCGGCATAAATTTAATCTTGCCTTCTTCGACCGCCTTGATAGCCGGCACTGCTAATTTTTCAGCATCAACGAACCATTGGTCTGTCAAATAAGGTTCAACTGGTACACCACCACGTTCAGAATACGGTGTTGGAATAACCTTGTCTTCTATCTTGACCATAAGACCTGCGGCTTCGATATCTGCAACAACTGCTTCGCGTGCCTTGTATCTGTCCAGACCACGATATTTTTCTGGCACAACTGGATTGTCATTTAATTTCGCATCAGACGTTAAAATACAAACCGGTGTCAGGTTGTGGCGCAGACCAACCTCGTAATCGTCAAAGTCGTGCGCAGGTGTAATTTTAACCGCACCTGTACCTTTTTCTGGGTCTGCGTGAACGTCTGCAATAATTGGAATTTCAATATCTGTTAATGGAATAATTGCACGTTTGCCAATTAAATCTTTCAGTTTTTCATTTTCTGGATGAACTGCAATTGCTTGGTCGCCAAACAATGTTTCTGGACGTGTGGTTGCAATCTCGATAAAACCACCACCAACTAATGGATAGTTAAAGTAATAAAACTTGCCTTTTTCTTCGCGTGTTTCTACTTCCAAATCAGATACAGATGTTTGCTGTTTCGGGCACCAGTTAACAAGGCGTTTTTCACGGTAAATCAATCCTTCGTTATACATTTTTACAAACAGTTTTGTAACTGCATCAGATAACCCTTTATCCATTGTAAAACGTTCGCGTTTCCATACAGGGGTCACACCTAAAATATGCAACTGGTTCATAATTTGACCGCCTTTGTCAGCCTTCCACGTCCAGGCAGCATTTAATTTTTCATCCAAAGACAATGCGTGTGGGTTAATGCCACGTTTGGACAAGTCGCGTTCTACCAATAACTGGGTTGCGATTGATGCGTGGTCTGTGCCTGGCTGCCATAAAACATCAAACCCCGACATACGTTTATAGCGACACATAATATCGGTCAACACATTATCCAGCGCATGCCCCATATGCAAAGACCCAGTTACGTTTGGCGGCGGCATCATAATGCAAAACGATGGCTTATCAGATGTTGTATCGTTTGTCCAAAAGTCATTTTTATCCCAGAATTCTTGGATTCTGGTTTCTATGTCGCGTGGGTTTATGTTTTTACCAAGTTCTATGTTCATATCTGTGTCCTGTTAATTAAAAAGTAGTTTAAGTGAAATCGTATCAGATTAAATTCAAAATTCAATACTTATTAGTGGCTAGTTGGCGGCTCGGGGGAATTTGGTCGTTTGTTTATTCTGTATATTTTTATTGTTAAAGTTAATTTATTCCCGCCAGGTGACAGATGAAAACATCGAATCAATGTGTGTGCGCAGGTCTGAGTCATTAAAAAACTGATCACGGGATGCGGAATCTGTTTTGTTATTTTCGTCTTCGAAATGTGGAATATATTTTTGAATTGCGATATTGGCAACACCACGTGCGTGTAATATTTCTGCAATTTCAGTTAAATCTGATTTAGAAATAAAGCGAGGGTCGGCTGTTATACGAACTTCGAAATCTTTACCGGTGTTGCGCCATATATCTAGCGATTTTATCATATTGTCATATGCGATATGTTGGCTGGTTAGGTCAGGGTACTTTTCACGGGTGGCCTTGAAATCCAGACCAATCCAGTCTACAACATCTGCCGCACGGCGCAGTGTTTCTGGGTAAAATCCGTTTGTATGTAATCCGATTTTGAACCCCAGTTCGCGTACGCGGCGCATATATTCGATTGCAATATCGCCTTGCATTAATGCTTCGCCACCGGAAAATACGATGGCTTCCAGTTTACCAACGCGGGATTTTATCCATTCAAAGACCCGTTCTGGGTCGTATTCGCCATCGTGTGGGGTTAATAAATGGGGGTTGGAACAATATGCACAACATAATGGACATCCAACCAAGAACAGCACTGCTGCTAATTTGCCAGGATAGTCAATCGTTGTGAATGAAACCAATCCCCCAATCTGTACCGCTTTCATTAGCGTGCCTTATGCGGCTTTCTTTAACAGTTCAGCATGTCTGCAACCAGCAGATAAACAGTTTGATTCTGTAAATGTTTTGCGTTCGCAGAATTCAGAATATTTGCCAATGTTAAAGTTCGATACTGGGCGAATAAATCCCATAGAGCGTGAAAATACTTCGCAACGTGTTCTTTGGCAGTTAGTCATAGTGTGTTTCCTCCCTTTCTTTTTTGCTGACTGTTAAACTGTGTTTATTCTTATGCCTGGTTTGCGCCGTTTTCTGCGTCGCACTTCGGACAGAATTCATGTTTTCCCGGCAGATATCCGTGTTTCGGACAAATCGAGAATGTCGGTGTCAGTGTCATATATGGCACCTTGTAATTTTCGAATATTGTACGGACAATCTTTTGGGCGGCATCACCACTGGATACCGGTTCACCCATATACAGGTGCAACATTGTGCCGCCGGTATATTTACGCTGTAATTCTTCTTGGTGTTCCAAGGCCACAAACGGATCGTCTGTAAAGTTTACAGGTAATTGGGTTGAGTTTGTGTAATATGGTGCGTCTTTGGTTCCCGCCGTGATAATGTCTGGGAAATTCTTGACGTCTGTTTTTGCAAAACGGTACGAGCATCCTTCGGCTGGGGTCGCTTCCAGATTGTACAGGTTGCCTGTTTGTTCCTGGAAGTTGGCCAGATTGTCACGGATAAAGTCCATAACGTCCAGAACCAATTTTTTACCAAATACGGTTGTGATGTTTTCTGTACCGTTTGTGAAGTTCAATACCATTTCATTTGCACCATTTACACCAATGGTTGAGAAGTGGTGACTCCAATCCCCCAGATAGCGGCGGGTAAATGGATACAGACCGCGTTCCATATTCTTGGTGATAATTTTGCGTTTGATTTCCAAACTGTCGCGACCCAAATCTAACAAGCGTTTCAGTTCGCGGAACAATCCTTCGCGGTCGCCTTTGTGGATATAGCCCAAGCGTGCCAAGTTAATTGTGACAACACCAATCGAGCCAGTCTTTTCAGCCGAGCCAAACAGACCGCCGCCACGCTTTAATAATTCACGTACATCCAAGCGCAAGCGACAGCACATAGAACGAACGTCTGTTGGATTCAAATCCGAGTTCAGGAAGTTCTGGAAATTTGGAATCCCATACTTTGCCGCCAATTCAAATAAAGGTTTTACATTTGGATGATTCCATGGGAAATCCGGTGTGATGTTATATGTTGGAATTGGGAATGTAAATGGACGACCCAATGCGTCACCTTCGGTCATAACCTCAATAAACGCTTTGTTAATCATATCCATTTCAGCCTGCAGGTCACCGTATGTAAAGTCGACCTGTTTGCGACCAATGAATGGACGTTGTGATTTCAGGTCATTTGGACATGTCCAGTCAAATGTAAAGTTTATAAATGGTGTTTGCGTGCCCCAGCGACATGGTACGCCACAGTTAAATACCAATGTTTGCATTGCGTTTTTAACATCTTCATAAGACAGATTGTCAACACGCACATATGGTGCCAGATATGTGTCCACCGACGAGAAAGCCTGGGCACCGGCAAATTCGTTTTGCAATGTGCCTAAGAAATTCACCATATGGGAAATAGCAGTCGCCATATGCTTAGCCGGTTCGCAGTGCAGGTATCCAGGGACACCGTTGAAACCTTCGTACAATAATTCACGCAGTGACCAGCCTGCACAATAGCCGGTTAACCAACCCAAATCGTGTACGTGGATGGCGGCATTTTTGTGCGCTTCGGCAACGGCGCGTGGATACAGATTCAACCAGTATTCAGCCGTTACACGTTCAGATGTACGCAAGATTAATCCACCAATAGAATATCCAACGTTTGCATTTTCTTTGATGCGCCAGTTAGAGCCACCAACATATCCTTCGATAACTTCTACTGCGTCAACCATCGATTCGCGAATTTCTGTGCGTTTTTGACGATATATAATATAAGATTCAGCAGTTTTATATGCGCCATTGTCCATCAATTTGCGAATCACTGTATCTTGAATCGTTTCGACCGATGGGGCGCGTTGGGCATATTCTTCGCCCAATGTATCCAGTACAGATTGTGTAATTGATGTAATTTGTTCATTAGTTAGTTCAGTAGTTACGTCAACTGCGCGCTTGATAGCATTAAAAATTTTATATGCATCAAATGGAACTGTTTCGCCACCGCGTTTCTGAACGGCCACTAATTTAGTTGTAAAATTTGGTGTAATTTCAATTTTTGTTTCAATTTGTGTTTCTGACATTTTAGACTCCGATACCTTTAAAACACAATATATAGTGATTAATTGTTCGATTTGATAACAATATATAGTGTTTAGGATTAATAAACAATCTGTAAAAGATAAAAAAAAATTATTTTTTACTTTACTTTGGCAAAAGGTATATTTTCTGCATAGTTGCGACGAAAATCAGAATCGGTGTTTTGATACGAAAAGGGCTTTTGTGTAAAGATTTTTATGTTTTGTGCGAGATAATCGATTCGCTAAAAATACAAAAACACAAAATGTTGATGTAAAAACTTGATTCGAACACTATATGTTGATGTGTGAAAATGAACGCTTTCCTATAAATAGGTTGTGTTTTTTATCAAAAACGGCTACATTGTAGTATGTTTTGGGGAAATAGTCTCAAGACTTGGTTAACATAAAACAAGAGTGCTATGATGATAAAAAATATTTATGAAATGTTGCATCAGGTATGCGAAAAGAACAAAGATCGTATTTTCTTTGTCCGCGAAAATGAAACCTATGCAGATTTATTAAGAAAGGTTAAACAACGCGCTGTGTTGCTGGCTAAACGCTTTGGTATCAAAAAAGGCGATACGGTTGCAATTCTGTCTGGTAATACACCGGATTTTGTTCGCTCGTATTTTGCGATTGCATCCCAGGGGGCGCGTGCGCTGATGCTGGACACAGGATTGCAGACAACTGAACATATTAATATGATTAAGCGTACGGACTGTAAATTGGTTCTGGCGCAAAAGAATATGTTTATCGAAGATGGGTCTGTTGAAATGTTTGATATCGAATCGATTGATGATACAGATGAAAACGATTTTGTTGCGGCAGATGTTAATCGCAGTGATGTTGCCCAGTTGTCTTTTACATCGGGTTCGACCGGTAATCCAAAGGTTGTGGGATTAACGCACAATAATTTATTATCCTTGTGTGATGGCGCACAATTTTACAAGGATGTAATTTTTCCAGAGTATACGTTCTATGGGTTCTTGCCGCTGTATCATATATATGGTGTGGTGATTAACATCATCGTGCCGGTATGTTTGCAGGGTAAACTGTTATTACAGCCGGTATTAAAGCCACAAGAATTCTTGAAAGACTTTAAGCAGTACAAGCCAGAGGTTATCCCCGCCGTTCCACGTATTTGGGAAGTGTTCTATAAAAAGATTGTAGACGCTGCCCGTGCAAAGCATGCGTGGACACTGATGCGCGTTGTGGTGTCACTGCGCCATGTGTTGCGTGCGATTGGTTTGGGGTTTGTCGTGAAAAAAGTGACAAAACCAATTCATGAATTGTTTGGTGGCAATACCAAAGTGTTGGTTTCTGCCGGCGCGACATTAAAGCCATCGATTCGCAAGTTCTATGAAAGATTGGGATTCGTTGTTGGTGATTGCTATGGTTTGACTGAAACAACGGGGCCAGGGAACTTTAATTTTGCATTCCGTCGTGCTAATGGCGAGATGTACTATGCGGGACCATTGTTGGGCAACGAATTAAAGATTCATAATCCGAACAAAGAAGGAATCGGTGAAATCTGGATTCGTGGTAATATGGTTATGCCAGGCTATATCGGTAATGACGAAGCAAATGCAGAGGCGTTCGAAGATGGCTGGTTCAAGACTGGTGATATCGGTATGCTGGATAAAAAGCGTCGCCTGGTGGTTAAGGGGCGTCAAAAACAGGTTATCGTTTTGGACAGTGGTAAAAACGTTTATCCTGATGAATTGGAAGATCTGTATCTGCAAAATGACGAGATATTGGCGGCGGCTGTGTTTGAATATGTTATCAAGGGTAAAACAGTTCCATATGGTGTATTTCAGGTAAAACCAGGCACCAGTGTCGAACGTGTGGATTTCTTGATAAAAAAGTCGAATATGGCAATCGCTCAGTATAAATGGGTGCGCGATTTTGCAATAACTGAAGAAGAATTGCCGCAAACATCTGCTAAAAAGATTAAGCATTTTGCAGTTCGTGAAATGCTGGACAACGGTGCGTTTACGCGCGGTACAAAATAGTGCAGGGCGATTTGATATTGTTAAAACCGGAATGGAAATCTGTTCCGGTTTTTATATAGCGGTTGACAAAATGATGTTTGTGTACTATATAGATAGTGTGAAGAGTGGAGGTTGAATATGGTTAAACCGATGACTGGACGTTTGAATAAGGCTAAGGAACTGAAAGACGCGCGCGTGCGGGTGTTGCGCGGGGTGATTGATTTGGGGCGTGCTGCATCGTACAGATTGCCAGATTTGAAAATGAGTTTAAAAGGCTTAGAGGCTTATGAGGCAACTAATCGTGTGTCTGGGTTGGACAGACCCGAAGAGGGCGAAGATACAGTTGATACATTGCGTGCAAAGATAGATTGTGCACAATCGGAAATCGCGGCGGCAGACAAGGCACAAATTGAACTGAAAGAAATTGCTCGTTTTTATCGTGCGTATCATATTGTCGTATATGGACCAAAAATCAAAGAATTAAAGCAACAGTTGAATGCGGCAGAATATTGGGCTGAACAATGGCAGAGCCGTATATGGGCACTTGATTTGGATACGGATAAAGATATTGATGAGCGTGCCCAAGAAAAAGATATTATAGAATATGAGTGCGCGCGCGCACGTGACGAGGTTAGTAGACTGCAAATAAAATTATCAGAGTTGCGTAATATGAAATATATGTAATAAATTAAGAAAAGTGTCCGCTGGGAATCCGGCGGATTTTTTATTTATATGTGATTGCAAAAATAAAATTTGCGATAAGTCTTGACAAAATAAATAATTGTGCTATATATTTATCAACGAAATACAAAAACAAAGGATTTATTATGTATATCGAAAGTCATATCATAGAAGGTAATATGCCAAAGGCTGCCCAGAAAACTTGGATTGAACATGGCAATCCAATCGTTTTAGAGGCTGCGGATGTAAGACCTGTATTTGATGATACTATCATCGCCGCGCCAGCAGAGGTTCGTACACCATCATCATCTTGTATGATTTGTGCATCGTATGACAAATTGCTGGGGTGTATTAGCCAGTATAAGTGTCCATATTTGGTACGATAGTTTTTATAAAAAATGGGGCTATTGCCCCATTTTTTAATCAATAATATGACATTTACCTTTTATTTTATCATGTGTAGTGTCGCTTGGTAATTTGTCTGGTTGTTCATACATCAATAAACATTGTTTAAATGTAGTTGGATTTGAACATTGCCAACAGGTTCGTATTGTATCTTTTTTTGCAGAAACAAGTGTAGATACTTCGTTCGTACTGTTGTCTGTTTGGTCGCTACTTGTGCTGCCTGTATCAGTTGTACTGGTTGTATCGTTTGTACTGTTGTCAGTTTGGTCGCTACTTGTGCTGGTTGTATCGTTCGTACTGTTGTCAGTTTGGTCGCTACTTGTGCTGCCTGTATCAGTTGTACTGGATGGCGAATAACAATCACTCTTAGATGTTTTTCCTATGCCGTCTGTAGTAGAATTTGAAACACCAGTACTCTCTGCGCATGATATACAGTCCAGTTGGCTTGCATAATTTCTTGGGTTGTTCTTGGAATCTACACTTACAGAGCTTTTTCCGGTGTTACTATAATACCCCTTGGAACATGTTATACGGTGATTAATGCCAGAGCATGTACCAGATGTACTGCATGATTTGGTGTATGTGTATGTTACGCCGGTCACACCATCTAAAGTTTTAACGCTGTCACCTGTACAGTCACTGCTTCGGCAACATTTTAGCTGTTCTGGATACAGGGTGACGTTGAAGTCATACCCCTTTGCGGGACCTGTAAAAGAGCTACCTT
>JAZQTD010000024.1:0-12734 GCA_045630455.1 Candidatus Enterousia sp. | reverse complement strand
CCTTAGCATAATGTTACTATTTATTTATAATCACAGTATAGTGTAACATTTTATTGCTGTCAAGAAATTAACGCGGTTTGCCACTCTTGGTTTTCTGGGGCTTTCCGCGTTAATGTTACAAAATGTACCTTTTGTAGCATTAATAAAAATACCCGTCACATGGACGGGCTGAATCTGATAAAACTATTTTACATTACTGCTACTCTCAAATCTCCATTGGCAGGACGATTGAAAGGAATAATCTTGGCCAAATCCGCATCCGAGATTTCTTTTGTTGCTGCAACCATATCATAATGTGTTTGAATACGCAGAAAATACCCCTGAGATAATCCAAAATAACGTGTCAGACGTAAATCAACCGCTGCAGAAATACCACGTGTACCATGCACAATACCATGAATACAATTTGCCGGCACACCAATCGCACGTGCCAAAGCATTCATAGATAGTCCTAGTGGCTCCATAAATTCTTCTTTTAATAACATACCAACATGACCAACATTAATAAAGTTAGACATTTTATATCCTTTTTGTTGTATGTATTATATAATATGTAATAGAAAAAGTCAAGAGTTTAATGATACTCTACTATTTCTACATTATTTGCTTCATCATCATCCCAAGTAAAACAAATTCTGTATTTGTGGTTGATACGAATACTCCATTGGCCTTTGCGGTCTCCGGATAAGGATTCAAGCATATTGGATGGTGGTACACGCAAATCATCCACGTTTTCAGATGCATCCAACATAGTCAATTTCTGAAAAGCACGCCGTTGAATATCTGTCGGGATTTTCTTAGACCGTTCCCCATTGAAAATCTTTTCTGTTTCCCGACAATTAAACGATTTTATCATACTATATACCTATTATCTAATCATACCTACACAATACCCATTTTCATAAGTATAATCAAGTACTATATGATGATTGCGATACTGAATTCATTATGCTTCAAAAACTGAGTTTGTGGGCCATAAAAACTTTTGTTCTGGGGACTCAGCTGATGGCTGTTCCTGGGCGAGTTTTAGTTTTTCAATTCTGCATCAAGAGCTGCAAAATAGTATCTGACTAATAATATGTTTTGGATTATCAAAGCAAACAACAAGTATAAAATACAAAAATTCACTACATATAAAATTATACTTTTAGAAATACTAATAAAATCCAAAGCTAATAAGAAAGAAATGTAAACAAACGATACATATATGACAGTTTCGTACTTGTTTTTTAGTATTTTATAATAAGAATCACCATTTTGATTAGTTTGTTTGAAAAGTTTTACTAATACTCCCTTTGATATTTGAAACAATGCAGTAACATTCAGCATAAGTATGATAGAAAAAGAAGCTATAATGTTGCCATAGCTTATGTTGTCTCGCATAAGAACAATTATAATTACAGCGATAAAAATAGGGACAACAAATGCTAAAAATTTGTGAGATTGGTTTTTCCAAAATAAATTAAACATGCACAGCACCTATTTCTTTATCTAGATTGATTTTGGAATATTCGGTCTTGAAATCATCTATACTCAATCTTCCGTTATTTACGACCTGGTTTTGCAGGCGTATCTTTGTTGTTACCGAATTTGTATTTATTATATTTGTGAACTTATCGCTGTCTGCTTTGATTGATACGCTTTTATATGCGGAGTTGCTCAACATTTCTCGTATTTTTGACTTGTTCTTAGCGTTTAGCTTCAATCCAGCAAACTTGATGCTCATTGAGATTTCTTTTATTTTATCATTGGCAGCATCTATCAAATGGGTTCCTTTTATCGCCTTAATCAAATCATCTTCTATGCCAAACATTGGGTTTTCTGGTTTTGTATAGAAAGTAATTTCTGCCAAGTTTTGAATTTGATTTATCACTTCTTCTTTAGAATAAAATGGCTCAATTCTGATTTCTGCATCCCCCAATATTGTGGCGAGCATATTCTGAAAATCTTTGACAGATACACCACTAGATGACAATACCAGTTTGGATTTTTTATCCAAAATTATATAGTCGTACTTTGAATCTATTTCATTTATATCTTTTTGAGTTTCAAGTCCTGTTTCAATATTTCTCAAAGTGTCGGAATTTGGGGTTCCATGGTCTACTTCATATAAAATATAATCAGGCTCATTGAGTTTTTGTGCAATAACAAAAGTTCCAGTATTGGTTTCTGGGTATTTTTGTGGCAACAACGAAAAGTCATCAATATTAGTCTTGCTAATATTTAACGTCAAACATGTCATAAGTCCATAGTAAACAAAAAAACACAATATTCAATATGTTTTTCATAAACAAACAATATTCTTTCTGTGTTAAAAGTGCTTCAAAGGGCGTTGTAGGCCCCCATATCTATACATGCCAACGAAAACACAAGTAATTTTCTAAAACATCTCCCGTCAGTGTTGGCGGGATTTTTTTATTATATTTTTTTGATATTCCTTTATTTTGTCCGGCAGAAAATAAAACTTATTGCCACCCCATACGTTGAACAAATCTGGTAACAGTTGATATTCTTACGTCCATTATTTTTGCAATTCTGTATTTACTTACCCCCATATCCAACAATCGTTTTATCTGTTTTGTGTTTTTGGAAAGCTTTAGTTTCTTTGACTGTGCAGAAAAGGGTCGCCCCAGACGTTTGCCGGATGCACGGATACTGTCCAGTGATGCTTTGGTTCGTTGTGATATTAAATTTCTTTCAATTTCAGCAGATAACCCAAAAGCAAAGGCCATAACTTTGGATTGTATATCGTTTCCCAGACGGTAGTTTTCTTTTAATGTCCACACCTGACAGTTTTTATTCAGGCAGTTTTCCAAAATCCTCATAACTTCAAGCAAAGAACGACCAAGCCTTGATATTTCACAAGCGATGATAATGTCGTTTGGTTCCAAGGATTCTAGTAATTGTCCCAACAGTCGTTTTTGCAATGGTTTGCGTGAAGATATGGTTTCTTCCACCCATTTATCAATATGCATATTATTCTGTAGTGAAAATTGTGTTATTTCATGCCTTTGGTGTTCGCAAGTCTGCTTGTTTGAAGACACGCGAATATAGCCAATTACCGCCATTTTTCTAATCCTTTGTTATAATTTTTTAGTCTTTTTTTATAGAACTATTTTTTCAATACCTTTTTTCCTGATGATAATTAGATGCGGTTCTTTTTTGTTTAAAACGACCAATCCTGCACAATTCCGGCTTTTTGATGTTTTAAACATTATACAAACAACAAAAAAGCCCCAAATAGTCCAGAAAAGTTGGTTTGTGGTATCAGTGGGTTATGCCGAAATCCGCCAAAAACTTAGCAGAACAAAATATCGCTGCACACAAACAATGTGGCGGTTATTCATGTGATGCAGCTATTCCGCAAATGGATGCAGATTGTGATATTGCCGGTATTGACATTATTGAACGCAACCTGCCCAAATCATTGTTAGAAATTCTGTTAAAGGATATGAGCACAGGCCGTAACATCCTGTGGGCGTGTGATGGATATGCACAATATGGTAATGCATACAAATCAGGCTGTGAAATCACATACAAAGCCATTGCAGGCAAAAATAACACTATGTTGATTCAGCCACGTATTTTGAAAGCAAAATGTTATCAAAAAGAACGCACCCGTACCCATGCCGAGGTTTTTACACCATCCTGGATATGCAATGAAATGAATAATTGCTGTGACGAAGAATGGTTTGGCCGTAAGGACGTATTTAACACAGTGAAATCAGACCATACATGGACTGCGACAACAGAACCTATATTTCCGGCTGGCTCAAAAAAATGGCATGCATACGTATTGTCCAAACGCCTGGAAATTACCTGTGGCGAGGCACCATACCTAGTCTCGCCATACGATACAACAACCGGAAAAATAATACCAATTGAACAACGTATTGGACAGCTGGACCGTAAACTGCGTGTCATTAATGAAAATATGAATTCAGAACGCTATTGGTTTGAATGGGTGCTAAAAGCATTTCAAAGCACATACGGATATGAATATCAAGGCGACAACCTGTTATTGGCACGTGAAAACTTGCTGTACACATTCATAGATAATTACAAATTCAAATTCGGCAAAGAGCCGAACATTCAGAAACAAAAGAAAATCGCACAAATTATTGCCTGGAACATATGGCAAATGGATGGGCTTAGCGATTGTGCCCCATTTAGCTCAGAAACCAATGATTTTTACCAGATGGGTTTGTTTGGCAATGCCCCAATTTCGTGTCGTGTTATCGACTGGGAAAACAACCTGCAGTTGTACTTCAAAGATTTAAAAAAGGACTAACGATGAAGTTTGATTTTTGTATAGGGAATCCTCCATATCAGGAAAACATAGAAAATCGTGGTGAACAGCCTCCTGTATATCATTTCTTCTATGATGCTGCTGATGCGGTTGCTGCTTTTTCAACACTGATTACCCCTGCTAGATTTTTGTTTGGTGTTGGAAAAACTCCACGCCAATGGAATCAAAAGATGTTGAATGATGAGCATTTCAAGATTTTGAACTATTGGCCATCTTCTAAAACCGTGTTCAACGCTGTAGATATTAAGGGTGGTGTCGCAATTGGGTGTATCAATAACAATAAAGCATATGGGGCAATAGAGGTTTTTATACAAGATGACACCTTGAGAAATTTGGCAGCAAAGGTATTAAACACCAATATAACCTCTATCAATAAAATCATGTACTCAAATACCAGTCATAAATATACGACAGAGTTTTTTACTGAAAATCCAGGTTTTGACACCCGCGTTTCTGGCGGTTCGGCACGATATTTGTCTTCTTCTGTATTTGATAAATTTCCGGAAGTATTTTTGAACAGTCCAACAAATGGTGCAGAATATATTAGAATTATTGGCAGACAAAACAATGCCCGGACAACAAAATTTTTCAAAAGAGCATATATAAATCCGCCAGAAAACTTTGAGTTTTATAAGGTGTTTTTACCAAGTTCGAATGGTTCTGGGGCATTAGGCGAAGTTTTATCTACGCCGCTTGTCGGTGAGCCGCTTGTCGGTGAGCCGCTTGTCGGTTCTACGGAAACCTTTATTAGTTTTGGTAAATATAATTCTCGGCAGGAAGCAGATAATTTGATGAAATATATAAAAACAAAATTTGCGAGAACGATGCTTGGGACAAAAAAAGTAACCCAAGGCAACAAAACACCGAATGTTTGGTCAAATGTACCCCTGCAAGATTTTACAGCAAAATCAGATATAGACTGGTCAAAATCAATTCATGAAATAGATTTACAACTGTATAAAAAATATGGATTAAACGAAGAAGAAATAGACTTTATTGAAACGCATGTAAGGGAGATGGCATAATGGCAAAGATACAAATCAATACCAGTAAAAAAGTTGTGCCGATGTGTTATGCATACACAACACCTGAAATTGCACGCCACCATGGGTGGACCAAGATTGGATTTACAGAACAAGACGTTGAAACCCGTATTCGCCAACAGACCCAAACGGCCGATATAAAATACAAACTGGAATGGATGGGAACCGCAATTTACGATGATGGCACTGGTGACACATTTCGTGACACAGATTTTCATGCGTATCTGCAAAAACATGATATTGAACGTGGAACACATACATATTTGGATGCCAATGGCCAGGAACACACTGAAAAAACAGAGTGGTTTCATGTAGAGCCAGATGCCTCCCACAATCATTTTATAAAGTTCAAATCAAATCGTGGAATTTTGGAATCGCTTGGGTCAATAGAATATAAATTACGTGATGAACAAAATACAGCGGTTGGTAATACAAAATCATACTTTAACGCCAATCAAGATGATGAACCTGAATTCTTGTGGAATGCAAAACCCAGATTTGGCAAAACATTATCTACGTATGATTTGTGCAAACAACTGGGGGCACAAAAGGTGTTGATTGTCACGAACAGGCCGGCGATTGCAAATTCCTGGTATGACGATTACGTGAAATTTTTGGGCACAGAATCTGGATATTACTTTGTTAGCCAGGTTGATGCATTGAAAAACAAAGCCTATGTTTTGACACGTGACCAATATACGCATCACCTGGCAGACCCAAACCACAAAGGATGTATTGAATTTGTTTCATTACAGGACATGAAGGGCTCAATCTACTTTGGTGGCAAATACGATAAATTGCGTGAAGTTGCCGACCTGGAATGGGATTTGCTGGTCATTGACGAGGCCCACGAAGGCGTAGATACATACAAAACAGACGTTGCGTTTGACCATATAAAACGTAGATTTACATTACACTTATCTGGCACACCGTTCAAAGCATTGGCGAATAATAAATTTGATGAAAAAGCAATATTTAACTGGACCTATGCAGACGAGCAAAAGGCAAAACGTAATTGGTATGAAAATCAAGACAACCTGGAAACAGAAAACCCATACGAAAGTTTGCCCCAACTAAATCTGTACACATACCAAATGTCAGAAATCATACGTGATAAATTGCAAACAGGTGCAGATTTCAATGCAGATGGCGAAACAGAAGAATACGCATTTGACCTGAACGAATTTTTTATCACAAAATCAGATGGGACTTTTAAATACGAGGATGCAGTTGATAAATTCTTGGATGCTTTGGTAAGTCAGACCAAGTTCCCATTTTCTACACCGGAATTGCGTGATGAACTAAAGCACACATTTTGGTTGTTAAATCGTGTCGACAGTGCCAAAGCGTTGGCCAAGAAATTGAAGGAACATCCCATATTTGGTGAAGGACAGTATGAAATTGTCTTAGCGGCAGGAAACGGCAAAATTGATGACGAAGAAGAAAACCAGAAGGCGTTGGACAAAGTAAGAAAAGCCATCTCAGAACACGACAAGACAATAACACTATCTGTTGGCCAATTAACCACAGGAATAACCGTTCCTGAATGGACTGCTGTATTGATGCTAAGCAATGTTCAAAGTCCGGCGTTGTACATGCAGGCGGCATTTCGTGCACAAAATCCATGTCTGTTCAAGGTTGGTAACGAGTTTTACAGAAAAGAAAACGCCTATGTGTTTGACTTTGACCCAGCCAGAACCCTGAATATCGTAGAACAGTTTGCAAATAACCTTAGCCCTGATACCACATCCGGCAAAGGCGATATTGGCAAGCGTAAACATAATGTATACGAGTTATTAAACTTCTTCCCTGTCTATGGCGAGGACGAAGATGGCGAAATGATAACCTTGGATGCAGAAAAGGTTTTATCAATTCCACGCAAGATACACTCGCAAGAGGTTGTTAGACGTGGATTTATGAGTAATTTCCTGTTCCAAAACATAAGCAATATCTTCAATGCACCGGCTGAAATAATTGATGTTATAAAACAACTAGAACCAACCAAAGAACAAATATTAGTCACACCAGAAACCAAGGACGACCTAGCAATTAACGAAGATGGTGAAGTTGATATTCCACAAGACATAGTTATAGGTCAAGCCCAGGAAGTATTTGGCGATAAAATTTATGGTCTTAGCCAGGATTTGATAGATAAGGTTGAAGAAATAACCGAACAGACACCGGCGCAGCCAGATGAACTGGAAAAATATCGTGAGGCCTTCAAGGAAGTTACAACATCTCTGATAGAAACTGCCAAAGAAGAATACGGTAATGAAATTAGCAAGGCGGCACAGCAAAACTTGGCTCGCAACATAGCAGCAGATGCCAACACGATGCTGACCAAAGAGTTTTATGACTATCAAATTGAAGATAAAAAGAACGAATTGGAACGTCAAAAAGAAATTGAACAAGCGGCCACCCAGAAAGAAATAGATAAAATAAACAACATATATGACACACGAAAAAAGGAAATACATACAACTTTTGTTGAGAAGATAAAAGAAAAAGTTGACGATGTTGTGCAAGGTGCTGGTGAAAAAATCGTAAAAACCATCGAAACAGAAAAACGCAAGAAAGAAAAAGACAGTATAGAAGAATCTGTTCGTGCTCATTTACGTGGATTCTCAAGAACGATACCTTCTTTCTTAATGGCGTATGGCGATGAAAATACTACTTTGGAAAACTTTGACCAAATCATACCGGACGAGGTATTTAAGGACGTAACCAGTATTTCGTTAGACCAATTTAGATTCTTACGTGATGGTGGCGACTATATCGATGCAGAAACAGGACAGACTAAACATTTTGAAGGACACCTGTTTGACCCCGTGGTTTTCAATGATTCTGTCAAAGAATTCTTGAATCTAAAACAACGGTTGGCGAACTATTTTGATGAAAGCAGCAAGGAAGATATATTTGACTATATTCCACCACAGAAAACCAATCAGATATTTACCCCCAAAAAGGTAGTAAAAGAAATGGTTGATTATCTGGAGCAGGAAAATCCCGGTTGCTTTGACGCCCCGGAAAAGACCTTTATAGACCTGTATATGAAATCTGGAATGTATATAACAGAAATCGTAAAACGCCTGTATCAAAGCAAAAAAATGCAAAAACTGTATCCAAACGACAAGGATAGATTAAAGCATATTTTTGAACATCAGGTATATGGTCTGGCCCCAACGGAAATTATATACAAGATTGCTACTGAGTATATTTTGGGCTTTGATAACACCATTGATATAAAGAAACATAACTTTAGACAATTCGATGCGTTGCCAGCAGCTCAGAATGGGACATTGGAGCAGGAATTAGACAAAGTGTTTGGCGATTAGCAAAAGGAGATAACAGATGTCTGACAAAACATACGAAAACGAAGAGTTGTTTTTGAAAAAATTGGCCCAAGCATACACAGAATATAACGCAGAACATATCTTGCCGTTTTTGGCGGATGATTTTGGGTACTCGTCGTTTTGGGTTGCTGCGCCAGACCTAAGCAAAGAAAAATACACCGATTATATTGTTGGAAAGTTGGCGACCATGAAAAAGCTAAATACCATCAACAAGTTTTCTATGATGTATGAGCAAGGAACAGGAAAACCGTTTTTATTAATTGGTTCTAAAACACCACAAGGAGATTTTGGTTGCTTTGATGTAACTGCGGATGCTGACGGAAAAATAGCAAAGCTAGCGATTATGCCGTCTTCGTTTTATCACCTTGGGTATAAAAACAAAGAAGATTTTGATAAGTTTCTTGCTTCTTTGTAAATAATCGGCTTAGACATAAATTTGAAACCCGTCATCATTGTTTATCGCTTTGGTGACGTTTTTTAGCCGTTGGATTGTGATTTGGTGAATGAATTTGAATCCCGCTTTTGCTTCGGCACTACCTGGTTGGACTTTCTCAGGTATTTGACACAGGATGAAGCTTCGTGTGCCGCCGTCTAGTTTATTTTGAACTATTACCGCCTCAGCCGTAGTTGCAGAACCGGCAAACGCATCAAGCACAACGGCATCCTTCTTGCCTATCCACTTTAGTAAATCTCGGATAAGTTTGACTGGTTTCTTGCCAGCACTGAAAGGCACGCCGCCTTCTTTCTGTATACGACTTTTTTCTGAATAATACCCCTTCCATATGTCGCCACGAATTACAGAATTGGCCAGTACACCATTATCATCTGTCTGCAACTTATTATAAAAGGGCTTTAAATGATACACAGTGCCGTCTTGCGTTTTCTCTAATAATTTGCCGTCATATTCAAAAACAACGCCTACAAGGGCATTAAAATCGCTTTTAACTGGGTTTTGATACGGTTTAGTTCTCTTGTACAGATTTTTTGATAGACTTTGGTGCACATAGTCTTCAAAATCGGTGTCAAAATCCATAAGTTTAGCGATGTTCTCGTTTTTGATGGCTAGTTTGTGTGATTTGAACCGCTGGACTATATCAGGTTGCTGTTTTAGGAAGTCAATCAATGGTGTTTTATTCAATTTTTCATCCAAGACAATATTAAAACCAGATGTAAACTTGTCGTCAGCTGTATCGTATAATCTTTGTAAAAAGTTGACTTGAGACTTATCTTTTGCGTAGACAAGTAAATACCCCTTTGTGCTGGGAAGTTTGTATTGAGTATAACCTGACACTGGACCTGCAGCAATAGCCATTTCTATCACAATATTATTTATTATGTTTTCTCTGCCAAACACGTCATCCATAAGTAACTTTACATAGGCGACTTCATGTTCGCTGACAGATAACGCAACTAAGCCAGTGGGTGATAGTAGTTTCTGCACCAGTTTCAAACGTGGCAACAGCATGCATAGTAAGTCACAAGTGCCGTCAAAGCTATCAGCATATGCTTGTTTTACCCGAGTGCTGGGCATGTTATAAGGAATGTCAAGATATGCCAAATCGACTGTTTCTTGGCATTCGGACGTCATAGCCTTCATGCCGTCTAGATTGTCGCCAATGTATAATCTGTTGCTTGAATTTCTGTTTGCCAGCTTTTCGTTGTGATATTTATATGGTTTAAATCGTTTGGTACTGGGTGTGTCCGACTGTTTTTCTGCAAAGTCCCGGCCATCGAAGTGCAGGAACAGGCCATTTTTGTTCTGTGTTCTGGTCGTATTATTTTCAAAATCTGACAAAGAACCGACCAATGCATCGTATTTATAACATTGGCCCCATTTTTTATTGTGATTTATGGTGGATATTATGCCGATTTCTTGTAGTTTCTTTATAGTATTTGTGACTGTTGGGCGTGTTAAACCGGTCTTTTGTACCAAGGTTGTAATATCCATCTTAGGCGTTTTGCAAAATTCATCCAAGATACGCAGGGCTGACTTTTTGCACTTGCCTATATTTTCTACTTTTTTGCGGTCGGCTGCAATTTGCTCTTGGTTGAAATTATCCAAGGTTTGACGAAGATGTTTTTTATTGTTTTTCATGGCGTAAAGTTTTTCATTTTTCCTTTATTTTTTCAACCAATAAATAAATGAAAATTCTTTTATATGCTATTACGTGTTCTTTTGGGTCCAGATACAAAAATCCAGAGTGGTGCAACATAACCATCTTACTTAATCTGACTTTGGCGCACCGATAAGTTCTTCGTATGCAGTTGCTACGCTCCACTCTTTTTGGGAACGTTCCCGCTTGCAACTGACTACGAACTTATCTGGGCGCTTTTGTTATCACTAAGCTATGCAGGTAATTTTATGGAAGTTTTTGATGTTCTATATATCAAGGAGAATACAAATGACATACACACACGAAACCCTACTGACCGTTCATGAATTAGCCACATTACTGAAAATCAAACCAGATACAATTTACCATTGGAATTTACGTAAAGCTTACCCTGAGATAAAACGCGTGAAAATTGCTGGTAAGGTATATTTCAAGCTCTCATCTTTGCAACCTTTTTTAGGAGCGGAAATGTCTTAGTTTGTTGATTGGGTTTGGTATATTCAGGTTGTTATTTCTTTTCAATATCACACCAAAACCCACCCATAACTTCAAAGTCGACAAGGCAGAAGGAGTATATGGGTATATTTTTTCTTGAACCTTACCGAACCATGTTTTTAGACAGAATAAGTAAGTACCCTCATCTTTGAGATATCGACTATTTGGATTGTTGGTGTTTTTATTCAATTCTTTTACCATATATGCACAAACACCTTCCTTGTCATATATGTATCTTAGGTTTATCACTGTACGAAAAAATCCAAAATGTTCCCTAGCTTCATCTATGGACCTTATCAGTTGGTTTAGTACATTCATAGGTTCGCCACAATGCTTTATAAGTAGATGTACATGCCAGAATCCACTTTTGCCACGTTCAAACACACCAACAAAAGGCAATGGATTACGTTTCCAGTTATGTTCGCTGCATGTAAATTTTCTTTCTATTGTGCGGATAATATTACGGTACATTTCTTTTGCTTCTTTTTGATTCTTGGTTCTTCTGTATCCTGATTGGTTTATGTGGGGTAATTTAATTGTCAATAGTGCAAGGTATTCAGATTTTACAAGGTCCAGATACCATGCTTGTTGTTCAATGCTCATATTATAGTTATGATTCCGATAGATTCCTTGGTCTTCTGCATATGCCTCATTACAGAACATATCTAATATATCGGCAATACTTCTGCGGGATATTTTATCTTGGACTGTGTCTTTGTACCACGTTCTTCGTTTTATCGTATTGGTGCTTCTGGTAAGAGTTTCTGTGTATTTGAAAAAGTTGGTTGGTTCTTCGTTGGTCATGGGTTATGTCCTTTATGGTGTGGTAATAGACCCCGTCTGGGAATACAGACGGCAAGAAAACAGAAAGACTTGCACAGCATATTGCGAACCGATAGAAATCCCATTCACCCTGTGCAGTCAATTGAATAGAACTGCTAATTTGGATAAAAATGGAAAACTATGATTTTTTTATGAAGACAACACACTGCAAATGCACGCGTACACCCTATGCAAAAGCCCCTAAAGGGCCTGTTAGAAAAATTGCTTAAGAAATTATTGCAATGAGATTTCTGCTTTGAAACGTAGCATGACATTTGCCTGTTTGCACGTAATTAGATAGCCACAACACATCTGTTCTGTAATATTAACTACCGCAGGGTGCACATACATACCTGCAACCTTGGCCATCAGCACCAGATTTTCCCAATATTCTGTACCCAATCCCATAACTTCGTGGACTTCTTCTGTTTCACTGCACCTTCTGCACATAATTAACCCCCTTGGTTACATATAAATAGAACTGTTGGTACGGCCCAAATACACAAAAAAATCCAAAAATAAAAAATTTTTTTCAAATTTTTCCAAAACCACCTTCTCGCATGAGTTCTACAAATCAAGAAGCAAGACGGTCGAGCTT
>JAZQTD010000023.1:0-1028 GCA_045630455.1 Candidatus Enterousia sp. | reverse complement strand
AATATGACCAATCATGTACGGTCCGACTAAGCTGAGTAACGAGGCAATCATGACAAATGATACCGCTAAATACATCCCTATACGCTGTTGGCGCATGTATTTCCAAATACGCGCCAATGTCTCGCGCTGGTTTTTCGGTTTTTCTACAGGCCCTGATACACGACCGCCTGGATGTCTTTATGGAGGGTTTGGTCTAGCATAATTACTCATCTATCATCACCCCTTTTACTTGCTGTGTTTGTACAATTTCTTGGTACAACGCACTGGAAGCTAATAACTTCTCATGTGTACCGCTTGCAGCAATGCGTCCATCATCCATCACTAAAATTTGATCAGCGTGACGAATCGAAGAAATTTTAGAAGATACGATAAATTTTGTTGCATCTGCAAACTGTGTTTGAATTGCCTGTTGGATTTTCTTTTCCGAAATACTATCTACCGCACTCGTTACATCGTCAAGCACTAAAATACGCGGTCTACGTACAAAGGCACGGGCCATTGCAAGACGTTGCTTTTGACCACCAGATAAGTTTGTCGCACCTTGTGTCAGCTGATGACTTGTACCGGCCGGTAACTTTTCTACAAACTCTGTCGCACATGCTGCCATAAGCGCCTGTGCTATTTCTTCATCAGTTGCATTTTCTCGACCGTAGCGAATATTTTGTTCAATTGTTTTTGAGAACAGTGTCGCCTTTTGCGGTGCAAAACCGATTGACTCGCGAAGCACTTGCAAATCATATTGCTGTACTGGAATATCATCAATTTTCACGACACCACTATCAACATCAAATAATCGTGGAATCATTTTGACAAGCGTTGATTTCCCGCTACCTGTCATACCAATAATTCCGATTGTTTCACCGGCACGTGCGGAGAAACTGACATTTTTTAATACAGGTTCCGCCTCTTTCATATAAGCAAAGGATACATTTTCAAATGTCACATCCCCGCGCACTTTATGCTCCGTAAACTGCACCGGTTTTTTTACTCCCTGTTCTTCTTCTAATACTGCTACAATACGCCCTGCA
>JAZQTD010000022.1:0-3745 GCA_045630455.1 Candidatus Enterousia sp. | reverse complement strand
CGCAGGCAAGCAACGCAACAGCACAGTTGCAGGAACTTTGCGACGACGATCGATACGAACATAGATAACGCCTTTGGATTCTTCGAAATCAATCCAAGAACCGTGTTCTGGGATGATACGCGCGGTATATGTGATTGGATTACCCGCAACCTTGGCTTCTTTGGTTGTTGCAAACACAACGCCCTGGGCACGATGCATCTGGGAAACGATAACGCGTTCAACACCCGATGCGATAAAGCTGCCGCGTTCTGTCATTAACGGCACTTCGCCCATAAATATTTCTTGTTCCTTGATGTCACGCAGAGTTTTCTTACCATCTTCTGCGACATCCCATAAAATCAATCTCAGCTTCAATCTCAGCTTGCTGGAATATGTCATATTGCGCAGCATGCATTCTTTTACATTGTAAACAGGCTTGTCCAATGTGTATTCCACAAATTCCAGGTCGGCAATGCCGGCATAGTCTTTGATTGGGAACATAGACGAGAATACGTTCTGCAAACCGATATTTTTACGGTTCTGTGGTGCAACGTCAGCCTGCAAAAAGTCTTTGTAGGAATCGTATTGAATTTCAACTAAATCAGGAAGCGGAGTTTGCAAAAAACTTTTACCAAAAGATTTTCTAAGTTTCTGGATTACTGCCATCGGTTTTAGTCCTTTTTTTTGTGCGTTTTGTGCAAACAAACGATATTGTAATACCGTTTTTATTTTTTCTTATGTCTTTTACGCCTTTGTGCCCGTATGGAATTTTCATTCCACACGGGCGGCGTTTTGCCATATTTTCATACGGCGGATTTTTTATTTTGAACCATGCGGTTCAGGGTTGAATTATTTCAATTCAACTTTGGCACCTGCTGCTTCTAATGTAGCTTTCATTTTTTCAGCTTCATCTTTTGCAACAGCTTCTTTGACTGCCTTTGGTGCAGATTCAACCAAAGCTTTTGCTTCGCCCAAACCTAAACCAGTGATGTCTTTTACAGCCTTGATAACAGCCAATTTGTTTGCACCAGCTTCGGCCAATACAACGTCAAATTCGCTCTTTTCTTCTGCAGCGGCTGCAACAGGACCAGCAGCAACTGCAACAGCAGCAGCAGCGCTTACGCCCCATGTTTCTTCTAATGCTTTGGACAGTTCAACTGCTTCCAAAACGGTCAATTTTGACAATTCTTCAACCAATTTTTGAATGTCTGCCATTTTATAACTCCTTACGTCGTTAATTTTCAAAGTTCAATTGTTGTTGCACTGAACATTGAATTATTGTTCTTTTTTTCCATACTCTGCTGATACTCGTGCCAAGCGTGAACCAGGTTCGACCAAAATACGCGCAATTGTACCACGAATTTCCAACAGGGAAGGAAGCTTGGATAATTGCAATACGCCGTCTGTGTCCAAAACGTCTGCATCCATTTTACCACCAACGATTGTCAAATTTGGGTGTGATTCCGCAAATTTTGCCAATACTTTGGTAACCGCCAACGCGTCTGTTGCAACTGCAACTGCGGTTGGGCGTTTCAGCATATCGGATACAGGTTCGAAATCAGTGTCTTTTAACGCCAATTTCATCAAACGGTTTTTGACAACTTTGAATACGGAAACCAATGGACGTAATTCGTTACGCAGGCCTTCGAATTCTTGTACAGTCAAGCCGTGGTTTTCAATGATGAAAACACCGTTTGCTTCTTTCAGGGACGACTGCAACGCTGAAATCAAATCTGATTTTTCTTCGCGTTTCATCTTTATTTCCTTCAAGCTTCTGTTTTGTTAACTTTCCATCTGGGTTTCCCCAGGTGGGGCTTTGGTTCCTGCCCCAAAGAATTTTCTCTTTGTCTATGATGGCAATTAAGCAACGTTTTTCGTCACACCATCAGTCTTGGACAGAAATCTTGTTCCAGAATGCAGTCTAAACTCTGCACCCTGATATTTATTTTGCTTCTACTTTCAGACCTGGACCCTGGGTTGTCGCAACGGAAATACCCAAGATGTACTGACCTTTGGCAGATGCAGGTTTAATCTTTTTCAACTGGTCGATTAAAGCAACCGCATTTTCAACCAACGCATCGGTTGTAAATGACATTTTACCAATACCAGCGTGGATGATACCCTTCTTTTCAGCACGGTATTCAATCTGACCTGCTTTGGCTGTTTTAACAGCGTCTGCAACGTTGTTTGTGACTGTGCCCAATTTTGGATTCGGCATCAAGCCCTTTGGTCCCAATACACGTGCGATTTTTGACATTTTTGGCATCATATCTGGTGTTGCAATAACACGGTCGAAATTAATTTCGCCAGCCGCAACACGGTCAATCAAGTCTTGACCACCAACAACTTCTGCACCGGCGGCTTTAGCTTCGTCTTGGGCATTTTCTGTAAATACTGCAACACGTACAGATTTACCAGTGCCGTTTGGCAAAGACAACATACCACGGATGTTCTGGTCGGCTTTAGTCACATCGATACCCAAACGGATAGCGATTTCCAATGTTTCGTCAAACTTTTTGGACGCATATTCGCGCAACGCTTCGATTGCATCGGCCAAAGTATAAATCTTGTCTGTGTCCAAGTTTTTCCAAGTCTGCTGTTTTTTTGTCAGTTTCATATCTTATTCCTCCACCTTTACGCCCATAGAACGGCACTGACCCGCAACGATATTCATAGCAGATTCAATGGTAGAGCAATTCAAGTCTGGCATTTTCGCTTCGGCAATTTCTTTAACCTGAGCCTTGGACAATGTACCAACAAAGTCACGACCTGGCTTATGAGAACCGATTTTCAGTTTCAATGCCTTTTTAATATAGTACGATACAGGTGGCAATTTCATAATAAATTCGAAACTGCGATCTGTGTAAACAGTGATAATACATGGAATTGGCATTCCAGGTTCTTTATCAGATGTTTTGTCGTTAAACTGTTTGCAGAATTCTGCGATGTTTACACCAGCAGCACCCAACGCCGGACCGATTGGAGGCGCAGGATTTGCCTGTTTTGCAGGGACGACTAATTTAACCAATCCCTTAACTTCTTTTTTTGCCATTTTTCACTCCATTTTATTTAGCGCACCATTGCGCTGTGTGTGCCGTGGTACGATATGGCGTATCTACCACAGATTATATACCGCCCGTTGCCGAACGATATACTTAAACTTTTTCGACCTGACTGAATTCTAAATCCATACTGGTTTCACGACCAAACACCAGAACAGTCACAGTCATTTTTTGCTTTACATTGTCAACTTCGGAAGCGATACCATTAAAGCCAGCAAATGGACCATCGATAACATGCACTTCTTGACCAACAGTGTATTCAATATCATCCATTGCAACCGCACCCTCTTCTACCTGTTTCATCAGGCGGCGCGCTTCTTCTTCACTGACTGCGATTGGCTTTTGTTTTGCACCCAAGAACATAACAACCTGAGGAATTTGTTTTACCAGTGTAAACGTTTCATTATTCATAACCATTTGAACAACAATATAGCCTGGGAAGAATTTCTTTTCGCTTTTTACACGTTTGCCAGCCTTAACTTCTGTAACTTCGCGTGTTGGAACCAAAATTTCACCAAACAGTGCATTCAAACGACGTTTATCTATCTGTTCACGCAAACCACGCGCAACCTTGTCTTCGCAACTCGTATGAACATTAACAACAAACCACTGCATTTTTTCTTCCATATCCGTTTCCTTTGCCCGTTATTTAGAAAATCCACCCAACAATCGCGTTCAACACACTGTCCACCACAAAAAAGAAC
>JAZQTD010000021.1:0-19424 GCA_045630455.1 Candidatus Enterousia sp. | reverse complement strand
GACGTTCATCCGGAGACAGCCCCGCTAACTCACGACGAGTTCTTTCATTTGCCCGAACAATAGTTTCTTTTGATATATGCATACAAGAATTATAATACTAGCCACCAAAAACACAATAAAAATCCCCCAAACGGGGGATTTTTATACATTTTGAAATATTAGCCCAACATTTTAGCAACTTCGTCTGCCAAATTATCTTCGCGTTTTTCAATACCTTCGCCCAGTACAAAGAACGCAAAGCCAGCCAATTTACCATTGGCTTCTGCTACTACTTCTTTTACTGTCTTTGATGGATCCATAACGAATGGCTGTTCTTCCAAAACAGATTCTGCATACCATTTGCTGATACGACCCTGAATCATCTTTTCAACAACCATTTCTGGTTTGCCCGCTGTCGCGCCAGATTCGATGAACACTTTCTTTTCGCGTTCAACTGCAACTGGATCAACGTCTGCAATTGTCATAAATTCAGGTTTGTTCGCAGCAATGTGCATTGCAATTTTAGAACCGATTTCATCGATTTTTGCATCATCACCATTAATTGCAACTGCAACGCCAATCTGACCCATACCTGGAACCAAAGCATTGTGGATGTATGTAAAGATTTTGTCGCCCTTTACCGTTGCGATACGGCGCAAGTTCATATTTTCACCAATTGTTGCGATTGTTGCAGCAATATCATCTTTGACTGCATTCATTGTCGCATCGAAATCACCAGACAATTCCAACGCTTTGTTTGCAACGTCTGCAACCAATTTCTGGAATTTTTCATTTTTCGCAACAAAGTCTGTTTCTGCGTTCAATTCAACGACACAGCCCATACCATCTGTTTTAACAACAGTTACCAAACCAGATGCAGCAACACGACCTGCTTTGGATGCAGCTTTTACAATACCTTTTTGACGCAACCAGTCCGCAGCAGCCTGGATATCGCCATCATTTTCCATCAAGGCTTTTTTACAATCCATCATACCTGCAGATGTTTTTTCGCGCAGTTCTTGAATCAATTTTGCTGTAATTTCTGCCATTTGTGTTTTCTCCCAATGTTAATTATTTTTAGAAATCTTGTTGCCGGCGGGATATCCCGCCGGCGATTTTATATTTTCAGATATTATTTATCAGCTTTTTCAGCTAATTTACCGCGACGTTCGGCGCGTGCTTCTGATGTTTTTGATTTAATCTTGGCTTCTTTTTCCTTGATTTCATCTTCTAATTCATCAGCAGCTTCTGCTTTCATATCAGATTCAATTTTTTTACCGGCTGCGCCACCCAGACGCTTTTCGATACCGGACAAAATCGCATCTACGAACAAGTCGCAGTACAACTGAGTTGCACGTGCAGCGTCGTCATTACCTGGAACTGGGTAATCAACCATTTCTGGATTTGCATTTGTGTCGCAGATTGCGATTGTTGGGATATCCAGATTTTTCGCTTCACGAACAGCATTCATTTCACGTGGAACGTCAATGACAACCATCGCCTGTGGAACACCGTGCATATCCAAAATACCACCGAAAATATCACGCAGTTTTTCAACTTCTTTGGTCATAACACCAACTTCTTTCTTGGTTAAGCCCAATTTTTCTGCGTTTTCAATATCTGCTTCCATCTTTTTCAAACGACGAATAGACTGGGATACTGTTGTCCAGTTAGTCAACATACCACCCAACCAGCGGTTGTTAACATAGTACTGGCCACAACGTTCTGCGGCATCTTTAACGATGTCTTTTGCCTGATGCTTGGTCGCAACAAACAAAACTTTACCGCCTGCGGCTGCGATTGCTTCCAATGCAACCAAAGAACGATGCAACAAAGGTGCAGTCTTGTTCAAATTGATGATGTGGATTTTGTCTTTAACACCATATACGTATGGAGTCATCAGCGGATTCCAGCGACGTGTGTGGTGACCGAAATGAACACCAGCTTCCATCAACTGTTTCATTGTAAATGTTGGCAATGCCATATTTTTATCCTTTTTTGTGTTGTTATCCTCGCCGTGTGCAGACAGCCAGATTTTTCATCCAGACACAAATATTAGCACAACGGTTGTGTTCTTCGCACAAAGTGCGTGCCCCGATAATAGACCAAACCCCACAAAAAATCAAGTAAAATTATTAGAAACTTCAAAAACCAATTTCCAACCTAACACATTGACAAGCGTGTATTTTGTACTATATTTATAAGTGTGTGGGTATGGTGCCCACAGGGGAATGAAAAAGATGCGTAAGGTGAATGTATTTTTGTCGGCATTTTTATCCGTTGCGTTCGTAACGGGGGGTGTCAACGCATTCTCTATCACGCAATCCAGATGCGACAACGCAATTTATCGCAAAAACAATCCAAACGAATGTAAGTCTGACAAATCTTTCTCGTTTATGTCGGGCGGTGTTATCGGTGGTGGCGTTCTGGCGGCAATTGGCACAGGTCTGGCCGCAATGGGATCTGTGGCAAATGACGCATCCAGCCCACAATCCGCCCCCCAACCACAAATGGCAACAATGTCTGCATATATGCATGTTGGTGGGGACGTGACATCCGTTCAGTTGGCGGCGGCGATGGACAGCAAAGATTACAATCGCAACCTGGACCAATATAATGAAATTCGTGCGGCATATTCACTCGCACGTGGATATACTGGTAAAAATTCAACGATTGCGATTTTAGATACCGGCTTCGACGTATGGCACGGTCAAAAGGTTGCACAAATCGCATCCACCACGATTGCCCCAGATGCCACCATCAACAACTATAAAATTATTGACGACGACGAAAACTTTTTATCATTTAACCAGATTGGAAACATTATAAATTCTGCTACAGATGCCAATATTTATAATGCCAGTTGGGTTATCAAAAACCGCTATGCCAGTCAGATTAAATCCAGAAATGATTTAGTCAATTTAACCGATGCCAATTTCATAGAATCCATTGAAACAGCCGCACGTGAACGTGACGCGATATTTGTCTGGGCGGCGGGAAACAATGGCGCAAGCCAGTCTGGTGCGATATCTGCCCTGCCCTTGGTATCGGATGACGTGGTTGGCCACTTTGTAAACGTTGTCGCATGGGACAATGAAACAGGAATGTTGGCAGATTTTAGTAATGCGTGCGGTATTACAAAAGATTATTGTATCACCGCCCCGGGTACAAACCTGAGTGCGGGCTATTCATCTAATATCAGCGGCACCAGTTTCGCCACCCCAATCGTCTCCGCTGCGATTGCGGTTATTCGTGAAGCATTCCCATATATGCAGTCGACACAAATCACAGAACTGCTGTTTACAACGGCACGTGATTTAGGCGTGGCTGGCATTGACGAAGTATATGGTCACGGAATGTTAGACTTGGAACGTGCAACACGTCCAGTTGGTGCAGAACTTGTTCCAATTTCAGACACCGTTGCCCGCCCATTGGAAACAGTCCAAGTGTCTGGCGCAATCGCACAACAGATAAAAGACGAAAATCTGGAACTGGCATTTGTTGACGGATTTGGCCGTGCATTTACAACAAAACTGAACGACAAAATCCAGGTTAAGAACACGGGTCGCGGCTTTATCCGCCTGCGTGAAGACAAAACCCAGACCACACAATTTGGGAACTTTGAATTTGGTCTGCGTACCAGTGACTTTTTGGGTGCGGACGGATTCCTTAGCACAGATAACAAAACACAAATCACATTTATCGCAAGCCGTGGCGAATACAACATTGGCGATATAAAGTTATTCCAGCGCACAGAATTTGGTATCAGCAATCCAAACCCAACAGGCGAATCCATCGTGACGGATATTTCCAATGTTTACACAACATCTATTACATTGGGTGCGACATTTGGCGACTGGACTGCATCGGTCGGCACAGCGGATGCAATTATCGATGGTCAAATGACATTACGCCTGCCAACGGGGCGCACTGCAAACGGCACGTTGACATACGCAAATCATCAGATTGATTTGGTATCTCGTCCAGCAGTTGAATACAATATCGGCTATAAAAACATCACCGCCGGCTTTGTAGACAATCCATACGGCACAGATGAATTTTATATGATTGCACGTGGCAAATTCACATTCTAAATAATATCATTGTCCGCAATAAACCGCGCCAAAGTATCACGATGAACACGTAAACGCTTTGCAATTTCAAATCTAGAATACCCCTCTTCTAACTTTTGAATAATATATTTTTCACGCCCCAACAATTTTTGCGCATTACAACTGCCTTTTGGACGACCAATATGTTTACCTTCGGCTCGAATACGCGCTAGGGCCTCTTTTGTACGTTGCGATATCAAATTACGCTCAATTTCCGCGGACAAACCGAATGCAAAAGCCAAAACCTTGCTGGTGATATCTGCCCCCAAACGATAATTATCCTTTATCGTCCAGATTTGCGCACCAATATCTATACAGTGATGTAAAATACTCATAATCTGCAACAAATTACGCCCCAAGCGCGACAACTCAGATGCAATTATCATATCGTCTTTTTGAATACGCTTAATTAACCGCCCCAGTTTACGCTTGTTCAAATCTGTGGTTGCTGATATTGTTTCTTCTATCCAGCAATCAATTGTTATTTCTTGTTTTTCGCAGAACTTTAGAATCTCGAACCGCTGGTTTTCGGTCGTCTGATGATCTGTTGAAACACGAATATATCCATATACCACTTTGATACTCCTTTGGTCTTTGTGGGCAAACGCTCTCCACTGAACCATCCGGCTATATATAAATATCGCAAGGCACCAAAAATGCCGAATTAAAAACTTGTCTTTTCAAAATATTACTTTAACATATACCTTGTACGTAATCGGAAAGGAACCCAATGCCACGCAAACAAAAATCACAACCAAAAAAATCTTGGTTTCGGCGTTATTTTTGGCGAATTGTCGCGCTATTCTGTGCGTTGGGTGTAATTGGTGCAATCGGCATATTGGGCGGCTCAGACAAGCGTGATATAACATATGTAAAAATGTCTGTGGATACCCCCTCCCCACAATTATTCCAAGATTCTAATAATATGGTGTTTACATCCGATACAGATATCCCAGATGTGAATAACAACAGAAAACTGGTTGGCACGTCCCCTATTACAATATCTTATGATTGGGAATCGGGTCCATATGCGCCAGCATTCGCAATGAACCTGGATAAAAATAATTTACATAAATATATAAAAATAAGCCCACTGATCCGTGGAAATTTTGAAATTAAAAATCCACATACTATTACCTTTACCCCGGATGCATCGTGGCCTGCGGATACCAAGTTCACAGTTCGTATGTCAAAAAAAATGTTTGATACCAACGTTCGCCCAGACACATATTCTGCAACCATTATAACCCCAGAAATTACTGCGACACTGGACAGTTTTAATTTATATCACGACAAAGCAACACCTCAATCAATGGTGGGTATTGCGGTTGTATCTTTTAGCTATCCCATCGATACAGACCATTTTAACGACAAGGTTTCATTAAAATTAGACGGTAAAAAACTGGAGTTTAATGTTAAGTTTGACCGCTTTAATCGCACCGCGTTCATTATATCTAAATCCATACCTGTATCAGACACACCACAAAACATACGTTTGAAACTTAATCGAATTCCTGCACTAAACGGCGATTCTGCAACCAAGAAATTAACCGCAAACACCACAATTGAGGCACGCGACAACCTGTTCCGTATAACAAGTGTTGAATCTGTAGTCGCAAACGACACCGAAAATAATACAAAACAATTAATCTTGGTTCGCACCAGCGCACCAACAGTCAGCAACTTGCAAAAACATATTACCGCATACCTATTGCCACAATATAAAAACAACCAGGACACAGAATCCAATCACATATGGTCAAATGATGAAATAACCACAGACGTATTAAAGTCTGCGACAAAAATCAAATTAACCCCCACAAAATTTGCCAATCCAATGGGCGTTTACCAGTACGCGTTTTCATACAATGTGCCCGATATTGGACCACGCTATATTTATCTGGACATTTTAGCCGGCGCAAAATCAACCGGTGACTTTGTAATGAAAAACGGAATTCAAACCGTTATCACCGTCGCATACCCAGAACAGGTCGTACAAATTGCGGGAACTGGAGCAATATTAAATTTGGGCGGTGATAAAAAACTGGGGATTATGACACGTGGTGGCGTCCACACGGCGTATGTAAATCTGTCAAAAATAAAGTCTTCTGAAATCAACCACTTGGTTTCCCAGACGTACAACGTGTTTGCATCTGACCTAGAATTTAAATCTTGGTCTTTTGGCACGTATGATATGGCAACCATATTTCAAAAGCGCATACCACTGAATACTAAAAATGCAATTGAAACAAACTATGCCTCTATTGACCTGGGCGACTATATGGATCGCGTTGCCAATGATAAAACCGGCATATTTATAATCCAGGTCGGCGCATCTGAAAACAGTGCAGAATACAGCGACCGCCGATTAGTAATGGTGACCAATCTTGGGTTAATCCGCAAATTAAACCAAGACGGCACATCGGCATTGTTTGTATCTAATATCAACAGTGGCGCACCCGCAGGTGATGTTGAAATCGATATACTGGGGCGTAATGGCAACGCAATATGGTCGGGACGCACAGAAGCCAACGGATATGCTGATTTGCCAAACCTGCCATGGTCTGAATATAAAAACGCACGTGCGCCGGTGGCTATTATTGCACGCAATGGGGACGACATTTCTTTCATTCCATACGATGCCGCATATGCCCAGCGCACAGACTATTCTAAATTCGATATTGATGGCGCATATTCTTATTCCAACACGCCATTAAATGCCTATGTATTTTCTGATCGTGGTATATATCGCCCCGGCGACACGGCTATTATTGGTGCAGTAATAAAAAACAATTCATTCAAGTCCTTAGCAGGCGTACCAGTGCGTATTGAAATATCTGATTCGCGTGGTCGCACAATTATGGACAAAAATGTATCTTTACAATCCGACGGACTGCTGGACTTTACCTATACTGTTCCAACCACTGCACAAATTGGCGAATATGGCGTCCGTGTATATTCATTGAATGTACGTGCCAAACCACAAGATATGCTGGGGGCAACAACATTCCAAGTGGCTGAATTTGTACCTGACACACTGAAGATAACTGCAAACATTGCCAACGCATCTGATAATGGTTGGATTTCACCAAATAGTGCAGCTACCACGGTAAACCTGCGCAATCTGTTTGGAACACCGGCAAAAAACCATCGTATCAGCGCACACGCAACACTGCGACCCACAACATTCAAGTTCGATGATTTTGCCCAGTACACATTTGACATAAATAACATATATGGTGACACAATATCCAATACCAATCCGACAAACACAAAAACATATACGCTTAACATTGATGATATTTATACAGATGAAAATGGTATCGCAAATCTGGATATAAAATTCCAAGACAAAATTTTATACGGCACCTATCTGATGACACTGAACATCAATGGATTTGAGTTAAATTCCGGACGTTCAGTTCAAACAACATTGACCACACGCACATCAGACTCGAAATATCTGGTGGGCTATTATGCAAATTCTGATCTAAAATACATAAACCGCAATGCAAATCGCAGTATAAACCTAATTGCACTGGACCACACGGCTAAGCCGATTATCGCCAGTGACTTGACCGCACGCGTTGTACATCGCGAAACATTAACCAGTCTGGTTAAAGACTATAGCAATTACTACAAATACCAAACAACAACACGCGACAACATCGTATCAGAAAAAACTATCACAATTGACGAAAACGGTTTGAATATACCAGTTAATACGGACACACCGGGTACATATTTCCTGCAAATTATAGACTCAGGAAACAAAACACTGGCCAACATAGAATACTTTATCGCAGCCGATGAAAACGCGGCACTGAACACCGACACCAATGCTGATTTATCTATAAAATTAAACTCAGATACATATGCCCCAGGCGACACAATATCTGTCAATATAACCGCCCCATATCACGGCAGTGGACTGATTACCATTGAACGCGACAAAGTCTATGCACACAAATGGTTTGTTGCAAACGCCACCAACACAACCCAAACGATAACGATACCAGATGACTTTGAGGGCACAGGCTATATAAATGTATCTTTTGTTCGTGATGTAAACTCTCGCGATATATTTACATCACCATACACTTATGCTGTTGCACCATTTAAAACCGATATATCCAATCGTACCATGGACGTAAAAATATCTGCACCAAAGACAATTCGCGATAATAAATTAACCATTGAATACACCACCAATAAATCTGGGCGCATTATGCTGTTCGCGGTTGACGAAGGAATTATTCAGGTTGCCCGCCACAAGATTCCAAATCCAATTGCATACTTTTTCCAAAAAGCAGCATTACAGGTGGAAACATTCCAGATACTGTCGTTATTATTACCAGAATATAAAATCCTGCGCGAATTTGCCAAAACCGGCGGTAGCGACTATGCCGCCCCAGACACAGAATTATCTGCCGCATTGATTAACCCTTTTGCACGACGCGTGGCAAAACCTGTGGCATTTTATTCAGGCATATCGAACATCACTGCAAACACACCACAACAAATAACATTTGATATCCCAGATAACTTTAACGGCGCATTGCGCGTGTTCGCAATTGCCGCAAATGATTCCACCATTGGCGCATCAGAAACAACTGTGACCGTACAAAGCCCACTGATTATATCTATGACCGCACCGACATTTGTTGCACCAAATGACAAATTTGATGTAAATGCAGTCATAACAAACCTGACCAATCTGGGAAATGTGGCAACGATTCAAGCCGATGCGGTGGCGTCCAATAATCTTGCGATTACATCGGATAGCAGTTACACCAATCAAATTGCCAACGATGCCCAACACTTGTTTGTATTTAAATTACGCACAGACGATACGCCTGCCCCGTCTGAAATAACAGTTAACGCAATGGCACTGAACGATAATAGTCTGCCACTGCTTAATCGCACGATGAATACGACACTGTCCGTGCGCCCAATCACACCGTTTGTCACAAACATAAAAACAGACGTATTATCAAAATCAGAAACAAAAATATCTGATTTCTATATCGATATGTATTCTGAAAAATCAGAACGTGTAATTTATATATCCAACACCCCGTCTATTTTGGCGCGCCCACTGTTTACGTATTTAAACAGCTATGATTTTCCATGCACAGAACAAACAGTATCACGTGCAATGCCGTATGTGTTAATGCCGCACAATGCGATACTGGGGACAGATTACGATACGTCTGCAAAACGAATCGGCGATGCAATAAATATACTGAAAAGTCGCCAAAACACCGACGGCTCGTTTGCACTGTGGGCATCAAATCATCACGATACGAACATATCTCCAGATACGGTTAATCTGACAGCATATGTTGTGAACTTTTTAACACTGGCCAACGAAAACGGTTTTATGGTTCCCGACACAATGCTGGGGCGCGCGTTGGATTTCTTGCGCGAATACGGCACACAAACAATCACCAGTGCTGAACACGCCCGTGCATTGGCATACGCAATTTATACAATCACTGCGAATGGATACGTCACAACGGCGTATATTGATAAATTCCAAGAATACGCAGATAAACATATGCACAACTGGGAAACAACTGTGTCTGGCGCATATATCGCAGCCGCATTTAAAATGATGAAACAATCCGATAAAGCATCCAAATTAATTGATGAATATCGTATGTCCAAATCTGGCAAATTCAAATACGTATCTACCTATGAAAATAATGTATCCGATGATGCGATGTATTTACATATTGCAAATCGCTTTTTCAATATGCCAACCCCAAACCTGGGCAAAGCCATCAACGCATATATTAATTCTGGCAACTATGATGCATACACATCCGCGCGTATTATAATGGCATTGGGCGACACAACAACTGCCGCTTTCGCTCCAGCCCCAGAGATAACAATGAAATCAGGCAACAACACCATCCAAACTCAAAATGACAAAGGCATCCTGTCTGCGACACTACCGAACACAAAAGACAAGCTAACAATCGAATGCAAATCGTGCCGCAAAGAACCTCTTTACTATGCAATTGTCCAGTCTGGCTTTACGCGAACCCCAGACACAGATTCCAACGGAATTGAAATTGTTCGCGAATACTTTGATATGGACGGCAATCGTATCGAACGTGCCAATCTGGGGGATGTTATTCGTGTAAAAATCACAGCCCGCGCCCGCGCAACAAATTATTTACCAAATGTTGCAATTATAGATTTGTTGCCGGGGGGCTTTGTTGCCGAAGACATATCAGGCGACACACCAACATTTTCTGAAATCCGCGAAGACCGTGTAATTATTTACACTGACTTGTCCCGCCATGAACAAACGTTTGAATACCGCGCCCAAATAACCGCAGGTGGCGAATTTGCAGTTGCACCGATTCGCGCAGTGTCTATGTATAACGCCGCTATTTTTGGCACAGATGCTCCAGCCCCCACGACTTTCCACGTAATAAACGCAGCCAATGAATAAGTTTTTAACATACATAAAATCTTTTTATCTTCGTCACAGAAAATTATGTGTGTGTATTGGTGCGATTGCATCTGTATATCTGGTTATAAAATTATTTTTCACACCACCCCTGTTATCAGACGTTGACTTTTCACGCGCATATTTTGACAGAAATGGGAATTTAATGCGCCTGACCCTGACATCAGACGACAAATATCGTGTTTTTACCCCACTAAACGAAATATCCCCCGATATTGTCCGCGCCACTGTTTTATACGAAGATAAATATTTTTATCTGCACCCTGGGATTAATCCAGTGCCATTGATACGCGCGACAAAAAACTATCTGCGCGGGAATACAGATACCGCCGGTGCATCCACAATCACGATGCAGGTTGCACGATTAAAATATAATCTAGACACTAAAACAATTAATGGAAAACTGGTACAAATTGCCGCAGCAATTTATATAGACGCGTTTTATTCAAAATCTGAAATTATAGAAGCGTATTTGAACTTGGCACCATATGGCGGAAATATTGAAGGTGTTAATGCCGCATCACTGATTTACTTTCATCGCAACGCGTCTGAGCTATCAAAAATAGAATCGATTACACTGGCAACAATCCCACAAAACCCCACCAAGCGTGGCTTGAACACCAGTGACGGACTAAAAACAATGCAAAACATGCGCACCAATCTGGTTAGTCGCTGGACTGATAAATACGGCAAAGATGAGACATTGAATACATTGTCACAAATGCCACTGCAAGTTTATGGGGTGCGCGACCTACCGTTCAGTGCACCACACTTTATCAATCACGAAATAGCGCACGACAACGCCCAGTGGCAACCCAAATCACAAATAAAAACAACTATTGATTTACCGCTGCAACAACGACTGGAAAAAACATTAAAAAATCAAATCGCGGCACGCAAAAGCATTGGTGTAAAAAATGCATCTGCGATATTGGTAAACTATAAAACAATGGATGTCTTAGCACACATTGGTTCTGTTGACTATTTTGATGAATCCATATACGGACAAAATGACGGAGTCCACGCACGGCGCAGTCCAGGTTCGACCTTAAAGCCACTGATATATGCGATGGCAACGAATATGGGATTAATTCATTCAATGACATTACTGCGTGATGCGCCAATAAACTTCGGCGTATACGCCCCTGAAAATTCAGACAGTGTTTTTTACGGCCCGGTCTTGGCGCGTGATGCATTAACACATTCGCGCAATATTCCGGCAATAAATCTGGTCCAGAAAATTGGCATAAATAATTTCTATAAATTACTGACAGATTCCGGTGTTACGAATCTAAAAAATCCATCGCATTATGGTATCTCAATCGCCTTGGGTGGGGCCGAGGTTTCAATGTTCGAACTGGCAGATATTTATGCAACAATGGCAAATCTGGGGGCACGCCGTCAAATTCGTACCCGCCCAGACTCGTCCGACAAAACAATCGGTCAAATATTATCCCCCGAAGCATTCTTTATAACACTGGATATGCTGGCGCACCAAAGAAACGATACTAAAAAGATTCCGTACACAAAGACCAAAACTAATAATATTCGTCATTATTGGAAGACCGGCACATCATCATCATTTCGTGATGCCTGGACGGCAGGGATATTTGGCGACTATGTCTTAATTGTGTGGATTGGAAACTTTGACGGCACACCCAACAACGCGTTCAGTGGTGCTCGCGCTGCTGCACCGATATATTTTGCATTGGCGGATACCGTATCAGATTACAATCAATCTTTAGGATACCCAATACAAAACAATAACTTTATGCGCGATGACTTAAATATAGCCCAGATTGATATGTGCGCTTCTGTTGGTGGCATTGCAGGCGCACATTGCCCCAAAACGGTTTCTGCCTATTTTATTCCCGGCGTATCACCGATTGAAACATCACCAATATATCGTGCCGTTGCAATAGATAACGCAACTGGTCGTCGTGCCTGTACAAACAATCCAGCCACTACACATATGGCTGTTTATGAATTCTGGGATGCTGAATTTTTGGATATGTTTCGTCGTGCTGGCATTGATCGCAACACCCCACCCCCATTTATGCCCGGCTGTGACCTAGACAATATATCTCACAAAAGTGACACACCCATAATCATATCCCCCGCCCCAAATACCCAGACGGTAATAACATCAAATGACAACCACGCCCCCATTTCATTTATGGCACTGTCCCCCAACCCATCTGCGAAAATATTCTGGTTTTTAGACGACAAAACATTAAAAACAACCAAGTCGGGCGAATCTTTCACACACGACACAGCAATCGGCACACACACCGTTCAGATCGCCACCGATGACGGTAATGGCACATCAATAGATTTCAGTGTGATAAAATAGCAACTTTTTTATTGACAATTACTTTTTTGGTACTATATTGTAAGAAACAAAACACGGGAAAACGAATGCAAAAACACTATGCAAATTTACACACTGCTAGAACAAGTGTATACTTGTTTGACTCCATATGCAACCAAGACATTCTGCAAATCAATAGATTTCACGCCGCACTTATGGCCGCGATTGCTGATGCGAAACAATCTGTGACAAAAACATTAACATTATACATTGACTGCCCAGACACTGTTATTGACGAACGTTTTCAACCAACATTAACCGAAATCTATAATGCTGTTAAATCTGGCATTAAACTAAACATACAAAATTCTGGCGAACCAAACTCGATGTATGTACGCGTTTTTGAATCAATTACAGAGGTGGCAAAAATACCAACCACAACAAACAGTCCATTCAGCAAACATACAAAACAACATTAAAGAACGGGGCATTGCCCCGTTCTTTATTCCTTGTCTGATTTCTTATCAGACTTTTTTTCGATATCTTTTTCCGCAGTTGGCTTGGTCGGTCCCGCCTGCATCTTGGACATAGCAATTACCATATCCATTGCGCGCTGCAACTGATAATCCAACGCATCTTTTTCTTCGTCCGACAATTCTTCTTTTTCATCTGAATCATCATCCTTGTCTTTCTTTTTATCTTTCTTTTTAGTCTGATCATTTTTCAAAGAATTTTTAAACGAAGCCTCTGAATACGAACTTTCTTTCTTTTCCAAGACCTCGACTTTTGAATGCAAAACCTCGACATCGGGGGTAATACCTTCGTTCTGAATTGAACGTCCCGATGGAGTATAATAGCGCGCAATTGTAATATGAATTGCCGTCCCATCCCCCAGTGGCTTTTGCTGTTGTACACTGCCCTTGCCGAAAGATTGCGAGCCCATAACCAATCCACGTCCGTTATCTTGGAGTGCACCAGCCACGATTTCAGATGCCGATGCAGAACCATGATTAATCAGAACTACAACCGGCTTCCCATTAGCTAAATCCCCTGGGGTTGCAAAATTACGCTCGATATCAGCCTTGTTTTTACCACGCGTTGAAACGATTTCCCCACTGTCTAAGAACGCATCAGACACATCAATCGCAGCCGTTAAATAGCCACCAGGGTTATTACGCACGTCCAAAACATATCCAATAACTTTTTTCTTTTCTAATTCCGTCAGCGCTTTTTTCAAATCACGCGCAGTCGTCACCCCAAAATCAGAAATTCTGATATAACCGATTTTTGGTGTATCTTTGTCATCCGGATCTGCATCCGCCATAGTTTTCACATCGTGTTTAACAGATTCCACTTTGATAATTGCGCGTTTCAAGGTCAATGTTTTTTCTTCGCCATCGGAAATAATGGTCAGTTTAACCTTGGTTCCGGGGCGTCCCTTCATTTTTTTGACTGCCTGATTCAGTGTTAAATCAAAGACTTGTTCACCATCAATATGGGTAATATAGTCACCAGCTTTAATTCCCGCCTTGTCTGCAGGCGTATCATCGATTGGCGAAATTACACGTACAGCCCCACGGTCACTGGTAATTTGAATCCCCAGCCCACCAAATTCCCCATGTGATTTATCATTAAATTCTTTGAAATCGTCCGCTGACAAATACGAAGAATGCGGATCCAGTGCCCCCAACATACCATTCATCGCGGCCTCTAACATCTTTTTTTCATCGGCTTCTTCAACAAAGTTATCACGCGCCACTTCGAACACCAGTGCCAACTTTTTCAATTCTTGGTAAATCTGTTCATCCGTCAAGTGTACGACCGGCTCTTCCTTCTTTTTGTTTTTAGGTGCCGCATCCGCCACAAATGACATAACCAAAATCGATAAAATAATCAGTTTTTTCAACATAGAACACATCCTTTCGTTTTTATCAGAACACAGCATAAAACAAATCGACCACACATTCAACCCGATTTTGCACACTTTGATAAAAATACTTGACAAATTATTTTTAAGGGCTATATTTATAATAACAAACCAAGGGGGGCAGATATGTCACCACGCAAACCGAAACAAACGACAAAAGAACAAATTATTCAGATGCGCACCGAACTGGACGAATGTTTTGACAACTTTTCGTCCACAAAACGCATACGTAATTTGTATTGGCTGCGTCGCCAAATCGCAGTCGAAGAGCCAAAGGTTTTATGCCCATATCAAGCAAAAGATTTGGATGATACCAGCATGGCAAACATTTCTGTTGCTTATGACTATATAATACAAAACGTCAACAAAGAAATCACATTCGAAGAAGTAAGAAATATTCACTATATTCTTTGCAAAGACACATATATTGACGGATACAATTTCCGCACCGCCAATGCAAGAATCCAGTTTTCTGTTGCAGATGTCCCATACCATGCACCCGATGCTTCTATGATTGAATACAATCTGCGCCAGATTATATACAGTTTAAATCATTCCAAGCGTGATATTTTCACACGTGCATACGATGTGCATTATGAATTAATAATGTTACAACCATTTGATGACTTTAACAAACGTACCGCACGCTTGATTATGAATTGGATGCTACTACAAAACGGTTATCGTCCAATCGCATTTAACAAACGCGAAGATAAAAAAGCCTATATTGACGCCATATGCAATCGTGCCAACGGCGACCATCGCGCGTACACAGATTATATGTCCAAATGCCAGCTACGCACACAAAAAAGCATTTTAAAACACCTAAAAGATTCAAAGACGATGTAATAAAAATGAACAATGAATTAAAACATCTTGTCCACGGTCGCGAAACATATATCGCTGATTTTGGTCCAGACTTTGTTATGAAGCGTCCATTGCCGACACTGGGTGACGAAGCGCGCGACCAATGGCTGGCAAAACAACACCGCACCAAAGAAATCATCGATGAAATTCACGCTGTTGGCAATCAGCGTTATCACATTCCCCGTATGAGCTTTATCAAAGATGACGAATACCAATTGCTAGAAGAACGTGCCCCCGGCGAACACTTGACCGCGGACTTATTTCGCAGCGTTTCACGCCGCCAGCGTTATGAAATCATCGACGGAATCGCAGCATTCTTGGTTGATATGAACGAACTAAGACCAATTCAAGACATACAACGTCACAAAATCGCATCTGAATTCAAGTTCAATCGTCTAGATACCTTTATTGAAACAAAAATGTCTAAATGGTTTTCCGATGACGAAGTTCGCTTTATGGCATACATCCGCGACAGCATTGGCACATTTGAATACGACACACGTCTAGCTTGGTCACACTGTGATTTGAATTCTGGCAATGTATTATACGATCCCAAAACCAGCACACTGTCATTTATCGACTTTGCCGAAGCTGATTACAAATTCATATATCGCGACATATTTGCGCCACTGCAAATTGAATTAAATATTTTCAGACCAGTTTATGAAACATACTGTCGTCTTCATGACAATTCGAAATACCAGATGCCCAGCATTCGTAATGAAAACCTGCGCATGATTATGAAATACCGCGTTATGGGTGCACTGATTAAGCGCTTTATCAAGGCATCAGACGACCTGCGTATAAACCCCAGCGGTCCAAAATCTGTTGAAAACAATGAAAATAAAGTCGAATTTATGCGCAATCAAATTGCCACGCTTATGGACATAGAACGCCAGTTTTCAAAATAATTATTTATTTTTGATTATCTACCTTATATCATTTACATTATGAAGCAATTAACTGATCACGACATTTACGCAATGATTGGCGAAGACTTTTCGCCCGATGATAATTACATACGTAAAAGTGTACGGTCTGAATTACACCTGTCAACCCGCATACCAAACGATTCGCCGGCAACACCAAATCACGCAACACTAGACCTGCATCAATACACCGAAGAACAAGCCTGGGACGCAATAATGGAATTGGCAACATCCGGCACACGCACCGCAAATATCATCACAGGTGCCAGCGGAATATTGCGACAAAAATTCCCACAATGGGCAACCAACAGTATATTAAGCCCACACATAATATCTTTTTCACCGATTAATAACGGTAGTTTTGCAGTAAAATTCAAAAAAACATCAAATTAATCACACCAGCCAGAACACTGTGGGAATTTATCTTTTATCGCGCTGCTATTCCCCTTATACGGCTGCAAACGAGTACTGGAAATCCCATTTTTAAAACAATACTGTTTGCCCAGCAGATTTGTTCCCATGCTAGACGTTGCGATATCCTTTTGCTGATCAGTAATAGGCTTTTCATACGCCCCCAGCGGATCTATTTTAATTTCATTAAAGCGAAACTCATAGTGCAGATGATCACCGCCACTATTTCCTGTATTTCCAGCGGTACCAATCTGTTGCCCTTTCTTTACCGTTACACCTTTTTTAACATCAATTCTATCAAGGTGTGCATAAACCGTCTTTACCTTTTTATCGGTCACCCCAAAACTATGTTCCAAATGAATAAGATTTCCACTATTTCCTGCATTTCCAGCCTTAACAACCTTGCCATCTGCGGGTGCATAAACTGGCGTACCTTTTGATGCACGTAAATCTATTCCATTGTGATAAGACGACCCTTTGCCCCTACTGGTTTTAGGTGCGCGACGCTCACCATAGTCCGATGTCACAACCAAAGAACGCTTTAACGGTGACGCAAAATAATCTACTGGCTGTACAGGTTGTGTCCGTGTTGTTGGTGTCCCCGGCTTTGTTGGTGTTGTCTGTGTTGTTGGTGTCTCCGGCTTTGTTGGTGCTGTCTGTGTTGTTGGTGTCTCCGGTGTCACAATTATCACCCCAGTCCCAGATTTTGCCTGTTCTTGGGCAAGAACCTGTTGTAATTCTTGGGCAGCCCGAGCACTTAGAGCCTCAGCCTCAGCCAACGTGATGCCTTGGTATGCACACCCAGAAATACACCGACCATACTCATCATATTCGGTTTCCAGTTCATCATATCCTTCAGTCAACACATCCAACCGTGTTTGAAAAGATAAATCTTGGAAAGTTCCTGGAAATTTTTCTGCACGCAACAAACCCGCCCCATGGGACCCCCCTCCCAATCCGCATATACTCAACACACAAAATAACACTTTTTTATAATTCACGCATAAAATTATAACACATTTTAATTTTTTATGCTAATAACTACAGCAACAAAAATCCAAGGAGCACAAATTCAAATGGCAACATTACACTTTCATTACGGCGTTATGAGCAGTTCTAAATCCGCCCGTCTAATTATTAACGCATATAACTATAATCAGAATGGCATCAAAACCCAGGTTATCAAGCCCGCGTTTGACACACGTTTTTCATCAGACACCGTAAAATCGCGAATCGGCATCGAAACACCTGCCTTTGCAATGCCCAGTCTAAAAAACTTTACACCCGCCCCACAAACACGTGTCTTGCTGGTTGACGAGGTGCAGTTTTTTACCCCATCAGACATCGATAGATTGGTCCGAATCGCAGACGATATGAATATCCCAGTTATGTGCTATGGATTGATGTGCGACAGTAATGAACAAATGTTTCCTGCATCCAAAAGATTGATAGAAGTCGGTGCTGAATTACACCTGCACGAATCGAATTGCCAAATAAACGGCTGTATGGAATTGGCGACTCATCACTTGCGTTTTGCCCCAGATGGTACGGTTATTCGGGCCGGCGACCAGTTTGCATTGGGTGATTCAAATTATAAATCCGTATGTCGCCAGCATTACAATATGCTATACCACGACATCGGCCAAAAGATCAAATAATGCACATTGGTTAGATAAATAATAGTTTAGTGGAGTATTTATGCATCTGTCCTATGACGTTTTAACGAAGTAGGATTCATTATTTGAACTTCCTGTCGCGACGCAGTAAAGCGAATACGGATGAACTCTGCACTTTGAACATTAATAAAAAATGTCGCACAAGGCGACATTTTTTATTAAATCTGGCGCATCCAGAAGGATTCGAACCCTCAGTCTTCTGATCCGTAGTCAGATGCTTTATCCAGTTAAGCTATGGATGCAACGGATTGTTATTTTATATCAATTTATTCAAAATGCAAGAAAAAATAATATTTTTTTATGACAAACCATCCCCAAATTTCATATTGCAAAAAAATATCATTTTTAATACTATTCCATATGAGCTAACAGGGATGTTGGTTCTGGACCGAGAGGGAAAATATAATGAAGAAAATATTATTGTTTGCAGGCATATTGTTACCATTATCAGCAAATGCAGATGTTACTGTCAATACATACGTTGCCGCAAAATGTAAAAGCACTTCCAATGATGTAGCCAAGAAGCTTTGTAATGGCACGTATACAAGTTGTTCTTCGTCTGGTGCTGATGTACTAAAAGGTACAAAAAATTCTAAATACGAAACCTGTGGGGTTATTTATAATGACGGCCAGAAAGACAAAAATGTTATTTGCATAGACAAAGATGGCGATGCCAAAGAACATAAAACAACAATTTGCGACTGGATGAAATATGGATGTCACGCTAA
>JAZQTD010000020.1:0-37903 GCA_045630455.1 Candidatus Enterousia sp. | reverse complement strand
GCCATATTCAGTTGGTGTTGCGTTGAAAGCATTACCAGCGTTGAAAAGATTAAATTCATTTATAAAGGCAAATTTGGAACTGATACCGTTCCAATTCCCGATGTTCTTGACAACGGCTGGGAACGTGTTGAGCAAAAATCTGACATTCAAACCTGGGGGATTTTTGACTATTCGTGATATGCAAGGATTTCAACCGTTGACATTGGGTTCTAATCGGTCTGATTTCAAGTTAGAATTACAGACGGAAGAAATTGCAATTAAGGAAACTTTCCTTGATTCAACATTGCCAAGCGTTCCACGTGATATGACAGCAGCAGAAGTCAACGCACGCATCACACCTTATGGGGAAACAGCGAATGTCAATATTTCACTGCTGACAGATGTTATGAAAAACATCGGCTGGGATATATTTGATGAAGTATTTAACCGTGAAATAGCCGGCACAGTGAACTTTACATTGGAAGATATGCACGAATTGTTGGACTGCACAATCAACAACGACGCAACAATGGATAATAACCTGATACAGAAAATCACAGGGTATATCCAGAATATCAGTTTTGATCCACAGGCGATATGGCAGGCACTTGACCGCAATAAGACACTCGAAAAACTGGGACGTGCGTGGAATGTGCCTTTGGAGATTACTCGCACATCTGACGAAATTGCGAAAGTCCAGCAACAGGAAGCACAAGCACAGGCAATGGCAGTTCAACAGGCACAAGACGCCCAGATGCAGATTGACACCAACAAAGAACAATCCAAAGCAATGGCAAAAGCGATAGAACAGGGGCAGTAAAATGAACGATGCAAAGAAAGAACTTTTAACAAATATGTTCTTAAAATACTGGAAATATGACACTTTACCAGACTTTGATAACATAACTAAAAACAGCCCAGAAGATTTAGTGCTGAAAATATATGACTCATTAAAGAAACGAGCATTAAATAACTATCCTTGGAAGAGTGCTATAAAATACATCACAATTGAAACCGACGAAGCGATAGACCCAAAAGATGGTAGGTATCGTTATGAATCGTGTGTGCCGTGTAAATTCTTATCTGCTGTTGGGTTTTGGATTGACCCAGAACGTAGAATAGATGCACACAACAGCGTATCTATCGTTGGTCGTTCTATTCGCACTAACCTTAAACAATTTACAATGGCATATATAGACGGTTCTGTATCGGAAGAAGATTTAGACCCTTGGGTGCGTGAATATTTGGAAATATTTATTGCAGCAGAAGCCGCTGATTTAGGCGGTATTGGGGCAGACCAAAAGAATTTCTTAATCCAGAAAGCAGATATAGATTTAACTCTATTAGGCAATAAGGATTTTGAAATGGATGTTCACGATGAAGTAAGTTCGTCTATTCATCAGTTTGAATTTGTTTAATGGGGTGTAAAAAATGGCTAGAAGTGGAAAAAAGTATCTTAAAATCTCAAAAGGTCAAATCAGTAAAAACCTTGTTGAACGCACTGATATTGGTATTTTAGACGATTCCGGGCAGGAAATAACCAACTTTTACAACACCAAATATGGTGCTTTGCAGACAGTTGCTGGCACTGAGTTTATGTTTAATTTTGGTAAGGATGCCAAGGTAAAACTACATACTATCCATTTATCAGACAACAAAGAAGCAACACTGGCATTTGATGCAACAAATCAAAAACTGTATTTGTTTGATTATCAGGGCAACCAATTAGACCAAATTTCATTTCCATACATCACAGAAGAGAATTATGAACGTTCTAACATAGCACAACAGGAAGAATTGGTATTGTTGGCTACTGGCGATAATCCATTGGTGCGAATTGGTATCACAAACAACAAATTATCACATAGCATTTACACTATTCCCGCTAAAAATGTGTTGAAAGTTGAAAATGTTATTAAACCTACGGCGGACGTATCTGTTTATAGAACCAAAGAAACAATAAACTCACAAGAACAAGCGAATCAAATTTTACCCACGCTTGACACAGGATGGAAAGTTGGAACTTATGTCCAACCAAACCAGACAGAAGACAAACCGAGCGAAACATTTCCTTGGTCTGTGTATCAAAAAACCGATGATGGTTGGGTTGGCCCAATGGACTTTTATCCTAGCGGAGCAATATTATTATACAAAAACTCAACACCGGGTGCATATGAATATGAAGTTCCAACACATTTTACACAAATAGAGTTTGTTTATGCAGGTGGGAGTGGCGGAAATGCAAAATATGTTAGTTCAGATACGCCTAGATACTCTGCTGGGCGTGGAAGTATAAAGAAGGACACAAACATACCAATAAATAGCAGGATTATAACTGGCACAATAGCATCACAAGCATCTAATAATACTGGTGGCACAGGGTATAATAAAGGCGGAGATGGCAATTATGTTAATGGCAACGTTTATGGCGGCGGTGGTGGCGGTTCTACGTCAGTAATCGTGGATATGGTTATCTATGAAGCGGCAGGGGGTGGCGGAGCAGGGTTTATAGATTTTAATGTCCCGAGCGGTGCAAAAGGTGGCGGAACATATGGCGGGGTTGGCGGGGATTGGTTATTCGCCCCAAACGACAGAAATGCAGACGCAACAGACCCAGCACAAATTGGTCTTAATTCTGGCAATGGATTTGTTGAGATTTATGGCATAACAAATAGCACAAATACAACTACGACAGAAAATCTATGGGATAGAAGTTCATACAATTACAATCGTGGATGGTCAAAAACAAACAGTGACGCAGATTTGGAATATAAAGATACTAAATTCGCAGTATCTGCTACTGCTGGTATAGTAAATATTACACCAAAAGAAGGTAATTTAGTATCTATTACAGCACCAGCAGGGTTAGACCCATTAAAATATGCACAATCACGTATAATTGGAACTAATTTTGATTCTGATTCTGCTATTGGTGTGGTTAGAATTACTGAATTTACAGGTAGTGCATCAGGGCAAACCTATAATATAACTAAAATATCAGGCCCAACAATTGTAGGATTTGATAAAGTATATACCAAAGATGGCCCAGCAACTGGATTTAAGATTACAACGTCAATGACACCTGCTTTAAGTGGTGCCTTGCCAAGTACGGACGACAATCCAACAAGCGATACGAATTATCCAAACCTGATTACTTTCTATCAGCAACGATTGGTTATCTTTGGAACGCAGTATAATCAGGAACAGGTATTGTTCTCTAATATTGGCGAATACGATAACTTTACAGATGATTATTTATCAACATCTGCTTTCCAGTTGGTTATCGGTTCAGACCAAAAAGAATCTATACGTGCGTTTTGTTTGAATCAGGGCATACAGATATTCACAAATGTATCTGAATGGTTAATGGATGCACAGACAATTACAAGGACAACTGGCTTTGTACGCAACTCTCAAATGGGTACAAACGGTGTTAAACCTATTATTTCAGCCAACGGAACAACCTTATTCTGTCCTAAAAACGGCAAGGGAATCATCGGGTTTATCTATAACGAACAGTCCGCAAGTTATATGACACCGTATATTTCAATGTTCACAGATTTGTTGGACGTTGAAATTCGTGATTTGTTCTTAAAGCGTGGACGTGATTCTCAAGACGACACATTGTTGTATATCTGTGATGCGGATGGAAATCTGATTATCGGGAACTATCTGCAAGACCATAATATTCAAGGATTCTGTCGTAGAAGTGCCACAGGTGTAAAGTTCCTGCAATCAGTACAGAACGAAGAAAACGTCTTGTTATTAAGCAGTCGTGCAGGTTATACAACACTGGAACGCATAGACCAGACCAAGAAAACGGCACACTCTACAAGATTTTTTCAATATAATCAGGAAACAGGTGTAATCACACTGGAATTACCACAATACCAAGACACATTATTAAACGTCTATGATGAAACTGGCGAATTTATAGATGCATACAATGTTTCAAAAGAAAACGAAGTATATAGGTGGTATTATGACAAAATGTTGTTAGAAATGGACAAGAAGTCATATGACGAATTGCCAGTATTGTCATCTAGTGATTTATATATATATAGTTCGGGGCAAGAAGTAGGTAAAATATGGGCAAAAGGCGAATCAAATTTCTTATGGCGCAGAAAAATGTATTTATGGCAAAACGATTTAAATTCTGCCCCCCTTTATACATTTACTGCAACACCAAAGGTTGGAGATTATGTGACAACCACGGCAATAGAAGGAATTATAACAGAAGTCGGAGAAGATTATATATCTGCAAGCATTGGGAGTGGAATTGTTACACAAAAGCGAAACCCACAAGGCGATGGTTACCCAAGCAGTTTAAGTATCGAAAAACAAAACTCGATTTCACAGGAAATAACTAGTGTATCCACCGTATTTATTTCAACAATAACAATTCCAGAAGACAAAAGACCACAACAGGTATCTGAAATTGGTTATAACATACATCAAGTATTCCACTCAAATCCAATGAATATCGGTGCTATAACAATGACGGAATACAAGTCTATTGCTAGAATTGACTTAGCGTTAACAAGCGAAAGCCGACACGATGCACTAACAATAAATAAAAAATATGGACGTAGAAAAGGTAATTTGGTATCATACATACGACCACAAAGACCTTTAAGGGATTGCACATTTACTATTGAAAATGATGTATATCCTGTGGAAATATTATCTATGGAAGTGGAGATTGAATACTGATGGCTCTGAAATTTGATACAAAACCAGCAATGACAAAATATATGGTTCAGCAGTATACAACACCTGCTGTGGTCAATGTTGCCCCCCCACAAATAACGCCACAAATTGAAACTCAGCAACTGCCCACGTTGACTATGCCACAGATAGGGGCAACAACTACACCGCAGTTGGGATTAAATGGGTTAGTGTCTTTGCCAGATGACTTTAATGCTTTAACGCTTACTAGTGATAATTCTGATTTTGGACAATGGTTAAAAAGCAATTTAACGCTTGCTAAAAGTTCTACCCCAACGGAAGCAGTAGACACTTTAACATCTAATTTATCAGCACAGATAAGCGACTTGAACGCATCTGTGGGTGGATTGCAACAATCAGTTCAACAAGGCACACAGGCGTATCAGAAATATTTACAACGTGCCGATACATTAAATAAAATATCAACCGTTGCCAAGATAGGGTCATCTATTATGGGCGGTCTGGAAATGAACGATTATCTGGACGAAGTAAAAGCAACAAAAGACCAATACGAAACCCAGAAACAGATTATAGACACTAATATTGCCAATTCTGAAACACTTTTAATGGAAAGATACCGTGAAAATGTTGCGGATTTAGAAGTTATGGCGGCATCTAAGAACGTTGACCCAACATCAGGTGCTTTACAGAGTTTGAAAGACCAAGGTGCGATAGATATGGGTAAAGATTTTGCTATTGCCCGAACGAATGCAGATTTACAAAAACAGGCACTTGATTTACAGTATGCAATGTCGGTTAAACAAGCAGCACGAAACACAAGAAACTATTGGCAGAACGCAGCGATGGACACTGCATTTAGCGTAGGTAAAGCATTTATATTCTAGGGGGCAGTTATGGCAACTAAATTATACAATCGTCGGGGTGGTAATTTACAAGGTATAGACATAAGACAACCACTGCGACCTGATTTTACAGATTCAAAGATAGTTGGTCGTATTGCGGTTGAAACCCGCAAGATAGCAGATGAGAACTATGCGTTGGGAAAGTCCGAACTGATAACGTCTGTCATTGACAACGCATATAATACCGCCCCAGACAACTTGCAAAAGTTTGACGAACTGGTGCAAGATGGATTGAAAAAGGGCGTTGACGGCATTCCTTTCAAGTGGCAGGAAGAGATTTTACGTGAAATAAAACCAAAGGTTGATGTTCAGCGTGCCAAGGTTGTAATCAACGCAAACAATCGTCTTGATGCAGAGCGTAAGGCAGGTGTGTCAGAAAAGTTTAATGCCCTTGTGCCACGTATGGACGACGCTAACACATTTCAGATAAACGCTATCATAAACGATGACAAAGAAAATATAGAACTAGGGCATAAATACATATCACAACTGCGTGATAATGGCGCAAAACTAGGTTCTATGAAAGATATGAAAGGCAACTATATCATCGGGGATAAAGCAACCCGTGATGCGTTGGCGACAGGTCAATATAACAAGGTGCAGATAGCGAAATTTGAACTGGAAAAGTTAGGTCAAGAACAATTAAAGCATTTTTACAACAACGCCCTGCAAGACCGAGACCGCTTTATGAAAGCATACGGGGTTGATGCCAATGGTTATGAAAATATTCGCACGCATACAGAAAAAATCATTAAACAATACGATAAAGAATACGAGTTCAAAAGACGTTCGCAACAAGAAATGAATTTTGCTGCTATGGTCAACAGTTCTCTGTATAACGAAGAAGAGTTAGATTCATACGAATTTATCTCTGATGACCTGAAAAAGAAAATAAAAAAAGCACGTAAAAAATACGAAGGCAAGATTTACACCAGTTTTGCGGATGATTCTTTTCTTGATGCTGTATCTGCTTTACAAGAAGTCGTAGAATTTAATGGCAGCAACGAAGAATTATTGTCAAAGGGCGTTGATGTATTGGAAAAAATCAGCACAATAGGTCAAGCGAACGGTTGGGGCGATGCAACAATGGCAGAAATGGAACATCATCTGTATAATACACTTGCCAATCAGGAATTCGCTAACGCAATGAAACCATTGTATGCCGACAGTCGCATCAGAACTGTTTTAACAGAGAATTCACTAGACAGATATGAAATGGAAGAAAGATATAAGAACTTATCGGCATCAGAAAGAAAAGAATTAGCGCAACAGGCAAAGTTTGATAACTGGCAAATAAACGAAAGCGATAAGAAAGGATTAAAGTCATTAAGTCGCAGAATTATTGCGGAATCATTTGCTTTGGCGGAACTAGGTCAATACGATTTAGCAGAAAAACGCATTGCAGACGGTAATAAAGAACTGATAAAATATAGTTATGGCAAGATAGTTCCACCGTATGAATGGGAACGCCTAGAAAAGGAATTAGAGACTGGGAAGCCTGCTATACTGATAATTAACGGTATGCCGTGGGAATTTCAGGGTTATGATTCAAATGACGCTATTTTTAAGGCAAAGTTCTAAAAAAGGAAAAGGAAATGGACGATACGCAGACACTGATGGAAATACAAAACACACCTGTTGAAGATACAAATTTAGACAAGGTTGTGCCTAGTTCTGGCGATTTCACGCCCACTGATACATACTTGCCATTAAGTCAAGCGTATAAAACATTAACGTTAAAAAAAGACATCATAGAACGTGCATTAAAACCCACAGACAAAGGTTTTTTTGAGAAAGTTGGGGCTGGAATATTTTTAGGTTCAAGGGCTGCCGCAGACTTGCCGGACAATCTTAAAGCAGGTGTAGTTCGTGCCTTTTCAGGACATACATACCCAAATATGACCGAAGATGACGCTGTTGCTTTAATGGATGCACATACAAGGGCATTAAAAACAGACCGTGATTTAAGGGCATTGTGGACGAATTTAGAAGGTTATGATGATAGTCACGTAGTAAATTTAGCATCAGCCGCAACATCTGCTTTGATAGTTCAAGGTATAGGCGTTGGTGTCGGTTTAGCAACTATGAACCCAGCCCTTGCAAAGTTGACGACAGGTGTAGTTGGCGGGGCTATGGCGGCAGGCGAAGCAAGTCAAGAATATGCCGAAGATTACTATGTAAAAAACAACTACACTATGCGTGGTTATAAAGGTGGCACAGATGCGTTATACGCACTTGCCCACGGTTCTATCTCTGGTTTAATTGAAAGTCAATTAGGGGTTGAAAACGTATTGTCTAACGCCCTTAAAAGCACAGGATTAAAAGCCGGCTGGAAAGGTATAGCAAGAGCAGGTTTAGCGGCGGCAGGTGGCGAAGCAGCAGAAGAAGCATTACAGGAAGGTTCTAGTTATCTGTTTGGCAGTTTGCAAGGGTCGGAAGACAGAACGTTCGGCGAATTTCTGCAAGATGCTTTAACTAACGCAGTATATGGTGGTATTGTTGGTGGTGTATTTGGGTCAGGCGTTCATTATACAGCCCGATCAAAAATGATTAAAAGATTAAAGGAAAGCGGATATTCGGAAGATGAAGCCACCAAAATAACCGATAAAATGATAAACGATACCCAGCAGGCGGCATTAAAAGAAATTGCAACATCTACATCGTTGCGTGCCAATGTTGGCGAAGCGTTTGATACACTGGTTGACAAGATTGAAACAGCACTGAATGCAGCAGATTTTCAAGATACGCACACTGGATTATCAGTCCACGAATACGCAGTTGTAAATGCCAGCGATATAGCAAGTCAGGTTATTAGACAGGCACGGTCTGGAAATGTATCAACATCCGACATACTGGATTTGGCACAGATTGAAGTTGTTGATAATGCTATCTGGTTGAAACCGCAGGAATTAGGCACAGCACAGGATATAAACAAGCGTGTAAAAGACCTAGACAAGCAGATTAGAGATATAAACTCACAGTTGCGTGTTCAGAGTGATTTAAGACAGCAGTTAAGGGAAGACAAGAACCTAACAGATACCTTGAAAATGCGAAAAGCAGGGTTAAAAAGACAGCGTGATTTGTTAAAACGTCTGTATGATTCCAAGGTTGGCATTGAACAGGAACAAAAGCAGAAGTTAGAACTGTCAAAACAGCGTTATATGAAGAAAGTCAACCCGACAGCAGATGTAAATTCTTTTGATACAGTGGTTCGCAAGCAGGCGTATGACGATGTTAAACTGTTATCACAAGACATAAGGGCATTGAGTTCTAACTTGGAACGCCAAAAGAACGCAGTTATAGCATACTTGGCAGGCGATGATACCCAGTTGTTTGACAATATGGTCTTGTCCGGTAAGCAAAACATCCAGCGTGGTGTAAATAGTGCGATTGAAAGCATAAATGAACTGATGTCAGACCCCGAATTGTTGAACGAATACCGTGGTGCGTTGAAATTGGCATCAGATATGACCCTGAAAAGTCAATTTGAAGAGATAGTCGCAGATAACGCTACATTCGGTTCTAGTGCGATTTTACACGAATTGGTGCATAAGGGTAGTGCAACAGGTTTAATTCAGTCCTATACAGCGAAAAAACAAGCAAATAAAGACGGTAATAATCGTCTGAGCAAGAAAGGTGTATTCAACGATGACGATTTGTATTATCAGGCATTAAAAGAACAAAATCCCGATTCATTTGACGGCGACCATTGCACCAGTAAAAGTTTAACCGCAGTCCTGATGTCAAGAATGAATCAGTTTGATAACACAGTTGACACACAGGTTCTGGAACAGACAGACCTTGCAGACGAAAACGCACGCCTTGACGAAGTAAATCCTGAATATACGGGGGAAACAATCAACATAGACGGTAAAGAACGCACTGTTTATAACAGCAATGGGGAAAGAATAGCAAAATCAGAACCTGCCCTGCGTAATTTCTGGAATTGGTTTGGAGCGAGTCAAGTTGTTGATGATAAGAGCAGACCGTTGGTTGTGTATCACTCAACAGGTGCAGATTTTGATGCGTTCGAGAAAGAATATATAAAAACAGGCGGTGGATTTTGGTTTACAGATAATATGGAATATGCACAACAGCACGGCAACCGAACATTGTCTGTATATCTAGCGATAAATAAACCATTTGATGCAGACGTGCAAGATACAAGCAAATATACCGACAATCCCGAAAACATTATAAACGATAAAGCAACGCAACAGAAACTAATGACCGACGAGTTTGACGGCATAGTATTCTCTGGCAAAAACAGAAAAACATTTATCGTTTTTGATACATATACACAAAAATTCAACAAAACAACGAAATCCTTGCAAGAAATTGTAAATGGTGCAGAAGAAGCAACTGTAAAAGACCTGCGTAATGATTTAACACAATACGGCGGAACAAATGATATTACCTTTGTATGGGGTAATAAAAAGAAAGGTATTGTGCATATTGCGACAGACCATAGTGTTGACGTATTACCCAAGGTTATAGACACTGTTATTGACGGTAAAATAACACATTTTACCAAGAAAAACAAAACAGTTCATTTAATGAAAAACGGTATTGAAGCGGTATTATCACTTGATGAACACGGCAATACAAAAACTTGGTTATTGACTGGTTGGGATACAAGTATAAGCAAAGATGCAGAAAGGGAGTTTAACGCAACCCTAGGTGCTACGCAAGACGGACCTACGTTTAGTCGTTCCGAATTGGGGGCTTTGCTTAATACTATGAGTATGACACAGCCATACAAAAATGTCAACAGTCAAATAAAAAGCACACAGAACAGGGGTTCATTCAGTTCCGACACTGGGAATATTTACCATCAAGGCACGCAAGCGAACGGATACTATGATGCAGAGTTAAAGGTTATTGTTCTGGGTAGAAATATGAATACTATGACACTGCCACACGAAATGGCACATTTCTGGCTGGATAATACCTTTTCTATGTTCAAGAAAGCATCCAAGGGAGAATTGACTATCGGTCAGCAGTGGATTGACGAAACCAACACTTTATTCGGTATTATAGGCATAGACCCACAGCAAGAAACATTGACACGCAGTCAGCAGGAAACATTCGCAACGATGACCGAAGCAGTTATTACTGGTCTTGCACCCGTTCCTGATGGTGCTACACTGCCAATGACAGAATACTTGAACTGGATTCCTGAAAAGTATAAATCTATTGCACAGATTGGTTTTAAGAACGAAAACGGTATGATTGTCCATCCAGTATTAGACCAGTCAGCGGTTGATTTCTTCAATGTTTGGTATGGGAATATGACTTTACCACCTATTCCATCCAGTCCGGCAAGAGATAGTATGACGAACCCACGTGATGAAAATGGCGAAATCATACCATCCACAACGGAAACGATGCAGGAACGTGAGAAAACAATCAGAAAGGCAATCAAAGACCAAGTGTCAGCAGACGAAGCAGCACAAGACCAACGCAAAGCAAATCAGTCAAGTGCAGAACAAGCAGAAACTGCTGGTGCATTAGCGGTCTATGATAGTGCCGAACAAGAAAAACCAGCCCTGCCAGAACACGAAAGCTGGTTAAAGGCAGGTCGTGGCACTAATACACGTGAACAGTTAGCAAAAGCGGCTAGAAATTATGTTAAAAAGAACCCAGACCACGCAAGAGAAGTAGCACAGGGCAACCCATTTACAACAGAAAACGACACTGGTGTTGACCGTGAATCACTGATACTGGCGGTTATGGAGATGGATAACATCACATACGGCACGGAATTAGGGGTATTGTATGAACATAATATAGCATTATCACGCAGTCGTGCCGGAACTGAATTAGGCACACACAGTCGCACAGGCAGTTATCAGATGTATTTAGACGCCTACAAAAGAATTGAAGCGGCTATGACCGAGAAAGCGGCTTATAAATACGCAGGGCGTGGTGCAGGTGCTGTTGACAAGTTCAATTCTGATATAGATGCTTTGATTATCAAATGGGCTGACAAGGTATTTAGTCAGGGTATGGACATCGGTGTTGCCTTGCGTGGGATGATGGCAGAAGCAACTATTCAATTTACAGGCGAAGAAGGTGTATTGCATCAGTTGGATTTGACACAGGCTGGCAAGACCAGACAGGTATTCATTGCGTATGCCAACCGTTTAATTAAACAAGACATCACAAAGGCACAACCTAACGCAGAATTACAAAGAAAATTGCTTGAAATGGCACCAAAAGCCGAAAAAGCAGCGATTGACTTGAACAGTTCTGACATCACAGTTGCCAAGAACGCAGCACTTGCTTTGAGAGATTGGTCTAATTTGGTTCGTTCGGAAGATGTATCACAGTCTTGGTGGAGCAGACTAATAAATATATGGGCACCACGTGCTATGCTTACAGGTCCATCAACACACGTCACCAACTTTGTGTCAACTGGTGGCGAACAATTAATGATTCGTCTGGCTATCCGTCGGCATTATGGCGAAAACATCGTGCCACAGAGCGAATTAGACAACGAAACGGCACGAGTAAAGACGGTTTATAATGAAAGCGGTATGAACTTGACGACAATGATAACATCAAGCGACCCAAGTCTGGTCCACGGGGAAAAATATAAACCGTTAGATCCAAAAGCCAAAACAAAAGCGATAGACCCATTGCAGTGGTTGTCTATGGAAGATAATTTGTTTAGAATACCGACATACATTGGCGTGTTGAGCCGTATGGCGAGCCGTGATGCCAATGGCGATGTGAACAAAGCCAAGGAATTGTTTAGACAATATGCGTCCACACAACCCAAAAAGATAAATGGGCAGGACAATCCGCTGTATAAGAAACGTCAAGAAGCAATATTAGTGGCATCTATGGCAACATTTACCCAGAATGGTAAGTTGGCAGGGGCGTTGAATAAGATGCGTGATGCGTTGAACCAAATATCGTTTGAAGGTCGGTCATTACAGTTAGGCACTATGATAGCACCGTTCGTTAAAACGCCGGCGAACATCATTGAATCTGGTCTTCGTGCACCTTATGGGGCATTAAAGACCGCTTACAAGAAACTGACAGGCGGAGAAATAACGATTGAAGACGTGGTTGATACAGCACATTTCATCGGTTTTGCACTGGTTGGTGCTATTGCGGCGGCGTTCTGCGACTATGAGCCACCATACAAGGGCGGCAAATATGACCCGAACAAACCGTATGACAGCATTGAAATTATGCCGGGAGTATGGGTAAAGATTGACACGCTGGGAGTTATTGAAGCACCGTTAAGATTGTTGCTGTCAATGCGTGATAGTTCCACAGGTGCAGGCATCAGACAGACTATCTCAGCAATACCTTTAATTGGCGAATTGACAGATAGCAACCTGAACTATGCCCTGAACGACCCATTGAACTATGCTGGTGGACTTGCATATAACCAGATTGGCAAACTAACGCCAACAATAGCCCGTCAGGTAGCGAAACCGATTATCAGGGAAACAGGTCTGTCGATTGACGCAAACACGAGTCTGGGACGAAAATTCGCACGCAGATGGGGATTAGATGAATCAGAGAACACTGTAAACGATTTTATTGGGCTGTTGTTTAATCGTATCAAGATTACAGAATAGTCCTAAAAGATTTTTAATGTAGGGGTGGACGCATCTGCTGCACAAAATATACTGGACAAGATAGCCAGATATTTTGCGTATAATAAACAACTTATAAAAAACTATCACTTATTATCACTTACATACGAAATTTATCACTTTTTTTGTAGTTAAACGGTGTTTACAAATTAGTAAAAAAAACACATATAAAAAAAGCGGAGATTAAGCTATACATGAATCAATTCGATATCAACGGAACTTTAATAGAATGGCAAATAAAATTGTGAGGATTGTGATGAAAAAAGATATAAATATTGCTACAGATTTTTGTAAAGCACCAGCTGGAAGGTATAGAAAAAACGGGGATTATACTGGCGAAGTATTTCGTGAAGATGTTCTTTTGCCTGCACTGATAAATGACGAGTTTTCAGAGGTTTGCATAAATTTAGATGACCTAGATGGTGTTGGTAGTTCTTTTTGGGACGAAGTGTTCGGTGAAATGTTAAGAAATCGTCAAGTATCATATGATATAATAAAACAAAAGATGAAGCTCGTTTGTAGTGATGATGTATATTTAGTTCCTACAATAGAAAGTATTATTAAGGATGCTATAAATGGTTAATATGCAAACATCAGATTGGTTATCTTGTATAAGTATGATTATCGCTATCGGTTATAAAAAGAAACCGGTTGTGTGTATAGGGTGTGTTTATTTTTTTGTAAATTACCACTTGACAACACGTATTATCTTACTATATTATAGACGTATAAACCAAAACAAAAGGACTTAAAATGACATTAAAAGAACTAATAAACAAATACTTTGACGAACGTGTAGTGGTTAGTGATAGTGGTTATCATTGCTATGATTCTTTCTTAAAAGTTTGGGCTGATTTAATTGGTGGGATTCGTGATTATGGTATTGAAGCTGCTTTCCCAGCCTGGGCAGACGAACATCCAACAGAACTGGTGTTAGATTATGTCACGATAGTTGATAATTATATCAACAATACGCTGGCACCTAAGTATCGTAAATGGTCAACAATCACAAAATAAGGAGCATAAAATGGTTGAAAAGTTGGTAAAAGATTTATCGGTAGCATACAAGGGCTTGATTCAATCTTGGTTAAATACTGTGAACAACCCTGATATATCCGACAAAGGCAAGTTGGAATTGCTGGCGCAGTCGATGCAGGAATGGATTAACCGGGAAATTATATAGGAGCAAGATATGTGGAGAGAGATGTTGTTAAACCCAGAATTGTTAGGTTGTTTGGTAGTTTATGGCGGTATGTTTTTAGGGGCTTGGATTGTTAGTAAGATTTGGGGTTGAATTTTAGGTTATCGGTGTTATAATATCAATTATGATGATTGCGGCATCAAAGAGTTTGGGGAAACCCAGTTAAGATACCTAGGAACGCCGCAATCGTTTCTAGGTATTTTATTAAATAAGGCAAGGAAAGACAATGAACAAACGAAAGTTTTACCCAATGTTGACATCTACTTTGCAGTCAACTTTAATGAATATAAAACCAGAATTATTATTAGATTATATTCTTATGATAATAAACTACCCAGATGTTGATGACTCAAAGGTCAATATGAAAGACATTGCCACGTGCGTAATCCTAATTGAATTAGGACGTCAGTATGAACGCTGGAACACCAGGGGGGCGTAATGAAATACAGAGAATTATCCCCAAACGAAATTGAAGCATACAATGTCGGTTATAAGGTCGGCAATCGCCAAATTGTAATAACAGACATTGAGTGGGAATCAGAAAACGAACACAAGATATACCGAAAGGGATATATGGCTGGTCTTATGGATTATAAACGCAAAGTTAGCAATGTTGATAATGTTAGCAAAGTTAGCAATGTTGAAATTGCAACTCCTACAACTTCTATAACTTATACAACTCCGATAGGGATAAGTATAAGTAATAGTATAGGGAATGAAAAGATAGGGGGTGTGTGGGAAAGAGAAACGCCAAAGAAGAGATTTACAGCACAAAGTGAATTTTATGTTGATGGACAATATTTTGATGAATTTCCTGTTGAAGCCCTGCCCCTGTTAAAAAAGCACTGGTCTGATGACGAATTAGAAAATATGCGTAAGGATTTGGCTTGCAAACCAGAGCATCAAACAACAGTAGAAAAATTACTGCAACAATATCCGCCACTGCAAAAACAGGCAGAAGAGCATTTTGAGCGGTTTTGGTCGTCTTATACCCCAGTAAAAACCACGGATGGTCGTGTTGTGTCAAAGGGGTCTAGGAAAGAAGCAGAAGCAAAGTATATGAAAATCGTTAAATCTGGCGTGAATCCTGACGATATTCTAAACGGTTTAAAAGCATACATAAACGATTGCCAACAAAACAACAGATTGACCTGCGGTGCGACCGTATTCCTGAATCAGGAACGCTGGAAAGACGATTATAAGCCGATAACCGCCATAGCACAGCAACCAATGCCACAAATGCCGAGAATGTCGTTAAAGGAAATGAAAGAATTACAGAACGAGATTGAAGTTCAAAAGATATTGCGTGGAGAAAGGTAATGAAAACAGCAAAACAGTTTATGATGGAACAAATGATTATATTTGGCAAATTGTATCAGTTGCCTAGTGTTCCAACGCCAGAATATATGGAAGCGTTGCAGGTCGCTTTACGAAGTTATGGCTGGACGATTGGGGATTTTAGACAGGCGTTGGCACAATTGACCCGTGATGATTCTTATGCAGAAACTGCCAGATTTGGCAAATATCCAACAATTCACGATTTCCTGCGAGTTAAAAAACAGACAGATTCACAACCGTTTTACAAGGCGTTGGGTGCTTATTTGTCTGGCGATTGGTGGGAAAAAGACACGATAAAGCAACTGGCGACACCTGAACAACATAACGCTATCTTGTTGGCAGGTGGACTTGAAAATCTGCACGCAAGAGCAACAGGCGACAAACCTACACCAGTTTATAAACTGGTAGAATTAGTTTCTAAAAATGAATCAGAAGCACCGATTGAAAAGATTGACACAACAAACCGCATCGGTGGTCCTGCTGCGATGCACCAGATAACAGATTTAACGAAAGGAAACAAGGAATGACAGCACAAGAAATCTTATACTGGTATATAACACATATACCGGCCAATGATAATTAAAGGCAATAAAATGAGCAAAATAACAGTCAGACAGATAATTAAACAGGAAGTTGAGCATAAGGCAGGTATCATCTGCAAATACAACGCAAAACGCACCTATGGCGAAGTTATATCGGGAATTTGGCGAACTGCGTATGCACGGCTTGCGAAGAACCATCCCCAGATGGAATGGTTGAAAGTTTTAGCAAATACGCCAAGCAAAGACATTTCAATCAAAATGTATCTGCGTATTCCAGAGAAAGACATTGAAATTGACCTGCCAAGCACCGATGCGAAATTGTCGGCTGTGGCACACGGTGGCGGAAGTGAATTATTGTCTGAACTGCTAAATATTATTAAAACAATAGGATTTACAGAAGAATGAAACGGATTTTAATACACATTATCGCCAGATATTACCTATGGAAGTTCCGCAGGAAAGAAACAAACCCCAAAGCAAAGTGGCGAATTAAGATTGCATCAAGCGGCAGTTTGTATATACAACGCAGGAACAACCATTATACATACAAGAATAAACTGCGTATATCAGATCACTTGCCAACCAATAGCAATGGGGATCCTGTGTCTATACATTCTAAGAAAAAAGGAATTGTGATATGACAGTATTTGCTTATTACCGTGTTTCAACGGATAAACAAGATTATGAATCACAAAAGTTTGGGGTTGTTGAATATGCAAAACGTGCAGGCTTGACCATTGACAAGGAAATTATAGACGATGGGGTTTCTGGAACCGTCAAGGCACACAAGCGAAAACTGGGTAAACTGCTAGTTGAAATGAAATATGGCGACACAGTTATAACCAGCGAATTATCCCGCCTAGGACGTAGCACGTCGGACGTTTTGGAAACGTGCCAGAAACTTGCAGACCGTGGCGTTAGTTGCTATTTGGTCAAACAAGGTATGATGCTTGATCGTAGTCCAATGGGTAAACTAATGACGGCTATTTTTAGTGCATTTGCTGAATTGGAACGTGATTTGATTTCAATGCGAACAAAAGAGGCGTTGGCACGTAAAAAAGCCCAGGGTGTGAAATTGGGGCGGGCAGTTGGAACAAAGAATAAAAAACATTGGTGGGATGGCCGTGAATCTGAAATTATGATGGCCTTGCAAATGAATACGAGTCTTAATGGTGCTGCAAAAGACCTTAAAGTATCCACACCAACAATATCTTGTTGGGTTAAAGAAAATAACATTGCAACAAACAAAAGTCGAGCGGCAGCGGAATTAGGTGTGTCAACACGCACGTTAAACCGCTACTTGGCAGACAATAGTTTTGAAATCGGGGGTCGAAATGCTAAGTGAAAATTTACGCAGTGTTATTCGTAAGTTGGTGGATGGCGAAAGTTTTAATGATGCAAACACGCATTACAGAACTGCCGTCAAGGTCGTTGAAAACCGCCTAGATGAATACCACAAATTAAAACCAGGGGCTGAACGGATGATATGGTTGCAAGAAATAGTATTTGACGTTTGCCACCGTGGGTTGAGTCATAAAAAATACGTAAGCAAAGAAAAAAAACAAGTAAAAAAATTTGCCCGACAAATACAAGAATCAAAAAACTTGTTAAGGGCATTAAAACACTTCATTAACTAAAAGAAAGGAGCAAAAAATGGCAAATAACTTATCAGACTTGAACGACCACTTGTTTAAACAAATTGCCCGTCTGAATGACGACAAATTAACGCCGGAACAGTTGGAACACGAAATCGAACGCGCCAAAGGCGTATGTTTAGTTTCTAACCAGATTATCAACAATGCGACATTGGCGTTAAAAGCGACTTGCGTGCAGAAAGGCGTTGAAGTTCCTAATATGTTGGCAATAGAAAATAAAGATGTTTAAGTATAGCGCAGAAATGCAGGATTTTATCCGGCAAAACGCATACGGGCGACGGTGGAATGAACTGGCGGATATGTTTAATGCCGAATTTGGCACAGACAAAACACCCCGCCAGATTCAATCCCAGGCGCACGACATCGGTGTTCGCAACGGGCTTCAACAGAAAGCGCACCACCTGGCAAGATACCGCCCGGTCGGGTCAACACGACTGGACAAGGACGGTTATGTTGCCATCAAGGTTGCCGACCCTTGCACGTGGCGCAGGGCGCAATTGGTCGAATGGGAAAAATACCACGAACCGATTGACAAACAAAAAGAAATGTTGATATTCCTGGACGGCAATCGACAGAATTATCACATTAGCAACCTATACAAAATACCACGGGCGTTGATTGCGATATTCAACCGCAATGATTTATGGCGGTTAATAACGCCTGAATCTATTGAAAGCGTGGTAAAGTTGGCCGAAGCACATTCAGCCCGTTGGCAGGCGGAAATACGCCTACACGGTGGCGAACGGGAAGCAACGAAACACAAAAATAATTGGCGTTATCATAACGTCATCAAGAAAGACCCTGAATTGTTGGAACGCCATAGAAAATGGAATCGTGAAGCAGCACGCCGTCGTCGTGCAGACCCAGAATATCGGGCAAGATTAAATGAACGACAAAGACGTAAAAGGAAAAGAAATGACGATAGAACAGGATTATCTTCGCAAGATTGAGCAGATTGACGAAGAGATACAAAAACTACGCAAGGGAAGCAAAAGACTTTTCTTAGAGTATATGCACTACATTGCAAGAAGAAAAGACCCACAGACGGATTTATGCGATTTTATCAAGGAACAGGAGTTGAATAAATGCCAAAACTGACAGAAGAAGAAAGAAAAGAACACCGCAGGATTGCAACCGCTAGATACCGCCTAAAAAAAGGCGTTGCGGTTGGCACAAAGCGTGGACGACCAGCATCGGGCTATGTTAAAACCGTAGATAACACAGGTGTAGTTCCAGTCGTTAGGGAAGAACCCGTATTTATCAAACCAAAAAAGAGAATCAACAAGGATTCAACATTTGAAGAAAGATTAGACTACATTATGGAAATCTGCGACAACTTGGTAAATTGTCCTAACCCTGCTGCGTGGGCTAGTGGTGGCGCACTGATGCACAAAGCACTTGAAACTATGATTAAACTTGCCCCGCCTAAGACAGTAGAACCAGTAAAACGACCAAGAATGACAGTTGTAATACCAGATGACGAACCAAAGGAAGACGAAGAATGAAAATCACAAAAGAATATTTATTGACTGTATGCGACAAGATTTTTGACGATGTGGAACAACTGGGAATTGGTAAAAACACTTTCTGCGAAATGGCAGGATTTGGTAAATTCAACGCATTAAAAATCGCCAAAAACCCACGTTTAAGCACGATTATTCGCCTGATAGAACAGAGAGATAAATTAAGAGAATTAAAAAAGAAAAATTTATTATAAAATCACTTGACAATAGTATTTTTATACTATAAAATAACAAGCATAAACGAAACAAAAAGGACTTGAAATGAAAATACACAACATTCCACAACATTTTATAGACTGGTCGGCAGTGGGCGGCTATGAAAAGTTTATTGCAGATTATAAAGAAGCCCCAAACTATCAGCAAAAAAGAATCTTGGTTGAATCTCTGCCATTACAGACTAATCCTGAATGGTTGGCGACAAGACGTGGACATATTACCGCATCTAAAATGAAAGACTTTTTAGGTATGGATAGGTCGGGGAAGAAACCTGGGGAAGCGTATAAAAAAATTGTAAAAGCACTGGTTGCTGAACAATTTGGCTGGGAAGAAGCAGAATTGACTTGGAACGATAAAGCATCTGTGAAACGTGGCTTGTTGTTTGAAAAGCGTGCTTTGGAACTGTTTAAGGAAGCCACAGGTATTGAATTAAAAACAGACATCGGCTTTATTAGCACAGAAGTTGATGGTATGCCATTTGGATATAGTCCTGATGCCTATACAGACAAAAACGGAAAGATTGACTGCTTAGCAGAAGTAAAATCGTTTGAACTGATAAGATTGCAGGACGAATTAGAAAAATTGCACACACCAGAAGTATGCGAACAGATGCAGGCAGGTATGATGGTTGCAGATTGTCCACGCTGTTATAAGATTTTATATTCTGCTGAATTGGACAAGATATTTTATTTGAAATATACACGTGGTCTGGATTTTTCTCGCAGATTGCAGGAAAGGATACCGTTGGCAAAGGATTATATGATTCAGATGCGGCAGAACTTGTTAGTTTATTCTGATTTAACAGATAAAATTATGGGGGAATAATATGAGCAAGGCACTACAAATCAAAGGTTTTCCCGGATACTACATAACCAATACAGGCGATGTGTATTCAAGAATGTGCGACAAATATCATAATAAAGGTTGTAGAATAAGAAAAATAACGCCATTTAAGACACGGAATAATTATATGGTTGCGACTTTACGAAAAGACGGCAGACAAATCAGGAAGTTAGTTCATCGTCTGGTAGCAGAAACCTTTATAAGAAACCCAGAGAACAAGAAAGAAGTAAATCACATTGATGGGAATCCACTAAACAATACAGTTAGCAATTTAGAATTTTGCACAAAATCAGAAAACGAACTGCACAAGTTTCGCATTCTTAACAAAGGTCATTATGTTGGAAAAGATAACTGGAACTCAAAAAAAGTTTTGCAATTAAAAGATGGGCAGATTATTGCTGAATATGGAAGCATTAGAGAAGCAGAACGAGCAACAGGCATCAACAATACAAACATTTCTGCCTGTTGTAATAAGAAATATGGTTATAAGACAGCGGGCGGCTACATTTGGCGATACGCAACGCTGGAATAGAGATTGTCGGGGGTGGCATAACGGCTAGACATCTAATTCCGAAAGAGTCCGCCACCTGTTTTGAGTGCTGACCTGACACGACACGACAATATCAGGTCTTTTAATGGATTTGCTGGGGACTCCATCCTACATTCTAAACTCCCAGCAATCCACCAAGATTTATGGAGAGCAAGAATGATTACACAAGAGAGAGTTTGGAACGCAATAGATAAGATAGCGAAAGAAAAAGGATTATCCTTGATGGGTTTATCGAAAGTGTCTGGACTAGATTATGGTGCATTAGCAAAATCCAGACGGATGTTGCCATATGGGGTAATGCATTATCCAAATATGACAACTTTACAAAAGATATTAAAAGCGACAGGTGTAAGTTTTGTTGAATTTGCTAAAATGGTGGAAGAAAATGCAGAGAGTTAAACAATTTGGTTCTTCATTGCACAACATAAGCAAGAAAAGACAAGCAGAAATAGCATCAGGAACGTGGAAACCAAAACCACGTAAAGCACTAGCCATTATGAGCAAAAAAACACGCCAGAGAGTAAAAGATTATAGGCAAGCGACTTTTGAACGCTGGGGGTGTAAATGCTTCATCTGTGAGCGTGAATTACCAGAAAGATACCTTGACTGTCATCATATCTTAGGCAGAACAAATGGCGATGACGTTGAAAATATTGTGCCACTGTGCAATCGTTTTTCTGGATGCAAAGCACATAACCATAGTGGGAAAGACAAGAGATTTTATGAATTACAAGAACAAATTTTGAAAAAAATGGAGATAAAAAATGAAAAATTGGTTTAGAAAATTATTTTGGCGTTGGTTGTGGGGCAAGCCCAAAAAGAAAAAACCGAACTTACGAAACCCGAAACCAAAAGTCTATGGTCCAAAGCCAAGAAAGATTAAAAAGTATTAAAAGGACAAAAAAATGATAACTGATGTAATGCCTGGTTGTCTTGCGTATTCAAAATATTTAGATACCGCTTGCACACGATTTGGAATTAGCAGGGATGAAGCCCGCAAAAAATACGGACTTTATACCGAAAAACAGTGGACGGAATTATTAAAGGACTAACAAATGATAACAATAGACCAATTACTTGAATCTGTGGATTTGGATTTTGAACCTAGATGGGTCACGAAAAATGAAGATGGCGTAATCCGTATTTGGAAACACACACCATTTATCGCCCCTTCTTTCGGGCATTGGAATGGCGATTGCTCAAATACAGGGAAAAAGTTTGGCAGGATTAAACTATCCGAATTTGACGGCAAGGACTGGACAGAGTGCATTTATGAAGTGCCACGAAAAACAACAGGGAAGATTGAAAAGTTGCTAGAACAAAAACTAACAATCGGGAAAACCAAGTATGAGTACCCAACACACGCAATGCTGATGGGCAAAATCAACGAATTGGTTGATATGGTAAATAATATCATATCTGTTCAAGAAAAAATGATTGACAGTAGGTTTGTTGTAGATGCAGTCAATGAATTAAAAGGGGCGAAGAATGAGTAATTCAATTTGGAAAACACCAGGGTTTCACGAAGCCATTGACAATAAATTGAAAGTCAGTAAAGACGGCAAATGTATTTATTGGACAATGTATGGTTGGAATATACCAGGCGAAGATGTCCACGATATTGGCGTTGAGTGGGCGTATATAGAAGATGTGTTAGCCCAAGCGGACAAGGCGGAACGGTTGGAAAAAGAAAACGAAGCAATGCGTGAAGAATTTGAAGTATGGCACGGAAACTATAAGTGCGAAGTTGAAGAAAAGGAACGGTTGCAGAAACAACTTGATAGAGCAAAATGGTGGTTAAAAGAAATTGTGGAAAACCACAGGTACACACCGATAACAACCGCTGAAATGGCGTTAAAGGAGTTAGACGATGGCAAGTAAATTGAAATGTCCAGTATGCCAGAAACCTTTGGAACAAGTTGGCACAAGCCGTCAATACCAATGCGGGACTTGGGGGTGTGAGTTAGGGTTTGATATGATAGGCACAGAAGCGTTATGGCGCGCCCTGATACAAGCAAAACAGGATTTGGTAATCGCAAAAAGCACACTAGAATATCTGGGTTACGAATTCCCACCAGCATACCCAGAAAAAAATGTTATAGCAGAAATGCGACAAAAAGCACGCAATGCGGTTAAATATATAGAACATAAGGAATAACACTTTTTCAAGGGAATAACTGTAAGAACAACACACTTATTCCAACGAATAATTGAAATACGCAAAAACAGTGATACAATAATACTATGCAATTCCATAGACAGACCATCTTGATAGAACTTTATGACATCGAAGTCCAGTTCGGTGGGGTGGAAGAAATGCGACAAGAAGATTATGTCCAGTCCAAATTAGACGAAGGGTCAAAGGTCACAGCGATGGCTTGGATGGACAACGGCGTGATTAAACTTGCGTATTCCGACAGTCTGAACCTAAAAGTTCTAGCCCACGAGATTGTTCACATCGTCAACCTGATATTCCGCACCAAGGGGATACAACTTGACTTGAACAATGACGAACCGCAGGCATACCTGACAGGGTGGCTGACACAGGAACTGCACCAGAGAATTTTTAACTACTAAACGCAAACGAAAGGAAGGAGTGGAGTTATGAAATTTGAAGATGCTTTGAAATTAGTTGGACTTGCGGAAGGCGGTTATAGCAACCATCCAGACGACAAGGGGGGCGAAACTTGTATGGGCATTTCAAGAGTAGCGCACCCTGATAGTGAAATTTGGAAAATGATAGACAAGTGGAAAGAAAGGGGAAATACAAGTCCAAAAGAACTAACTAAACTTGCTAAAAACGACCCACATTTTGTAAATTTAGTTAATGGTATTTATCGTGGTTTGTATTGGAGTCCTTGCGGATGTGAAGAATTGCCCGACTTATGGCGTTATCCAGTTTTTTCCTGTGCTGTAAATTGTGGGCCTAAAATTGCTATAAGATTACTACAAAAAGTAGTAGGAACGACCGCAGATGGCGTGTATGGTGGCAAAACCACACAGGCGGTTAGAATTTATGTAAGAAAAGACTTATTTGTTGATAAATTTTGTGATTTATGGTGTAAATATTATGACCAGATTGTTAGACGTTACCCAAAACAAGAAGTGTTTTTGAATGGGTGGAAAAATCGGGTCGAGGATGTAAAAACGGACAATTTCTAATGAAACTATCACTACCTGATTTTATGGCTAATTGCCCACCAAAACTGCTAAAATACTACCCAGATTTTATCAAGCAGATGTCTGCACGCATAAGAGCAAGAGAAACAGGGGTAAAACCCGACTACCTGCCACGTGCGCCAGTTTTAGTTATCACAGGTTCACGATATGGTGGCAAATCACAATTTGCAGTTCGTTCAAGCATAGGGGCTATTACAGACGGTTATGCCCAAAGTATGATGTTTGCTACAATTACAGCAGATGGGGCAAAAGACTCTATGTCTTTAATTGACCAAGTATTAAAAGAAGCAGAAGAACCAGTCATCAAATCACGTGACGTTGACCATCCTATTCGTATTTTGTCGCAGGGCGAGCCGGTTTATATTGAATACTTGAATAAAGTTGATTCTAAGGCACGCCAGACTAAGGCAAATATTCTTATTATGGACGAAATCGAAAAGTGGAACGAACGACAAGGGAAAGCATCGTTGCTGACTATGTTGCGACACTTTGACGGCGTTATTCTGCTTTCTAACCAATTACCACGATGGGCAAAAACTCTATTCCAAGCAGAAGATGCAATATTCGTTCGTATTGACTACTGGGAAAACCCCGCCCTTGAACCATCAAGACGTGAATCTCTGGACAAGTTAAGACTATTAGACCCAGAAGGATGGTCCCGTGACGTTATGTATTTGCCTACTGGGGGCGAAAATCGTTGTTTTTCTGAACGATGTCTTGCAAATATGTTTAGAGCAAAAAATCCCGATTTTGTTCCAAGATATACAGTTTTGAGTATAGATCCTGGGGCAGGTGGCAATGACGAAACTGCTATATTCGCATTGGACTATGATGGACAAGGTATTGAAGCACGGTTGATTATGTTAGAAAGTGTATCAGATAATGTCCTAGTTCCACGTGTTAAACAATATAGAATAGACGAATACGCAGACGAAGAAATATGGGATTATAACGGCATAGGTAAAGCGATTATGTCGTTTAGAGAACCACCAGAAAACTGGGATAAAATGGGAATAGTTCCTTTTTATGGTGCCGCAGTTGATAAACAAAAATACTATAACGCACGAACAGAAGCGATTTGTTTAACGGTTGATATGTTGAACCGTGGTATGTTAAAAGTTTATGGGCTATCCGCAGAACAGACGGAACAATTAGAACTAGAAGCACGTGCCACAACCTACACCAACACAGAAACAGCGAGAACGCAAGCACAAGCGGTTAGAGTATCCAAGAAAGAAGAAATAAAAAAAGCCCTAGGTGGACGTTCCCCGAATATGTTAGATGCGTTGTGTATGGGCGTATGGCGACTATTGACAAGTCATAAATATCGTATTAAAATACAGGATGACGAAAGGTTTTTAACTCCAATAACATCAGGGGCACCATCGCTATGACGGAAGAGAGATTAGAATTTCTAAAAGCGTTTGTTTTAGGGTCGGATGCGGCTAAGGAATTGTTCGAATATATGAAAGCACGTGTTTTGAGCCGTAGTCACACAGTATCAGAGATTACGCCTTATGGTATAGTTGCCGACACAAACGGAATAAACGCAATCAGAGATATGGCAGTGTTAGAGTTTATACAACAAGAACTTATCAACCCTGCGATACAAAAACAAACAGAACTAACAAAGGAAGACGATTATGAATGAAGAAACCACACCAGTAGTTGAAAACGGTGCAGACAATGCCGAAAAGCAACCTGTCACTGCAACTAATGCAAACCAACCTGATTTATCTAGTTTGTTCGTAGATGGACAGGCGGGTGTGTTTGATGAACAAAAAATCGTAGGACTGATGAACGATTTAGCAAATCAAAAGAAAAGCACATCATACTATCAGTCATTGTATATGAAAAAAAATGAAGTTCCTGAAACCGCTGATGGTTATGCCAAGAATTTCAAACCTGATTCTATCTATGAAAAAGCAATGGAACAGGAAAATGTAAAAAATATGGTCAAGGCAATGCGTGAATGGGGTATTGAAAACGGCATTGGCGAACGGTCATTGAACAAGTTTTTAGATTATACCCTGCGTTCTGCGGTTGAAAAAAATATCTTGGATATGCGGACAGAAGAACAGAAAAAAGCCGATTATGCCAAGGCAGAAGAAGAAGAGTTTAAGAAAGTTCAACCTATGTTAGACCGTATGGGCAAAACAAGAGAAGAGAACAACGCAATTATAAACGGCTTCTTAAATTCCCCAAGTGTATTTACAAATGACCCTGAAATGAAACAGTTTTTACACGATTTAGCGGACGGTTCTGCAATGGGTTATAAATTGTTGACTATGATGACCCACGCTATTGAACATCGTGGTATTCCAGTAGTATCAGGAACGGTTGCAGGGAAAGACAAGTCTGCAATGATGGCAGAAATCCAAAAGATTGAAGACCCGAATTTGCGTTTCCAGAAAATGAAAGAATTTTACGGAGAATAATAAATGGCTAAAAACTTGAAATGGTATATGGATGCACAGAAAAGCGAAAATCCAGAAATTAAAGACCTGTTAAACAAGATTGAAACAACCACAGATGAAACACAGGTTGCTGATTTTGTAAAACAAATCAAAGAAATGTTGTTGGCTGAAAAAGCAGTTGTTTCCAAAACGGAAATAACTCAGGAAGATATCACGAAAGGACACCCACCGTTTATTCACACAGAGTTATATAACGATACAAATCACGAACGTGCAAAAAATGCACAATCCCAAGAACCTGCGGAATTCCCATACACAGAAGAAAAAATCAAGGCAATGACCGATGATGCTGAATTAAACGAAGCAATCAAGGCGTGTGAAACGGAAATTAAAAGGATTGAGAGCAATCGCAAGCGTAAAGAAAACGCCCACCAGAAAGCCGATATTTTGACTGCACAGTGGAAATATACCCGTATGATTTGGATTGCACGGGGTGTTATCCGTGATAAAAAGAAAAAGCAAAAACAACAGGTGCAGAAACAGGTTGTCGGCAAATTGGCACAGAAAAGGGCTATATTCTGTATGAAAACACGCCGTGGCATATCTATCACTAACATCATAGGCGAAGACGACATCACAAAAGAAAACATTGCAGAAGTGGTAAATGACGATGTGATTAAAACCTGTGAAGAGTTTGATAAAGATTTTCCAAAACGTTGGTTGCGTTGGAAAGAAAAGTTCCTGTAATCAGGAAGCAGGAACCCCATATTGTCTTTTTATAATTTTTTTTCAGCAGTATGGGGTTAAAATAAAAGGTGGCAGTTATGAAAGTGATTTTAGTTTTGTTGATTTTATTAACAGGTTGCTCAAAGACAACCGCCACTGAAAATATTGCTAATTCAGTTATAGAAAGTATAGAAAGTATAGAAAAGACCTTGCCAAAAGAGTGTAAAACAGAAGCAGTAATGGCACAGATAAACGGCGTAAAAGCCCAAGTTCCTAACATTGTCCAGTCTTGCGAAAGCCGAATAAATGAACAAAAACAGATAGCAGAAAAATGGACTCTTGCAAGTATATTTGAATTTGCTATAATTGCACTGTTAGTATATATACTCTTTAAGCGGGGGCTAAAATGATAAAAATCACAGATTGTAATAAGATTACCATTGACCGTTTTGACGAAGGCATTAACATAAATTTTAATATTAAAAATCCAGATGGGACACCGTTTGATTTACTTGGTTATGATGCCCAATTTATAGTAAAAGCAGATAAAGATAAAGCCGACACTACCGCTATTTATGATACTGTTAACGAACTTGTTATAGACATTGACAACAGTATTGTAAAAGTTCCAATTCGTGAAAAACTATCTAGCAACAAAGCAGGCGGTTATTATTATGCTATACGTTTGTTGTCGCAGAAATCAGAAGATGGGAATTACGCATTTGTCTACACAGCAATTCAGGGACATTTATACATAAAAGATAACGTATTTGAAAGTGGAGTTTAACTATGACACAGGCAATTTGTGATATAACGACAGACGAAGTCAATGTTGACGTTGTTGTTGAACCCCAAGCAGACACTATGGTTGAAGTTGCAAATCGTGCCGGCGGTATGGAACAGGTATTTCACGACAATACTTTAATAGGGAACGGCAACAGTGTAGATTTAGGTGTAAATACTGAAATAATCGCATCAAGAGAATATGTGGACGAAAAATTCAATTCCGTTGACACCTATACAAAGACCGAGATAGACCACAAGGTCACAGTAATCAACGCAGAAATAGATGCCAACGCCGATGCAATTCAGAAGACACGTGACGATTATATTGAAGCGGACAGTGAAATCCACCAGGTTCTTAACAATCACGCAAGTGAACTGACAACACTGCGTGGCAATCAAGCGTCGTTGGGCGACCAAGTATCAGGCATTGAAGAAAAGATTCCAGAATCGGCATCAGGTTCAAATCCGCTGATTACAAAACAACAGTTGCTGGACGAAGAAATGGACATTCGTGACGACCTGAACGAAATGTCAAGCGAATTACAGACCCAGATTACTGCACAGGCAGCAGAGATTGCGACCAAGCAAGACCAGTTGACAGCAGGCGACAACATTATTATTTCTAACAACGTCATCAGTGCCACAGGTGCGGGTGGCGGTGCAGGATTTGACATACAAGTTGTTCAGGAATTGCCAGCGACAGGGCAGAAAGGAATTATCTATCTGTTAGCAAAAGACGGCACGGCACCAGACGTATATGATGAATACGTATGGATTACAGCGACACAGACGTTTGAACTGATTGGCACGACACAGGTTGATTTGACCGACTATGCCAAGAAAGTAGAGTTAGATAACTATCTGCCGTTGAGTGGCGGAACGATGGCTGGAAGTCTTCTCTTTGAGCCTAGAACAGGGCATACTTTTGAAATACGTCCTACTACCTATGGTAATTTAGAGTTTAGAGTTAGGGGGTTGCAGGTTGTCGACATAGAATACAACACAGGGCTTGTCCCAAACGGAATCGGCACGTATTCATTAGGGAGAGGTGGTAGAGTTTGGAAAAATGTCTATACCCAAAAACTCAATAACGGTGCAGACTTAATCGTCCCAACAGAGGGTGGGACATTGGCACGACTGGAAGATTTAGAAGGCATAGGTGGTGGCGGGGCAAGTTTGCCAGACCAGGCGGGGAATGCGGGCAAGTTCTTGAAGACGGACGGAGCAACGGCTAGTTGGGCAAATGCGTTAGAAAATATAGCCCCAGAAGAGTATGGTAGTATAGTAGTTGGTAGTGGCGCAACCACACCGTCGTCTGCCCGTGGTGCAGTTGTTATTGGAAGAGATGCCGGAATGGTAGCGGCTGGCAACGGCGCAGTAGCAATTGGCGATGGTGCAGGTAATTTTTATTCTGGAGTATATAGTGTTGCCATAGGGTATGGTGCACAAGCCGGCTCAGGAACGGCAGGCGCAATAGCCATAGGGGGAAATGCACAAGCATCCGCTAAGTGTGCGATTCAATTAGGAGCGAAAGGTAGTGTTATAGGCTACACAAATTCCGACGCAAACACCTTCAAAGTAGGAAATGCCAATGGTAATTTTGAAATGATGTCAGCAGATGGGACAATTCCAGCGGCACGTATGTCTGCGACCGCTGGTGTGACTGGTCAAGTCCTGACAAAGACCGACACTGGTATGGCGTGGTCTGACGCCAAAGGTGCTGGCGGAGCAAGTTTGCCGATTTTAATGAGCGTTTGGGCTGACCATCAGGTTAATAATGAGAGTTGGTTGCGTGCGGACACATTTAGTTGGCACAGTGGGGGTGTGTATGTTGCTGCGTATGAGCATTTGGTGGCGGACATTGACGGCAAAACAACAGAAGAAGAAATTGTTGGTGGCATAACAGTCTATTTCTATCGTGCGGACGATGGGCATAAAATATGTTTGCCAGACCAAGAATCAAACTTGTCAGCATTGTATGAATCCACAGGTGTTGCGTGGTATTACCTGCTAGATACAGCCAACAAGCAGTTTAAGTTGCCACGGACGAAATACGGATTTAATGGTTTGCGTGATTCTGTGGGTGGCTATATTGCGCCTGGGTTGCCGAATATCACTGGCACTTTTACAAACAATGGACACGCTGGGTATGCTGATGCCACAGGTGCATTCACTTCGACCAAAAATGGCACACATTCTAACGAAGGTGGGGCGAGCGACGGCGGTTTTTATTCGTTCGACGCCAGCCGTTCAAGTTCAATTTATGGCAATAGCGACACGGTTCAAGTGCCTGCAACACAGATGTATCTGTATTTTTATGTGGGCAATTTTGAACAATCGGCAACAGAACAGACAGCAGGGTTGAATGCTGAATTGTTTAATGGTAAAGCAGACAGAAATCTATTAAACACAACTGACAATGTTGATTTTGTTATTGAATCACAGTTGCCAACAGCTGATAACGGATACACGTGGTATCGTAAATACAAGAGCGGCTGGGTTGAACAGGGCGGACGCAGCACTTCACAGACTGTGACACTTCCAGTTGAAATGGCTGATACATCGTATGTAATTCAATTAACTAGCACGTGTTCCTCAGTAAACAATAACGTGGTAGTTCTTGGATATCGTGATTTAACGACAACAGGTTTTACAGTCCAGGGAAACGTGGTTAATAACAAAAGCGAAAGTGCAGCATCAAACAATTCTACTAAACACTGGTGTGTATGTGGAATGTCGGCACAATAAAGGGGAACAATATGTATTATGATGGACAGATTATAACAAAATCAGAATACAAGGCATTTGCTAACTGGAACAATGCCAATGGTGGTAAATATTCAATAACGCCAAACGACAACGGGACATACACAATTACAGAATACACCAGTCCAGAAATGTCCGATTATGAAAAAGCACAGGCACGCATTGCGGTCTTAAAAGCAGAGATTGCTGCTGTGGATTATAAGCAGTTCAAATATCTGCGTGGCGAATTGACTGCCGAAGCGTGGGAAGAAATCAAAGCGTATATACAGGCAAGAACCGCAGAAATAAACGAATTAGAAACGATTAAATAAAGGGTATGATTGTGGATTTAGAACAGTTAATAAAATTATCAAAAACAGTTGCTAAACCATACGTTATTGCAGTAGGGATTCTTTCCTTTTTACTGTTAGTTTCAGTATGTGGTAATATATATCAATCGACACGTGGTTATGATGTGTTTGTAGAACAAGAAAACACATATTCAGACTACAATATAAACGGGGTAAATGGGTAGTAAATGTCAAATAAAATAGTTTTATCTGATATTAGTGCTGGGAACATCCATATAAAACAAAAAGGGGATGGTTCAAAACGGATCCATTTAAGAATGCCCAGAAACACAAGAATCCACCTATTAGGCAATTATACAGTAAAAGAATACTCCTGATGAATATAGAAAATCGTGCCACAAAACTTTATCTTAAAAAATTGCCACCTGTGGTCGCAGTTGAATTGCTAGAAAAGTATATGATTCCAAGCCCATATAAAGAGATATTGGAAGCGGTATGTATAAAACAATTACCTTTATATAAAGCAATTGAACATTTAGCAAATAAACATCATATAAATGTATCATACACAACAATTAGACGAAAGGTAAAGATTGGGCTAGAATTGTTTAGAGATAGCAACGCACTTGACAACAATAAGTATTTATCATAATATTTAAGTATGGGATATCTCCTTTTGATTCCAAGTTGGACAGACCACTGACGTTTCGGTGGTCTTTTTTTGGGCTTTTATTGGACAGATTTTACGCCATATAACATCTACAATACTAACAACGAAAGGAGTTAGTATGAATAACTATCCTTATTATCAACCGCCTGCAATGCGACTGGCTCAACTGGAACAACAGTATCAGCAATCGCAACCGCAGACGATACAAAACCTGCAAGGCATACAGCCACAGGTGCAGTGTTTCTACGTTTCCAACCAAACAGACCTATTAAATATACAACTTATGCCCGGGACGGTTCATATCGGCATAAACAAGGCAGTCGATGAAATCTATGTCCGCCAGTGGAATATGGACGGCAACATAGAACTGGAAACATATAAGAAAGAAAGTGCAACAGAACAAATGCCAGAAATCCGTGCGATTATGGCTAAACTAGAAGCAATAGAAGACGAAATAAAGGGGCAAGGCAATGAATCCATTACAGCAATTAGCACAGCAGGTAATGTCGGGGTCGTTTCAGGGAACGCCTATGATGCAAACATTTAACCAGATGATGCGTGGAAAAGACCCAAAGTCCCAATTACAAACTCTGTTGAACTGTGCCAAATCAAAAGGCATAGACATCAACGAGAAAAGATTCACCGAAGACGACTTAAAGTCGCTTGGGTTGAGATAATTCCCGAAAGGTTGAGAACTTTTAACCAAGAGAAAACAAAATGGAAAAATACTCTTTATCCGACATTGCTGCGGTTATCGGCAACAACCAGTATCCTATGATGGCTAATGGTGGGTTCGGCTACTAAACAGTTCGGTGGGGGCGATTCCTTCCTGCCCCTACCTAAGTCTTAGGAGAGTGAAATGAATTGTTGCTATAACCCATACTTCCACAAAGTGACAGCATTGACCGCAGGTGCTGACAGTGTTGAAATGACCATTACAAACCCGACCAATATATCCAACTTGGATTATTTTGAGTTGGTGTTGTGTGTCAACCCAGATACTGTTGTCACAGGCGAACCACTGCCTTTCACTATCAACATTAACGGCACAGCCGTTCCACTGGTCAACAAATACGCATTGCCAATCAACACTAACCGCTTAATGCCACGCAAAAAATACTTCGGGGCGTATGTGGAAGGTGCGACAGCGGCAGACTCGTATGTTATTCTGTGGAACACCCCAAACTGTGCACAGTTCGCAGCATAAGGAGAACGCTATGAACGACTATATCAAACGTATGACAGATGAAGCACGCAACTATGTCCAACGTGACTATGAATCTCGTGTCCGCCCACACTTGACAGCAACAGGCGACCAGCCTTTGCACAAAAGTAAAGAACTGGCGGAAACCTTAAAGTCATTGTTAGAATTGGCTTATGCGGTTGAAACTGTTATGAAAGACGAAAAACATAAGATGTAATGAAAAATACCTTGTTATTATTTGTCATTCCTGCTATCATCCTATATAGGAAGGTAGCAGGGTTTATAATGCAAGGATTAAAAAGAATTTGGCAGAATTGGCAATGGGTATTACCCGTTGGTGCTTTGCTATTAAGTGCTTTTACTTGGTATTATAAAACTAGCACAGAAACCCCAGCCCGAATTACTGCGTGTGAAAAACATTTACAAGAACATATACAAACTTCACAATCCGAGATTCAACAATTAAAAGACCACATAAACAAGGTTGATTTGTTGGTGGTTGAGGTAAAGACGATGTTAGTGTCCATTGACAAAGACCTGACAATTATTAAAAGTTGGATTGTGGAGAAAAGGCAATGAAATATATCTCTAAAATAGTTTTAACTCTTATTATATTTGGCTGTATTGCTACTTTAATTGTTGGGGAAATACATAATGTTGATTTTGGTTCTTGGGGTCTGGTCGCCGTTATTGGATTTATGGCTTTATGTTTAATATTGGTGGCGTTGCCTTGGCTTACAAAAAAGTTTAATATTGAATACACAAAGAAAGATGGATTAAAGATAACAGAAGAAAAGTAATGTTAGTGCTAGCGATTATTTTAGTTGTGTTTTTGGGGTTGTCGGTCATTGTGCTGACAGGTGCTTTATGCGCATTATGTATGGGATTTTATGAAGAGATTTATGGGGATTTGGAGAAAGAAACGGGAGATTAGACAATGGCAAACAGGAAGGACTTTAAGTTGCTTTATAAAGTATCACACAAATTACCACCTGTATATTGCTATATCTGCCACAAACCCATAACTAAACAGAAAGACCTGACGATAGACCACGAACCGCCCCGTTCTCGCCAAGCAGAATTAGGACATAGTAATTTATACCCTTGTTGCGCCAAATGCAACCACCAAAAGGGGTCTTTAACACTAGAAGAGTATAAACAATGGCTTGTTTTAGAGAGAAAAAGAAATGGAAATCAAAAATAATTTATTATAAGATTTATTTTGTTGGCTAGGTTCGCTACCGAAAAGGAACTACTCACTCCCTGCCAATAAAGTTTTTGAGTTAAACAATGGAGATTGTTATGAAAGAAATTTGGAAAGAAACCAAATATAAAAATTACTTTGTTTCAAATATGGGGCGGGTAAAAACCTTTGACCGAATACTGCCGCCGGACACAAGACATCCCAACGGACAATTTAAGAAAGGGAAAGTACTTACGCCACATAATAATGGACGTGGCTATTTAACTGTTATGCTTAGAATAGAAACAGGGAAACAAAAAAGACCATATATCCACAGACTAGTGGCGGAAACATTTATCCCGAACCCAAAGAATAAACGAACAATTAACCATAAAAATGGCATAAAATCAGACAACCGAGTTAAGAATTTAGAGTGGGCAACGCAAAGCGAGAACGTAAAACATTCTTACGATGCGCTAAATCGCATTCGTAGCGGCAAACCATGCAAATGTATAGAAACGGGTATTGTCTATGATTCTACATATGATGCAGGCAGAAAATTAGGAACAAAGGGCGAAAATATACAGGCAGCAATTAAACGAAATGGCACTGCTGTTGGATTTCATTGGGAATATGTGTAATGTATTGCATTTGTTCTCAATATGTGCAATACTGTATTAAGAACAGATGACGGGGCGTGTCTAAAAGCAACAACTCTGTTGTTTTTTCTCATTTTCAAATTCTCTCTCCATAATACGCCCCACCTATTTTTTATTTGAAACAATTTTTACATTTGCTATAATTATGACGACCAAAGCGAGAGAATAATCTTTTTAAGACTTCTCTAAATTCGTTTTGACAACACTCCCAATTAACAACTTTTTAACATAAGGACTAATAAAATGTCAGATTTACAAGGTTTTTCAACGGGGCTGTTGGACGTAAAGTATTTTGACCCAGAAGTTCAACGCCTGATGCTGAATGCAACACACGGTTTGCGTATGGCTACTAATAACAAGGGTGTTATCGTAGGTAATCAAATCCGTTTCCCAATTGGCGACACAGATGGTATGGCAAAACGCACATCCAAAGGTTCTCCGATTGACCCAGACGACCTGTTGGTTCGTTCTGTAAATGCGGATATTCACGCTTATGAAGCATCTGCAAAACTGTTCCCAGAAGATTTGAACGCAACAAACAGCGAAAGTTCTATCCGTGCTATGGCCGCTGAAAAGGTTTATAACGCAATGGAAAACCGCTTTACTGTTGATGTTTTGGAAGCATTAGCACAGTATGACGATACAGAAATGGAAATCGGCGATGGCAATACTCCGTTCACAGTTAAGACGATTGACGAACTGAACTTGTTGGCGGGTAATAACAACTGGGGTATGGCTGACCGCTATCTGTTGTTGCCATTTGAAGCACAATATACACTGATGCAGGACGAAAAGTTCTATGAAATCTGGTCTTTGACTAATGGTAAAGCATTGGTTGACAATGTTGGCAAGTCTGGCGATGCAGACAATATGTTGCGTTGGACACCATATCGTGGCTTTATGATTGGGTTTATGGCGAAGAAACAGGCCAACAACAAAGTTGGATTGCCAGTTGATGAAGGTGGTAATTATATCACAGGGTATGCGTGGAAACGTAGCCGTGTTGGTTTTGGTATGAATGACACATTGCAGTCACGTATCTTCCAAGACTTGACGAAAGAAGGCAATCCATTGGTCTTTAAGACTAACGGTTCTTCTGGTGCTGCGATTATCGACAAGACCGGTGTAATCGGTATTAAAATCGACGCAACAGTGGCTTAATATAAACTTTTCTGGGGTTATAAATAGCCCCAGATAGAACTTAAAAGGACAATAAAATGGCTTTTGATAGAACAAAATTAGTTCACGTTTCTAGTTATTCTACATTGACCCACATCTGGACTTTGGAAACATCCGACGATGTCACAGCGAAAGGTTATATTCCAAAAGACCAAGGTGTTGGTGCTGGGGATAAAGTTATCAAAGTTGAAATCACTCGTGATGAACAAGGTTTGGTAACGGGTCGCACAGAAACGGAATACTATGCGAAAAACGATGCACAGGGCGTATTAACTCTGACAGCAATGTAATAATAGGGGGTGCTAAATACACCCCCAAACAATATATAGGTGACGTTATGGGGTTCTTAAAGAAATTAGGGCAGGATATTATTGATGTTGCCCGTTTTAAGAAAAGTTTTACACGTGCTTTCTCTGAACATACAGAAAGTATATTAGGGAAGCATAATTTTATCAGCAATACTTTAATGTCTGGCCATCGTGATATTACAAAAGCAGTAAATCAAGTTGGCGGTTGGGATAATTTGGCTATTATGGCAGGCGCTTTATTGTTAGGACCAGCAGGCACAGCAGTAGGGGCGACAGGATTAGGTGGCGTATTAGGTGCGGGGGCATCGTATGGCACAGCATTAGCGGCAGGTTATATGGGGCATCAGGAACACACAGCAAATGTCGCAACGCAGGAAGCAGCAGCGGCAGAAGCACGGGCAAACGCTGAATACAATGCCAAAGTTGCAGCAGAAGAAGAAAAAGCACGTCAAGCACGCAGGTCTGAACTATTGGCAACAAAAAAATCACTTACCAAAAATATCACAAAAGGGTATCAGGCAGGTGGTGCAGGTTCAGTATCAACTGACTTAAATGCAGGTTCAATTATACTAGGATAGGGTTAAAAATATGTTAAGTTCTACCGAATTGAATAAACTTGTCGCAACTTGCGATAGCAATAAAACATCTTGGGAAAGCGAATATTATATGGCAAACGCCTATACGCAACCTGAACGCAATATCATTTATAGACCCAAGGGTGGCAATCCGGGGAACTTAAAACAGGTAAAATTATTCACACAGGCAGGCAAAACTGGGACTGATATATTTGTAGCAAGAATACAGAATAAACTTGCCCCGATAGGACAAACATATTTTAACTTTGAACCAAAGAAATCATTATCAGCAGAGTATATTCAACAGTTGCGTGATTTTGCGGCAGGTATGGCAAAAAGAGTAAATGAACGCAAAGAAGAAATGCGGTTAGATGCTGAAATACACGATGCGTTATATGACCTTGCGGCAGGAACTGGGGTCTTAATGCGTGAAGATAGTTTATTCGGTATAAAGTTTAGAAAATTACCATTTACACAGTATAAATTAGGCACAGAACGCAATCAAACAGTATGTCGTGATTTTGAATTACCTGCGTATCAAATCGGTATTGTGTATCCTGAATTGGCAAATAAGACAGAAATAGGCGGTATTGTTATCACAGGCGAGAATAAATATCAGGAAATCAAATTAAATGATGTCCTGTATTACAATGAATCAAACCAAGAATGGGAATATTACCTGCGTTATGCCAGTGAAACATTGCTGATGCGTAAATATAAACGCAGCCCATATCATATATTCCACTGGGGCAGAATTGCCGATATGCCATATTCAGTTGGTGTTGCGTTGAAAGCATTACCAGCGTTGAAAAGATTAAATTCATTTATAAAGGCAAATTTGGAACTGATACCGTTCCAATTCCCGATGTTCTTGACAACGGCTGGGAACGTGTTGAGCAAAAATCT
>JAZQTD010000019.1:0-1694 GCA_045630455.1 Candidatus Enterousia sp. | reverse complement strand
AACGGCCTTATTTATTAACCTATAACACCCCAAGCAATGAAAGCATTTAAGTACATCTTCATGGCCTTCGGTGTTATCGCCGCCGTTGCCATCGCCCTCGGTGCCTACTGGCACATCTACACCCTCGGAGCCTCTGCCCTCATGGTGTGGACAATCAAAAAAGATATTAACGAATCAAAAACCAACGCAAAATGAAAATAATAGACAACAACGGAAAAGTCTTTGAAGCAAGCCACTACGGTGTTAATTTCCTCAATCGTTGCAGCCGAGAAAATATCCCCGTACTTGACCAACTCCCCGACGGCTGGAAGTTCAACGAAGCGGCCACCACAGCCCCCACCGGCTTCAAGTGGGCCAATAACGGGCAACCCGTTTTTATCCGTGATGACAAAGGCCAGTATCACGGCAACCCCAAGTATCGCCACGCAGTTATTAGAGTGTATTAACCAATCAAAAACCAACGCAAAATGAGCCTCACAGAAAAATTATTTGCCAAAATTGAGATATTGCCGACGTGCGACGATTACGCCGACCTCCTCCACACCACCCTTAAATGTATGAGGGAGGACAACCGCACCGCCACAATAGAAGACGCACGCCACCGCTGTGGTCTCTGGACTTACGCCGATTTCTTTGTGTACTTTGTACTGTGCAACCGCGTAGCCCATGAAAAGAAATATATAGTATGGTAACAATCAAAAACCCCGACACCATGAAGCCCATTATTGGAATAATCTGTATTGTCGCGCCCATCGTGGCCGCTTGCTGGGACATCATCACCCCCGCAGTCAAAAAAGCGGTGCAAAAATGCACCAACACAATAAAATTGCACCTTTAGCGTTATATAATCAAACATTATAATACAATGGAACAGAAAGAAAAACAAACCAACGAGGCAGCAGAAAAAAAGCCAAAGCTGCATATTCCTTACGACGTGATAAAAAAAGCCCGCCTTGAAGGTCTGACAGGCGACCAGATCATTATTTATTGGTGGGTGAACCAGATGAACCGATACGGCGCAAAGGTATTCGGGAAACCGTCGTACGAAAGTTATTATAAACTCATATCCCAGGAATTGGGCTTTAAGTCGCCAATCGACTCAATCAAAAAACTCATCGCCAAGGGCTGGCTATCGAAAGCCCGTGCAGAGGCTTTTGAGGTGACAGGGAAAAAGATACCGCAATACGGCTTCCGTTGTATGCCATTTGCCAAGCAGCGCGAAGAGGCAAAATATGAACAGCAGGAACTCCAGAAGGCCGACGAAGAGACCGAGACCGTGATTGAAAGCTCCAAGCCGGCACCTGAAGAGGACAACCTCAAAAAGATTTACCGCTATGGCGGCCAATACTGGTACGAGGAGAACGGCGAAAAAGTATTCATCCCCCAATCGGTCGCCGATGACGTGTATAGACTGAAAATACCGCCGCATTGGGTCTATGACTTCGAGGCCGACCACTGGTGCGCCCCGGAAGACGTGACCGTCCGCGAACTTGAATTTTAACCCCGACAATCAAAAATATTTAATAACCAATCAATAATTTTACAGCAATGAATAATCAGAAACCTTGCGCCGACTGCATCCACAAAACCCAGATAGAAGGCCACGACAACCTCGCCTGCAACATCGACAACATTTGCCATATTGGGCGGTACGACTGCCCCGACTTCTCCAGCAACGAGAAACTGCATGAACG
>JAZQTD010000018.1:0-3635 GCA_045630455.1 Candidatus Enterousia sp. | reverse complement strand
AGACGCATCGAATAGATCTATTCGTTGTGTCTGTTCAACTTTTTCGTATTGCACTGCATCGTCGGTCTTTTCGACGGCAGCAACATTGCTTACGCAGTATTCGTATGCTTCGGAATGAAGGTAATACAAATTGCCGTCTTTGGCCGCCTTTTCGATGTGCCTAAATCCCTGCGATTTTTTGTAATAATACTGTGGTTGGTCAATGATATTAAAGCCTGCCTGTTTCATAAGCGGGAAATATTCTTCCCCCGCAAACTTTCTATCATGCCCCACCTGTCGGATGTTAAAACCAAGTTTGCGCATCTGAACAAACCAGTTCACAACATCAGCTGTATTTACTGTTGGCGTATTACTCATTGTCAGCCAGCCATCATCTTGCCAGCCAAACAATGGGATATTATCTTCGTCCGACTTATACTGTGCCATAACAACAGGGCAAAAAGCGTGGGTAATGATAATATCAACGCCGTTATATGTTCCGAATAAGGCTGCTGCCGTCAAGTCGTGCAACCTTGACAGATCCGCACCGCCATACCAGTTAATGCCAAGCTTTGCAAGTTCCGGAATCGTCCAATTGTACTTTTTGTCACTGGCTCTAAATTCTTCGATATCAAACCAAGCCTTCATTGCCGACGTGTAAACATTAAGTGAACGGCTTAAGAAATCTTTGCGCTGTCTTGGGTCGTTTTGGGCCTGCAAGGCATCGTTCATTATTTCCTGCGGTCTAATTGTTACGCCGTAATTTGGGTTGGCCTTCTGGTGCTGAATCGGATTTGTATAATCGCAGTTTCCTTTGTCGTCAACATCGGCCCTACAAACAAAACTGAAAAAACTATCATCTTTAACAATTCCTGCTGCGACTTTTACAGCATATTGCATACGGTCATAACCAAAACTGTTCATATTGTCGCCAGCCGTTGTAATACCTACCATCAATTTGTTTGTATATGCCTTCATGGCTTCTTTGAAGCGGTTATACTGTGCTGGTTTTTTAAAAGCTGCCACTTCGTCAGCAATAGCAAAGTTGCAGTTGAAGGAATCCTGCGCATCTGGATTACTTGCCATAATTTGAATTTCTATACTGCCATCCGGTTTGCCGCACCTATAAAACGTATATTTAATACTATGTTCCACATAGCTGTTTTTTACTTCGCATTTATCAATCCACTTGTTGTATTGCAAGCTGAATATTATAAAATTAAAGCTTTCAAGTGCCTGCTTAAGCGCAGCGGCCACAACATAAATTTTTGAACCGCTTTGTCGCTGCAAAAATGCAACCGCAAAAGATAGCCCCGCAATCATCGATGTTTTTCCATTTTTTCTCGGAATGAAAATAAGGGCTTCTTTAAATCGGCGTTCCTGCGTTCCCGTGTACCAGAACCCCAGCAGGTTATAAATTACAAATATCTGCCAAGGCTCTAACAAAAATGGCTTTCCAAGAAGCGGTTCACCTGTCATGCTTTCGCCTTGTCGATGTACAAACATACCTTCAATCATAGAAATTGCACGGTCTGGCTGCCCATCCCGCAGTTCAAGATCCGTGCGTTTCATATCATCTAAAAAGCGCTGACAAGCATTGATTCTGTCTTGGCCTGCTATAATATCGCCATTTATAACGCCTTTGGCATATTCAATTGCAATTTCACGGTATTTATTCCCACGCATACGCCCTATTCATCAGCGAATTTCGATAAAAACTCTGCAAAGGTGTCCTGTTCTTTTGCCGCGAAATTTTCTCCTAAACTCTTAAGGCCCTTTGGTGTAAGCCCTAACTTTTCGTAATAGTTCAGAATTGTTGTTGATAGTTCGTTGATGCTGCACAGCGCTGGGTTCTTTTCAAGATTTTTTGCCCCTTTAGTGTTCGTGCGTATAACAACAGGTTTTTCCCCGCTTGCCACAAACTGCGTTTTTGCTTTATCCCGAACTTCTAAAAGATATGCCAAATCATCATAAGCAAAATCAAAATATTCCGCGTATGTTCCTGCATCTTTACAAAGTTTTATGATTTTCTTTTTGTACCCACTCTTTTTTATGTTCATCTGTTTGTAAAAAGGCATTCGTAATTTTCAGCCTTATTGCCAGCACCTAATGTACTTTTAAGCTTGATTGCGTAAACCATTTTGAAGCGATTATCCGATATGGTTTTATAAGAACTAAACCATACCGGATAATCGCGTGTTATTGCCCAATCATAAAACTGCTTGTGATCAAAACCGCCGCTGTATTCTGCCGTACCTTCATATGGCGGATCTAAGTAAACAACGTCGCCGTCTTGATATTTGTAATCAATATAACTGGTATTTGTACAAGCAATTGTGCGCGTTTCTAGGCGTGTTAGCTGTTCAAGCTGTTGCAAGCGTTCTAGGCGTTCAAGCTGTTCTAGGCGTTCAAGCTGTTCTTTCTTTTCTTCCTGCTGTAACCGCTCTAACTGTTCTAACTGCTGTAAATCGAAACGCTTCGCGTTTCGGCGGACAAATCCGCAAAATTCCAGCCGCCTTGTTCGAATATTATTACTCTTTACGGCCTGTTTGATATTTGGGCATACCTGCCCTAACTCATTGTTCCAACGGCCAAAAACAACAAAATCATGTGCCAAATGTTTAAGCGGTTCAATCTCTTTGCTAAACATATATTCATGGCCAGAATTGCCAAAAGACCAGATATATTTTATATAGCCATCCTGTTCTTTGCGCTCGTAAAATTCTTCTCGCGTAATAAACTTGGGCTGAAAAATACCATAATTGTATTTGCCAGCAAGGCCACCGCGTACCAGATCGACAATCAAAGGATTAAAATCGTTATATAAAACGCTTTTATATCTTCCGGACAACATCGCTGCATGGCTCATTGCAAAACCGCCGCCAAACAAATCAACGAATCTGTTCCCCTTTGGCAATTGGCGCAAAATGTCAATAGCTATTTTGGTTTTGCTGCCCATATAAGGGATGCCGTATAACGTACTCATGGTATAAACCTAAAACCACAAGCAGGGCATTCGCATTCCTTTTCCTGCTTGCCGTCTTTTTCAACATCAATGTTTTGCTGCATCTTCAATTCAGATTCATCATCAAAAGCATTTTCATTAAATCCGAACTGTGCCATATCAAAATCAGCTAATTCTTTTAATTCGCTGTCCAGAACATCAAAATTCCAATTAGATAATTCAGCCGTTTTATTATGGGCCAGCGCGTATGCTTTGCGCTGTTCATCAGTAAGGTTGTCAAGCCTAATAATTGGAACTTTTTTAAGTTTTAACTGAATTGCAGCAAGTAACCTGCCATGCCCTTCAACAATTTCATCGTTCCATACGCCGATTGGGTCATTAAAGCCAAATTCTTTAATACTGGCCGCGATAGCGTCAACATCTTTTTCGTGATGTTCCCTAGCGTTGTTCTTATACTCATGCAGCGCACTTGGTTTTACATATTCAATTTTCAATTCCATTTTTTTACCCCTTCGCCCAAAAAGTGATTCAAAACAGGGTCAAAACGCACCCAACTTTCATGCCCATTAAGATGTAGTTTTACAATCCTAGTGAATAGGGTTTCATATAGGATTCATGCTACTTTAAGCCAATTTTGCACCCCATTTAAAGGGCTAGCCAAAATTTAGCCGTATATATACAAAGTAAGTCG
>JAZQTD010000017.1:0-34828 GCA_045630455.1 Candidatus Enterousia sp. | reverse complement strand
AATCCAATCACATATACCGCGCGTATCATCCCAGAACACGGTTCTTGGATTGATTTCGAAGAATCCAAAGGCGTTATCTATGTTCGTATCGATCGTCGTCGCAAAGTTCCTGCAACTGTGCTGTTGCGTTGCTTGCCTGCGGCAGAAGATGAAAAGAAATGGTTGGCAGAACCACGCAAGACATCAATTCGCGGTATGAGTGACACAGAAATTCTGGGTACATTCTATAACCGCATTGGTTTGAAATTTGATGGCAAATTGTGGGTTGGTGATACTGCATCATTCGAAGGTTTGGATAAATATCGTCTGAACTTTGATTTGATTAATCCAAAAGACAAGAAAGTCTTGGCGTCTAAGGGCGATCGCTTAACCGCGAAACGTTTAAAGAAATTGATGGACTCGTCCAAGACATTTGGTATCTTGCCAGAATCTTTGGTTGGCGAATATCTGTTCGACCCAATTATGTCCGGTGACGAAGTTGTAATGCCGGCTGGTACAGAAATCACCGAAGAAGTCTTGAACGATTTGGACAAAATGAACATCAAAGAAATCAGCCTGATTTCTATTGATAACACAACAGTGTCTGCACATATGCGCAACACATTGTTGGCAGATAAAACAACAAATCGCGAAGAAGCCTTAATCGAAATCTATAACATCATTCGTCCAGGTGAACGTCCAACATTAGAAGCGGCAATCAATCTGTTTATGCGCCAGGGCTTTGAACCTGCATACTATGACTTGTCTGCAGTTGGTCGTTTCAAGATGAACAAACGTTTGAAAATTGAATCTGGCAAAAAACCAGAAGATGAACGTTTGTTGACGAAAGCAGACTTCTTGGCTGTGTTAAAGACATTAACAAACATTATCGACCGCAAAGACACAGTTGATGACATTGATAACTTGTCAAATCGTCGTGTTCGCACGGTTGGCGAATTGCTGGAACAGAATTTCCGCACCGGTATGATTCGTATCGAACGTCTGGTACGTGAAGCATTATCCAGTCCAAATATTGCCAATATGCAACCACAAGACGTTATCAATGTAAAACCATTGATGTCTTTGGTATCTGAATTCTTGGGTACATCACAGTTGTCCCAGTTTATGGACGCATATAACCCATTGGCTGAATTGGAACATAAACGTTTGATTTCTGCTTTGGGTCCTGGTGGTTTGAACCGCGAACGTGCCGGTATTGACGTACGTGACGTTCACCCAACACACTATGGTCGTTTATGCCCAATTCACACACCAGAAGGTGCAAATATCGGTTTGATTAACCACTTGTCATCTTATGCACGTGTAAATCCATATGGCTTTATTGAAACACCATACTATGTTGTTGAAAACGGTCGTGTGACAGATAAAATGGTATACCTGACTGCGGATGAAGAATTGGGACACAAAATTGCCCAGGGTAACACCCCAACATCCAAAGACGGTAAATTGGCAGATGATATCGTGACAGCTCGTGTAGACGGCGAATTTACGATGGTTGCCAAAGAAGAAATTGACTTAATCGACGTTGAACCACGCCAGGTGGTATCTATCGCAACTGGTTTGATTCCATTCGTTGAAAACGACGACGCGAACCGTGCATTGATGGGTTCGAACATGCAGCGTCAGGGTGTTCCATTATTGCGTGTCCAGGCCCCATTGGTCGGTACTGGTATCGAACGCGAAGTGGCACGTGATTCCCGTACGGGTAAGGTTGCAAAACGTAGTGGTATTGTAGAATCTGTGGATGCAAACCGTATCGTGGTTAAATGTATGAACAGCCGCAATGTCGTGACTGGTGTAGATATCTATAACCTGGAGAAATTCGAACGCAGCAACAGTGAAACATTGGTTCACCAGAAACCATTGGTCAAAGTTGGCGACAGAATTTCTGCTGGCGACATTATCGCAGACGGTTCATCTATGAACTATGGTGAATTGGCGTTGGGCCGCAACGTATTGGTTGCCTTTATGCCATGGCGTGGTTATAACTACGAAGACTCGATTGTTATCTCGGAAAAGATTTCACGTGACGACGTATTTACATCTGTAAAAATCGTTGAAAAAGAATTCAAAGTCCGTGATACGCAGTTGGGCCCAGAAAGTTTCACACGCGACATTCCAAACGTCAGCGAAGAAGCATTAAAGAATCTGGACGAATCCGGTATTATCTATGTTGGCGCACGCGTAAAACAGGGCGATATCTTGGTTGGTCGTGTTTCTCCAAAGTCTGAAACATTATTGACACCCGAAGAAGCATTGTTGCGTAATATCTTTGGTGAAAAGGCCTTGAATGTAAAAGATACATCACTGCGCGTTGGTCCAAACGAAGAAGGTACAGTTATCGGTGTTAACGTCTTGACCCGTCACGGTGTTAAGAAAGACGAACGCACCCAGATGATTGAACTGCAAAAAATCGAAAAGATTAACAAAGACCGCGAAGAAGAAACGAATATCATCGAAAAAGGTTTCGCAGATCAAGTCTTCCAAATTGCCGAAGGTATGGTCATCGAAGCTGGCAGTGGCAGCTTGAAACCATTTATTGGTAAGAAACTGACCGCCGAAGTATTCGAAGGTATCCGTCCATCTGATGTGAAAAAATTGGTCGTTAAAAACAAAGAAGCACAAGCCAAAATTGACGAACTGCGCGAACAACATGTTTTGAAACTGAAACAGTTGAACGAAGAAGCTGATGCAGAAGTCGCCAAGGCAACAGAAAGCAATTCTTTGAATGCTGGTGTATTAAAAGAAGTCAAAGTATACATCGCACACAAAATGAAATTGCAGCCGGGTGACAAAATGGCGGGTCGTCATGGAAACAAGGGTATTGTGTCCAAGGTTGTTCCTGTCGAAGATATGCCACACTTGGCAGACGGTACACCGGTTGACATCGTATTGAATCCATTGGGTGTGCCATCACGTATGAACATCGGTCAGATTTTGGAAACCCACCTTGGTATGGCGGCACGCACATTGGGTGCTCAAATCGGTGCGGTTCTGGACGAAGTTAAGGCAAAACGTGCTGTCACAGATGACCTGCGCACAATTATGGGCAAGGTTTATGGCAAAGAAGTTGCTGAAAAACTGGAAAAAATGACAGACACAGACGTTCGTGCCCAGGCTGCATTGCTGCGAGACGGTGTTCCAATGGCGACACCAACATTTGACGGTGCAACCCCAGAAGACATTCGTTCTATGTTGAAATTGGCGGGTCTGCCAGAAACAGGTCAGTTTGACTTGTATGACGGTATGACAGGTGAAAAGTTCGCACGTCCAGTCACCGTTGGTGTTATGTACATGCTGAAACTGCATCACTTTGTTGATGAAAAGATTCACGCCCGTTCAACAGGTAACTATTCATTGGTCACACAACAGCCATTGTCTGGTAAAGCCCACATGGGTGGTCAGCGTTTGGGTGAAATGGAAGTATGGGCACTGGAAGCACACGGTGCAGCCCACCTGTTGCGTGAAATGTTAACGGTTAAATCTGACGATATCACTGGCCGAAACAAGATGTACGAAGCCATCATTTCCGGCAGCAATGATATCCAGACCGGAACCCCAGAAGCATTCAACGTATTCGTTCGCGAATTGCGTGGATTGGGTCTGGCAATGACACCAAAGAAAGTAGATTAGTTGTTAGCATTGGTGTGGGGCACACCCCCCACACCCTAACCACTAGCCACTAACAACTAAAAACTATTTTATAAGGAGCAAAATATAATGAGCAATATGTTGCAAAAGATATTTGGACAAATCGAAACCAAAGAACAGTTTGATGCATTGCGTATTACAATCGCATCACCCGAAGAAATTCTGTCTTGGTCTTTTGGCGAAGTTAAAAAGCCTGAAACTATTAACTACCATTCGCTGAAGCCAGAGGCCGAAGGGTTGTTCTGTCAGCAGATTTTTGGTCCGGTCAAAGATTATGAATGCGCATGTGGTAAATATAAACGCATTAAATTCCGTGGCGTTGTTTGTGAACGTTGCGGCGTAGAAGTTGGCCCATCTGCGGTTCGCCGTGAACGTATGGGGCATATTAAATTAGCGATGCCTGTGGCGCACACTTGGTTCCTGCGCGAAGGTAAAATCGCAACATTGTTAAACAACCTGCCACAAAAGAAATTGGAACAGGTTATCTCGTATGATGCGCATATCGTTATCGAGCCAGGTTTAACAAACTTGAAATTATATGATGTAATCAGCGAAGATGAATACCAGGCCGCCGTTGAAGAGTTCGGCGCAGACGCATTCCGCGTTGGTATCGGTGCCGAAGGTGTTCGCAATATCATCGAAAATCTGGATATGGGCGATGAACGTACACGCCTGCGTGCAGAATTAGCTGATACAAAATCTGAAACAAAACGTAAATCAATTATCAAACAGTTGAAATTGGTCGAAGCATTCTTGGATTCTAAAACGAACCCAGCATGGATGATGCCAGATGTTCTGCCGGTTATCCCACCTGATATGCGTCCATTGGTCACATTGGATGCAGGGCATGTTGCGGCATCTGACTTGAACGATTTGTATCGCCGTGTAATTATCCGTAACAATCGTTTGAAACGCTTTATGGAAATGCACGCGCCTGATATTATCGTACGTAACGAAAAACGTATGTTACAAGAAGCGGTTGATTCATTGTTCGACAATGGTCACAAGGCGCGTCCAATGGTTTCCCAGAACCGCCGCCCATTGAAATCGTTGTCTGATTCATTACGTGGTAAGTCTGGTCGTTTCCGTATGAATATGTTGGGTAAACGTGTTGACTATTCTGGTCGTTCAGTTATTGTGTCTGGTCCAACATTGAAACTGCATCAGGTTGGTTTGCCAAAAACAATGGCACTGGAATTGTTTAAACCATTTGTATTTGCACGTCTGTTGGCAGGCAACTATGCAAACACATTAAAGACGGCACGTAAAATGGTTGAAAACGGCGAAGATGTCGTATGGGAAATCCTGGAAAAAGTTATTTATGAACATCCAGTTCTGTTGAACCGTGCACCAACATTGCACCGTTTGTCACTGCTGGCATTTGAACCAGTATTGATTGAAGGCAAGGCAATCCGTTTGCATCCATTGGTATGTAAGGGCTTTAATGCTGACTTTGACGGTGACCAGATGTCTGTTCACGTTCCAATTTCATTAGAAGCTCAGTTAGAAGCACGCACATTAATGTTGTCATCTAACAACGTTTTGTCGCCTGCGAACGGTGAACCTATGATTGTTCCATCCCAAGACATGGTATTGGGTGTTTACTATATCTCGTTGATTAATGGTGAACATACCGACAAATCGCCACGTTTTGCGAATATGGACGAAGTGAAATTGGCATTGGAAAACAAGACAATTACACTGCACACACCAATTGTTGCACGTATTAACGGCAAAACCTACAAGACAACAGCGGGTCGTATGATTTTGGGCGAATTGTTGCCAAAATCAGACAAAATGCCATTTGACTTGGTTAACAAGGTTATGCCGGTAAAAGAAATCAAAGCATTGTTGGCAACAACATATGAACGTTGTGGTGACAAGGCTACAATCTTGTTGGCTGATGCGTTAAAGAATACCGGCTTTGAACAGGCTGCACGCAGTGGTATTTCAATCGGTTATGACGACATCGTTATTCCAGAAGAAAAGAAGGAAATCATTGCCCAGTCTGAAAAGGCCGCCGAAGAAATTGAAGAACAGTATCAAAACGGTTTGTTATCTGGTGGTGAACGCTATAACAAATTGGTCGATATGTGGCAGAAAACAACCGATAAATTGGGTGATATGGCGTACGCTGCGCTGGGTAAATCAACTGGCGACAATTGGAATTCTGTTTATATGATGGCATTATCTGGTGCCCGTGGTTCTAAACGTCAGATTCAGCAGTTGGCAGGTATGCGTGGTATGATGCAGAAACCAGACGGATCTATTATTGAAGTTCCTATTGTTTCGAACTTTAAAGAAGGTCTGACTATGTCTGAATACTTTACATCCACCCACGGTGCGCGTAAAGGTATGTCGGATACGGCTTTGAAGACTGCTGACGCGGGTTACTTGACACGCCGTTTGGTTGAATTGGCACAAAACACAGTTATCACAGAACACGACTGTGGAACAACAGAGTTTATCACAGCCAAACCTGTTTATACGGGTTCGACATTGTCTGTTCCATTGGGTGACGTTGTTTTGGGACGTACTGCGGCACACGATATCGTGCATCCTTTGACCAAAGAAGTCATTGTTCCAGCCGGCGAATTAATTACCAAGGCTGCGTCCAAGGCGATTAATGAATCAGGTCTGCCATCTGTTGATGTTCGCAGTGTTCTGACATGTTGCAGTGACGGTCTGTGTGCAAAATGTTATGGTATGGACTTGTCACGTAATGCATTGGTACACGTTGGCGAAGCAGTTGGTGTTATCGCGGGTCAGTCTATTGGTGAACCGGGTACCCAGTTGACATTGCGTACCTTCCACATTGGTGGTATTGCTGCCGGTGGTACAGACAGCCACTTTATCGAAGTTCCTGTGGCTGGTCGCATCAAACTGATAGGTGTTAACACGATTAAGAACAGTGCGGATCGTGTCGTTGTATTAAGCCGCAATGGTAAGGTTGCAATTGTTGACGACAATGACAAAGAATTGTTCAGCTGTGCATTGCCATACGCATCTATGCTGATTGTTAACGATGGTGACAGTGTTGAAAAGGGTGCTAAGGTTGCAGAATGGGATCCATATTCCAACACAATCATTGCCGAAGCAGATGGTACTGTAAACTATAACGACTTGGTTGAAAACGTATCATTCCAAGAAGAAGTTGATTCTATGACGGGTATCGTCTCGCGCAAGGTTATTAACTGGAAGACAAACACCAAAAAGGCGTTAAAGCCAGCGGTCACATTGGTTGATGCCAAGGGTAACGTTATCAATCTGGGCGGCAAAAAGATTGCAGAATATCTGTTGCCAATCTATTCGATTCTGAACGTTGCCAACGGTGACACAGTTCACGCAGGTGATATTTTGGCACGTATCCCAGTTCAGACAAAACGTACAGGCGACATTACTGGTGGTCTGCCACGTGTTAATGAATTGCTGGAAGTACGCCGTCCAACCAACCCTGCATTGTTGGCTGAAGTTGATGGTACGGTTGACCTGGAAGATGCAAAATCAAAAATCATCATCCGTATTGAACCAACAGACGGCTCGGCACCGGTTGAATATGCTGTTCCAAAGGGTACAAACCTGTTGGTGCGCAGCGGTGACGTTGTTAAGAAAGCTGATAAATTGGTTGATGGTGACCCTGTTCCACAAGATATCTTGCGTATCCTGGGCCAGAAAGCCTTGGCAACATTTATGGTTGACCAGATTCAGCAGGTTTATCGCTTGCAGGGTGTGACGATTAACGACAAACATATCGAAATTCTGATACGTGAAATGACACGCCGTGTTGAAATCACGAATCCTGGTGATACAGGCTTCTTGATGGGCCAGGTCGTAGACCGTGTTGATTTCGAAGAAGAAAATGCTCGTGTTGCACGTGATGGTGGCAGACTGGCAGAAGCCTCTCAGGTTCTGGTTGGTTTGACTCGTGCATCTTTGACATCACGTTCATTTATCTCGAACGCATCGTTCCAGCAGACGACTAAGGTTCTGGTTGACGCTGCGATTTCGGGTTCAACCGACAAATTGGTTGGTATCAACGAAAACTTGATTGTTGGTCGTTTGATTCCAATTGGAACTGGTGCATATGTCCGCCGCGTACGCGAAATTGCCAAAGAAGAAGAAAAGGCAGAAAAGTTAGCACGCGAAGGCAACGCCCAGCAGCAATTGTTGGATATTTAGTGAAGGCTATTGTGTAAGTGGTTAGCAAAACACTAATCACTTACACTAACATAAACTTTTGCTTGCAAATTGGGATTATTTGAATAAAATAACCATTCAGAAAATATAAAAGGATAAAAAATGGCAACGCCAAGAAGTAAAACAAGTAAATCACGCAGCGCACAACGTCGTTCACACGATGCTTTGTCTGTAATGCCATGCAGCGTATGCAAGGTCTGCGGTGAAAAGAAACGCCCACACCACGTTTGTGCGGCATGTGGTGCGAAATAATTTAACCAACTATTTCGGGCAGATTTGACCGCATCTTTGTGGTCAGTCTGCCGTTTTTCATATTGCTATGTCAGAACAAAAGAAAATTATAGCGGTTGATGCAATGAGTGGTGACAAAGGCCCGTCTGCGGTCTTGGGGGGCATTAACCAGTTTTTATACCAAAATGGCGAGGACAAGATTCATTTCCGTCTGTTCGGTGATGAAAAGCGTCTGCGCCGTATGTTAACTAAATATCCACGTGTTGGCAGAAATGTAGAGGTTGTTCACGCCCCAGGTGTGATTAAAGGGACGGATAAAATTATGGATATCGTCCGCCACGCCCAGGATACGTCTATGTATATGGCGATTAAAGACGTACGCGAAGGCAACGCTACCGCCGTGGTCAGCGCGGGTAATACAGGTGTTTTAATGTCGCTTTCTAAGCTGGCATTAAAGACTGTTGAAGGTATTGCGCGTCCTGCGATTACAACTATGTTGCCATCCGGGGCAGGGGACAGCCGTGTGGTCGTTCTGGACTTGGGTGCGAATGTTCAGTGTGATGAAACTATCCTGTTTGACTTTGCAGTTCTGGGCAGTGTTTATGCCGAAGTAATGGGCAAAATGCCAAAGCCAAAACTGGGTGTTTTAAATATCGGCTCCGAAGAAACCAAGGGTAATGAAACACTGGTGCACTTGAATCACGTTTTGACTGAACACAAAGACGAATTGCCATATGAATATCTGGGGTTTGTTGAGGCAAACGATATCAGTGCTGGTCGTGTTCAGGTTGTCGTCACCGATGGCTTTACGGGCAATATCGTGCTAAAAACGGTCGAAGGCACGGCCAAGTTGATTAAGCGAGTTATTGTTGAAAACTTCAAGAAATCTATTCTGGCAATGCTGGGTGCGTTTTTCTTGGTGCATGTATTCAAAAGATTAAAGCACAAAATCGACCCACGTTCTTATGCGGGTGCGGTTTTCTTGGGACTTAAAGGGTTTGCGGTTAAAACCCACGGCAACAGTGATGCGCTGGCATTTTCGAATTCATTAAAGTATGCATCTGATTTGATACATGCGAATTTGAACGGATTAATTGCAGAGCGTGCAAAATCGGTTGAACCGATACGTAGCCAACTGCAACAAGAAAAGCAATAAAAAATCCCCCAATTGGGGGATTTTTTATTTGTTATAAAAAAACTGAACTAATTAATTGAAAATACATTAAAAAATGCTGTGAATTGTTGCCGGATCCAAACGGTGGTTTAGATTCGGCACAAAAGCGCCTTGTTTTTAGGCGGTTTTAGTGATATAATCGTGCTGAACACAAAGGACCGTTTTTATGACAAGTTCATTAATATTTAGGCGGATTTTTATTCTGGTTATGTGCTTGGGGGTGGGACATGCGGCGTATGCAGACAATGTTGCGGATATTATTGCACAAAAACAGGCTCAGATTGTTGAATTACAAGCAGAATTGGACGAAGTTATAAAAAAAATTGCCGAATGCAATCGCCAGAAAAAGAATTGGGGGGCGGCTGCGGTTGTTGGTGGTATTGGTACGGCGGGCACATTGGCTGGGGCGGTGTTCCAGGGTGTAAAGTTAAATAAATTAAAAAAATCTGGTGCGGTCGAAGGGTCAGATACAGGGGGCGAAGAAAAATGAAAACGTGTTTGTTCCTTCTGATGTTAATTATGGCTGTGCCGTCGTATGCAAATTATGATATGCGGATTCAGATGCTGGATTCCCAGATATCGAACCTGCGCGCAGAATTAGCATATAAACAAAAAACATTATCCGAGTGTGAATCAAAGTTAAAAACGAACAAGGTTGTTGGTGGTGTGACGTTGGCGACGACGGCTGTTGGTGTTGTTGCGAATGCAAAGTTAAATGAAAAAATCAACAGTCTGTCATCTGCTGGTGGTGTGGTTGGCGCATCAATGCCAACGGACACCCGCAGCCAGGAACAAAAGAATTGTGATTCATGTGGCATGTTCATAGAAATGGGCATTAGTCCATTGCCAAGTGAATGTGAAGGTTGCGCGTAAAACCAAAAAAAAGAAATAAACAACAAGAAAGTAAAAAAAAGGAGCAAAAAATGAAAAAAAGTTGTTTCGTAGCATTGGGTGCCCTGATGTCAGTTATCGGTGTATCGCATGCTGCATCGATGAAGGAGATTTGTCTGCAGAACTCTGATAAATTTGTATGGGTAGAAAAGAATCAAGATTGTGTGCCAATTAGCCCATGTGCCCAACCAGAATCATCAAATTATTATAAACTGTATTGTAATGATAAGCTTCTTGATTTGACAATGTATTTTGATGAAGTCGGATATGAAGCCAAAGCAGCTAAATTTATATCGAATGAACATGCGGTAGAGGAAATGGGGTGGTACCTGAAGCATGTATTAAATATACCTGGTGGCTGCAAGGAAGTTGCTCCATATACATATATCCAAAGAGACCCTGGTTATAGCTATGTTGCATGCATGACAGGCGATGGTGGGTTTGTTGAATTTAAGCTGCCGTCCTTTGAAGACTCAGACTGGGCAGCAGGTAAGGTGTATTATGGTCAACAATTTAGATGTGTAGCACTTGGTGGAAAGATAAAAGATTTATCAGATAGTTCTATAGATTTTGACTGTGAAGGTATAAATGAAAAACAATGTAATATAATTGCAGAAGGAGTGACGTCGAAGAGCCGTACTTATACTAGTGGAGATGGAACTGTGCACGACTACGTAATGTATCCGTTTAGGTGGATCTTGAGCTCGTATAAAGGATTTCATTGTAATATGGCTGAAGAATCATTGTAATATGGCTATAGAATAAAAAAAATCCCCATTTTGGGGATTTTTTATAATGAAATCTTTAAATTCGGGCGGGTTGTGCGCAGATTTTTTAATGATTTTTCCTGTGCTACACGGAATGCGTCCGGATTCCAGATTTGAAAACTGTTTCCACGACCAACAAATACCGCACGATCTGTAATGCCCGCGTGCGTCAATAAATCAGATGGAATAACAATACGTCCCGTTACGTCAAAGTTTAACGGACGCGCGTCTGCAAACAGCATAGCGGATAAATCGTCTGTTTCGCTGTCAAAAATTCCCATATGGTCCGTGGCAGATGCCATCTGTTCCATGCGGGACATTGAAAAACCTTCGATACAATTATTGGTAAACGAGCGAAATAAAACAACGCCTGCGAATTTTTCATTTGCGACCGAAGCGCGGAAAGATGCAGGCACCGAGATGCGGCCCTTGCTATCCAAACGATTTTCATAAGATGAGAGAAACAATGACATTCCGCTTCTTTATTTACTCGTAGGGCGCGCCCCGATGTTAATCTTTCCGTCTTCGTATTCTGAATGTAGCACGGGCGTTTATGGTTGTCAATGACAATTTATAGTTATTTTGTGGGATTTTATGGTTTTTGCGTGTAAAAAATAAAAAAATTAAAATAAAATGAAAATAAATGTATTTTATGCTTGACCTGCGATTCGTTTTTGTTCTAAGATGTTTGTATAGACAAGGGAAAAAGAAACAAAAAGCCCAGAAAACTGCATAACTGCGGAATTCTGCAAAAAAACAAAACCAAGGGAAAAATAAAATTCGAATTTTGTAAATACCAATGTAAATACACGATTTGGATTTAATTTTTACCGCAACCGCAATCCCAAGGAAGGAGGGGAACGCACATGACACAAAATATCAAAGAAATTATGATTGCCTTGAACCAAGTTTTAACAACAACGGTTTGGGTTAACGAAGATCGTCAGATTATTTCATTGGCAGACGAATTGAAAATTGGCAAAAATAATGCCCCACGTTCTATCGAAGATTTGGCACGTTCATCTTTGGTTGGTGCATACGTGTCCTTGCAAATTCGCACAGACAATTTTGATGTAGCGGCCGAAAGCATGGAAACACGTGATTTGGCATTGCGCGTAAAAGAAATGGTCTTTGCAGAAGCGAAAAAGATTATGGATGCTGCGACAACTGCAGGCAACGCACACGTTGCAATGGCTGCATAATTTTCCCATGCAGAACGCATTCTGGGCAAATTATGTGTCGTTCATTCTGAAACAGTTTCCGGTTAACGGAAGGTAGGGAGCCACCGTTGGTCCGCGAGTAATCGCCCGACGGTGATTTTTTTGCTTAGATAAATAAAAGTTTAGTGAAGTAATTTTTACAATTTTCTGCCAAGAAAATTGTTATTCCTACGCAGGCGGGAACAGGGACTTAAAACCACGCACAACGTGCGCCAAATAAATATTTTTTAATTTCATAGACCTTATCCCTGCCTACGCAGGGATGGCAAAAGTGTTTAATTTTTTCTATAACTGCACTCTGAACTCTGCTCATTGTTCTTAAAAAAATCCCCTAAACTGGGGATTTTTACACGAACTTTTCTGGAACCAGACTGCAAATAGATTTCCAAACGCGACGGAAAATAGATGTGTCTGGGGCGTGTTTGTGAACTTGGGGCTTTTTATCGTCTGGGCGACTGCCTGTCCAGATTGGTTTGTCTTTGTCGTCCAATGTAACGCGCCACGAAGTTTGTGCATCTTTCAAAATCATTGCGCGCAGTTTGTCTGCAAAGTCCCGACTTTCAAAAATTGCAACGTTTTCAGTGTTATAATACGCGCTGCGTGGATCCAGATTAAAACTGCCTATCCATGAAATATTGTCGTCAAACACCATTGTTTTACTGTGCAGAACAGAAAAACTGGACTGTTTTCTTTCTCGGTCGTGTTCTTTGCCGCGCAGGTTTTCTGCAGACACCATAAATTCATATACGTCGGCACCGGATTCGATCAGTTGTTTACGATACTTTTCCCATTTTGCATACACTGTCGGTGCGTTTGTGGATGCCAGCGAATTTGTCACAATTGTTATATGTACACCGGACTTTTCTTCGTGCAACATGTGTTCCAGACCACCTTGGCCAGGTACAAAATACGCCGCAGACATATATGCAGATTTTTCTGTTTTGTTCCACAGGTGTTGTAGTGCTTTGATAATATCACCGCGATATGCTTCTTTTTCGTCCATTGTCATTTCAACTTTGGATGGTGGATCTGCCAAGAATTTTCCGCGTCCCCAACTGAAATCAAAATTTTTAGTTTGGTATTCACGCTGTGCCATTGCGATGATATTGTTGTATTGTTCTACACCCTTGGCGCTTTGGTTGGCGATGCGTTCAAATTCGTGTTCCAGTTTTTTTAGTTGTCGTTTTGATTTTGCACGTGGAAATGCCGAAGCAGGAATAGACAGGTGATGATTCCAATATTCATCAAAACTCTTGGTTGCGTGTCGGGTCATTTCACCAATAAATAAAACGTCCGTATCTGAAAAGTTTGATGCCGTTTCTGGATAGAAGTAATTACTGCCTACGTTGCGACCGCCGGTTATGTACGCGACATTGTCCACAATGAACAGTTTGTTGTGCATACGTGAATTCAGTCGATTAAAATCCATCAATATTTGCGGATAATAGAACAGTTTAGTCCGTGTCTTAACTGTGTTAAAAACTTTGACTTCTATATTCGGGTGCTGGTTCAACAGCATGACGTCCGCGATATCTGATTTTGTGCCATAGTCGTCCAGTAAAATTCGTACCTTGACCCCACGGTCTGCGGCTTTTTTAAGCTCTGCGATTAAAATCTTGGATGTAAAATCGTTACTGTAAATATATGTCTGTAAATCAATGGTTTTTGTTGCCATGCGTGCAAAAGCCGATCGTATAACAAATGCAGATAATCCGTCTTCGATTAATGTTGCGCCCGATATTTTTTTACCAGATGTCAGTTCATCTGCATAGCATTTTGCAATCGGGGTTTCGTATGGGTTGTATTGAAAATCGGCGGGTGTAATCTTGGCGGTATAGTCGCACAGGCGTTTATCGTTGGTTGTCGTTGGAACTGTGGCACAGCCGATAAGCGGCAGGCATAATATACACATTGAAGCTTTTTTTATTATATTCAATTTTGACCTCTGTGTTTTTGTAGTATAGTATATAATAAATGTGCGTTACAAGTCAAATTTATTAAAAAAATTAATAATTTAGGAAAACAGTCTTGTTCTATTCTAAATTTGTGAACTTTGTCAATTTTTTTTCTTGTTTGAATTTTGTGTATATGATAAAATGTGGTATCAGAGAAGGGAAGAATAAGCTATGAAAAGATTTGTTGCTGTATTAAGTGGATTGCTGGTAATGCCCGCATTTGCTGAGGTTGCGCCCGTTTATTATGACGACGTGATTGAGTATTCTGATACCGAAATGTTTGACGGAGATGTTGCTGTTGAAGAAGAATTTATTCAGCAGGACGAAGAAAAATCTGTTGCGGCGCCGGTGCGTAATTCGGTTCGATCCTCGTCGCGTGCAACTCGGTCTGTTCCGACAGTTGCGACTTCGGGTTCAGCAACGCGTGCATCTGCGACTGCGCCATCACGTGCGGTTGCGTCACGTGCAGCGGCTAATATTTCCCAGACTCGCAATGCGATGACACGTGGTACTGTGTCGCGTGCAGCTTCTTCTTCTCAAAACGTATCTGCGCGTCGTGCAACTCGTACGACTGATTCTGCGACAACTGCACGCGCAGGTGGTGTCTCTATTGTTCAAACTGACACTGTAAATACACCGCTGTATGCGGGTCGTGTTGGTACGCGTACGGTTGGGACTGCATCTGTTCGTGCACGTGTTCCGTCTGTTCGTGTTGCAAATCCGACGTCTGTTTCGGCACCGGTTTCTATTGAAGAGGTAACGACCTCCATGGATGAACTGGCGCAGATTACCGATTTTTGCAAAGCTCAGTACACAGAATGTATGGATAATTTTTGCAATGTCTTGGATGATAGCCAGGGACGTTGTTCTTGTTCTAAAAATGTAAAGAATTATGCCAAAACCGAAGAGGCGTTAAAATCTGCAACCGAAGCGTTACAGGATGTTGCGCAAAAGATTCAGTATATCGGTTTGACTGGTGATGAAATTGAAACACTGTTCTCCCAGACAGAGGCCGAAGTCAGCATGCAGGGCAACAGTGATAGTTCTCAAATCAAAAATGATTTAGATAAAATTAAAAATATGATTGTTGATGTTAAATCTGGTACTGCATCATCTAGTGAAGTTTCATCTGGTATCAGTATGGATTTGTCTGGGTTGTTGGACTTTAATATCGGCAGTACAGGTTTTGATTTAACTGGTTTGTTTGGAACAAGTACGGCCAATACATCCAGTATTTCGAATCAACGCGGCGAAGAATTATATAAAACGGCTTCATCGCGTTGCAAAACGTCTGTTTTGACAGGTTGCGCTGCCCAGGGGGTAGATGTTGCGGTTATCACAAATTCTTATGATTTGGAAATAGATAAACAGTGTGTTGCTTATGAACGTGCATTGACAGATGCAAATGATCAGATGAAATCTACTGTGCGTAACGCTCAATCTGTTTTGCAAAAGGCGCGTTTGATGGTTGCGCAACAGAAAAATTCATATGATTTCCGTGGTTGTGTAAATGCGCTTGATTCATGTATGCAGGATGACTTTGTCTGTGGTACAGATTATGAAAACTGTCTTGACCCATCTGGCAAATACATCGTCAATGGCGAGGTTGTAAAGGGGTCTATGCCAGGTATGTCCTATGCTGATTCTGATACTACTGCAAGTGGACCGCAAACTTGTAATAAACATGGTTTATATGCCACCTGGTCCCAGAGTGGCAGCGAAAACGACGCTAAAACACATGCGTGGTGCTCTGTGGCAGACGCGGGCAAAGTATACGGTCTGAATGACTATATTGACACCACAATTACTAGCACAACAGATCCTGCGAAAACAAGTTTCGTTATGTCGCAATATTTGTTGAACAAGATTGGATACGTTGATACAGACGGCAAAAGTAAGGGTATGTGTGTATCGGTTTTGAATAAATGTCAAGACTATACATATACAAATGGCGCATATGTTGTTGATAACGCAGTTGTCAAAGAGTTCTTGCGTCGTACATTGACACAAATCAAGGTTGCACAAGACGAAGTGATTTCTAATTATGCTGAAAATTGTTCTGCGGATGTTACATCTTGCTTGAACCAGAACAATTACTCAACAAATCTGAATGTTGCGGTTAATGCTTGTCGTTCGTCTATTGTGACATGTATGTCTATTAATGGTGATACAACCGGAACCCCAACGCCATCGGCTCTATTGGATTGGGTTAAGAAGGTGCTGGGTATAGGTGACTAAACTCCACCTGCAACAGGCACTGATAATACAACAAGCTCATAATAAAAATCCCCCAATTGGGGGATTTTTTTAAAGTTCAAAGTGCAGAGTTCAAATGTGGATTTTATAATACTCATATAAATAAAAGTTTATCTAAGAGTTACTCAGATAAACTTTTATTTATCTAAATATTAATCGAAATTTGCCAGGAGTATCGAAATAATCTTTAGTGATGGGAAAATATATGCAATAAAATGCTTATCACAAATAAAGCCGTAATCACAGACATAATGATTTTCTGGGTGTGGTGTGATTTATCGCCATCACAGTGTTCACATTGACACCGGCAATCGCGAACGACCAGATACCAAGAAAATACCAGCATTGCTCCAGATATAACAAACAAAAATGGTTCCCAGCCGTGTGGAATCAGATGAAAATGCGCAGATTCCGGGGCAATCAATCCAATAACAGATAACGCAATCGGTAATCCGCAGCAAAACAAGTGCGGCACAATCGATGCGATAATTCCAATTTTTACGGCTTTGTTTTTCATATCATATCCTTTGTGCGTGTGATTATAATATATTTTTACCAACTGTAAATTATAAAATTTAAGACAAAAATCACTGTTGACAATATAATATTTTGTATTAATATATTAAGTGCTATGTTCAGAAAAGAACCTGATTTTAACCAAGAACTTGAGTCACGTCATTATTTATTTAATGCCATTGGGCAGGCCTTTTTGTTTACAAATGAAAATGTCAGCGGCTATGTAAATAATATTAAACAAGACCTGAATGGAGCACGCGTATTAAGTGTTTGCGCGTCTGGCGATCATGCATTTACGTTCTATGGTGCGGGCGCAAAACAGGTTGATACGTTTGACATTAACTATGCCCAGAAAATGGTTTACGAATTGAAGAACACCATGATTCGTAAACTGCCTTATCATGAATTTATGGCGTTTTTCTATGGCAAGGAAACATTTTTTAATCGTAAAATTATTGCGCCGATTTGGAACGATTTTTCAGATGCATTAAAAATATATCTGGAAGTTTTTTATAGTGCTAACCTTAGTAGCGCACGCCGTATGTTTGTGTATGGCCGTGCTATAAACAATCCAGGGATTCAATACACAGAAAGTAGAATCGAATACGACGCGTTGAAAAGCAAACTGCCGAAAAATATAAATTTTATACACACAGATTTGGAAACATTGTCACAAAAACTAAATGCAAAATATGATTTAGTGGTGTTGTCAAACATATTTGACTATATGTACCTGGATGCACCATCAACCCAGGCGGCACTGATGGAATTTTATGCAGATATCCTGTTGCCGATTGTGAAAAACAATCTGAACCCAGGAGGTAAAATTGCGTTCGAATACCTGTGGGGAGATCGTGCATGCAATCGCAGTGACTTTTTCGACGAATGGAAAAAATACGAGATCGCATTTAATACCACTATCAAAGAAAACCAAACTGTGCGCACAATTGAAGTCCCAGCAAAAATCGTAAACGCGTCACCCGCGGTCAAGGCACATATTCTGTTGCTGGATACAGGGGTACAAAAACAACACTAGTAAAAAACACAAGTCCATCATGTTAGATGTAATTAAAACAATGTATGCATTAAAAAACGGTGTTGATAAACGCAGTGTATACAATTGGCGTGCGCCTGTGTTTTTGTTTTCCAACGAAAATGTAGCGGGCTATTTGGATAAAATGAACAATCTGACCGGCAAGAAAGTATTGGCTGTTGCAGGCAGTGGCGATCACGCATTTGAATGCTTGTTGCGGGGCGCGAAACAGGTAGATGTATTTGATGTTAACTATCTACAAAAACACATAGTTGAATTAAAAGCAAAAATGATTAAACATTTGCCTTATTCTGAATTTATGCGTTTCTTTTTTTCGAAAAGTCACTTTTTTGACCGCGACATTATTAAGCCAATCTGGAATAAATTTTCATATGGGCTCAGGGTCTTTTTGAACAAATACTACAAATCTGAAACAAAATCTTTGTTTAGATATCGTACAGCTCAGTCTATATTCTATAGTACAGACAAAATATCGTACTTAAAAAACGAAGAAGAATATAAACGTTTAGGGCGTTTGATGCCAGATAAAATCAACTTTAAGCGTACAGATATAAAAGGCATAACAACAAAGTTCGAAACAGTATATGATACGATTTTGTTATCGAATATTTCCGAATATATGTTCGATGAAATAAATGACACCACAGAAAAAGTACTTACTTTCTATGATAAGGTGCTGTGTCCGATTGCAGATAAAAACCTTAATGAAAACGGCGGACAAATCTGTTTCGGTTATACGTGGCGCGCAGATTACGTTGGATACGCCAAGATGATAAAAGCAATTCAGCGACAAATGAAATATTCAATCGATGACTTTGATACAAAACAACGAAGAATTGATATGGTTAGTGTTCCAACTGTATATAATGATGCAACAGGTGGACGTCCCGATGTAGCATTAACTATGACACAAAGGGTGCGTTAAAAAATGTTTAGAAATATGCCAGATTTTAATCAAAATACTGTTTGTAGCAGTCAGAGCTATTGCAAAGAACTGGAAGTGTTTTTGTTTTCGAATGAAAATGTTGCTGGGTATCTTGATAAATTTGATTTAACTGATAAAAGTGTATTAACAGTTGCTGCCTCTGGTGACCATGCGTTTGAATGCTATGCGCGTGGCGCAAAACATGTGGATACATTTGACATAAATTATCGCCAGAAACTAATCATGGAATTGAAAAATCATATGATTAAAAATATCCCATATGAAGATTTTGTGGATTTCTTTTTCACCAGGTCTCGATTTTTTGATATAAAAATAATCGAACCAATTATGTCACAGTTTTCACCATCGTTACAAATGTTCTTGGATCTTTATTATAGTATGGGGAATGCTGGTCGAAAATTATTTGCGTATCATGGAGAACTGGGCTTTATGGCGCATTACGATAATAAATATTATTCAAATGAAGAAAAATATAACCTGTTGGCAACCAAATTGCCCAAGAATATTAGTTTTAGTCATATAGATATTTCTGGTATTACAACAAAGTTTACTAAAAAATATGATTTCATCATACTGTCTAATATTTTTGATTTTCAACATAGTGAAATATCGGACAGTTGCCAGGCATTAGATTGCTTTTACAATGGTGCTTTAAGTGAATTGGCACAAAACAATCTGATAGCAAATGGTGGAATAATTATATTTGAATACATGTGGGGCAACCGTGCGTCAACGCGCGAACGAATGTTGTGTGCATGGGAAAAATTTGCAGCCAAGAAAAATGCAGAAATGCATACCACCGGTCACAGAATGGACAACTGTTTTGTAAAATCTATATTGGGACAAACTTGTCCAGATAATGTTCTTTATATGGTGCAAAATAAAAAAAGCAGATAATTTTGGCATCCCCAACAGGAATCGAACCTGTATCTAATTCTTAGGAGGAATTTGTTCTATCCAATTGAACTATGGGGACGTAAACGTTAGTGATTCTAAATCAAACACCAATGTATTTCAATATTTTTTATATATATTTATTGACAACTTTATAATTTGTACTATATTAGTATGGGTAAGAGGAAAAATATGGCAAAGAAAAACACATACTTAGCAACAATTCAATACGAAGGCGGCGCAGACATGCTGGACGTAGATATGCTGGCTCTGCCGTACGATATGTTTGGACCAAAGTTCCCATTGGAAATCCAAGGCAATGTCGATATGGGTAAATGTAAAAAACAAGTTTTACCAGATATGTCCAATGTCATTATATATGGCGAGTTTGACTGTTCTGATTGTGTAATTACAAAAGACAGCGTACTGCCAGACGGGATAACCACACTAATATGCAAGCATTCTATTGGTGGCTTGGATGTGCTATTCGGAAAACTGCCAAAAACCTTGGAAGTAATCGTTGTTAGGGGCGCAATATTAACCGCCATCAAAGATAGCAAGAAAAAAAATTCCCAAGATGCAACCGCATACGAAAATGCAGTGCGCTTTATAGAAATGTACCCGAATATTGTTGTGACCGACGGCAAAAAGACTCTGAAAGAAACTGTAGAAGCATGTACAGAAAAAGTGGTCGAAAAACCGGTTGTCAAAGTACAACAAGAAATAATTAAACCAACATTAGAACAACAAACAGACGATTGGTTGTCCGTTAATGATTTGATTTCTGTATGCGAAGTAGAACTAGGACCAGATGTGTTGGGAAACTTGGACAAAGACCTGAAAAGATATATTCGTCAGGCACTTAACAACAAAGGCAATATAAAAATTGAAAGCCATGAAATGCGTCGTGCTGATGGTAGCACTGTAAAATGCATTCGCAAAGAAGATGTTCATCTTGTTATTGAATATATCAAGCAATCTATGGCCGAAAAAACCGAAAAAAAAGCAGAAAGAACTAGCAAATCAACCAAAAAATCATCGCAGACCACACCTTTTCAGCCCGAAGTAAAAAAGTATTATATTGATAGTCGTGAAATCCATCCGATTAAAATAAAAAAATATATTTCCAAGGCGGCTTGGGGGCAAATTTTATCCAAAGTTGGTAAAAATACAACAGCATTGCGCGAAATCTTACAGGACATTGAAAATATTAATGTAAATCCTGCGTTGGCGCACACCGCATCTGGCCAGGTCGTTTTTATCAAAGATAATCAAGTCCAAGTATCGCCGACCGTAGGATTCAAAAACGGCAGATGTTTAGCTCAAGGCTTTGGAACACTGGATGACCGTCCGCGCATTGTGTGGGGAATTTGTGGCAACACTTTTGTATGTCAAAACTTCTATTCTGCACACGAAGGAAAAGTAAAATTAGAATATAATAAGTTGTTGCGCGAAATTGATATAGATATATCAAAACTGGATTTGTCAGAATATTTATTAGTGTCTGATTTAATCAAAGAACTAAGCGTCGAGCGACCAGTCGACAGCACTGTAAAAGAAACACAAGAAATAAAAGAAGAGAAAAAAGAAAAAACAACAGAGCTCGCACCGGTTATTAAACCTGATGCTAAGGCTGATACTGTTGTCGCAGAAAATGCACCAGAACCTAAACAGAAAGAACCTGTAACAATCCAACCAACTATAAAAACAGAGGTTAATATGCCAAACAAGCCAGATTTTAAGTCCAGCTCCCACAGAATGCGCACAAATATCCCGCAGACGGCCCCTAAAACACCTTACTGGGCTTCGCTGTATCATCTGAGTGCACAAATTAAAGCGGATTACAGAGCAACTGTAATGCAACAACAAAAGTTGCTGAATGCAATGTCGCAACCAATGGCCACAGAACAAATGCTGGACTGTACAAATGAACTACACGAATTGTTGTGTCATAAAAAGGATTTAGAAATTGCGATGCAACAGGTTGAAGAAAAGAACAAAGAACTGTTCGCGTTTATCAATCAGATAAAAAACGAAATCAAACGCTAAAAACCACACCGCAATACGCGGTGTTTTTTTTCTTATAAAATCATATTGCAAGACAAAAGCTTGATCTGTATAATGCGTGGGCAAAAAAATAACAAGACAAGGAAGTAAATCTATGGGCAACAGACTGGTTGGATATGGCGCGTATTTACCATCGCGCGTTATGACCAATTCTGATTTTGAACGCATTATGGATACGACTGATGAATGGATTGTGACCCGCACCGGTATTCGTGAACGTCATATCGCAGATCAAGACGAAACCGTCGTTGATATGGCAACAATTGCCGCTGGGCGCGCGCTTAGCAATGCGAATCTGACTATCGACGATATTGATATGCTAATTGTTGCAACAACGACACCAGAACTGGACTTTCCATCTGTTGGGGTTCAGGTCTTGGGTCGATTGGGCGCAACAAAAAATCAGCCTGCATTTGATGTACGTGGTGCGTGCACAGGGTATATCTATGCACTGCATACGGCACGCGCGTTTTTTACTGCCGGCATTCACCAGCGTATTATGATTGTTGGTGCTGAAAAAATGTCACGCTTTATCGACTGGGATGATCGCAGTACGGCGGTTTTGTTCGGTGACGGCGCCGGTGCATTGATATTTGAGCATTCTACGTCCAGTTATTCTGGTATTATCGATACGGTTGTAATGGCGGATGGTGGCGGCTTTGAAATGTTGCACGGCACAGACGATCATAAAATCGCAATGAATGGGCCGGAAACATATAAACGCGCTGTTATGTCTATGCCACACGCGGCACGATACATAATGGAGCACGCCGGTATAACCGCCGACAATGTTGACTGGATTATTCCGCACCAGGCAAATCTGCGCATTATTGAAAGTTGCGCACAACGCTTGGATTTTCCACTGGAAAAGATTTTAATCACAGTTGATAGACACGCAAATACCAGTGGTGCATCCGGTGTTTTAGCACTGGCATTTGGTTTTGAAAGTGGTATGATAAAGCACGGACAATTGATTTTATATCCCGCATTCGGCAGTGGTTTGACGTGGGGTGCGGCATTAATAAGGGTGTGAAAAATGGCAACAATAACAAGAAGTGATTTAGCAGATAAACTGCGCGAAAAATTTGGTTTAACATCGGCAGATGCGTATAAACTGGTTGATGTAATATTTGATGAAATCAGCGAAGCATTAATTCATGGCGAAGAAGTTAAATTTGCTGGCTTGGGCACATTTAAAATTCTGGAAAAGAATGCGCGTATGGGTCGCAATCCGAAGACTGGCGCGCCGGCGGTTATCACGGCACGTAATGTTGTTACATTCCGCCCCAGTACTGAATTTAGAAGTCGTGTTGCAAAAAAATAAAAAATCCCCAGTTTTGGGGATTTTTTTTATGGAAATCGTTCCTGATGATTTGTTGGTGTGATTCTTGCACAATTAAGCCATACAAGGGAGGAAATAATGTTTATAAAATCAAAAATTTGTTTTAGTGTCTTTGTTCTTTATGAAATCACAGCAATAACGTTGTTGTATTTTCAGCGTACTTGTGACGCTATGTTTGGTACGGGTTTTTGTGATACGCGCTTCAAATATTTTGCTGGCGTAATTGCAGTGCCATTGTTGGCATATTTAATATGGATGTGGGTGCGTGAAATTATTCGTGCGCGCCGTCGTCACCATTTCATAGCTCGTGCTAAACATTTGATCGGTGATTTTGCATCGGCTGTGCATGAAAAGTTAGGTAATGTGTCTGGTCAAGATATAGAACGTATTTTAACTATGGCGATATTGCTTGGTGTTAAAAAGTATTCGGACAGACATCCGAATCTGCGCCGCATCGTTGGTGAACTTATCGGTATGCAACAGGGGGAAAGTATGGAATATGGCTATGATATGGATACAGAAAATGTTGTTGCATCTCAGGGCAAAGCAACGGTTCGTCATAAAAAGGCTGTTAAATCGACGGCAGGTTCAGTGAAAAAAAAGAAATAGCACGCGTTTTTTTGTATCTTGGTCCCGCCATAAGCGGGATTTTTATTGTGTGTATTCTTATTCAAACACTTGCGTGCCCCCCCAATTTTATGATATAATAAACCAAAAGGAATTCGGAAGGGAATGAAAATGTCGCGCATTTTTGCCTGTTTTGCTGGTCTAGTTATGGTTTTGCCTGTGGCTTTGAATGCGGCATATCCTGTCTATTCGTCATATCAACCGGCGCAAAATTACGGTACGCCTGCGGGGATGGTGCCTGCGATGAACGGTGGACGGATGCAGTATTTGCCGTCCGCGAACAGCCGTGTTGTTTATACGCCGAATAATGGATATCAGGCTAATCAATATCGTTCTGTTGCGGCGGCTCAGCCTACACGTATCACGGGTGCTTTGCCGTATGTTGGTTCGACCCAGGTGTCTGCTGGTCGTTCTTATTACCAGCCTGCTGATTATGATAGGTTGGCGGACAGTGGTTTGTATGTTGGTTTGTCTGTTGCGTATACTGCGTCATTATTGGGTGGAATATCTGCGGATTACACCGGTGAACAAAATGCATTCTTTGTGCCTGGCGCATTTGAAGAGGCTAAATATCATTCCGACACGGTGATACCGCTTCAGGTTTCGGTTGGTGCTGCTATCAATAACGATGTTCGTATAGATTTTTCATATTTGCGTTATGCCGGTTTGGCATATCCAACGATGGTTCGTACATTTGATGGCGAAAAGATGATAGATGCATCGGTTGATGGTGGTGCGATTACATCAAATACTACGATGTTGAACCTTTATTATAATATTGATTCTTATACTGGTTATTTAGCGGGCGGTTCGTTGCGTCCATATGTTGGTTTGGGTGTTGGTATTTCGCTAAACACAATTGCAGACTATGTTGTTTATGACAATTCATTTTATAGTGAAATGGATCCTATTGGTGCGGGTGCTGGCGATTTGACTGGTATCTCTGATGTTTATGCGTATCACAACGGTGGTACGACGGAACAGCTTTCTTTTATGCTTGAAGGTGGCTTGACCACAGAACTAGAAGGCGGTATGAAATTAGATTTTTATGTTCGTTATGCCAATCTTGGGCGCGTAAAAACATCTGGTTCGATTATTGTATCTCAGACAGAATGGCTGGGTGATGGTGCTGGGGGCGAGTATGAGGCCCCATACGATAGCGTATTTCACTATACCAATTGGTATGAAAGTGGTCGATTGGGGATGGTTGATATAGGCGCGCGTATGCGGTTACAGTTTTAATTATAAAGACAAGGGCATATAAATATGTGTCCTGTGTTGCTACAAAGGACAAGAGAGAATGTTGCGCACAAAATCAATTCTTTATTATTCATTCTTATCAGCATTGATTTCGATGCCTGGCGATTCTTATTCTGCGATGAAAATAAACAATAAATCGCGCAGTTATTCTGATGCCTATAATCAAGTGAACGAGATGCGCGCATCTGTTGCTGCGCCCACCGTAGCCAGTGCGCATACCGATGATTTAGGGGTTGTCGGAAAAACAGAAAATTCATCATTGGCGGTGGATTTGCCGATACGTGTTGCTAACAAAACATTAGCGTCGCAAATTGTCCGTGGCGAAGGTACGACGGTTACAGTTGGGCAATTGGAAAAGTGCGGCGCTGTATATCCGAATGGCGAATTTGCGTGGGATAATCCGAATGTTGGCGCGCGCAGTGGGACAGGTTCCCAGTGTGTGGCAGTTGTTGAAATGCGTGGATATCAAATGGGTGCAAATGGTTCGGATTTGGTTTTGGCACGTGTAAATGTTGCATCTGGCGATTCTGTTAAATGTAATATTTCTGCATGGCCTGAATATTCGTATTTGCCGGCTGCTGGAACGATAGAGTTTCCGAATGATACAGAACCAACTGTCGAAGATGTTGTTGCGGTTATGAACCAAGAACAAAAACAAAATGCGGGTATAAAGATTGCGGCTGGAACGGTTTTGGCGGCGGTTGCTGGGAATGCGCTTGGGGCCAATGATGTTGGCAAAGACTCGTTATTTGGTACGAACAAAGAAAAATTAACATCTACTGCAATTGGTGGGTTGACTGGTGCTGCGATTATGGCTGGTAATGTCTATGGCGGCACGGTTGCAGGCGATATGATTTTGTCTGCTGGTATAAATGCAGCGGCTGGTGGTTTAATTGGAAATATGGCTGCATCTGGTGATTCTGTGTTGAAGATTGAAAATTGTTCTTATAAATCTGATTCTGATGCAGTAAAGGGTGCATCGGGCAAGGTAAAGGTCGAAAAACAAGAAAGCACAGAAAATAGCACAGATAAAAAAATTGCTAAGAATCCAGATGAAGTTACTCAAAAGTGTCTATGGGGTATGTTAATAAAAGAAGCTCAATGGAACGGAAATCATACTGGTTCGGTCGACCAAGGCACGACGACATACTTTTTTGATATCAGGGATGAAGAAGTTTACAAGTGCACGCTAAACGTTACAGACGGGGTGGCTGATTATCAAGACTGTAGTATATTTAATAAAGAAATTGCGAATATTATGCCTGTGGGGTACGTTGGTGTAAAAGATGCCAATGGTGAAGCATATGATATTGACAAAATATCCAAGGAAGGTTATTCCAGGATTGAGACCAGCTATATATTTAATTCCACAACGAAAAAAATGGAATCTGCAACAGGTATTCCCAGTGCTACTGCTGATAATAGATTTATTGTGATTGAAAAAGGGCAAATAGTAGACGATACAATACCTGTGCTTTTGGTCGGGGTCAAAGATAAAGCATTTGGTTGGAAAAATAAAGATTGGAAAGAAGATTTTTTAAAGGATCAGCCAAGTGATATTGTAATAATGCGCCGTGGTAGCGATGGGCAACCTGCAGCATTAAGCGATGAGGAAAAGCAATATGTGGATATCGAAAAATTTCAACCGATGTACCAAGATGCCGAAGATGGTGCGTTGATTGATTTGGGGAACAAAGCGCGCCTAAAGGGAACGTTGATTGGTGCTGGGGCAGGCGGTGCATTGGGTGCATTCACAGCATACCAAGGCGCGCAAAGCAAAATCCAAGAACGGTGGGTTTCGGCGGTACGTGAATACAGAGATTCATTACAGAAAGTATATTGTACGACGGGGGATCGTTTCCTGTCACATTATAACGACACTGTAATCATACCAAACACGACAGAATAAAAATCCCCCCAAACGGGGGATTTTTATTCATTGTTTTTTATTAGTGTTCCACCAAATGCAGATTCCATTGACACGCCGTTTGCATCCTCGTATGTCGCCGTTCCAACAAATTCAGTCGGATTGCCACGGTCGCCATAATAATCAATCCGCATCCCGTCATAGTCCAAGGTTGTGTTTGGCTCAGATACCAAAAATCTTGTGTCTATTGTGTTGCCTGGCTTGAAAGATATTGCTTGTGATGAGCCTGTATCTACAATCTTTACATCATACCAATCTTTGTTTGTAAACTTTAGTTCTACGGTTTCTGTACCATTCATAAAGTTAAGAGTTGCATCGCCATTAATTATTTTTGTGTCTGTGTCTTTTTTTAGCAAGCCCATCGCAGTTCCTTTGAAATCCAGACTTTCTTCGCCTGCGACTAACGCGACTTTGGAACGGTCTATGTGCTTCAGATCATAGCCACCTGTAAAAAACTTGTACTCGGTGGTTGTTTTGGCGGTTTCAGCAGATTTGACTGCTTTTGAAAAACGACCATAGTCAGAATATTTTAAGTTTCCACTGGTCTTTATCGTGACGGTTGTTTCATCGCCTGTTGTTGCGTTTTTAGACCGGAAGGTATTTGATTTATTGCCAGTGCGTACATATCCACCGTCTGCCAGACGAACTTCCATAATTTGACCGCTACCATTCAATGTAAATGCTAAGACGTCATCACTGGATACGATTTTCATTTCTACATTGGTTAATGATTCTTTTTTAGGTTCAAATACCCAAGTGTTTGATTCTGTACCCAAATCAAAGAATTCATTTAATACACTTGCATAATTACCGTCGATAAAGGCTTTGATTTGTTCGTTTGTTAATTCTGTTGGGTCATCTGTGCCGCCCGCGATAAGGTATGCATTTTTTATTGCGGTTTCGCTTAATTCGTCCAGCCCATCAGTGTGAATTTTATACATATCTTTGAATGCGGTCAGGGCCTGCTCGTACAGTGGACCGATTTTTTCGCTTTGTGGATCACGAACATTGGGTTCGCGATTATAAATTGGTCCAGAAACACTTGGTCTGGACTGATTCACGCTGTATGACGATGTTGTTGATATTGGGGCAGAGATAACACCAACCTTTTGTGCGTATTCTATAACTTCCAGTCTATTATCAACGCTGGTGCGCATATTTGTAATGCGGGCGTTTGAATTGTCTACTGTATCAACGCGACCACCAATGGTGTACGCATCCCCTACGCTGGAACACGCAGCCAACAATAATAAACTTGGTAATATCAGAATACGTTTCATATCAATCCCCTTTCTTACAGGGTATGGTATTAAATATAATTTATCTGTGCAAGGGGATATTTTTTACTAAATCGTCATACGATCGGCAATTTGCTGTTGTACGTATTCGTCTTCGCTGTTATACAGTGGCCAGTTCCCATTCGCCATTTCCGCCAATGATGTCAGTGGTTGACTCAAACGCGCGCGATACAGCCACAGGTTTGACATAACACGTTTTATATAGTTGCGTGTTTCGTATGCTGGGAAACTTTCGATATAAAGCAATGGGTCGTACGTATAGAACGTTTTTTCAAACTTAGTCATCGTGCCCATACCTGCGTTATATGCCGCCAGCATTTTGATGATATTATTTTCAATGTTCGGATGTGATAACAAGTCTACGATATACTGCTGTCCCAGATACATATTGTGTTCCGGATTAGACATATCCATATCAGAAATATCCAGATTATTTTGCTTTGCGACGCGCTTGGCGGTGCTGGGCATAATTTGCATAACGCCATTTGCGCCCGCACCCGATTTAGCCGTTGTGCGGAAACCACTTTCTTGTTTGGTGATTGCCAATAATAACGCACGATCAATCGACCAGCCACCCATTGGTTCCCAGTCTGGCAATGGATACTGCGCAGAATAAATAATATCATCATCGATTTCCAAGATACCGCGGTCTTGGATGACACTGGATGCCTGAACCGAAACGCGGGGCAGGCCGTATGCCGTTGCTACAGAATTTACCGCGTGTAATTGACGGTCGCTGGCACGTGCCGTGATTAACAGTTTCAGATATTCTTCGGCTCTGTCTTTGCGCCCAACCTGTAATAATGCCAATGCGCGTTTGCCGTATTTTGTCTTGCGCAGTTCGTCAATATCTTCGTCTGTACAGTCTTGTTCAAAAAATTCATACTGAGGCACACCACCCAACATAGTCGCAGACAATGCCCCATAAAACGCCATTGGATACGCCGCCGCCACCGTCCAGTATTGACGTGCCATGTCGTGCGCACCATTTAAATCCGCAGCACGTCCCGCCCAGAATGCGGCCTCTATCTTGCGGGCGTTGTTAATGTGTTTCAGTGCCAAGATTTTAGAAAAATATTTTTGTGATTCTTTGAAGTTTTCTTCTTTGAAATAAATCAAGCCCATTGTCCACAGACCGTATTCAGAATCTGCATCTGCTGCGACAAAACCCCATTTTTTTGCCAATTCTATTTCGCCGTTTGTGTAATAGATATATGCCAAACGGCCCGCTAAACGACCATAGTCTGATTCAGTTAATTTGTTTTTAAAAGATTTTGTTTCCAGAATTATGCGTGCAGTCTTGGTTGAACCACTGCGAATTGCGCGTTTGAATTTATCGATGTTGTTTGCGGCATCGCCCGAATATTTTTTTGCGGTCCAGTTTTCAGATTGTGGTGTTTCAATTGATACGCCACCACTGATTGAATTTGGTAGATTTGTTTTTTTTACAGTTGCCTTTTTTATGTTGGCCAACTTCTTCATACGCACTGCGCCTGGCATATCGTTATATTTATTCATCCAATCGGTGATTTCTTTGCCACGCGTGGTATATGAATCAGAAAAATAGCGTTGATATAAAACCTCGTTCAACAGCAGGTCATCTTGCAACTGTGATTGCAGTTTTGTTGCTGCTGTTATTTTTTCGTTATCTTGTAATTTAAATATTTGCTGGTACAGGCTGGCATCGCTGTCTGATAAAACGTCCAACGTTGGATTTGCCATTGCAATAAATGGCATAAACAGCAGTGCAAAAAATATAAATAATTTTTTCATCATTTTATATATCAAAACAGTGTCGTGCGTGGCAGTTCACAAACTGCTGCGCCTTCGTCTGCCTCTGGTATTTGATCGATGATTTTTTTGAAGTCCGACACGCGTGAAAACTTGCGATAAACTGATGAAAAACGGATAAAAGCAATCGGATCCAAGTTTAATAAAGAATCAGAAACCATTTGCCCAACCATAACAGATGTGACTGTGTCATCGGGTGCCTCGGTTTCCAGTCTGCGGTGAATAGACGTGACCAAGCGTTCAATTTGATGTTCGTCTACATCGCGGTTGCGACATGCCAACAAAATACTGCGACGCAGTTTTTCGCGGTCAAAAGGTTCAAGTTTGCCGCTGTTTTTACGTACAACCAAATCGCGCATTTGAATACGTTCAACCGTTGTAAATTTAGCGCCACATTGATTGCAAACACGACGACGGCGAATAATCGCGTCTTCGATATCTGGTCGCGAGTCTGTAACACGACTGTCTTTGGAACTGCAGTATGGACATCTCATAACACGTATACGGTAGCAATGAAATCATCACCTTGCAAGTATTAATTGCAAATTGCTTTTTCTGGAAAAATTGCTGTTTTTATAAAAATCAAGCAATTTATTTCTATTTTGTTTCGCCAAGGCGCATTTTTTACACCCCAAAATATGGTAAAATATCTTATGCAATAGTGGCGAGAGAGATGCAAAAATACCTGAACCAGATTTTATGTGGCGATTGTATCGAAATGATGCGTGGGATTCCCGATGCGTCTGTCGATGCAGTGTTTGCAGATCCGCCATATAATTTGCAGTTGGGTGCAAAAACGCTTTATCGTCCCGAAGATCAAACGGCGGCACGCGCGGTACGTGACGAATGGGACAGTTTTGAATCAAACGAAGCATACGATGAATTTACCCGTGCTTGGATGCGTGAATGTAAACGTATCTTAAAGCCAACAGGTGCAATGTGGACAATCGGCAGTTATCATAATATTTTCCGCGTTGGCACTATTTTACAAGATATGGGCTTTTGGGTTTTGAATGATATTGTATGGGTAAAAACTAACCCAATGCCGAATTTCCGTGGTACGCGCTTTACGAACGCACACGAAACGCTGATTTGGGCAACGCCGACCAAGACCGGCAAATACACATTTAATTATGAGACTATGAAACGCTTGAATGGCGGAAAACAGATGCGTTCGGACTGGGATATGAATATCTGTCTGGGCGAAGAAAGATTAAAGGGTGTGGATGGCAAAAGTCTGCACAACACCCAAAAACCATTGGATTTGTTGCGTCGTGTGATATTGGCTTCGACCAAGCCTGGGGATATTATTCTGGATCCATTTATGGGTTCTGGCACGACTGCGACGGCTGCTGTTGAAATGGGTCGCCAGTTTATTGGATTTGAACGTGACGAAACCTATGTTGCGGCTGCGCGTGAACGCGTTGCAAATGTAAAACCTATGGATTTAAGCGAAATCGAGGTCACAACCCCAAAACGCGCCGAAATTCGTATCGCATTCAAAGAATTGATAGAGGCTGGCTTGCTGTACGTTGGTCAAACATTGGTCAGCCCACGTGGCGAACGTGTTATGATTACCCGTGATGGACAATTGACACACCCATTGCTGGGCAAAGGCTCAATCCATGTTATGGCTGCAAAATTACAGCGCAGTGTCAGTTTTAATGGTTGGGATTATTGGTCTGCCGAAAAGCGTGACGGTGGGTTGGTTGCGATTGACGAATTGCGCAAATATATCCGCGATATCAAACGTGATATGAAACAAGCCGCTTAAATCATATTATTTCTGATTTTTAATATCGATACGCATCGCACGTCGAACTGTGTTGAATTTATCTGTGTATTCTTTGAACTGGATGCGCTGGCGTTTTGGCTTTGGCATAGTTTGTGTAGGTTCTTGGGTTGCTTGTGCTTCAGCCGCGGCGCGTGCAACGGCGCGACGTTCACGGGCACTTAAAATATTTGCATAGCGCACACGTGCATATGCCAAAAAAGCATTTTCAGTATTTAGTTTTTTGAATAAATATTCACGTGCAGTCTTTTCCGCATTTTTATAGTGTGGTGCACGCATAAAGTACACCATCAGATGTTCTATAATTTGATTGATTACATCTTCCAAGAACTCTGGATTATAGGCGTTCTGGTTATCTGGTGAAATTTTTTGTTTAAAGAAAATTTTAGACCGAAACACAATTTCGTTTGCAAATTTTGTGTCCCACGGAATAACTTCTCCCCATTTTTCCGTTACTTGGTCTGCAGTCAAATAAGACACAGGTGCGCTTTCCAAGACCCACTGTTGGATATATGGTAGGTATTGGCGATAAAACAGTCGCTGGGCAGGTGTACGTTTTGGTAATTTTGGTTTATCGTCGTACATGTTTTATCTCTTTTTTCGGTATGTGTTTACTTCTGCAAATTCCCCCATGACCTGGTTATGCAGTTCGCGTGCACGTTTTGCCGCAAGCTGGGCTTCTTTTTTGCGTTGTGCTGCAACGCGCTCAGGTGTGCGTTTGTTGCCTGTTTTACGTTTTTGTTCTTGTTTTTCGGTCAGTAATTGTATGTATTGGCTGTTTGTGTGCAGTGTAGCAAATAAATCGTCTTTGGCCTGCTTGCGTTTCTTGCCTGCGCGCATCGTATATGCGGACAAATAATCTGCAATTCTTTTTATGAAAACTTTCAAGAAGTCTGGATTTGTAGATTTTGGATCGTTTGAGTTTAAGGTGCGAATATATGTCTGGGTTTGCAGAATTAAAAATGCTTCTGCTTCGGCTGAATATTCGCCTTCGTAAAGCCAACTGTTACGAACTTTGTCTGGTGTTGTATATGAACGCTTGTCGCATTTTTTTACAAACAAAGCAGTGATATGCCGTGTGAAATCTTGCATTTGTTTGTCTGTTGCAGTGTTGTGCTTATGTGCCATATTGTATCCTTTGTATTGCTGGGATAAATATAGCATACAAAAAAAACGTTTGTCAATACTATTTTGTCGCCCAGTTTATATGGTTATTATTCGTATTGCTAAACAAAATGATTTTATTAGTGACACATATTTTGCTTCACAAAAATAATGATATTGAAAATATTCAAAAAAAAAAGTATTTTGTCGATATGTTTAATGCGGGCACAATTGTAAAAGTTCTTGTTCCAAATGTCGTAAATACTGGTTACGACTATCGTTTGACAGCGCCGGCAGATATCGGCACGTTCGTTGGTGTCACCATTATGAATCGCCCGTATATTGGTGTTGTCTGGGGCTTTGGTGACAGTAATTTACCAGAACAAAAAATCAAAAACGTCACACGCGTATATGAAACGGGCTTAAATATCACAGACCTGCAGTGGATAAAACGTATGTCTGAATGGACGTTAATGGCGCCTGGGGCGGTATTGCGACTGATTATAAATGTGCCTGATGCGTTTTTACCCCCCAAAACAGAAGATTTGTATTCTTATAATCCTGAATCCACAGCGCGTATGACAGAAAATCGTATCGCAGTGTCTGATGCGTTTGCATCAAATGATTTTGATGCGATGTCTGCGCTGGATATACAAAACATTGCGCACGTAAGCAATGCGGTTGTGCGCACAATGATAAAAAATGGTACATTAATACCAACTGCATCGCGTGAAACAAATCCAGATACGTTTGTTTATCAATATAGCGACGTTGGGAATGTTATCCTAAATAACGAGCAGCAGTCAGCGGCTGATAAAGTTGGTGCTGCGATTTATGCGGGTGGCTTTTCTGTGCATTTGCTTGATGGTATAACGGGCAGTGGTAAAACCCAAGTTTATTTTGATGCGGCGTGGCGTGCGTACAGCGCGGGAAAATCTGTATTGTTAATGATGCCTGAAATTGCATTGACGGCGCAGTTTATGTCCCGATTTGAGTCTAGGTTTGGTGCGCCGCCTGTGGTTTGGCACAGTAATTTAACTGCTGCGAAACGGCGTGAAATTTGGTGTGGGGTTTTAAATGGTAAAATCAAAATAATTGTCGGAACCCGCAGCGCATTGTTCTTGCCATGGCAGGATTTGGGGCTGATTGTAATTGATGAAGAACATGACGGTTCGTACAAGCAGGAAGATATGGGGAATTATCATGCGCGCGACATGGCAATTTTACGTGCAAAAATTGCACAAATTCCTGTCGTTTTGGCCAGTGCGACCCCTGCGGCAGAAACAATTGAAAATGTAATAGGCACACTTGAACAGGCATCATCCGGCATCCCCATCACTACAATTCTTATCGGTATCCTCTACGCTTTCTTCCCCATCCTCATCGTTATTGACCTTATTTCATATCTTGTTCCCGGCGATGCAATTATCGCCGCCGGACTTACCGGTTTACTTTAAAAACAAAACCCTCGGTTTATGCGGAGTGTCCGTAATGGCACTCCGCAGTTTTATTGTATTTGAAAACCGCAGTTGATACTTTCCCTACCAACTGCGGTTATTTTTTTACTGTTTTCTTACATCTCCGCAACAGTTCTTATATTTCTTGCCGCTTCCGCAGGGACAGGGATCGTTGGGTTTTGACTTTTCCTTTTTCCTTACGGGCTGTTTTTTGTCGCTGCCGTCGGTTGCACCGCTTGTTGCGGTTATCTTTGCGGTCTGCTCACGCTTTGTATCTTCCTGGCTCTTTATCATAACGGTCAGAATCTGTCTTGCGGTATCCTCGCGGATAGCTTCGTTCATTCCGTCAAACATTTCGGAGCCGACATTTCTGTAAGCAACAACGGGATCAGTCTGACCGTAGGCACGAAG
>JAZQTD010000016.1:0-1220 GCA_045630455.1 Candidatus Enterousia sp. | reverse complement strand
CTGAAAAAAGTGTTACCAACACTTGCTGGTCGCAACGTCTATGTAACAATTGATATTGATGTACTAGACCCAGCACATGCACCAGGTACAGGTACAGTAGATGCTGGCGGTATTACATCAAAAGAACTTTTAGCTTCAATCCACGAAATCGCACGCTCAGAAGTAAACGTTGTCGGCTTCGATTTAGTAGAAGTTGCCCCTGTGTATGACCACTCTGAAATGACGGCCAACGCCGCGGCGAAGTTCATTCGTGAAATGATTCTGGGCTGGGTGAAGTAATATTTACTATAGAGCTTGTAAACAAAAGCAATTTTGTTTATAGGCTTTTTTCTGTTGGAATTCCAAAAGGACGTGAAACTTTTCAAAAAGCCCTCTTACCATCACATCTATGCTTACATTTCACCGCAAGAAAACTAGAGAAACTCATTTTTACCTTATAGATTTTAAAACTGTTCATTTTGCCGTGACCAACCTCTTTTGTAACAACAGTTGCCTCATCTATCTTTCACCTCTGTATATAGACAAAATAAAAGCATATCGAATCAAGGTATATGTCTATAAGCAAGAAAAAAAGGAACATATCATAAAAAAGTGCATTTTATTATAAATTTGGAGGAGATTAAATGTATCAACCAGGCGGGCAACATGGTGGATGGCAAGGCGGGCAACATGGCGGATGGCAAGGCGGACACCATGGTGGATGGCCAGGTGGACACCATGGCGGATGGCAAGGCGGGCACCATGGTGGATGGCCAGGTGGATACCATGGCGGATGGCCGGGCGGGCAACACGGTGGATGGTCAGGTGGACACCATGGCGGATGGCAAGGCGGGCAACATGGTGGATGGCAAGGCGGGCAGCACGGCGGATGGTCAGGTGGACAACAGGGTGGCAGAGGACGTTAATTATCATTAATCCTCTAACAGCCTTGCATTTTGTTTTTATTGGAGAATATCGAAAACACATACAAGCAATTATTTTATAAAAAAACGATGTGCCAATATTGACTAAAGAAATAAAGTGTAAATAGGTTTTAACATAAGGAAAGGGGATGCACAATTTCATGCAATCCCTTTTCGTAATCTCAAACGTGTATGAATCATCCATATAAACATGCTCGCCAAATAACGTAAAATGCTATGCTTAAAATTAGTCTTAACAACATACGTTTATTTGCTATATTGTGCATTGTTACATAATCCATGTTTTTATTATAAGTG
>JAZQTD010000015.1:0-2063 GCA_045630455.1 Candidatus Enterousia sp. | reverse complement strand
TATCCGCCAACGGCGGAAAAGGCACATTCATCAACATCGGTACGACCTACAACGATGCGAACTTGAAAAAGTTTGTGGAACAATTAGTCGAATACATTGTCGGCACACAAGATGCTATCGCACCAACAGGCGGTGTGGTAGCCAACATAACTGCCTTTACGAAAACAGACGTTATCCTCACTGCAACAGGAAGTGATACAGGATCAGGGATGAAACGCATCAAATTACCAAGCGGTAGTTACGTGACAGGGGCAACTGCCACATATACGGTTTCAACGAACGGCACATATACTTTTGTCTTGGAAGATAACGTAGGCAATACAACCACTAAAAGCATTACGATATCAAATATCGATAAAACAGCACCGACAACACCAACATTAGCAGCAAGTACAACTGCACCAACAAATCAAAACGTGTCGGTAACAATTACGTATCCATCGGATGCGTCAACGAAGCAATATCGTATCAATAGTGGCACATGGACGACTTATACAGCGGCGGTTAGCATGACAGCAAATGGTACAGTGGAAGCACGAGCGCTTGACGCAGCGGGGAATACGTCACCAATTGGTACTTTAACGGTATCGAATATTGATAAAACACCACCTGAAAGTGTGGTGCATTTAGACACAATTCCGTGGAAAAACGGCAGCGGTTGGATAGACGAAAATGTCACAATTGTAGCGTCTGGGGGTGATAGACAATCAGGTCTAAAGCGAATCAAAAAACCTGATGGAACCTATACTAATGTAGGGACAATTGGTTATGAGGTTACGGAAAACGGCACATATAGTTTTGTTTTTGAAGATAATGCGGGGAATACGACCACCGAAAGCATTACGGTTTCAGTTATTGACAAAAAACCACCAACATTAGAACGTTATTCCATAAGTGGTCAAAGTTTTAGGAATGGCGATTTTGGCGAAAATTATTGGTTTAAGCCTGGGCAAGAAATCAGAATTTTAATGGGCGCACAAGATTTAGAGTCCACACCAAAAATCGTTTCCATTAAGATAAAAACAGACGCAGGAGATGATGCGATTGCTTCATTCGATTGGGTTTTTGGTAGACGTACGTATCCAGGTTGGAATAATTTACAATTGGTTTATGAAAATCAGGCATATAACATGGGAAGTGTTAAAGGAGTTGAGTTTGTTTCAAAATTTAATACAACGATACAGAGTGATATTCGTGGATCGTTAAGTTATTCTTTTAGTGATTATGCAGAAAATACTATGACCGATTTTATTGATACAAGTGCAACGATAAATGTGGATGGTAATATTCCGACAGGAACTTTAACTGCCTCAACTGCTTGGACAAAAGGTGCCGTTACAATTACAGCAACGGGAAGTGATACAGGATCTGGATTTAAGCGAATTAAAAAACCTGATGGAAATTATGCTAATGGAACGCCAATTTCTTATTCGGTTTCGAAAAATGGCACATACAGTTTTGTTTTTGAAGATAATGTAGGCAATACGACCACCAAAACCATTACGGTTTCGAATATCGATAAAACAGAACCAAATGGCACATTAGTTGCTTCAACAATGGCATGGACGAAAAATAATGTAACGATTACAGCGACAGGAAGTGATACCAACGGTTCAGGGATGAAGCATATCAAATTACCGAACGGTAGTTACGTGGAAGGGGAAACTGCCACCTATTCGGTTATAGCAAACGGTACATATAGTTTTGAATTCGAAGACAACGCAGGGAATAGTACCACCAAAACCATTACGATTTCGAATATCGACAAAACAGCACCAGAGGGTACATTAGTTGCTTCAAAAACGGCATGGACAAATGGTGCTGTCACGATTACAGCAACGGGAAGTGATACAAGTTCAGGGTTCAAACGAATAAAAAAACCAGATGGTGCTTATACGAATGCAACGACTACTACTTATTCGGTTACAGCGAACGGTACATATAGTTTTGTATTCGAAGACAACGCAGGCAACACAGTCACCAAAACCATTACGGTATCGAATATCGATCAAACAGCACCTGATGGTACATTAGTTGCTTCAACACCGTCATGGACAGATGGT
>JAZQTD010000014.1:0-38905 GCA_045630455.1 Candidatus Enterousia sp. | reverse complement strand
CTGATACCAGTCGCCTGTATCTCTTTCAAAAGGCGCATCACTAGATACTTTTGTATCTATATTTACAAGTTCGCCATAATAAGAATCGCACCCATCGTTCCAAAATCTACATAGGCAATACATCCATTTCTCTGCCTGTTTTACATTTCTATTTTTATATTCTGGTTCTGTTTTCGCAGTGGGGTGTGCGTGTTCTTCTAATATAGCAACTTGTGCTTGTAATACATTGACAGCATCTACAAGTTCGTTGATTTTTTTTATTGCTTTATCTGCAACCATAATATTTTGCGACATATTACACGAATTTATATTACTTGCTAAATGTTTATCTAATTGTTCAATCATTTGTTGTCCTTTTGGTTATTCCGTTGGTATTTGTTTCAAGATGTGGGCAATCACATCAACTGTCCATCCATTGCCGATTGCTTTATATCGTTGTGTATTTGAAATACCCGCAGTCCAATTATCTGGCAGGGTTTGTAATCTTTCACATTCCACTGGTGTCAGTTTGCGAATAATATAATCGCCATCGGGCAAGTCAACCTTATATAAACCTGTCTTTGCACCACGACCGCCACCATTTGCATTTAAGCATACCGATTTGCCCCGAACGGAATATATACGATTATCTTGCCCACCTTTGCCAATTTCGCCAATACGGATTGGTTCTATCACGCTGTTATTTTGTTCCCATGAACCACCACTTGTTAATGTAGGGGCTTTGTCTTTTTTTATACCGCCCGGATTATATCCGTGTCCTTTCTGTAAAATTACTGGTTCGGCAATCAGTGGATTATTACCACCACCACAGCCCATACTAGCAGTTAAACACTGCGTTTTTTCCGTATCAGCAGACATAATCTTTCCTTTTGTGCCATACTTGCGGAAATAATTGTCTATATTCACAGCGACCATAGAATCTGTTTGCACAAATGTTAGTGAATTGGCTTTGCTGTCGTCTTTGGTTTCTAATCTTTTGAATTTGCCTGCGTTATCTTCGCGAGTGCGCATAGCGGCAGGAAAATCACCAGCAGATTCCAAAATATCTTTCAGCAATATACCCTTGTCTTGTGGCTGTTCCACGTGCCAGTTTGTCCAGTAATACCGCTTGCGTTGTTGTGCAGATAACAAAGCAGAGTTTATCATTATGCACTCGGTTTCGGGGTATATGCGTTTCAAGGTTTCAGTTATCGCATCTCTATCTTCATTTCGCATACTGGCGACATTTTCCAACAAGAACCACTTTGGGTGGATTACTTCCAGTGCTTCCACATATTTCCAGAACAACCCCGACCGTTCGCCACGCAACCCCTGACGGTTTTGTTTTGCAATAGACAAATCCTGACAGGGCGAGCCGCCGATAACCATATCAACGTCAAGCAGTTCAAGGTAATTCAGTTTATTGACATCGCCAACCTGTATTGTGTCGGGGTAATTTTTCTGTGCCACCTGTATTGCATACTTGTCAATTTCGCTGGCATAGTATTTTTCAACGGGGATTCCGGCACGTTCCAGTGCCAAGCGACCACAACTTATGCCATCAAAGAGTGATAATACTTTCATTTCTTTTCCTTTCAATCTTGGTGGGGCAATTAGAGAGATGTAGCCGTTTGATTACTCTGGTCGCACCGTGGTTCATATTTCCAGTTCTGCTCAAATATCTCACGCAACTCGGGGTCACCACAGATAGATGAACACATCAACGCAATTCGGCTTTCCAGCAGACCCAACGAACCATCGCCCCAAGTATAAACTTCGTCAAATGGTTCGGCAGACCCATCGCAAATCAGATAGTCAAACCGCTTTGATTCCCAGATATACATATACGCAAGATGCTGAATCGACTGCTGATATTTTCCCATATCGTAGTTGCTAACACGCTTAAAGTCAATAATCGTTGTTGGCAAGATACAATCGGCAACACCATAGATGTAGTTCCCAGACGGCAACTCCCGCCCGTCTTTTTCCTGAAACACACCATCGGTGCATTTGCTGGCAACATTCAACGCACAAAGCATTTCGGCAGATTCGCCGTCAAGCACAATGTATTTCGGATCGCATTTACCAGTGGCGATGTATTCGATTGTGTTCTCGAATATGTGCCCCCGTTCCTGTTCCATTGTGTCGGGCTTGTGAACCTTGCGTAGTGCGTCAATAAATTCGGCACGGGCTTCTACTTCCTGCTCGTCCGTGCGATCAAACAGGGGCTTTGTGTAAAACAGCCACGCATTGTATAAAGATGGTGTTATTTTGAAAGCCATTGTTTATCCTTTATTTATTACACAAAAAATACAATTCAAATACAATTACGCCAAGCATAAAGTGTATCCAAAACATTTTTGCCCCCTTATTTTAATACGCCCAGCAGAGCCAGTGCGACAATTATTCCCAGTATATGCATTTATTCCCCCTGTTTTTCAAATGCTTTTGTGTCTTTGTTCCACGTACAGCCGTTTTCTGTTGCCTTGTCCGCCAATTCGTGCTTTAATTTCAAAATCGCACCCTGGGTCAAATCTGCACTTGTAATCGTGGTCAATGCTTTTGTAAAGTCGTCTGCGGTTTTTGCGTTGGCAATCACATCACGACATTCAGCCATTGTTTCGCGTAATGATTCATTGGCTTGTTCTTCGCTTGCCAAAAAGTCCACAATTTGCTTTTCAATAACATCACGCCCGAACGTATTGTTTTCAACACGAATATCAGGCAACACATAGCGATTTTTGAATCCGAAAGTGTTGCCAACATAAATTGAATCGTCTCCGCCAAATTCCAAAACAAAATCGTTGCCCTGTTTGGTGGTGTGTCCAATAAAGTCAAGCATTTTCATCAATTCGTCTTTCGCCTTGCCTTGACATTGTGGGCGTTTGATAATCTTGTCGTCCGATTTGTCTTCGCTTTCGTGTGCCAGCCATAACACACTGCGCCCCGTCATTTTTAACTGGTTCGCAATGCGCATTATATCGCCCTTGACAGTGCCCCATTTAGCAGGGTTCATTATGCCGCCGAATTTGTCGCGTATTACCATATCAACCGCCGCGCCGAAAGTATCAACAATGATTGTTTTGTAATCTTTCAATGCTTCATCAGCACAAAGGGCTTCAAAGTCCGCCCAGTTGTCCACCGCTGCAACGTCCAGCCCCGCCCGGTCTTTTCCTGCAACACGGTGCGCGCCGTGGTCTAGGTCAATTAAAATTGGTTTTGTAAATGATGCAGCCAGTGATGTTTTGCCGCTTTTTGGGCTTCCGAATATAAGCCCGTTCCAAGTTGTTTCGCGTTTTAATAGTCCGCCGTTTGTAATTTTGAACATTTTTAGCACTCCTTTTTGTGTTTGTTCGTTTGATAGTATAACATCTTAAATTGCATTTTGTAAAACGCAACAAAAATATTTTTTACTGGTTAAAATTGCCCGCGCAAGTCCTCGAATTTATCAAGGTAAGCCATCGCATCGTCCCAAGATTCAAATATAATACTGTTTACGGGTTTCCCAGCAAGTCCGGCACGCTTTACCCAGTCAAGCCGCCCATCATAAACAACTCGCCATTGTCCGTTGATTTTTTCCGGTTTCATTGTTGCCCCCTTTATTTTTTGCATATCTTGCGCAGTGCGTTTAGTTGTTTTGTGTGTGCTTCAATCGCGGCTTGTTCAATATCGGCTATTTCTGCAAGGTGTGTGCGGTAATTCCACGCAACACCCGCAGAAAATGCAGCCCCCAAGGCAAGCACAACAAGCACAACAAAAAATAGTTTTTTCATACCCACCCCCCTTTAATCGTTCGCCGGCACTTTTCGTGAATACCACCGCAACACATCCGCCGCCGTTATTTCGTCCGGTTCGTTTGGTTCAGTATCAAACACAGCGCAGAAAATCGCAGCCAAGGCAAACACCGCGCCAAGCACGGCAGCCATCACCACACCCGCCCGCAGATCATACCACACAACCCCGCCAAAGTCACCAAAGCCCAGAAAAAGCCCCAAGAACGCGCCACAGAATCCAGCCGTGCAGATGTTCCCAAGCGCGCGCATTTGGTCGCGTAGTGCCAAGTTTTTTTGTTTTAATTGCATTATTTCCCCCTTTTTATTTCGTCTTGTGTTGTTTTTCAATAGTTCCAAATAACCCATCCCGCGCCGCTTCATAAATTGCCATGCGGGCTTCGTATTCATACACCCCCCGCGCTATCATTTCACGATAAACACGGCAAGCGGTCGCCGCATCGAACCCTGAAAGGCTCGCGCGGCGGATGCGTTGATAGTTTCGCATTTGTTGCGTATTGTATGCCATTTGTCCCCCCTTTTTATTCTGTGACAATATGCCCAAACACAGTTACAACATTAACAAGAACACCATCAGCATTCAAAACGGTTGACACTTGATAGCACCAGTTGGCGGCGGCTTTCTTAAAATAGCCTTGGTAAATCGCGCCGGTTTTGCAAGTATTCACATCTTTAAGTTCTTTCCCTTGCCATTCTTTTGGGGTCCCTTTCATAAGGTCTTTTATTTCTTTATATGTAAAGTTTGCCATGTTTAACTCCTTTTTTGTTTGTTTTTGTCAAGTTTTGATTCATTTCTGAACCGGTTTTATTTTTTGATACACCCACACTATAAAGCAATTAAAAAACAAAGTCAAGAAAAAAATATAAAAAAATTATAAAAAATATACATAAACAAAAAAACACACAAAACACAACACACAAAAAGAAAATATTTTTTAACCCCATCGGTAAAATTTAACCGATTTAACCGATAAAAAGGGTAAAATAAAATTACTATAAGATTTTTTTTTGGTGCACAATATGCTAAATTTTATCGGTTAAATAGGTTAAATCGGTTAAAAAATCAAGTTTTTTGTGGTGTTGCGGTTGTTGCGAATCGGTTAAATATGGCGTTACTATCGGTTAAATGGTAAAAAACGGCGGAAAACGGGGGCGAAAAAAGTTGACAAAAAGATCACGCGTTTTTTTCGTTGCGCGGCGCGTTGCTGGGATGCGTTGCCGGGGCTGTTGCAAAGTTAAAGTAATTTAGTTAAAGCATTTTATAAACTTTTCAACCATAAGTAGAATACACAACCATAGGTTGAATAGTTAAAGTATTGCTTTAAGTCGATGCGTGCGGCGATCCATCGTCCCACAATCGACCAGCCACGGTGCCGGCAGGGGGGGTGACCACTGGTCGATGTTTTGGTAGGACGACTTTACACTCGCGTGAGATTTTGGAACTTATACACAAATATTATTTTTGTCAAGTGTGGATAAATTATGCTTGATTTTTGTGGTGTGGTGTGGTAAGGTTGGTTGTATCAGGGGAAAAGCGATATGGATGGAAAGGCTTATTACAATGCAGCGATACTGCTGACGGACAAGTATCACAGGCGGTTTGCTGATATGATGGACGACGACTCGCAGGTTGGGGATGCGGTGCGGTCGTATTTTGTTGGGGAGTTTCGGGAACTGGACTTGTATGGGTGGAACCAGTTTTGCCGGCTTATGACTGCTGGTGGGCAGGGCAAATGGCTTGACGAGATACAGCGACTTGACGAGGCGACTATGCTGAACAAGTTGGAACGTCAGATGTTTGATGCGTTGGACAAGCAGGACAAGGCGGGTCGAGATGCGTTGGATGCTGCGACCAAGGCGATACAGGGGCTGGTTGGGAAATCGAAGTTTCTTAATGAACGCAATGGCGGTGTAGATTCCGAGTTTAAGTTAAATGTTGAGTTTTTTGGTGCTGCTGGGGACCCGATTACTGGGCTCGGTCCTGAAATTCTAGGCGATGATGCTGATGAACCTGCCGAGCATCGTGCCGTAGGCACGTCAAATGAAAGGACGGAGATATGAAGATAATTGACGATTACCGCGTCATTATTGAGAACGTCTTTCACTATAAGTATCGGAATATAGTGTATTTGTCTGGTCGTATGGGGCTGGCGAAATCTACGAACATTAGTGCTGCGTTGCTGGTTGCTGGGCTGATGCGGTCAATGCGTATTGTCTGCGTGCGTGAAACACAGAACTCAATTCGCGACTCAGTTTATACGCAGTTGTGCGATTGCATACGAGAAAACGGGTTGCCATATACGATTTACCGCGAAACGATTATCGGTCCTAATGGCACCGAGTTTATTTTTAAGGGGTTGCGAGATACCAACCAAAACAACATTCGTTCATTGACGAACATTGATATTTGCTGGATTGAAGAAGGGCAGTCACTGTCGGCGACATCTTGGGAGTCGTTATTCCCGACTATTCGTAAGGTTGGGTCGTTTATCATTATTAGTGGCAACCCTGACGAAGAATCTGATATTGTGTATCAGGTGTTTGGCGAGAATGCCCCGCGTCGTGAAGACACGTATTATTGCTATAAGGACTATCGCTATAACCCTTTTGAATTGCCTGACGCGATTAAGACCGAAATTGAACTTATGCGGAAAAACCGCCCTGACGACTGGAAGCGTATCTATCTTGGCAAGTTGCGGTCTTCGGTTGAAGAGCCGGTTGTTAAGTCGTGGTCTGCGGTTGAGAACGTCGGGGTTGGGCGAAAAAGCGACAAAATATACTGGTCGCTAGACTTTAACTATAATCCGCAGTGTTCGGTTGTGTGTCATTGGAACGGTGACCACGATTTTTATTTCAGCGACGAGATTGTTATGCAGTCGTGTCCGACACTTGACGTGGCGGAAGCGTTTGTTCGGCTATATCGGCAGAAATACAACAACCAGATGGTTATAATCAACGGCGACGCATCTGGACGGAATAGGTCATCGCAATCGGAATACTCTAACTATGCAATTATACAGAACGTTCTTATGAGAAACAAGATACCGCATAGGTTTAATGTGCCGAAACAAAACCCAAGCGTCAGCAACCGCGTGGCGAACTTTGACAATCACGTCAAGGGTATAGACGGCAAACGGCATATACTGGTTGACCCGTCGTGCGTTCATTTGATACACGCGTGCAAGTTGTTGGGGTTTGACAAGAACGGCGACCCGTTGGAAATCGCATATAGACCTGGTATGAAAACGATTGACTATGCCAAGTCGCATATTTACGATGCCGCGTCGTATTGCGTTTTCACGAACGACCCTGTGGTATTCCAGTATGAAAAGAAACCAAAATCGAGATTGCTTACTCTGAAAGAACAATTCGAACGGAGTATGACACCCAGTCCAAGGATAGTTGAGGTTCAAGTATGACGTTTAATGAAAAACATTGGGCAGATTTGACACGAAAGTATCCTGAACGGGCAGGCAGGGCATACGAACTATACCTTGCCGACAAGAAAAAGCAGGCAAACCCAACGACTTATTTTAAGTTTGCGGGGCTAAAAGAGAAACGGGACGAAATCCGTTATCAGATAGGGCTTGCAAAATACATTGAACAAGAAAAAATCGAAATGGAGATAAAAAAATGATAAGAAACATTTGTTGTTCGTTTGATAATGAACACGGTACAGTATTTGTTACCTGTAACAATGGTGTGCATCCAGACAAAAACGGTCATTATTCCAATACAATCGTAATGACACGTGATAGTTTTGCGGCGGCAATGAAAAACAAATTGCTGTTTGGCGAAGCACTGGGAATCGATATTCGTGCTGGGTGGCAGAACGCGTTGCACGGTGCAATTTCTAACTGTATGGGCATAAAGACCGACCTTGACCCTGAAACCGCTGCCAAGGAAGTTCTGGCTGTGAACGTTGAACAACGTGGGGAAGAAGCCGTTGCGGCAGATATTGCTGAATTACAAAAAAACAATGAAGCAATACAGGAAGAGATAAAAGAAATAATGAAAAAAGAAACAGAACAGGGAGAAAAAGCCAATGGCGACAACACTGGAAAAACTAGACCTGCAAAGGGCGGCAAGAAGTCCAGAGGGACAACTGCTGATAAAGCACCTGATGCAGAAAGCACAGGAAGCAATAGTGAATCAAAATGAGTTAGTGTTTAAGGGTATGATGATGTCTGTCTTTGCCCTTAAACAATTAGCCGAAAAAGAAGCAACAATAGAATCAAGGGAGTAAAATATGGAACCAGATAATGTAAATGATATTTTGGCACAGGAATTTGAAAAAGCGGGTATTATTTCCGACGGTGCAGAACCAAAAGAACCTGAAACCGCACCAGAAGAAACACCAGTCGAAGACTCGCAACCAGTGGAAACACCTGCGGAAGAAAAACCTGTGGAAGAAAAGCCGACAGATGAAGCCCCTGTTGAAACCAAACCAGCGGACGAACCAAAGGCGGAAACGCCCGAAGTTGACCCTGAAAAGTTGGTTGAACAGGCAACACAGGAACCCGAACTGATTGACGGCAAGTTTAAGTCGCAAGAAGAATTGATAAATGCGTATCATAATTTGCAAAAACAATTTACGCAAAAGTCGCAACAGGCGGCAGAAGTCGTGCGATCGCAAGACGATGTTTATTGGGACAACGAAATTGCAAAGGCGGAAGACATTGTTGCCAAGGACATTGTAACCAAAGCACTGGACACTATTACTGATCCAGCACAAAAGACCGAAGCAATGACCGCTATGAACAAGTGGTTGCAGACTGGCAGTGCAGAAGACCTGTCGGCGTGTTTGGGTTATATGGATGTTCGTGTTGAACGCCAAGTACGTTTGCAGGCAATGGATGCATCTGCCAAGATTCGTGCTGAAGCGACCCGTTTGCGTGATGAAGCGTGGCAGAAACCGTTGGTTGAAGAATTGAAAACGGTTCGTGCAGAAGACCCAGAGTGGTTTGATGCACCAGAAACGCAGGAAATCATTAAAGCGGCGATTGCCTTGAATGGTGCAAAGTTAGATGTGAAAGGTCTGAAAAAAATGATTCAGGCGGTATCTGACAAAGCGGTTGAAAAATACAAAGCCAAAGTCGCCAAAGAAACAGCGGTTAAGGCAGAACAGCAGGCGGTATCGGTCAAAGCGGCATCGCACAACGAACCTGCAAAGCCTGAAAAACCGATTGACCCGAACGATATTGAAGCAATGTTGGGCAAGGAATACACAAAACTAGGGCTTGGGCAGTAATGTCCAGCCCCTAGGGGGGGGATGCTATGAAAACAATGACAGAAATGGTCTTTACTGTGGTCGCGGGTGTTATTCTGGGGTTTGTGTTGCTGTGTCTTGGTGGGTGCCAACGCAAAACACCAGTTGAAACTGCGTTTAACAACGTTGAAAACTCGGTGGTGGTGTTGGAAAAAACATTGCCAGTTGAGTGCAAGACGGAAGTTGTGTCTGAAAAAATAGCACAGGTGCGATTAGAAACAGCAAAGGCACAAACAGAGTGCGAAAAGAAAATAAACGAATACAAAATCAAGTATGAACGGCTGTTAATGGTCGTTTCTGCTATGGTTTTGTTGTGGGCGATAAAGTTTTTTTACTTAAATCGCTAAAATCGCATCGAGATTTGGGTATTTTATAAGTGAGGAAGACAAAACCCGAATCCTAGTATTGGACAATCTGGCTTGCCAGACCCGAAAACGGAACGGACAATTTTCAATCCGAAATAACATTATGTTTAACCTAAAAGCAAAAATGGAGAATAAAAATGTCATCTAATGCTTTTCAATTAGGGGCAACACCATATAATGCCATTTCGGAAATATGGTCAAAAGCCCTGTTAAAATCTTTGTCGGTTACCGGCGTATATAAACATATCGCTGTTGACCACTCTTCTGAACTGTCTGCAAACTCGGATGCTATCCATCTGCGTTTGATTAACGATTCTTCGGTTAATGTCGGTAATTACTATACTTATAGTCAAACACCAGGCACAGCAGGTACAGAAGGCACAATCACTTATACAAAACCAGTTGTCGATAAAACAACTTTGCAATTAACTGAAACACCGTATGCTGCTGTTTCTTTTGAACACTATGCGTTGAAAACGGCTGATGTTAAATTCCAAAGTGCTATTATCGAACGTGCTCGTTACAAAATTGCTTGTGCGATTGACTCTTTGGTTATGAACACAATTATTGCTGCGGTTCCTGCCGGTAATACATTGACCGCTTTTGACGCTACCCAAGCGGCAGAAGGCGATATGTATGACATCTTGTTGCAGTTGGCGGCAATTTTGAAAACCGCTGGTGCTGTTCCTGTTTCCAACACTTCTGACTTGTTTGGCGACAAGGGTATGAAGAACGTTGGTTATGTGGTTGTGAACCCACAGGTTATGCGTTTCATCTTGAAAGAAAAAGCATTTGTGAAAATCGATTTCACAGATAAAAATGCTATGTGGAAAGATGGAATCGTTCGTGGAACCATCGCAGGTTTGGTCGTGTTAGAATCTTCTAACTTGCCAACAACATCAGATACCGTTAACGTCTTTGCTGGTATCAAAGAAGCGGCACACTTCGCTATTCGCGAATATGCTAACCGTATGATTGAAGACCCATCTCACTTCTCGGTGTTGTGGTCTGTCGCATACGCAGCAGGTGCAGTTGTTTCTCATCCAGAAGCGTTGGCGAAAGTCGTTGTTACTGTTGCGTAGTAACTAATCGTGGGGGTGGGTTCCCCTTGATGCTCGCCCCCACAGTTAAATTAAAAGCGAAATGCTATGATAGTTTATGAATACGAAAATAATTCAGTTGTAACGAGAGAATTGTCGCAGGAAGACAAGCAGGCTGTTATTGACAGCGTTTCTCAAAAGTGGGAAACGTGGTCGCGACCAATCGCAGATTTGAAAGTGCGTCGTGATACCGTTGCTGACCGTGCACGACCAAAAGTTTGTGGACCGAAAAAAGCAGACGAGTGGAAATCAAAGATAGAATTGAACCGCCCGTATGAGTTTTACAGCAAATTATATGGTATTCTGTATGAAACGTTCTATGATAAGATTTCGTCTTACTTGAAAATGGGCAAAACCCAATATGATGCGGTTTATAATCGTGCATTGACCGCTGAAAACAAAAAATCGCTGTTGGCGTGTATGAAAGATTTATTGCAGAGTGGCGAAATTGTTGCAAGTGCCGAACTGCAAAACACTTACGAAAAAATTACATTGCCAATAAGCCAAATTGATATGGTTGACCCTGCATCTATTGTGTCGGTGCGTCGTGATTCGTTTGTTGTAAAGCAGAAAACGGGCGAAAAAGTCAATTTTGTGCGTATAAACCCGTGTAATTTTGCGTATGACCCACTGATTATGCCTTGCACCGAAGATTTTGACCGTTGCGACAAGATTGTAAAGCAGTGGAAAACCAAACAACAGATTTTGTCCAACAAGAGTTATGAAATCAAACGTGAAGAGTTAGACATTGATTTTGGCACAGGCACCATTGTAAATGAACAATCGTTGGACAAAAATGACCAAGATGTTACGGTGCGTTACGACCAAATCGAAGTGTTGACCTATATGGGCAATTTCACTATCAATGGTCGGTTCTATGAAGATTATGTCGCAGTGGTTATCGGGCGTAAGTATTTGGTGTATTTCGCACCACGTGGTATTTACACACCAGGTATTTATTATTTCCCGTATCACGCATTGGAAGAAGGTGCACGTGGCACATCGCCGTTGTATTACATTTTGGACTTGTGTGCAGCGGAACAAAAGACCTATAACGACAGCATTGACTTTATTGAATTGCAGAAAAACCCGCCACAGTATGTGCCAGAAGGGTTCTTTGAAGAAGAAGTTACGCAATTACGTCCAGGGGCACATATTACATATAACCCTGGTATGTATGACCCGAATGCATTGAAAGATATTGTTTTCAACGCTCAACCATTATTGTTGTTCCAAGAATCAACAAAGCAGTTGGAAAAGGAAATTGCTGGCATTGACAACGGGCAGTTGTCTGAAAAGTCGGAAGCCCTGACGGAAGAAGAAGTCAAGCGTGTTGCGACAAGCGACAACCTGATACCGAATATGATTATTTCGGGCATTTTGCTGAATGTTATTGCTAAATACTTGAAAGATTGCGTGCTGATGTTGAGTCAGGCGACAATGGACGAAAATATTGTCAAGACGGCGTGGGAATATGCCAACGAACAGTATCAGATGCAGAACATTGTGAACGCACTTGACAAGATTGGCACAGCAGAACCGTCAATGATTAACTTGCAGAACAGTGCAACCAAGGTATTTGAAACAATGGGCGTGAACCCGAACGAATACTTAAACGATGGTCGCACACAGCAGATTATACAGAACTTTGCAGGGTTGTCAGACGATGTATTGCAACAGTTGGTGCAGGTCGGGCAACAGATGCAGGTTGAACAGAATAACCTGACGAAAGCAAGCAAGATGATGGGGCAGATACAAGACGACGAATACCGCAGAATTTTGCGTGACTCGTGGAAAGAACAAGGTGTTATGCCAAGTGAAGTTGTGGTGCCAAATGGCGATTCCACAATGACGGTTCCAGTAACACGTGTAACGCCTGAAACACAGGTTCAGAATAAAACATCAACAACAGCGGACTAAAAATGAAAAACTATAAAGAATTAGTGCAAGAAGTGTTGAATCAGAGAGCAATTATCGATAATCGCTTGGTTGTCGATTTGTCCGATGTCAGCCCGTCTGTAATGATTGCGTTTAATCAGGCGTGCGAATTTATGTTGAATGTTCACACGTGGCGGTGGAATACCCGTAAAGAAGTATATCTAAACAATCTTGGGCAAGACACGTTCCCGATGCCGTATGGCATTGTTCACGGGGTGCTTTACACCAAGGGCTCTGACGGCGAAAAGTGTGCTTTGGAATACACAGACGAATTGACAGCAACAAAGGGCTGTCCGCAACAGTGGTCGCACAAGTGGGATACGGAAGAAATACAAATTGCACCAGCAGTATCAACAGATTGTGACGAAGTTTCCACGACCACGATACAATATCACGATAAACATATTGCGTGCCTTGGCGACAGAGCCGACGGTAATTTGCTTAAAGAGTTTTCATTGTCGGAAGACACAACAAATCAGTTCTTGAATGTGCCAGAGTATATCTATGTGCCGTATGCTCGTTGCGTGGTGTTAAAAACACGCGTTTATTTGAACGAGAACGCACAAACTACGATATTCCCTGCACAGCAACAGGAATGGCAAGAAGCGTTTTCTGCGTTGATGAAATACGCCAAAACGCCATATTATGTTTCAGAAAGAACGGAGATATAAAATGATGTATAAACTGGAAAGGGGAAAGTTGGTAACACCGCCGTCAGTATGGAAGGGGGTTGTTGGGTATGATAAAGACCTGAAACGCCTGACCGCTGATGGTTGGTTGCCGTTGATTGTTACGGGCGAAGGGTCGATTGTGGAATACATACAGCACAAAGACCATATTGAAGAAAAACACAGCGAACCGCCGTATGATTACAAGGAATTACGCCGTCAGGCATATCCGTCGTTGGGCGATATGATTGATGCGATTTGCAAGGCGTATGACGGCGATTCTGACGAGTTATTGGCTCTTATGGCACAACGTAATGTTGTCAAGGCAACGATAAAAAAGACGAAAGATGGCGATTAAATACGAACCTTTTGTGAACCCTTTTCGCCGAGTGGAAACGACCACTGGGCTGACGGTTGAAATTGTGCATAAAAACGGCAAAACATATCAAAAGTTGGTGCGGAAAAATGGGAAATAAAAACTTAAATCTTTTGTGGAAATCGTTTAAGGGCATTCGCAAACTGAACACCATAAACTCTGACACTGTTTTGGGTGCCGATATTGCACACGGGGTTCGGTTGTCCAAGGAAAAGTCGGGGCAAGAACGCAGTATTAAATCGTCTGGGTGGTTTGAACAGTGGGACGAATTGACAGAACCAGTTATTCGCCTTTACAGTGCGAATTTGTCGGGCTATACGACCCCGAACCAGTTGATTGCCTTTACAAAAACAGACAGTGCAATAAATGCGTGGATAATAACCGACGATACACTGATTAAAAACCCGATACAGATTGCCACATTTCCGTTGGCGACAGATGTAACCGATGTTTGTATGACGCAGTGGGGCGATAGATTGGTTTTGGTTGTTGCGTTTGGCACATCGAATCTTGGGTTTGTTTGCTATTCGGCAACGGCAGTTACGGGCTGGACACAAATGGACGCGACCAATTTCTATTATCGTGTTGAACCGATTAAAGAAACCACGACCAACAGTGCGGTGGAAAATATAACACAATTGCGCCCATATCGTTCTCGTTTGGCAATAAATGGTGTAACGACTTATAATGCCAGTGGCGCAGAAACAATTTATGGTGTGTGGTTTGGCGAAGCAGGTAATCCGTTGAATTTCTCAATGGATTATATTGCTGATGCCACAGACACAAGTGCGTTCTTTGTTGAAACTGGCGAATATGTCAATCATTTGGAAGAATACCACGGGTTGACAGCGTTTTGTCGCAACCGTTCATACAATGTCACCGGCACAAGCCAAAACGATATAGTGGTTGAACCATTGACGGCAAAGGGTGTGTTTGGTAATGCCGTATTCACAATCAACGGAAAGTGTGCGTATGTTGATTCGTGGTCGAAAAACATATTCACACTGCGTGATAACATTGACGGCACAATAGGGTTTGACGAACCTGTGGGCGACGATATTCAAGATTATTTGGAAGATGTTCAAAACGTTACAATAAATGTTTTGGGTCGCAGAGTGCGTATGCTGAAATCTGACGGACAATCGTTGGTATTCGATGTTGATATTGGCGAGTGGGTTGAAGAAAGTTTTGTGCCAAATGCTCGTGCGGTAACTTTCTTGAACAAAGAGTTTTTCTGCAACGGCACAGAAAACGTTTATGAAATCACAGATAGTTGGGGTGTTTATAGTCAACAAACACCGAACGAAAATGGTTATTATTCACACTATCGTACCAACCTGATTTGGCTTGATTCGCAGACATCTATAAAAAGCCATATATACCCGTTTGCAATTATTTTGGAACCACAGACCAGCAACGACTTTTATATCAAATTCACAACAGACCGTGGTGCGACATACGAAGGTCGTATAACTCGTGCTGGGTTTAGCAATGCGGCAACATATTCCAACAGCGACGCAGTGCCAGAAGACGGTTCGCAGTTCGTTGATGACGACGAAGACCTGACGGGGCGTGTATTCTTTGCTATCAGTGGAACGGAATTGTTGGTAACCGTTGACCGTCCACCGTTTTGGCGGTATTTGCAAATTGACATTTACACGACATCGCCAGCACAACAGTTTAACATTTCGGGCATAGAAGCCAAGAACACATTTATAACAGACGAGCAACTGGACTATTAAAATGATAACAGAACTTTATACATTTTCGCCGAGTTCATATGTGGTCGCAGAAGAGTGGAACGGCAATTTCCGCGTGTTGTATAATACCACATTGGCACATATGGAAGCGATTGCCGATGCACAGGCAAACATTGCGTTTCCAAACAGCGACTTGACAGGTGTGTATAATGCGGTGCGTAGTCAGTTAAATTCGTTTGCGATTCCAGGCAATACGGTAACGGTTGCACCAGAGTGCGAGTATTACAAGACATTGGCAAATGGGCAAGATTTGGTTATCAACATACCGACAGGGTTGAACGCAGAAGCACGAGTGCTGATTCGCATACAGGAAGACCGCAGTTTGTTGCCGTTTAGTGTGAATTATGACGGCACGCTTATTGTGAATCACTACAATAATTTTGTGTTCCGTGCGGGCGATTATTATGTTATGATATATGAAACCAACGGAGTGGCACAAGTTAAACTAATATGGACAGGAGTATAAAATGCAAGCGATGTATGTATTTGAAGCAGGAAAGGGTATAAACGCAACAAAGATAAATGCGAACTTTTCTGAATTGCAAAACCAGACGAATACCAATGAAACAGACATTGGTAACTTGGCTAGCACTGCATTATTAAAAAACGGTAGCAACATTACACCGTCACTTGTCGCCACGTTTCAGCAACAGACACCAAATGTTATCACAGGCGACGGCACGATAGCGTTGACCGATAATTCTGCGAACTTTTTAACCCTGACAGGCAACGGCACTGTTTCCTTGCCGACGGTGCCAGCCGACCAGTATTCGCACACGATAAATCTTGTGGTTGCGGGAAGTGCATATTCGCTTGATTTGGGAACAACAAAGCACTTATATAATCCGTTGGCTATTGATACTACTAAAACCTACAATGTATTGTATATCTACAATAAGATTGATAGTTCTTGGTATTACAGCATAACACAATAGGGGGTGCGTATGTCGTTGCAAAAAGGTTTTTTTATGACGGAACCGTTTAACCCAGACCCGTTTTGGGACAACACGATAGTAAATCTGTCGGGGGCGGCGAAGTTTGAAGAAGACACGGTGTTTCCTGCGGGGCGGTATAGTGTTGATGTGCAGGCAGGTGGTGGTTATACTGATAATTATGCTTCTATCGGAAAAGCCGCGAGAATAACACAGAATGTAAGCATTAATGTGCCTTTTATAATAAGAGCATATTCTGGTAGTAAAGGAACTTCTGTTGCTGGGGGAAGTAATTTATATACAGGGGCTTTTAAGGTTAATGCTTATATGTCGGCATCCAATGTGCCATTTGTTAATCATATATTTGGAAATTCCGGTTCTGGTTCAAGTTTTGGTACAATATCGTTATATGATGTTCCGTCAGGGAATTGTTTAGGCGATGGAGGTTATCATAACCCAGACCATAATAATTGGAGAAGCACTGGTGCTGGCTCTTGTTTGCATTTATTGCCAGTTGGGGGGACATTTGGTACAGATTATTTGTTTGCATTCCACTGTACGGCTGGTGGCAGTGGAAGAGCCGGTTCTGGTTCTGCTTACGGTGGGGCGGGTTCTGGTGCAGCAAGTAGGATTAAGTTCATACAGAGTTATGTAAATTCTTCTTCTTATAATGCTGGTTCAACCCCATATGGAGTTGGTGGAAATGGTGTGCCAGCACCGTCTTCACAGGGATATATTTCTGGGAACAATGGAACTGGAATTGGTTATGGTATGGGTGGAACTTGGGGTGCAAATGGCGAGCCCGCTGGTGGAAATGGTGCTGGTGCGTGGTTTGATGGAACGTCTTGGCACGATTCTCGTGCCACAGCAGACACAACCACGGCAGATGGGCATATTATTGTAAAATATGTAGGAACCATAAACTAGGGAGAGTGTTATGAAAAAAATAATTTTCTTACTCATTGCGTGTTTTTTAACAACAACGGCAAACGCAAACCATATCAGCATATATCTTGGGCAAACAACAATACCAGACCATCATACGCACAATATTGCCCACCAAGCAGAAGATAGAGCAAATTTAGCATTGTTTGTAGGGGTAACTGCGGTAGCATTGGCAACAGTTGGTATATTAAAAGCAAGCGAAAACCGCCAAGGACACGTTCAGATATTACGGTTCTAAAATGCAAATCTACCGCCTACTTGAACCGTCAGAAACCGCCCAAGACGCAAAACGCCTGTGGGAAGAAAATATGCACGAGCCGTGGGCGGACTATCTCGCTGCCGACAAGTTCGTTGTGGAAGACGGTGGCGACATTGTTGGGGGCTTTGCGGTGTATTGGGACGACAGCGACGGTATTGTAGGGCATTACTGTTCGGGCTGGGCGAAACACGGTGCACACGTGCCGACAGCACGAATTTTGCAATGTCTTGCCAACAGCATTGGCGGTGTGTATTTCAAGACCGACCAACGCACTGCGAAAATTTTATTGGAAAAAATCGGTGAAAGGGTCAAAACCGTGGGTCGATTTGGGTATTTTATAGTAAGAAAGGTGTAAAAAATGGGAAAACCGCAAAATGTAAAAGCGTCAAAAATTGGCGAAAATTATAACTGGGGCGAATTTGGTGGTGCAAACGCAAGTGGCGTTAATTTGTCGCCAATGGCATCACAAACGATTGGTAGCACGCAATCGGGGTTGAATCAGTATGTCAACGAACTGATAAACCCGTCGTATGACAATGAATCGTTCCGTGCAAGACAGGAATTACTTGACGCGAGCAATCGTCAGTATGCGAACCAGTTGGGTGCACAGGCACTGGAACGCGGTGCTCGTGGCAGTGCAACACAAAATATCTTGAACGCTGTTGCTGCAAATCGCAACAATCAAATGCGTCAGGCAATGACCGAAGAAGACGCACGTGTTCGCAACATTATCAATTCGCTGATGGGTGTTGAAAGCAATTACTTTGGGCAGGCGAACACAATGGCGGACAATATCTTGAACCGCGTGAACGCAAATGCAAATCGTCAGCAACAGGCAAATATGATGAACACGCAGGCAGAAAACCAGTGGCGGAATAATTTGATGAACGCAGTCGCAGGTGGCGGTGCTGCATTATTGTCTGGTGCTTTTGCCCCGTCTGCGTCTATATTTGGCTATAATTTGTGGGGTGGCGATACTCCACAACAGCAATAAGGTAGGTAAAAATGGCACAAGTTACACCATCAGATTATGTAGTTGGCTTAATGGCAAATGCCATAGAGCAACAGGCAATGCGTCCGCAGAAAGAAACTGTGCGAACCTTCACGACAAGCACAAGCACACCGCGTGCATTGGAAGATATGATTATGCGTCGGAACTCAATCGGTGCGAACAATCAGCGTTTGCTTGACGCGTTGAAAGGTCACGAAACTGCTGGTTATGGTATTTCTAATGCCTTGTCGCAATTAGCACCAGTGCAGGGTTATGGCGATTGGGGTGTAAATGCGTTGCGAACACTTGGTGCAGGTATTAAAGGTTATACAGATTCTGCTATTGCTCGTGAACAAGCGGCACAGGAATTGGCACAAAAAGACCTTGAAACAGCATTGGCATTTGATAAGGCGATGGGCGAAACAGAAACACAAAACCAAACACAGAACATTGGTTATACGACTGGCACTGGGCAAGGCGATGTTTCACAACCACAAGTTCCAATTATATCCCCAAAATACTGGGAAGAGATGATTGCTAATTTTGACGCAAGCAGACCAACAGAGGGGAGTTATAGAAACCAAACACAATTACAAAGAAATTTAGAAAACAAAATGACGTTTGCTGGTAGTAAAGACGAAGCATATGCAAGAGATGTTTTGTATAGTGGTATAAAAGGGAAAAAGTTTATGCCTATGGTTAGGAGTGCATTAAAGGGTGGCGGTCAGATTTCTGATTATGAAGACAAAAAGTATTCACAGTGGCTTGAAAATGCACCACAAGACCCTGTTGGGTTAAAAGATGTTGCTGTAATGATTGTTAAAGATTATTCAGCAAATCACGGTTTGAATCCAACCCAAGAAAACAATATATTAGAATCTCTTGGTTTGACAAGTATGTCAACAGAATTATTGCCACAACAAATTAAACACGAACCAGAAAGAGTAAAGACAGAAGAAACTTCTATTGACGCTATATTAAAGAAACACGGTGCAAAAAGGGTTGATTAAAATGAAAATACAAGCATCTGATGGAAAAATTTTTGATGTTCCAGAAGAAAATATAGATTCTTTTTTGACTGAATATGAATCAACTAAAAGTCAGTTTGCTGAAGCAAACGAACAGTTGAAAGACATAGATAGACAACTCAACCCTGGTGGAAAATATGGGTTAACTCGAAATTTCTTAGCCGGCGTTGGAATTGGTCCACGTGTTGAGGGTGCGATTCGTTCTATCCCGTCGGGGTTTCAAGATTATTCTAAAATTCGTGATTGGGCAAGAAAATCGGCGACCGAATATGCCATAGCCCACCCTGGGAAAGCATTATCTGCTTCAATAGGTGGTTCAGTACTTCCTTCCGCACTAATAACGGCTCTTACTTTTGGTACAGGGTCAGGTGCAGCGGTGGCAAACACCGCTCGTGCGGCAAATATAGTTACAAAGGCAGCAAACACTGCAAAAACCGCTAGTTTGGGCAATCGTATGTTAAGGGGTTTTGGTGGTGGTGCCGCCTTGGGTGGCTTATATGGTTTTATGGACGAACCAAGCGAATCTTTGTTAGACAGGTTATCAGCCGGTGCGGGAAGTGCCGCTGTTGGTGGTGCTGTTGGCGGATTAACCCCACTTGGGGTATCTGCTATTGGCAAGGTTGGCAATACAACAAATAGAATACTTAAAGGACTATCTTTAGAAAGTCTGCCGTCTGAAAAAGTTGAAAACTATATTCTTAAAAGTGGTGTTTTACAAAACACACCAGAAATGCAGTTGCAGGCGGACGTTTTGCGGAAGGCTTCTGCCGCTGGTGCCACGGATATTTATAAACCGGCATACAATATGAAAGCAACATTAGACGCCGCTTCTACAATGAGAAAACCGGAATTGTTGTATAATCCAACACAAAAAACTGCGACAGCGGCAGATATATTAAACGCGGGTCGAACCCCGCAAATGGAACAAGCGGCACAAAGATATACTAATTTTGTAGAAAGTGTTAAAGATACGCCTGGGCAGGGTTTGGTGGCAAAAGAATTTTTGAAACGCAACCCAATAGCAAAAGAAGTAATAAAAGGACATCCAGCATTCAAAGATGTTCCAGTTGGTTCTTTTGAATGGTTCCAGAAAATGGGGCAGGTTTTAGATGATTATATGCCGAAAAACATCCAAGACAAAAATATGACATTAAGAAACAATAGATTATTAACAGCAAAAGAAGATTTGGCAAACATTCGTGAAGTAATCCACCCTGGAACAAAACAAGCAAATTTAGATTATGCGATTGGTAAGGCGTGGCAAGAAACAGGAAACAAAACGGTAGCAAATAGATTGGGCTATATTGCAAATATGCCAACAGAAACAAATCCGTCTTTGTCTAGTAAGGAAATTTTACAACTTGGTTTTAAGCCGTTCCAACGCGGTCGTGCGAGAGAATTGATAAAAACAGGAACTTTATATGAAAGACCGTCCGCAACAGCACAGGGCATTTGGCAAACACTTCTTGATAGTGTAATAAACGCAGAAAGGCAACAAAGTAATAAAATGACCTATCCAGAAAACAAATAAGGAATAAAGGTATGTCCGACAACAAATTCATTTTGCAGTTAAAGGGAACCCAAACACCCAAGTCCGTCGTTGAAATCAAAAACGACAAATTGGTTGCACCGTTCGTAAATATCCCTGGTTCGTCAGACGTTGTTGGTTCTATCATACAAGACAAAGATTCGTCGGTGGTAGTTGCTAAGGGTGCTGAAAATTGGCAGTTAGACGGTGGTGCATTGGTGCCTGCGACGAATTTGACGGGCAACGGTGCTGATTTTACTGGCGAATATGCGGTGTCGGGCAGTGGGTTATGGGTCAATGCGGTTTATACGTTTCCAAGCACAGGCGACCCAGCACACCCAGTTGCGGAGATTTTCAACCCGCAGACCAAGTGGGTTTTGCAGTTGTGCGGTAAGAACCTGCATACAGGAAACGGCAATGCGATTGACTTTGCATTCATTATAAAAATCGGTTCGTCGCACATTATGACGAAAGCCGTAACTGTGTCCGAGCAGGCGAACTTTTTCTGCAAGCGGTTTGTGTTGGACTTTTCTGAAAGCGAACAGAGTATAATAAAGGCGTCTGGGGGCTCAAATTTGACCGTGCAGTTGCTTTGTGCCGACGATAGTGCAAGTGCCACTATTTACAACGGTATGACGATTTTGACGGCATTACAACGTCGTATTGACGCAAGTGAAGTATCTGCGTCGTTTGCCAATGTTGAAGAAGTGTTGCGTGATGGTATGTTGCCAAACGATTATTTTAGCAACGCAGAGTTTATAGATGAAATTGAAGACGGCGAGCAGGCATATGCGGTATTTGAACGTGATGGCGACAATGTTAATTTAGCAGGCTGGACACCAAAAGACGAAGTTGCCACAATAGACAAAATCATAGTAAAATCAGCCACAATACCGACAGCCAGTGCCGATTTGCTTGGTGCGGTTTATCAATATGTCGGGCAGACAGGTGGTACGTATGAACACGGATATATTTATGAGTGTGTTGCAGAAACCGAAACTTTAATTTTATTTGACCCTGTTGGCACAGGCAAGTTAGGGTTTGATTACGCAAATCACAGCGTTTATGAGTTGTTTGAAAGAATTGCGGCAATAGAAACAACGTTTAATGCAGAAGACGTTGTTAGTGGTTCTTTCAGGTTAGACAAAGTGAATGAATTATGGTATATCAGCGGTTATGATTCCAACGGTAATGCACTGTTTACAGACTTTACGGTTGAAGCCACTGGTGGCGAGTATTGTTTAGATGGCTATGGCTATATTTATACATTCCCGTTCCCAGACGATTATGAAGACGGACACACAGAAAATTACAGAATACAGGAATCACACAGTGGTTATGCTTGGGAACGCATTGACGTTCAGCCAGGCGGTAGTCGCGGGCGATTTTTGTCGTTGTGGGACTGCACAACAGGTTTGGCAGAAACCAACCCACCAATCAGCCCATACGAATATAAAACGGGCGATTATTTCATTGTTGGTGTTGTGGGGGCAACAAATTATAAACCAGATGGCACGTCTTATGTTATTGGTGTTGCAAGCACTACGGTTGAAACGGCGGAAGTTGCGGTTGACGATACATATTTCTTTGATGGCACACAGTGGAAATTGCAAAGCAACAGCAACAAAACAGTGTCGTTCAGCGGAATTGCGGGCAGTCCGTATGACAACACCAATTTGGCAAGTGCATTAAACGCAAAACAAGATGTTATCGCCGACCTAGAAACAATACGTACAGGCGCTGCAACATACACGCACGACCAAGCGGTTGCGGCAAGCGTGTGGACAATTAACCACAATTTAGGCAAATATCCGTCTATTACAGTGGTTGATACAGGTGGCAACGTTGTTACGGGTAAATATTCATACCCAGACACAAATACAATAGTTGCCGAATTTAATGCGGCGTTCAAAGGAACGGCTTACTTAAACTAGGAGTAAAAAATGGCAAAGAAAAACTTATTGGTTGATTTGGATTTCAATCAAAATGAGGTGCAGAACGCCGTAATACAAAATTTAGCGTCTGCACCTGCGACCCCAAAAGAGGGGCAACAATACTGGAATACCGCCGATAAAAAGTGGTATATCTATGACGGCACCAACTGGGTGGACGCAACAAATCAAGGCGAAGTCTTGACGTTCAGTTCGCCATTGGTTAAAACTGGCACTAACGTTACGATTAACACGTCTAGCAACACGGGCTTGGGTGCAATTCGTATTGCCACAGACGCAGAAGCAACTGCCGGCACAAGCGAATTGTTGGCGGTCAACCCAAAACAGTTGGCAACCAAGGTTACAGCAAATGCGGCTATTACAGCAGGCACAGCAACAAAGATTACCTATGATTCAAAAGGTTTAGTCACAGGTGGTGCTTCGTTGAGTTCAAGCGATATCCCTGACATCTCTGCAACGTATGTTCCACAAACTGCGGTTGGTGCAGCAAATGGTGTGGCAAGTTTGGGTGCGGATGGCAAAGTGCCGTCATCGCAGTTGCCGTCTTATGTTGATGATATTTTAGAAACATATACCGTAACTGGGGCAACACCATTGTCGGCAGGCTGGCTGTCTTTAACACCGGGTGGTTCGGCATTGACACCAGAAACCGACAAAATATATGTTGTTGTGGAATCAGGGTCGCCATACGAAAACAAAACATATCGTTGGGCAGGTTCTACCTATGTTGAAATCAGCGAAGCACCGGGGCAAGCAACAGAAAGCACGCCGGGGATTGCGGCGATTGCCACACAAGCGGAAGTTACGGCTGGCACAAACGACACAAAGATTGTGACACCATTAAAACTGGCAACAGCGATGGCGGGTACTGCGTTCAAAGAAACCGCAACAAACCCTGCACTGACACAATCGGGCGGTGTTTGCACTTGGACAATCAGCACAACAAAAGCACCGGGCTGTGTCGTGGCTGTCTATGAAACATCTGGTGGGGCGGAAGTATTGTGTGACGTGACCCACGGTAGCGGTTCGTTGACAATAAAAATCAACAGTGCAAGCAACATTTCTGCTGGATTTTATACCGCGGTTGTGATAGGGTAAATCATTATAGGGGGCGATTATGACAAAGTTCTTAAATATCAGCACAGATAACACGCTTGGCGGTTCGTCCGCCAGCGATGTGCTGGTTTCATCCCAAAAAGCAATTAAAGATTATGTCGACGGTCTTAAAACCGATTGGTATGGCACTTGTGCCACAGCTGCTGGAACACAAACAAAAGTTGTCGTATGTGATGGGTTTGTATTAAGAACAGGCGTATCAATTCGTGTTCTTTTTTCAAAAGCACAAACATATAATGGCGTTCCTAAATTAAATGTAAATTCGACTGGTGCTATCGATATATATTATTTAGGTGAAACCGCAGGAACAAGATATTTATGGCAAACAAATGAATTAGTTTCTTTTACATACGATGGGTCGCACTGGGTGATGGAAGATGGCGGTTTAGCTACAACCACATATTATGGTTATACAAAATTATCAACAAACGGTGCATCAACATCAACAAGTTTAGCAGCAACTCCATCTGCAATAAATCTTGCTATGAATGGCATAGTTACTGGTTATCCATCATTTTCATCATCTGCAACATACGCAGTTGGCGACAGGGTAAGATACAGTGATGGGTATATGTATGAATGCACTACAGCGGTAACAACGGCTGGCGATTGGAACGCGTCAGATTGGACAGTGTTGCCAGACTTACAAACACAAATAAATGATAAAGTTGATAAAGTTACAGGTAATTATAAAATTTATGGCACCGACGGTTCAGGTGGACAAACAAGTTATAATATGGCATCAATTGCTACAGCTAATACTATTGCGTATAGGACAACGGGGGGTGTGTTAAATGTAGGCACACCTACTGCTGACGGTCATGCAGCCACAAAAAAATACGTCGATGATTCAATACCAACGGTTAATGATGCAACCATAACCATTACACAGGGTGGTGTAACCAAGGGTTCATTCACGCTTAACCAATCGTCAGCACAAACAATAGCACTTGATGCTGGTGGCGGTGGTGGTGGCAGTTCGAACATCCCGTATGGCACGTCAGATTCAGCGACAGACGCAACAGAAAAAACCGTATCTATTCCAGAGATTACCGCATTAAACGTTGGGCAAATAATTATTGTGCAACCGTCAATTACATCATCTGTTGCAAACAGCACATTGAAATTAAATAATTTCCCAGCATATCCAATGTTATATGCCGGTTCTGCAATTACAACTTCAACGGATTCATACGTGTGGAGAGCTAATACTCCAGCAACGTGGCGTTTTGATGGCACAAACTGGGTATTTTTGTCACACGGTTATGATTTTAATACTACATATACCAGTATGAACGCCATCAGTGATGCTGGTCAATACACAGCAGGCAGCGGAACATATGCAATTACCCGTTATTCGTTGATTATGCAGAAAGCGGATATGACGTGGGAAAAGGTTACCGCAACCAATAAAACTTATTCTACTGCAACGACAAAATCTGTCAATACAAACGGGTTCAGGCTCAACCAAATAAGATATTATTCAACGACCACTATCCTTGCCAATGGGGAGTTGTCTGCAACTAATGTTGTTTTTAGCCAAGCAGCAAGTGTTGATATGAGATATTCCACAAATTGTGGCGGAACTACAGATTGGGTGGCTGGCGATTATATTTACTTGGTCGGCACAATGGGTGTTGATGGGTTGTTCTATCTTGATACAACAACGTGGTGGTCAAAAACGTTGCCAAACACCAATGACGGCAAGTTGTACATACGACTTGGGTTAGCATTGGCAGACGAAGGTTATACGATGTCGTTCTTCTCTGACAGACCTATATTCTACCACGACGGTGCTGGCATTAAAGAGTACAAGGTTGCGGACAATAAAGCCAATATAAACATGGACAACATAACAGATGCTGGTAAAGAAAATATAGCCAAAGCAGCATACCACCCAGGACTGTTTGCACACGAATGGGATGACCATATAAGGAACGATGTGTCTTGGTTGCGTGCCGACACGTTCTCTTGGCAGAGTGGTGCGGTGTATCAAGCGGCATACGCACACTTGGCAGACGATATTGACGGTAAAACACTGCAAAGCGAAACCATTGGTAGCATCACGATACAATTCTATTTGGCTGACGATGGGCATAAGGTTTGTCCTGCAAGTGAAGAAAGTAATGTTGTGGCGATTTATAATACGACAGGCGTAGCGTGGTATTACGTTGTTGATACTACAAACGAACGGTTCAAGTTGCCGAGAACACAGTATGGGTTTGTAGGTTCTCGTGGAAACGTTGGTAATTATGTACCAGAAACACTGCCAAACATTACAGATTATATGAATAATGTACTGTTTGGGTCTGCGGGCGTATCCGTTGGTGGTGCTCGCAGGGTAACAAACTCTGGTGGCTATGCGATTAAAAACGACGGAACAAACGAGTTTCAGGTCCAAACAACATTTGATGCGAGCACGCAGTGCTCCACATATCAAAACGATGCACCTGTACAACAGCGTGCTACCCAGATGTATCTGTATTTCTATGTTGGGCAATTCACACAGACGGCACTGGAAAATACCGCTGGTGTCACAACGGAAGTGTTGAACGACAAAGTGGACAAAGGACATCAGGTCGTTGAATTTCAAGAACCGACAAGTGCTAACGGTTACACTTGGTATCGCAAGTATGCAGATGGTTGGGTTGAACAAGGTGGTTTTTCGTCTGGTGAACCACGAACCGCAACACTTGCTGTGGCAATGGCTGATACAAATTATAGTGTTATTTGTGTTCAGCGGGGAACAACAGCACCAACCGCCGCCGAGGGGTCACCGCGTGCAGGGGCAATCTCAACAACGCAGATATATGTAAATGGCGGGGTAGCATCAAACGATGTTTGTTGGCAAGTCAGCGGTATGGCAGCATAAAGGAGTGAACAATGGCAGATATAGATTTTGGACAATTATCAGAAGCATTAAACGATAAGAGTGACAGAGACCTGCGTAATGTCGATACGACAGCGAAAGCAGATGCTGTGATTGACTATCAAGAACCAACATCTGCAAATAACTATACTTGGTATCGTAAATATAAATCGGGTTGGATTGAACAAGGCGGACTTACGGGAGCAGTGCCATCTTCAAATGACCCGTATTTAATCAATTTGTTGTGTCCTATGAGTGATACAAACTACTGCATTTTTTTTACTAAACATAACTCGTCTACTGGTGCTGGTAGTTCTGCTTATGTACAAGATTTTTGTTTGTATACAAATACAACAACAAGCTTCACTATATGTCGTTCCTATAATGGTCCAATTAGATGGCAAGTAAGCGGTATATCAGCATAAAACAATTTTTTAACATAAGGAGTATAAATATGAATCAAGAATATTACATTGGACAAATCTTTGAGGGTTCGTATCCACCGTCGGCAGCCGTCTGGTGCAACGCTAACAACGCATACATTGACGTTATTGGCGACCGCAGATACGAAATCAAGGCAATTCCACCTGCACCTGCACCAACCAAGGACGACATCAAGCGTATGCGTATTGAATATCGCCACTCGCACATTGACGACCAGACACTGGAACGCAACCGCAAAATGGCGAACGGCACGTGGACAGAAGAAGATGAAACGGCATATCTTGCGTTGGATGCAGAAGTAACGGCATACATCGAAGAAAACCTGCCGTATCCAACAGACCCAATCACAGAATAAAGGAGTGAAAAATGGCGAAAAAAGAAACAAAAATGACTAAAACTGAAATCATTGACAAGTGTATTAAGACCACAGAATACTTAATTGTTCCTGTGGCTGGTGTTGCGGCAATATGGGGATTTGACATCTCTGTATATGTGGCAGCATTTGCAGCGTTTATAATCGCTGGCTTAAACCTTGCAAAACTGTTTATAAAGGAGTAAAAAATGCCTTGCGGAAAGAAAAGACGTAAATAACGATTGATTTTCATTGGTCGTTGTAATATAATGCCGTTGTATAGACAACAAGGGGATTATTATGCAAGATTTAGAAAAAGTGGTTGAATTGGGGCGTGAATTTGCGGAACCGTGGAAAAAGGCGACGAAAGTATTGGCTGGGTTGTTGGTTGTTGCGGTGGTTGCGTTGTTGATTGTTTCGTTTAAGCACGACAACATAGTGTTAAAAGCCGATTTTAATAATGAAAGCGAAATAACACAAACACAAGGGTAGATAAATGGCTGTGCACCAGAGAGTAAATCATAGGGGACCAAGTAATATAGATGTGTATTTCCCTAGTAAAGGAAGTGCACATCTCGAAGGTCTGATTTCTGGTGGCTCAACCATAAATCTACACCGTCCAAAAGGCTCACGCCTGTCAATGCTTATCAACGGCACTCAAAGGATAAACCTATGAAAGATACCCGTAGAGCCACTAAGATTTACATAAAACACTTGCCACCTTTAATGGCAATGGACTTAATCGAAGAATACAAGATTCCAAGCCCAGAACGTGAAGTGTTGATTTCTGCATGTGTTATTGGCAAGGGTGGTTTTGCGGGTGTTGATTACTTAAAAGAAAAATACGGCATACACATTTCATATTGGCAGTTTGTTGGTCGTTTGGCACGTGCACTTGATATGTTTTATGATACACACGTCTATAAAGGCAAAGATTACAGCCGTTATTTACAGTGATTTATTTTATTTTGCCACCATTTCTTATAAATTCTAAACGTTTCCATTCTTGATATTCTTCATAGGTTAAAGCACCTTTTCTGTTATTACAAGAACGGCAACAAGGTTTCCAATTGTTTGGTGTATCAAATCCTTTACGGCTTTTTGGCACTTGATGATCTAAACTAAAATCTTCTTCTTTTTCAATGAGTTTTCCGCAGAGATAGCAATAACAAACGCCCATACGGATTTGTTCGTGATAAAGGTTTTTCCATTTTTTTTTGCTTGCTTCCATTAGCATTTGCAAAAATCATTTTTGTTCTTTTTTTAATGCCTTGGCTATAACTTCCGCATCCTGTTTTGTGAACACAACAGAAAATACGTCAGCCCATTTTACAATCTTTGCCAATATGTTATCATCTTTTTGTGTTGGCGTAAGTTTTACGATTGCCGTGCAGAACGCAACTAACATGCCCCAAGCGGCAAAGATTGTTTCCCAGTGAGATACAAGCCAATCAAACATAGAACACCCCTTTATTTTTTAGTACTTTTACGACCTTCAAGTCGTTCTTCTAATTTTTGTTGATTTGCAATAAGGGTAGAAACTTTTTCATCAATTCTAATTAACAATTCGCGGTCTTTTTCCAACGGTTCCATACGTTCTTCAAGTTGTTTGATTTTTTGTTGTAGCATACCCCAAGCCGTTGCAACACTGGCAACGAAACCGATAATGCTTGTGATTATGCCATAATCCATTGGCGATTCCTTTACCTTCAATTCGATAATAACAGAATCGCCAACAAATTTCAAGTGTTTTTTAGTATGTTTTGTCATCAGATGCACTATTTTTGCTATCATAATAACACGCTTTTGATAACGCACTGTCTATTTTGGCAATATCTTTAAGAATATCGCCTGCAAAATCCATTTGTTCAACTGTCAGTTTGCCCGTTGCAAACATATTGTGAACCTTGTCTAACAACATACCTGCGTGTTTGTAAATCGCTTCACGCATCGTTTTTTTCTCTTCGTGTGTCATCGTTATTCTCCCGTAGTTTCACTGGTTACTGCAACCGCCGCACTGGACAACGCATAGGCAATGTCGCACGGTGTATCCAACAATATTACATACGGAACCCCTGTTGCTGGGACAATATACCGCCCGTGATATACACGACGTGTCCGCAAGTGGTCGGTGCTAATTGGCAAGCCGTAGCGATTTCTTAATTCAGCAGTGGCACCGTTGATTGTAATTGTATAATTCACTGGTGCACCTGTGATAATTGGGTCGGGGTTTGTGCAGAGCAATAAATCAAACGGCATAAGGTTTGCAATGTTGGTTGGGTTTGTTACGGTTAATAAACCCGTTGCAGTCAGCGAAACAGATTTGTGCAAATTTTGGTTGCAATTACAAGACATTTTCAATCTCCATAGGTTGTTGGGCGGGGCGGAAAGGGTGCCCCACCCGATTGGTTAAAATGCACCATTGCATCCACAGCCACCGCAGAACGGAGATTGGCCCGCGTTATACGAGAATGTGGTTGGGTAACGAACTACACCAGCAACAGCGTTGTTCAATTCCAGTTGGTTGACACGACCCTGCAACGCTTCAATCTTGTTTTGCGAGATAGCGTCCAAGACCTTCTGAACTGCCGCTGTCGTGTTCGCGTTAATCGCAGCGGTGTTCTGTGCGTTTGCATAATTCACGCCGTCGATTGCACGCAAGGTTGAGCAGCAACACTGGTTTTGATTCGCCATAACCTGTTGTAATGTCGAACCGATTCCCAATACATCACGGTCTAATTCCGCATATTTGTCAGCGATATAAGACGTCACGTCGTGATACACTTGGTTTGTAGCCGACAACAATTCTCTTTGGTTAGCCATTGAGTTTTGATTGTCAAAGCCCTGTTGCATTTGATTTTGAATTGCTTCGGTTCCGAAAGCACCACGGTTGCCCATACCCCAAGCACCACCGCCCATTAACAAGACGATAAGCAAGATTGCGAACAGACCGCCGTCGCCACCACCGAATCCAAAGCCGCCCCCGTATGGATACCCATAACGGTTGCCTAACACCGCACTCATATCAGCCGGTGTCATTGGTGTATTTTCTGCCATATTTTTTCCTTTTTAGTTTAATTGTTATCAACCCAACAAACTGCGAAGTTCGGCGGGGAGTTGGTTTAAGTCGAACCCACGAGAACGAGCAACATTGCGGATTGTTTCACGTTGCTGTTCGGGCGTTTTGCCAGCCATCATTTGGTTGACAGTCGCCATCAGTGGATGATTTTGGAATTGTCCTTGAATAAACATATTAAAGATTGACATTGGATTCATCTTTTGCCCCTATGTTCAGTTTCTTTTCAATACTGTCCAGCCGTTCAGAAATTATCTGCAATTCAGATTTCTTTTTCTGTTCGCCCGCAAGTGTATATGTTTTTACTTCTGTTACGCCGTCATTGTTCATATGGCGAACGAATATCTGGTCGCTATCAGCGTTAATCCCCAGATAGAACGTGTTGGGCATCGGCTGGATTGAGTTCAACTGGTCGGCAGATTTTACAAAGTATGTGTAAATTTGTTGCTGTGCCGATTGTTGTGAAAGGGTTTGAATTGTTTGTGGTTGTGATTGTTGTGTTGTATGTGGCATTGTTGAATATGCTGCCATATTATACGGGTTGTAATTCATATACGGATTCATAAAAAAACTCCTATGGTTTTACGCATAGGAATTATAAGGGAAAAGGAAAGGGGATTCTTGGCGTGTTTTTGGCGTTATTTTGCACCAAGAATAAATGCGTTATTTTTATCAACAACAAAAGAATTGTTTTTATCAAGACCACGTTGCACGCGTTTTACAAAAAGTTCTGCACCAAGTTCCGTTGAAAATTCGCGTGTGTAGTGCATAATTTGTTGTGGCAGCTTGCCAAGATATTTCTTTACATCCCACTCAACAATCCAACGTCCCGTTTCAAAAGTGTGATACCCGTTTGGTGCAGCGTCGTCCTGCACAAAATCAGGGTGGTAGGTGTAAAAGACCTTTTTAACTATGTATCTTGTGTTTTGCATTTTCTTTCTCCTTTCCTTTCAGATTCCCACACAGCCAATGCACACCGAGCAATGTAGTCCGTAGCGACATCACGGTTCTTGCACCACTTGACGCGCAAACCGTATTCCGCACCCCACTTGCAAAGCGAGCAGATTACTGTGTTGAATTTCTCCCAAGACCGCCACTGATTGACATACTGTGCGAAATCTGACGGCCTGCATTCTATAATGAGCCATTTGTATTTGTAATCACGCATACGTTCCAATTCCCGTTTGAATCGGGCGTGGTCACCAACAACTGTGCCATACAGGTCGCCCATCGCCTTTCGTTCCCAGCAGGCAACGGTTTCCAACCCCTTAATAGCATAATCCCCAGTGTGCAGGGTTCCGCGTTCACTGGGGAGAGATTTTACGCCGGCAATATGCAGGTCGTTAAAGGGCAACGGGTTTTGTTCGCGTGTGTCAATTATAATCGTTGGCAACTCTTTCACTTTCTCACTCTCTCAATCAGGTAGTCCAACCGTTGTTTCGTGTCCACCGCAACATCTTCCGCCCGCAGTGCCGTTTCCAGTGCGTCGTTATTGCGTTGTTCGCAGGCAACATCAATCAACAACCGCCCGTTCATATCACAACCGTGTTTTTTTGCCCATAGACGTGCGTTTCGCCTGCCGATAACCCACTTGTGTTTTAATTCGTCTGAAAGTGGCTGTGGGGTGATTTTTACGAAATTGGCGACGACCATATCATAATACTCTCGCTTTGTTTTTTTGCCGAACATATTGTGTTGGCAGTATTGGTCGTATGCGTCTTGCCAATCGGCTCTGCTCCATTTTGTGCAATCAAGATTTATTAGATTCAGGTTCATCGCCTTTCCTTTCTAATGTTGGCAGGGGTGAAACCGTATGTGCCCACACGTTAATCCTGCTCCGGAACAGGCACCCCTATAATCTTGGTGGCTGTTGAGAGGAGAGAGAACGTAGGAGGGAATCCCAACAGCCATAATGTTCGCATACTTTTGGGGGTATTCGGTATGCGGGCGAATTGTATCAAAAACAAACAACGAAAGGAGTATGCTTGTCAAATCCCCCAAACATTTTTATCGTATCACGATTCATTTTTTGTGTCAAGCACCCAGCGATATGCGCGAATGCGATATTCGGCTTGCCACTCTTGTTTTTGCAGTTCTTCGCGTTGTTTTACATTTGCGACAAAGAACTCTTTGTTGTCCATAATGGTTCCGGCGCGGATCCAAACGTCATTGAGTTCGTCGATTTTTTTTCTAATTTCAACCAAGTCGTTTTCCAACTTGGCAATTATGTTTTTAATCTGCTCGGCGGTTTTCATTACTCACTCCACGTTTGTTCAATGTGGTCGATGCGTGCTTGCAACTTGTCAACACGGTGCGACATAACCGATACCGATATACCAAGTACGAGCCCAAAAAACCAAATCACTATAAACCATTGTCTGACCCATTTCTCAAACCAAGCCATCCAATCGTCTTGTATGTTCCAGCGTTTTTCGCAATAATCACGCAAGATTTCCACCGGTGTTTTATTCGCCATCTTTGTTCCCCTTTATAAAATCTTCAACTTCTGTTCGTGAAAAACGATATGCCGTGCCGACACGAAAGCACCGAAATGGCAATTTACCGTTTTTTGTCAGTGTGCGGATGTGTGCGGTTGATACCCGTAATGCATCTGCCACTTCCTTTGTTGTCATTATGTCCATACTGCAACCCTTTGATTTTAGAACGGAATATCTGAATCAACCGCTTCTGCCAGTTTTTGTTCGCCAGCGGTTTGCGTTGGAATCTTATCAGCACGCGTGATACGGAACGACGGGAAGTACATTTTCTTGCCGTCTTTTTCGTATTCACGGGAAGAGATGTAAATCACTGCGTTGTAAGTTGCACCGACTTCCAATTCGCCTAACATACCTGCGGCGGTTGTTTCCAATGTTGTTTCAACGATAGAGCCGTCTTCGCGTTCTGTGGTTTCGCACACTACGTATTCAGTGCGTTCCCAAGCACGACCATCGTTTGTTGTGCCTTTGCGTAAGTTTTTATCTAATACTTTAATTTTAGTTTCAGTTGTTTTCATTTTGTTTTTCCTTTGTTGTTTTTGTTTCAACGGTTGCAGTATAACATAATTTTTTGCGATTTGTAAAACTTTGCAAAAATTTTTTATTCAATAATTAAATCAAACTCATTTGGGGTTCTATCCATAAAGAAAGCCATTGTGTTTTGGCTACACAGAACCTTTCCTTTTTCTTTGTTTAGCCCAAGCAACAAACAGCCATCGGTGTCAGCGGCGGTGTTGCCCGCGTGAATACGCACGCCAGTGAAGTTCGGCACGTTTAATATCTCTGGTAGAATCTTTTGAAATCGTGGCGACATAGTTTTTTTAACCTTGTATGTGCCAGTAGGTATTGCGGTCTTGCCGGCAATTTTTACTTTACGGACAGTATCTTCCAGCGTGTCGCAAAAGTAATGACCGTCAATGTAGAGTTTGCCGATGGTATATTCGGTTCCTTTGAAAGTACGTTTGACTGTTATTTTCATTTTTCACCCTTTATTAGTTTTTTGAGTTCTTCCACATCGCCTGTAATTATCACAAACGGCATTTCCCTTATGCCAACCGCCCTAGCGAACGGCAACAGGTCGTTTGGTTGCATTATTACCGATTCTGTATCCGAGCATTGTGTTTTAAGTGTTTCACACTTGTGGCACAATGGTATGCTTATAATCGTTGTTTTCATTGTTTTCTCCTTTATTTTTTATTATTCTTTTTGCTTGCTTTTAAAAACTCTTCTTTGCTATCCGTCCATCGCCATAAATAACAAGGACGATAGTTTTCATCTGTGCTAAATCTGATTATTGTAAAGAAGAAGTCCGATGATGGTATAGCCCGAAAATCATATGCCTTATTCCACTTGTGTTTCATTTTTAGTCCTTTTGGGTTGCATAATCTAGTTCGGCAAAAAAATCAAGCGGTGAAAATAGTTCTCGGTTATATTTGCCAAGCACATACCCTTGATTGTTTTTAAGAAAAACTCTACAATTCATCATTGTGTCTTCAACAGAATGATTCTCATCAAACCACTCTGTAATATACAAAACACATTCTCTTGGAATAAAAGACACGGAATTATCTTCGTGGGTTATTACGATGCAATTTGGTTTTTGATTCATTTGTTTTCTCCCTTGGTTATTGATTCAATGATTCAAATACAATTTGTTTTGGCAACACACCACGACAATAATAACCAACCCCAAAACTTGGTTGATTGCCACAATTCTTAAAACGCACTCGTCTATCAAATATCATTAGTTCTACCCCCCCCCCTAGAAAACAGCCGATATGGTGCAGAATCGTTCAGCCAAGTCATAGGCAAAAGCAGTGCAAATGGCTTGCCTAGTGCTATAACTTTTTCAACCAATAGGGCTTTATTATGAAACGGCGGATTTGATACTAGAATATCAAAATCTGGAATGTTTTTTGCGAACAATCCATCCCCAAAATCATAAAAATTGTCACCAGAATCTTTGTGCGAATAAATAACTTTATGTCCTGCGGCACTCAATATCTTGACATATTCTGATTCTTCGGTATCAAATGGGCACCAAATTGTTTTACCCTTAAACCGTTCAAGATATTTCAACAATGGGTGAACGGCATAATCAGGGGTATAACATTCGTCATTTATATGTAATGTTTCATAAACACGCTTGTTCATTTTACTCCTCCCTAATCCAACCACTGTGGTTTTGTTCTTTTTGTCCAGCGATACCAGTTTGGTTTCATCTGATATTTTTCGCGTAAACGCTGGCGGTTTAATTCGATGTCTTTGGGTGTTGGGTCATACCAGTGTTTGTGTAAAGACGTATCAAAATTGTCTGTGTAATAATTTACATTAAACCCACGCAACACCATTTCTCTGCACAATTCACCATATCTAGCACGAGTAAATAAACTATATCTTTTTGCCCATTTCATATGTCCTTTACCGAGACAATACTTTTCTGGCGCATCAGCAATATTTATATCTTGCTTCAATACTCGTGGCAATTCGTGATACTCGGCAATCAAATGCTGGTCGCTTAATTCACATACTGGGATTACATTTATTCTTGTCATACTGGTATGTCCTCCATATCTGCGATTGCTTGTTCTTCGGCTGTCAGTGGCAATGGGTTCACAGCAAACACTCGTGCGTGTCCGCCACCTTCCAGTGCGTATTTTTGGTCTGATATGACATCCGCACCTGTTTCTGGCAATTCACACAGCGCAGATACGGCACGCCAAAATGCACGGCTTTGTAGCGGGTTTTTATGTCGCATATCACAATAATCGCAATAATTTTTATGGCTACCCCATTTTCTGTTGTGGAACTTTTGCGCCACTGGTTTCACACCCCACTTGTCTGGTTCATCGCGTACCGCCTGAATATAGCCAAGAATCACATAGTTTTCGGGTGTTTCCCAGTTGTAATTGTTCAGGTTGCTTTCTTTGACTTCAATCTTGTCGTCGTCGGTCAATTTATACACGCCTTTTTTCATATAATATGCTTTTGCCTCGGCAAGCATTTGCTCAAAAAACGAGTCGGGCAAATCTTCTTCTTTGATGCGGCATTCCTGTTCTTTTAAGTGGCATTCAAAGATGATTTGACGGCGTTCGTTAGTCGCATACACTTGGTTGACATCGTTGCAAGTGCGGACAATAATGAACGACCTGTCGTGCAATTCGGGGTCTTGGAACTTGCGCGAGAACTTGTCCTGTGGATTCGTTACAAGTGTCTTGAACTGTTCCATGTCTATCTTGCCAACGCCTTTGCCGACCCAAGTGCACTCGTCATCAACAACAATCACATTATTGCCGTCGTATGCGTTCACATAAAAATCGTCTTTGCTGCGTGTTGCCATTGTCAAAAAGCCACAGTATTTGCTTGGAATTAGGCGACGACACAGAAACGATTTGCCGATGCCTTTGCTCTTGGACACAATGTCAAAAAAGTATGGGCAATAATCGTTGCGTGGCGAGAACTTGGCAACAATGCTTGTCATTAACAGCAGGAAAAAGTTTGGATTTGTGTCGCATTCAAAGTATTTTTTCATAAAGGTTGATATGCGTTCTTTGCCGTCCCATTCTGGTATCGAATCGAAAAACTCTTTGCGCGAATTAAATGTAGAATACAGCCCAATATTGCGCCATAACAACTTTAATTCTTGTGGGCGAATATCACGGTATTTTGTGCTTTTAACTGTTTCGCCAGTGGTTTTGTCAGTGGAAAACGAACTTGTTTTTATTGCCAATTTGTCGCAAAAGTGCGTTTCAAATATAGTTTCGGCTTGGTGTTCCGGTATAAGTGGGCGACGGGCAAACACCGTTCTGTAAAGCCCAGTGATTGTATCACGAGCAAACAGGTTGTTGTTTTGGCAAAGGTCAATAAGTTGTTCGGTCAATTCGGCAATAGACCCTGCGCCGACCTTTTTGCCGTCAATCATTGGTTGTAATATCGCAATTTGCTTATCCAATGGAATTTCATTTTGAACATAATCGTCTTCATTAAAAGGTGGGGGACAGTTGGAAAGGGAGTCCCCCGTAATGTAATTATCGTCAATATTAAAAGACGGGCGTGGCGTTTCATAAGCAACGCGCTGCGCCAGTGATTTGTTAATTGTATCAATATCTGCTAAAAAGTCAATAGAGTTTGGCAGGTATGCCTTGGTTGCACGTGTGAACACATCAAGTATTTCAGTGTCGGTTCCGTCAAGCAACACATCGACGACTTCGTCAGCATTGGTATCAGGTATGTCTTTGCGTGAAATAACGATATATGGGTAAAAGTATTGGGTGTTGTCCCTTGCGTGTTCTTGATCTGATATTAAGATTTTTTTCACTGCGATTCCCCTTTCCTTGAATGCGATTATTTTTATAATACTAACGAAAAACTAAATGTCAATTTTTTATTTCACAAAAATTCTTAAATGCCTGCTTAAAATAAAAAGTTCCATATGCGATGTCGGTGTCAATTTGTTGCAATTTTACTCCACAGACATACATTCTGCGTTGGCGGTCGTATTTCACAAAGTCCACAACAACCTTGATTCCACGCAGGTCGCAGAGTTGTTTTCGGTAGTCTATTTCCGCCTGTTTGGTAAAAATCAGTTTGTCGGCATTATTAAATCGAACATTTACAGCAATAAGTGCCGTCCTGTCCAAAATGTCTGCAATGTATCCGCCCGAAATAAAGCCGTATTTGTTGGTGTTTTTCATATTATCTCGCTTTCTTAAAGTTCTGTTTAATCAGTTCGTTTTTCAGTTCCGCCAGCGAGATATAGTCATCACAGCGAATGACGGACTTGCCCATTTGGAACATCCAAGATTTTCCATCGTGTGTTATTTCTGTTATCATTTTTTGTCCCTTGGTTCGTTTCTACCAGCCCAATACCCAAACGCAAAGCCAATAAAATACATTATAGTTAAAACGCCTTGAATAATAAATGTGTCTGTTATCATTGGTTTTCCTTTTGTTCTGCTTTTATCTTTTTCAAACCCTTGCCGTCTATGTATTCAAACCCGCAATCGTGAAACCAAACTAGTTTAAGTATTTGGTCTTTGCCACAGGTTGGGCATACAATAGTGGCACGTCCCTTATAAACAAGTGTCCCGTTGTCAATGGCTTTATCGCAACAAGATACCATCGTTTAATCCTTTTGTTCAAGTGTTGTTATTTGTTCTAGGGCATATTGACATTTTGCCCATATATCTGTTTCAAGTTCTTGACCCGATTCGTACGTTTCGTCAATCCATTTCAATGTATCAACAGCAACATCCAGTGCCTTGCGTGTGAGTTCCAATTCGGTTTCAAGTACCAGCAGGTCGTCAAGATAACACCAGCGACTAACATCTCTCAAATCTACAAATTGGGATGCTGGTCCACAAAAACATTTATAATGTGTATCAAATCTGCCACCACAAATAACATTACCAGATTTCCAAAGCACTCTTGATTCTTGTCTAGGGATTTCGTCTTTTGTATGCCAAATATCTTTACTCATTGTCGCCACCTTTGTAAATTATTGAATCTGTTGGTTTTACTGGTTCGCAACACTGATACCAGTCGCCTGTATCTCTTTCAAAAGGCGCATCACTAGATACTTTTGTATCTATATTTACAAGTTCGCCATAATAAGAATCGCACCCATCGTTCCAAAATCTACATAGGCAATACATCCATTTCTCTGCCTGTTT
>JAZQTD010000013.1:0-2699 GCA_045630455.1 Candidatus Enterousia sp. | reverse complement strand
TTACGGACAAATGCTGCGCGTTTGTTCCGAACTTGCTGACAATTACAGTGCACTGCATTTGGTGTTGAGCCGACCAAATGTTGCCGCTGACGCTCTCGAAAAAGAGCTGTCTTGGCTTTTTGCCAGCTCATCAACATATTTTCGCGATAAACAGATAAAAAAGGCTTTTAAGGGCATTTTGCGGTGTTGTGAGGTAACTTATAACTCAATGAGAGACGATTATCACCCGCATTTGCACTGTTTGGTATTTGTTAACAAGTCATATTTTACAAGTAGAGATTATTTGAAAAGGGATGTACTGTCCCAAAAATGGGACAGACTTACTGGTGTTGCTGGCTCATGTTGCTATATTAGCCGCGTGAAAGATATTGAGAAAGGCGTTGCGGAGGTTTGCAAATATGCAGTAAAACCTTTTGATATTGCCGATAATTTGGATGTATGGCGTACTTTGTACCTTGCTTTGCATAACCGACGAATGGTGCAAAGTTACGGAATCGTTAAACAAAAATTGCGCGAACTCGGTCAAGATTTAGAACAAATTGAGACTGAAATTGTTGAAAACCCAGTGTACTTGCACTGGAATGGTGCTTATTATGATTATACGAAGTAGTTACAATTTTGTAATAACTTCGCATAATTGCCTTTAGAAATCTATGAAAAAGGGGGTGTTAACTCTGTGACCGCTGATTATATTGACGAAAAAAACGCCGCTCGTCTATTGGCTTTACTGCAACCAAAAAACGCTCTTGTTTGCAAACTGTGCATAGAGACTGGTCTTCGGATAGGTGACGCCGTAGCCATAGAATCAAAAAAATTAAAGTCTCAAAGGGTTTTTGTAAAAGAGCAAAAGACGGGTAAAACGAGGCGTATTTATATAAAAAAAGGCCTTTATTTGGCACTTTTAGCGCAAAAAGGGCGTATTTTTGTGTTTGAAAGTCCAACAGACGCAACGCGGCATTTGACGCGACAGGCAGTCTGGACTGATGTGAAAAAATGCGCGCACGCATTAGGCATTGAAAAAAATGTTTCGCCGCACTCGTTTAGAAAACTGTATGCAGTTAGGTTGTTGCACCGTTATAAGGACCTCAAAAAAGTCCAGCGTATTATCGGGCACGATAGTGTTGCGCTTACCGTAATGTATGCTACATCAAACCTCTTCACTTGACATACGCGCTTTGATGGTGTAGAATGTGTTCCAGAAAGGAGCAACGAGAAAGCCAGGTGGGGCGCTTGTTTCGTTGCCAATTATACAAAATGAATTGTTTTGAGTCTTTCGCTTGCGAATGGCACAAAACGCGTCATTTTGTCCTTAATTGGTAGTACGCACTAAAAAAAGACCACCCAAAGGGTGGTCTTTTTGGCGTGGGTTGCGGATTGTGGACTAGCCAAGCACACAATCGTGGGAAAACGCAACCCGTAAACGGACTTCTCCGTCGCAGCGTAATTATAATAGCACCACACCGAAAAAAAGTCAACACTTTTTTACACTTTTAGGATTGTTAAACGCGACCGCGCTTTTAAATCGACCTCTCTTGAGCAGCGCTCCCCGCCAGCGAGGCGGGGCGGGGGGGTGGAGAAAAAACGCGACGCGGCAACACCAGCCCACGCGAGCGAACGCGAGCCCACGACAAGCAGCGCACCCTTATGGCGTGTGGGCGACACACACGCCGAACGCGAAAACCCGCCACACCAGTGGCGTGTTTTTGCGGACAGCCCACACGCCGGAGCAAACAGTGGCGACCACGAGCCACGCGAGTGGGCGTGAACTGACTGGGGAATTGCAACAGATGCGGCGAGTGAGCACAAAACAGAGCGTTGTGTGGACGCGCCAGCGAACAAAGTGGTGCCACACAAAAGCGGGGTTTTGTGGTACACGAGACGCGCGTTGCAAAGGGCTGGCAGTTCAAACGCCCCAAAATGGAGCGCACATTTGCGCGACAGTTTGGGGGTTTGCGGGCCGCCAACCCAGCACAAAAAAGGAAAAGCGGCCGCGAAGCAGCCGCGATTGCTTTTTGTGTCTGGATAAAAGAGCGCAAAAAGGCGGCCGCGTAAGTGGACGACTGTTGCGCGAGTTTGGCGGCATACCAAAGAGTGTAGCGTGGCCCTACTCGTTAGGACACGCGGAACAAGGCGGCGTTGATACCACCCGCCGCAGGCAGCGGTGGCTAAACGACGCCCGTAGTACATACAAGGTTACAGATTTCTGTAACCGATTGAACGCGCACGGTGCGCGTTCCTTATCTTGATACTATAGAAATATCTCAAAAATCAAAAAAGTGTCTCTTTTCGGCTAAAATAAAGCGTTTGCTTTGATTTGCTATGTATAGTGATTTTCAAAATTTAATCAATGACGCGGTTACCTATAAAAACCGCACTGACAGTCTCGCTCAATTCTTCTGGGGTGATTGGCTACTTGGCTCATTGGCGTCTAAAATGATAGATTGCGGCACATTTCTGTCTGTTGGTACCGCTAATGATGTCGGTTGCAAAGTCTATAATGCCAATTTTTGTCGTTTGCGGCTTTGTCCTATGTGCCAAAGACGCCGCGCGTTAAAGGTTTACGGACAAATGCTGCGCGTTTGTTCCGAACTTGCTGACAATTACAGTGCACTGCATTTGGTGTTGAGCCGACCAAATGTTGCCGCTGACGCTCTCGAAAAAGAGCTGTCTTGGCTTTTTGCCAGCTCATCAACATATTT
>JAZQTD010000012.1:0-4063 GCA_045630455.1 Candidatus Enterousia sp. | reverse complement strand
GACGTTCATCCGGAGACAGCCCCGCTAACTCACGACGAGTTCTTTCATTTGCCCGAACAATAGTTTCTTTTGATATATGCATACAAGAATTATAATACTAGCCACCAAAAACACAATAAAAATCCCCCAAACGGGGGATTTCTATTGTAGTCTGGTCGGAACGACTTGATCGTTTCAGAATGTCGCGCAAGCTAATATATTTTTTATAAATTCTTATTCTGCAAGACAGCGGTAAATGTTGCCTCTGCCACTTTTTTTCCCGAAACCATCGCAATACCATGGAATTTATACAAGCGCATTTTTGTAGTAAGCAATTCTACATGTAATTCCAATTTGTCACCTGGGTGTACCATATGTGAAAACTTAATCTTTTCCATCGTGGTAAAGTATCCCAATGTCTGGGCAGCCTCAGTCGGATCCATACGTTTGAACGCAACAAAGCACGCGGTTTGCGCCAACGCTTCGACCTGTAATACACCTGGCATAATTGGTTTGTCTGGGAAATGCCCAGCACACCAAAATTCATCATCACGAACATATTTTATACCAACTGCAGATGTATCCGAATATTCACGAATTTCATCAACCAGACGCATATCACCACGATGTGGTATTATTTCCTCAATCCCTTTGGTATCAATCATTTTATGTCCCCCTGCTCTATTTTTTTGTATTCTTTTTTAACCAAGCATAGTGGCGCATAAATTCAATCCCAGGCCCCGCCGGATATCCCATATGAGATTCACCATCTGGAACATTTCTGAAAACACCACTGTTTGCACCAACAGACGCATCGTTACCAATCTTGACCCCGTTGGAAACACCGACATGTCCACCCAGCAATGCACGGTCACCAACAACAACACCGCCCGCCAAGCCAACACCCGATGCCAAGAAACATTCTTGTCCAATAACAACACCGTGCGCAATTTGGCACAGATTGTCTATTTTTGTCCCGTTGCCGATTCGTGTATCTGTCATCGCGCCACGGTCGATACAAGTATTTGCACCAATTGACACACGGTCGCCAATTACAACACGACCAACATGTGGAATAAATACATTCTTACCATTTTGGCGAGTATAACCAAAACCATCTTTGCCAATAACAGCATTTGCGTTGATTACACAATCCGCACCAATAGTTGCATTTTCGATATGCGCACCCGTCTGGACAATCGTGCCACGTCCCAGAACTACATTACGCCCAATAAAGGCATTTGGATAAATCTTAACATCCGCCTCAATCACTGCGCCACGTTCAACGGTTGCGAACTGGCCCACATAGACGGTACGCTTTTTACGAAAGAACACACCACGTGCAACATCCGCGTTGCGATGGATACCAAATCGCGGCTTTTCACGATAAATTTCACCCAAGATTTTTACAATATTTCCACGAGGGCTGTCCGTTATCAACAACGTTGCACCACTTGGTGCATCCTTGATTTGTTCGGGCTGCAACAAAATTACCGTCGCACGGGTGTTTTTTAACACCTCTATCGGTAAAATTTTAAAAGCAGCACTGTTTCGTTCAGTAGAATAAAATGCCAACTGACCCGCGCGCGCGTCTGCAATTGGCGCAACGCCACGTACCGGCGCATTTTTATCCCCCTGTAATTTCAAGCCGAATTTTTCAGCCAATGCCCCAGCCGTCGTTTTCGCCGCCCGCGGGCCAAATAAAAAAGATAGTATTCTAAACATGCGCCGATTATAAAACAAAAAAACTGGCACCGCCAGTTTTTTTATTATTTGTTATTTTGTAGCCTTAACCGGCGCAACTATAATAGATTTTGTTCGTTCATCAGGCTTAGACTTTGATTCCAATGTCCCGCGTTCACCAACAATTTCTAAAATACGCGCAAATAATTCAGGCACCGCATCCTTGCCACGCGCTAAAACTTTCTTTGACCCCTTTGTCATAACAGCAATTTTAACCTTATTCCCGTCACCCAAAAATTCCAACACCTTTTTCATTTTGATGTTCAGGTCGTTTTCCTCGATAAAAGGTTTTACCCAAACTTCTTTCATTTCAGTGGTTTTTTGGTTCTTCTTAGCCTCAGACGCACGTTTTTTCTGCTCATACTTGAATTTGCCATAGTCCATAATTTTTGCGATTGGGGTTGGACCATTTGCATTCATTTCGACCAAATCCAGACCTTCTTCCATTGCCAGTGCAATTGCATTTGCGGTCGGCATAATTCCCAGATTTTGGCCATCTGCGCTGATTACTTGAACGGATTTTGCAACAATCCGATTATTCATACGTGGGCCGGCATCGCGGCGATTATCACGATTTAATGTTGGTTTAATAGTAGGCTCCTTTTTGTACTATGCGCGAATTATTAATTATTTTTACGCACTTTTCAACAAATTTTGTACATTTTGCAATGCGTTCCATACGTCACGCTTGGCCGCAGGCTTTAATATCAAATAATTTGGATGATAAATCGGCATAACAGTTACACCACCATCCAACACCACCGGCACACCATGCGCCCGCCCCAGATTTATTCTGGCAATCTCGGTCGCTGGCAATGTTCCAAGTGTTAAAATTACACGCGGGTTCAGCAATTCGATTGCACGATTTATAAATGGACGCGACAAATCAATTTCTTCGCGGGATGGACTGCGCCCACCTGGGGTGCGCCAGAACAACATTGGCAATATCGATACATTGTCGCGCGACATTCCAATTGCGTTCAGCATCTTGTCCATCATTTCGCCAGATGCGCCACTTAAAATATTTCCAGACGCATCATCATCGGTGCTGGGCATATCTGTCAAAATAATCATACCATTTGGATTTGGCGCAATATGGATTCCAACCGTATTTGTTACAGATGCACGCAACGGATGATTAAATTCGCACACCATACGGTTCAAGGCTTCTATATCTGTGGGACGCACTGCCATCGCAGTAGCAGTCTCAACAGACATTGGCGCAACCGGCGCGATTGGCGGCACAAGACGCGTTGCAATACGCCCAACTGTGTCCGCGATAGGCGCGACAACCTGGGACTGGGTAACCAGATTTGCCCTAACCAGTGGCACATCTGTTATTTCCCAGCGAACGCCCGCAAAATACAAATCACGCAAATTCCCATCACTCATTTTTTGTTTTTCCTTGATTTTTCATAACTTTTATTATACAATAAACCACGAGCAACAGAAACTCAAGGGAGTATTTTCATGAAAATCAAAAACTTTGCTATGTTAGCCGGTGTTGCAGGGCTGTTGGCCGCATGTGGTGGTTCCAGCATTGTAGAACCAGCTGATTTAAACGATCAACGCGTATTCTTTGCGTTTAATTCTGCAGAAATTTCCAAAGAAGCTGAAAACAACCTGTTGGGTCAGGCTTTGTATATGAAAAACCACGAAGATGTTAAAATCCAAATCGCTGGTAACTGCGACGAACGTGGTTCAACAGAATACAACTTGGCATTGGGTGCAAAACGTGCAAACGCTGCAAAAGAAGTCTTGGTAAAAGACGGTATTTGTGCAAAACGTATCTCAACCATTTCTTATGGTAAAGAACGCCCATTGGTTCAGGGTTCCGGCGAAGAAGTCTGGAAATGGAATCGTAACGCAACAACAACAGTTAAATAATATTGTTGTTATTGAAATAAAAAACCGGCGAATGCCGGTTTTTTTTTAGATTAACAATATGGACATAAACCACATTCCATTTTGGTATTGCCGCCTTGTTTCCCCCCTTCAAATCCAGCGTTTGATGCAAATCGTCATCTTGGGGCATACATTTTTTGCAATAAACTTTTCCATTCTATTTCTGCTTTTTATTTAGTTCATCCAAGAATGTTGCAAAACAGCTGTTATAACTAGGATAACGCTTACGATAATATTCGGTGAATCCACGCAGCACCGCCGCACCATATGGCGTAGTCTGTATCTTGTTTAAAATATAAGCCTGACGTTCATCCGGAGACAGCCCCGCTAACTCACGACGAGTTCTTTCATTTGCCCGAACAATAGTTTCTTTTGATATATGCATACAAGAATTATAATACTAGCCACCAAAAACACAATAAAAATCCCCCAAACG
>JAZQTD010000011.1:0-9555 GCA_045630455.1 Candidatus Enterousia sp. | reverse complement strand
TTCTGCTGCGACAACATGTTTCTGGCGTGATCATCGTATTAACTTGATTGACACACCGGGGCACGTTGACTTTACAATGGAAGTAGAACGTTCATTGCGTGTATTGGACGGTGCAGTTGCTGTATTTGAATCTGTATCCGGTGTACAACCACAAACAGAAACAGTATGGCGTCAGGCAGACCGTTACGCAGTTCCTCGTATTTGCTTTATTAATAAAATGGATCGTATTGGTGGTAATTTCTTCCGCTGTGTTGATATGATTCGTGAACGCTTGGGTGCAAATCCATTGGTTGTGAATTTTCCAATCGGTGCAGAATCTGATTTCCGTGGCGTTGTTGACGTTGTAGAAATGCGCGCGATTATCTGGGAAGATGATATGGGTAAAGAACCAAAAATCACAGAAATTCCAGAAGATTTGAAAGCAAAAGCCGAAGAATTACACGAAAAATTAATCGAGGAAGTTGTAACCTTGGACGATGAAATTATGGAAGCATATATGGAAGGTAACGTTCCAGATGTTGCGACCATCAAAAAATTGATCCGCAAGGGTACAATCGGTCAGAACTTTAATCCTGTATTGTGCGGTACTGCATTTAAGAACAAGGGTGTTCAGCCATTGTTGGATGCAATCGTAGATTATTTGCCAAGCCCATTGGACGTTCCGGCGATTGCAGGTACAAAGATGGACGGCGAAACTGCTGATGAACGTAAACCAGATGCCAAAGAACCTTTCAGTGCCTTGGCGTTTAAGGTTGCAAATGATCCGTTCGTTGGTAACTTGATGTTTATCCGTATCTATTCAGGTAAATTACAGTCTGGCTCTTATATCTATAATTCCAACCGTGACAAACGCGAACGCGTTGGTCGTATGTTGTTGATGCACTCGAATAACCGCGAAGAAATCAAAGAAGCAACAGCCGGTGACATCGTTACATTGGTTGGTATGAAAGAAACAATTACTGGTGACACATTGTGTGATGAAGCACATCCGATCTTGTTGGAAAATATTCACGTTCCAGAACCTGTTATCAGTATCGCAGTTGAACCAAAAACCAAAGCGGACATTGAAAAAATGTCTTTGGGTCTGCAAGCGTTGGCCAAAGAAGATCCTTCGTTCCGTGTGTCTGTTGACGAAGAATCGGGTCAGACGATTTTGGCAGGTGTTGGTGAATTGCATCTGGAAATTTTGGTTGATCGTTTGTTGCGTGAATTCAAGGTTGATGTTAATGTTGGTGAACCACGTATTGCATATCGTGAAACATTCCGCAAACCGGTCACAGAAGAATATACACACAAGAAACAGTCTGGTGGTTCTGGTCAGTACGCCCAGGTTAAAATTGAATTTGAACCATTAGAACCAGGTACTGGTTACGAATTCGAAAACAAGATTGTTGGTGGTGCGATTCCAAAAGAATACATCCCAGGTGTAGAAAAAGGTTTGAAGATAGCACAGCAGACAGGTGTTCTGATCGGCTATCCTACGGTAGATTTCAAGGCAACATTGGTAGATGGTAAATATCACGAAGTTGACTCTAATGTATTGTGCTTTGAAATTGCGGCGCGTGCCTGCTTCCGCGAAGCGATGAAGAAAGCAGCGCCAAAATTGTTGGAACCGATTATGAAATTGTCGGTTAACACACCAGAAGAATATGTCGGTGACATTATCGGTGACTTGAACAGTCGTCGTGGACAAATCAACGGAATTGAAACACAATTCGGAAATCAACAGATTTCTGCGTTTGTTCCGCTGGCGAATTTGTTCGGATATGTCAAGACATTGCGTTCTTTGTCCCAAGGGCGTGCAAATCCATATATGGAATTGTCGCACTATGACGAAGTACCGCAGAACGTCGCAGATGAAGTTATCAAAAAGCTGACGAAATAATAAAAAAAGAAGTTTTAAACTTAACAAGCAAGCCTAAGGAGAAAACTAATGGCAAAAGAAAAGTATGTAAGAACCAAACCGCATGTCAATATTGGTACAATCGGTCACGTTGACCATGGTAAAACAACATTGACAGCTGCTATTGTTCATTACTTTGGTGTTGGTGCAGACGCTCAGAAAGGCGTTTCAGAAATCGACAACGCACCAGAAGAAAAAGCACGTGGGATAACAATTAACACAGCTCACGTTGAATATGAATCAGAAACACGTCACTATGCACACGTTGACTGCCCAGGACACGCGGACTATGTTAAAAACATGATTACTGGTGCCGCTCAGATGGACGGTGCTATCTTGGTAGTAGCTGCAACAGACGGTCCAATGCCACAGACACGTGAACACATCTTGTTGGCACGTCAGGTTGGTATTCCAAAAATCGTTGTTTTCTTGAACAAATGTGATTTGGCAAACGATCCTGAATTGTTGGAATTGGTTGAAATGGAAATCCGTGAATTGTTGTCAAACAACGATTTCGACGGCGACAACACACCAATCATCCGTGGTTCAGCTGTATCTGCTGTTGAAGGCAAAAACGACGGTTTGGGTAAAGAAGCGATCGAAGCTTTGTTGAAAGCTTGTGATGATTACATCCCAATGCCAGAACGTCCAGTTGACAAACCATTCTTGATGCCAATTGAAGACGTGTTCTCTATCACAGGCCGTGGTACAGTAGTAACAGGTCGTGTAGAATCTGGTGTTATCAAAGTTGGTGACGAATGTGAAATCGTTGGTCTGCGTCCAACACAGAAAACAACTGTTACAGGCGTTGAAATGTTCCGCAAATTGCTGGATCAGGGTGAAGCCGGTGACAACGTAGGTCTGTTGTTGCGTGGTACCAAGAAAGAAGATGTAGAACGTGGCCAGATTATCTGCAAACCAGGTTCTATCACACCACACACAGAATTCGAAGCTGAAGTTTATATCTTGACGAAAGAAGAAGGTGGCCGTCATACAGCGTTCTTCTCTAACTATCGTCCACAGTTCTTCTTCAGCACAACAGACGTAACAGGTACAATTACCTTGCCTGCAGACAAAGAAATGGTTCTGCCAGGTGACAACGTTCGTATCAGCGTGCAGTTGATTGCACCAATTGCTATGGACGAAGGTCGTCGCTTTGCTATCCGTGAAGGCGGTCGCACAGTTGGCGCAGGTGTTGTATCCAAAATTGTAAAATAATAAACAAATGGGTCGGTGTAACTGAATTAAAAGCGTCAGTGATTACCGGCCCAGTTAAAGTAAGGAAACAACAATGGTACCAACATCAAAAATTCGTATCAAGTTGACGGCGTTCGATCACCGTATCTTGATGGAATCCGTAGAAGAAATTGTTAAAACGGCAAAGCGCACAGGCGCAGAAGTCGTTGGACCAGTTCGCTTGCCGACATTGGTTCAGAAATTTACGGTAAACCGTTCTCCACACGTTGATAAAAAATCACGTGAACAGTTCGAAATCCGCAATCATAAAGCGGTTGTCGATATTGTTAATCCAACCCCTCAGACAGTAGATGCCTTGATGAAGTTGGATTTGGCATCAGGTGTTGATGTAAAAATTAAATTGTAAAAAATAAAACCGTCAGTGTTGGTGGGGAATTATTCTGAACCACACCAACCAACTGACATAAAAAAAGGCATAAAAAAATGAAACGTAGCGGATTAATTACAACAAAAATTGGAATGACGCGTCTGTATGATGATGGCGGCGTTGCACACCCAGTAACCGTTTTATCGGTTGGTGACTGCGCAGTCATTGGAAATCGCACGCAGGATAAAAACGGCTATGTCGCGAATATCTTAGGTATGCGCGAAGCCAAAGCAAAACATGTTGCAAAGCCACAGGCGGTTGCAGCTGAAAAGGCAGGGGTAAAACCATATCGCAAAGTGGTTGAATTCCGTGTAACAGATGACTGTGTTATCCCAGCAGGGACACAATTGTCAGCGTCTCATTTTGTTGCAGGCCAGTTTGTCGACGTTCAAGCGACAAGCAAAGGTAAAGGCTTCCAGGGTGCTATGAAACGTCATAACTTTGGCGGTAAAGAAGCAACCCACGGTGTATTAAAAGCACATCGTTCAATCGGTTCTACTGGTATGCGTGAATGGCCAGGTCGCGTTTTGAAAGGTAAAAAGATGCCTGGACAGATGGGTAATGAAACCGTCACTGTTCAGAATCTGAAAGTTTTTGGTGTTGATGTATCTGAAAACTTAATCTTTGTTGAAGGCGCAGTTCCAGGTTCAAACGGTACATTTGTATTGGTAACCGATGCAGTCAAAAAAGAACACAAAGATTTACCAGTTCCGACAGTTGTTGTTGCAAACAATGAAGCAGAACAAGTAACAGAAACAGCCGAAACAGAAGCTGTTGCGGAATAATAATTAAAAGAAAGCGACAGAAATAAGTGAGGTAGAAAAATGCAATTAGATATTATTAATTTTGATGGCAAAGTTGTTGGTAAAGCTGATTTGGCTGACAGCATCTTTGGAGTAGCGCCACGCGCGGATATTTTGCATCGTGTTGTTACTTGGCAGCGTGCAAAACAACGTGCAGGTACACATGCTGTAAAAACAGTATCTGATGTACAGGGCAGTGGTAAAAAAGCATTCAAACAGAAGAAAACAGGTAATGCACGTCAAGGTGAAAGATACAACGTTCATATGCGTGGCGGTGGCGTAGTTCACGGTCCAGTTGTTCGTGATCATTCAATTGACTTGCCAAAGAAAATTCGTTCCTTGGGCTTAAAGATGGCTTTGTCATCTAAGGTTGCAGACGGTTCTTTGGTTGTTATCGATTCTGAAAAATTGCAAGCGCCAAAAACAAGTGCTTTTGCGAAACAGTTGAAAAAACTGGAAATCGCGTCTGCTTTGTTTGTTGGTGCAGAACAATTGGATGAAAACTTTAAGAAATCTGCGGCAAATATCGCAAATATCGACGTATTGCCGACAATGGGCTTGAATGTTTTGGATATTCTGAAACACGAAAAATTGGTTTTGACAGCAGATGCAGTCAAAGCAATCGAAGCTCGCTTGGCATAAGAAAGTAAGCAACAGATAAATAAAAGGTCTATAAAATGGCAGAAAAAAAAGTAAGTACAGAGAAAAAAATCGTTGCGACCGCCGGTATTTATGATATACTGCGTCGTCCGATTATCTCGGAAAAGGCTGCAAAATTGTCTGAAAGCAATGGTGTTGCATTTGAAGTTGCCCCAAGCGCAACCAAAGAAGATGTTGCACGCGCAGTTCAGGCTATCTATGGTGTTAAACCGGTTAAGGTAAACATCGTAGTGACAAAAGGTAAAGTGAAAACTTTCCGTGGTCGCAGCACAGGTACACAGCGCACAGTTAAAAAAGCATATGTGTCCCTGCCGGCAGATGCAGAATTGAATCTGACGGAAAACGCATAATAAATAAAGTAAACAGCCTTGGCAGAGAACCCACAAAAAAAGGGTGTTATTGCCAAGGCATAAAACAGTAAGGAAAAATAAAATGGCATTAAAGCATTATAAGCCAACAACACCAGGTACACGTGGTCTGACCCAGGTCGATCGCAGTGAATTGCACCGTGGTGCGCCAGAAAAGGCACTGACAGTTGGTTTAAAGTCCAAAGGTGGGCGTAATAATTTTGGTCATGTCACCGTTATGCATCAGGGTGGCGGTCACAAACGTAAATATCGTTTAATTGACTTTAAGCGTACAAAAACAGGTGTTCCAGCAACAGTAGTTCGTTTGGAATACGATCCAAACCGTACTGCATTCATCGCTTTGATTGAATACACAGACGGTGTACGTTCTTATATTTTGGCACCTCGTGATTTGAAAGCGGGTGATGTTGTTATTTCTGGTGAACGTGAAGACATTAAACCAGGTAACGCGATGCCATTGAAAAATATGCCAATCGGTACAATCGTACATAACGTTGAATTGAAACCACGCGCAGGCGGTCAATTGGCTCGCAGTGCTGGTTGCTATGCTCAGTTGATGGGTAAAGACGGTGTGTATGCTCAGATTAAAATGAACAGCGGTGAGTTGCGTAAAGTTCATTCCGATTGTTTGGCGACTGTTGGCAGTGTTTCTAATCCTGACCAACGTAATGTCAACTTGGGCAAAGCTGGTCGCGCACGTTGGTTGGGGATCCGTCCATCTGTACGCGGTATGGCGATGAACCCGGTTGATCACCCGATGGGTGGTGGTAATGGTCACTCGAAGGGCCACGAACCGGTATCACGTACAGGTATTCCAGCCAAGGGATATCGTACCCGTAGCAATAAACGTACTGCTAAGATGATTATCCGCAGCAGACATTTGGCAAAGAAAAAATAATAAAAAAACGGAGTAAATGATGTCTCGTTCAGTATGGAAAGGGCCTTATGTTCACCCATCTGTTTTGAAAAAAGCAGCTGCGGCGAATGAAAAAAATGACCATAAGCCAATTAAAACTTGGTCTCGTGGTAGCACAATTGTGCCACCAATGGTTGGATTAACATTTGAAGTTCATAATGGTAACAAATTTATTCCTGTGTCAATCACAGAAGATATGATTGGTCACAAATTGGGTGAATTTGCACCAACACGTACATTCAAAGGCCACGCTGCGAATAAAAAGGCCGCAGCAGGCAAGAAATAATAATTCTGATATCAAAAAGGTACAGTTATGACAACAGCAAGATATGGAATCAAAGATAATCAAGTTCGTGCGTTCAATAAAATGATCCGCATCAGCCACCAGAAATTAAACCTGGTTTGTGATTTGGTGCGTGGTTTGCCAGTTGACCGTGCAGTTGATGTCTTGAAATTTTCGAAAAAGCGTGTTGCCGGCGAAGTTTTGAAAACTTTATTGTCAGCCGTTGCAAATGCAGAACACAACAAAAAATTGGCAGCAGATACGCTGTTCGTCAAAGAAATTTGGTGTGGTAAAGCGTTAACAATGAAGCGTATTATGCCGGGACCACGTGGTAGTGCACGTCCAATTCTGAAACCATTCTCTAATTTGACAATCGTTTTGGAATCAGGTGCTGCGCCATCTAAGAAAACAACAAAGAAAGAAGCAAAATAATGTAAGTCGTGTGGGGCGGTATGGAATGAAAATTCCTGAATAAAGCGAAAGCTTCAAGAACGCCCCCACAAAAACTAAGGAAAAAAGAAATGGGACAGAAAGTATCACCAATTTCATTGCGCGAATTTATCAACAAGATTACTGATTCTCGTTGGATTGCGGGCAAAAAAGATTATGCAAATCTGTTGGCCGAAGATATTAAAATTCGCAAATTTATTGAAAAGAAATTAAAGAAAGCTGGCTTGGCTAAAGTTGTTATTGAACGCTTTGCCAAAAAGGTAGTAGTAACAGTTCATACCTCACGTCCGGGTATGATTATTGGTAAGAACGGCGCCGATATCGAAACACTGCGTAACGATATCAAAAAACTGGTTAAAAATGACCAGGTCGTAGTTAATATCTACGAAGTTCGTCGTCCGGACCTGAATGCGCAACTGGTTGCACAAAACATTGCGCAGCAAATCGAAGGCCGTGTCTCGTTCAAACGTGCAATGAAAAAAGCCGTTCAGAACGCTCAAAAAGCAGGCGCCCAGGGTATCAAAGTTATGTGCTCGGGTCGTTTAAATGGTGCAGAAATCGCCCGTAGCGAACAAATTCGCGAAGGTCGTATTCCATTGCACACACTGCGTGCGGATATTGACTATGCGTCTATCCAGGCAAAAACAACATATGGTGTTATCGGTGTGAAAGTTTGGATTTACACAGGTGATGTTGTAAATAAAGACAAGTTGGCTTCTGAAATGGCTCGTCCAACAGAATATGCCGGCAGCAGCGAAAGAAAAAACACAAATCGTAAATAATAAAAAAATACCAAGGGATTAAGTTATGTTAATGCCAAATAAAACAAAATTTCGCAAACAGCATAAAGGCCGTATTCACGGTGTTGCGAAAGGTGGCAGTGAATTAGCATTCGGTTCTTTCGGACTGAAAGCAATGTCACCAGAACGTGTTACAGCACGTCAAATCGAAGCAGCGCGTCGCGCAATCACACGTCATATGAGACGTATGGGTAAACTGTGGATTCGTATTTTCCCAGACGTTCCTGTTACTTCTAAACCAGCCGAAGTTCGTATGGGTAAGGGTAAAGGTGCGGTTGAATACTGGATCTGCCGTGTTAAACCAGGTCGTATTATGTTTGAACTGGACGGTGTAAAACCAGAAGTTGCATACGAAGCATTCGCTTTAGCATCTGCTAAGTTGCCAGTTAAAACAAAAGTCGTTGAACGTAAAGCAAACTAATTAAACGCGAAGGTGAGATAAAATGGCAGAAAAGAAAATCGAAAAAGAAGCGTTGACAGTTGAAGCGTTGGAAAGCAAATTGGTTGATTTGAAAAAAGAACAAATGAATCAACGCTTTCAGCACGCAGCAGGTCAGATGCCAAAAACACATGTTATGCGTCAGACCCGTCGTGAAATTGCACGTGTAAAGACAAAATTGAACGCTGCAAAAAAATAATAATTAATTGCTGATTTTTGTTGAGATTTCTAAAAATTTAGGTATCATATACGAAGCTCAGTTAATGAAACAAGAATTTTGTTCGTGTTTTTTGCGCCTGATGTAAGTCGTAAAAGGTGCAGAAAACCGGATAAAATGACAAAAAATAGTAAGGGAAAAGTTATGCCAAGACGTATACTGCAAGGAACAGTAACAAGTACAGCAAACGACAAAACTGTTGTCGTAGAAGTGGAACGCCGTTTCCGTCACCCGCTGTATGGTAAGTTCGTTAAGCAGAACAAAAAGTACAAAGCGCACGATGAAAACAACGAATACAAAGTTGGTGAAATTGTCGCTATTGAAGAACATCGCCCAATTTCCAAGACTAAATCTTGGATCGTTAAGGGTCGCGTTGGTGTATCCAAAGACGAAGCGGTTGATGTTGAATAAGTAAACCTGATGGTTCTTTGAGGTCCCAACGGGATGGAATGGGGGCAGTCGGAACCATATAACAAAGCGGTGGGGGATGGCCCCGCACGCAGGACAAGGATAGAAAAAATGATTCAAAACGAAACAGTTATGACAGTGGCTGACAATTCTGGTGCACGTAAAGCTATGTGTATCAAGGTATTGGGTGGTTCACATCGTCGTTATGCAACAGTCGGTGATAAAATCGTTGTTGCAATCAAAGAAGCCATTCCACGTGGCAAGGTTCAAAAAGGTACTGTACAACGTGCAATTATCGTTCGTACTAAGTTCCCAGTGAAACGTCCAGACGGTTCTATTATCCGTTTCGATGACAACGCAGTTGTTTTAATTAACAAAAACAATTTCGAACCAATTGGTACTCGTATCTTTGGTCCGATTGCGCGTGAAGTTCGTCGCAAATATGACGTTCAAAAAATTGTGTCTTTGGCACCAGAAGTGTTATAAAACAAAAGGGTTGCAAGATGAAAATTAAAAAAGGCGATGAAGTCGTAGTTATTTCTGGGAAATACAAGGGTGTCAAAGGTGCGGTTTTAGAAGCACGGCCGGCCGAATCACGTGTTGTTGTTGCCGGTGTAAATCGTCACAAATGGCATATTAAACCGACACAGAACGAAGCAGGGCACATTGTTGACCGCGAGGCGC
>JAZQTD010000010.1:0-40576 GCA_045630455.1 Candidatus Enterousia sp. | reverse complement strand
TTTCTTCGTCAACGTTATATTGCAAAGAATCCTTATCCACTTTTAGAATTTGGACAGGGTTGCGCAAGTCCGGTTGGCCATCCGCTTCGTTCGGGACCGGGATTTCGATAAACGAACCAGCACCAACAATGCGTTTGTTTCCACACTTCGGACATCTTAACAACAAACCGGCCATATCTAATCGGTAGTGGCCTTGTTTATCGCGCAAGAATCCGCCATCGCAATAGTCGCCATTTTCCGCATTGGAAAAATCGCAACTTTGTTCATAACCGGACAAAATGGGATATGCACCCATCAAGTCCAATTGACGTTTCGAAATGTGGAAAAATTCGAACCAATCCAAACTTTCCAATTGCGCGGAAAGCGGGGATGCCTTGACATCCGGTTCGTCAATGGATAACGGTTCGTTCCAGAAGAACCGCGCGGGACAATAGCCCAAATCGTGCGGTGCTTCTATTTCCGGCATTCCATTGATTTGGCCGGTGTGCTTTTTGTCGTCCCAAACCCGGTATGAACCATCATCCAATACGATTATTTTGTCCCGACGACGGAAAACAATAAAGTCCATAACGCCCGTTGTGGGGTCTGCCTTGTATGTTATAACGTCATCAATCGGAAGCCAATAAAAGTATGGTTCGGGCCATTCGGATTCCTGCGTGCGTGCAATGTCAACAATTAAGACGGAATTGATTTCGCTTTTGAAAAATTCCCATCCCTTTGTTTCCCATATGTCGGGTTCACGCAATACGTCTTTGCGGTAACGTTCCCAATCGTCGCGTTGTTCAGTCGTGGCGAATTGGTAATTGAACGCGGGGTTTCTTCCATCAAAAATGCGGCTTAACTTGTCAAAGCAAGTTCCGGTAATTTCATTGGTCTTAATGGGATACCGGAACAATGCTTTGAAAAGTACAAATTTGTCGTGCGGCAAGATATTTTCAACCATTGCCAAAAATTGGGTCAATGGCAAAGAAATATACGGTGCATTAAAAGACGTTACCCGTTTAACCGCGTGAAACTTGATGCGGTTTTGGTGCATCTTCGCACGGGTCAACGTGGCGGACATCTTATTTTCCGCTATCTTCTTTTTTATCTGCGCGACGTCGTAAGGCATAATCCACAAATTCGAATTTTGAGTTTTCCGGCAAATGCCATCCACCATTGTTCGGCATTTGCAATAATCTTTCCGCGTGCGAATATTCAAATTCGCGGGTAACGCCGTTTGCAACCAACGTTACCTTGGTTGTTTTGGCGTTCATTGTTACAGGTCGGTTAACGGGTTAAAGTCGTCCGGGGTGACGATGGAAAGGTCATCCGAATAATTGTCGGGATACTGCCAAGAAATCGCGTTCGAATCCTTTGCGTCGAAATTGCCGTGAATCAGCGAACCCACAAACAATGCGCGGATAGGAATGGGATAATACGTGCTTGCGGTTACGGGGTCTTTGACGGCTTGAATTTTACCGCTTTCATCGAACAGGTAAACGCCAAGATTGCCGGCGGCGGCTTCGCACATCAATTCTTTAATGATTTTGATGGTGGATTGCGGAACACTACGCAAAGAACCGTCGAATTGAACCGGGTTTCCGCCCAATACTTGCGGGATACCGCCCAAATCATCGTTACCGCCGGAAGTCATACGCGCGTCGCCGCCACTATCTGCCGGTGCATTGATGTACGGAGAAATGACCACTTTCGTGCCGTCAGCGGCAGACGTAAGCGCGGTCCAAGATGCTTTCAACTTAATGTTGTCCACCGCCGGGGTTCCGGTCGTGCCGGTAATTTTGTTGCGCGTTCCGTCCGCTAACGCAAGACGTTGGAACGCCACTTTTTGAATTTGGCCGAAGTTCTCCGGGCAAGTCACTTTGGGAATGGATGTGATTGCGGTTGCGGCCGGGCATTGACAAATCAAAGTCATAATCAATAATGTTTTTTGGTTAATGATATGTTTTTCCACGGCTTACCCTTGGCCGCTTTCGGTGCAAATATAGTTATTTTTTCAAAAAATCGCGTAAAATCAATTTTATTTCAAAAAATGTATCATTGTTCCATTTTTCATCAAAACGCGCCAAATGGCCCGAAAATGGGCTTTAATGGACGCGCACACCGCGCGAACCCGCGCCATACGGCTTGATGTTCCCATCTGCAATTTCTTTTTCGTATATGCCGGTCAATCCATCCGCATCGTCATCGTGCGCATTCGCATCGAACTTGCGCAAGAATCCTGACAAATGTTCGTAAAACTTCGGGTATCGCTTTTCCCAGCCCATCGGCATTATGATATGTTGATTGACAAACGGCGCATTCGTGACAATCCTTGATTCCTTGTTCGCGCCTTGATAAAACGGGATGGTCAACGCGCGAACTTTCTTTTTGATGGTCTTTTCGAACTGCGAACCGCCATTGTTCGATTCCACCCATACTTTTTGCACGCCATTGGCATTTATCAAACGCGGCACCGTTACCGTCGTCACGTCCGTTGATTCATCGGTATATTCGATGTCAGTAACCAGCGCAAACAATAACGGTTCGAACCGGCGCGTGCTTTCGTTCCATATTTGGTTATCGCTTTTGTAAATGTCATACGAAGCCGCAAACAAAAAGTCGTCGCCCGTGTCGGCCACATCCACATAACAACCCGAACGAATGTACGTTCCCCAATCCGCCTTTTCAACCCACGTTTTGAACGACTGGTATAATTTGCCCTCTGCGTTACCGGGGTCGCCTTGATACAGGCATTGAAAACCAACCGGGTCAAGTTGCTTTTGCGCCAACAATCGTTCCAGCGAATGGCGTTCCGGCCATAACACTTCGCCGGTGTTGCGCGGGTCTATTTCCGTTGGCGCACTTGTCTTTATGGCTTCGAAGTTAACCAGCACCCACGCACCATCCGGAATATTATCGAAATCTTCCCATCGTTCCGCAATGATAACGTTTTCCGATTCGATGATTTTTCCAATAATGTCGTCCGGATGCCAACGGGTAAACACAATCAATTGTTGCGAATCATTATGCAAACGGGTTTGCGCGACCTTTGTAAACCAATCCCACGCGGTTAAACGAATCATCGGCGAATTTGCTTCCCTTGCATCCTTATACAAGTCGTCATAAATCATTACGTCAACGGTCTTGGATGTCAGCGAACCGCCACGACCAACCACACGCAATGAACCTGTATGGTTAACGATTTCAAATACGTCCGAATTTCGCAAATAATTGTCCGCAACGGTTACGACATTAGACCCGTTCAATTGCGTTTCCGGGAATATCGCCCGGTATGCGTCGGAATCAATCAAACGTTGCACATCGCGGTTGAAATCCTTTGCAATGGTGGCCGCGTATGAACATATACAAATTTTCAAGTCCGGATAATGGCCCAGCATATTAGCCGGAAGAAAACGGCTTGACCCTTGCGATTTGCCGTGCTGGGGCGGTGCTTCGATGATTAGTTTTTTTATTTCCCTTTTCGCGAACTTATCCAACACCCGATAATATGCCTTATGGAACGGCGTTGGCTGGAATGACGGTTGCATATACTGCGCAAACCACAAAAGATTGCGCCGCGCACCCTCTTGCAAAAACATTTCCGGATGCGCGGTAAACATCCGCGTCAATTGCATTGTATCAATATCGGTCATTCCCATAATGGCATTTCCATTAATATCATCCCATCATCTTCGCGCACCTCTATAAATCCGCGCCGCTTATACCATTCAATCGGCCAATCATCTTTGTACGCCCATAAGCACAATTTGTCGGCCATCATAATTTGCGCACGCCGTATCGCCGCGTCCAAAAGTTTGTTTCCCAATCCACGGTTGCGCCTGTCGCGATGTACGATTACATCCGCTAACCAAGCCGTCGAAAACGCGTCATCTTCCACCGATACGGTGCAAAGAGCGAAACCGCCATCCAAAACAACGGTTTCTTTCCTGCCCCAGCACCATTCGTTTTTATGGATGATTACACTATCCACGAAGCCAGCACAATTGCGAATCCTACCAAGATACCGACACAAAGGCCGGTACAAAATGAACGGTTATCAATCTTTTCCAATTCGTCCATAATTATCAATTCCAATCCCAATATTTCGGTTTGTTCCAAATCTTGTAATAATACGCCCAACCAATTTTGTGTTGACGGTACGCCAAATCCAATTCGCGACCGGCCTTTGACCGCTTGCGCCTTATTTCACGATATATCCGCGTATCCGGCATTTATTTCCCGTGTATTGCGTCAATAACTTGCGATAACAGTTCATCCGGGACGTTCGATAATGTTATACCCGGCTTGTTTTCCGTTTCAATCTTGCCGGACACTTCGTTGTTTATGCGGTTTTTCCAATTCTCCGGGTCACGGTTGCACAACGCAAATATGATGGCCGTTGGATTCGGCGCGGCCTTTTTGTGTACCACCTTTGTTTTTACAATTACCGATTTGCCATTCTTATCCGTTGTGGATTCGGTTGTGGTTTCGTCCCATTCATACCCACACACCAATTCAATCAAAGAACGTTTACATTCACCAACCAATTGCGTATCGTACCATTGTTGGTATTCGGCTTCTGCCTTTTTAACCCGGTCCGCAAAGTACGCATCTTCGGCCAAGTGTTCATAAAACGTGCTTTTCGGAACATTCGCAATGAACATTGCATCTTTATGGGATTTCCCTTGTGCAATTGCATTGCATATCTTTTCGACCTTATCTTCGGTCCAAACGGACCTACGGCCCATTTTCTTCGTTTCGGTTTGTTCTATCTTCTTTGCCATAACGAATTGTTTTTTTGCAAAGTTAATTATTTTGTGGAATGCGATACAAACGGAACGAAATGCCGTACCACATAAACGCGATGGTTAAGCATACATACCCGCCATCGTTCACAATTCCGAAAGTCGGCAAAAGGATGAATTGCGTTCTATCTACGAAAAAAATCATCGCTGGAAACTGATACAAACTTCGCCATCGCTATCAACAGGGAAACCGCACAAAACACACATCGCCGACGGATATTGTTCGTTCGCCAATTTTAGGTGGATGCAATCTTTGCATTTTCTTTTTGGTTCTGCGCTCTTATTGAACTTTCCGTTGTTAAATTCAAATTTCGACGGCGGATATGTTTCGATTATTTCAAATCGTCCTATTTCATTCCCAACGTGACTAAATTTACATAATTCATCATCAATCCATTCGCAAACACAACCAATATCGGGCAATGTGTCTTTATGGGTAATATAACACAAATCAATAATCAATGACGATTTACGCAAATAAGAAATTTCATCTTCTGCATCTTTTCGCGAATCATATGTCCATTCCGGATTATAGTGCCAAAATCCGTCATAATATTTCGCCAAGATTGAATATTTATAATCGCTTAAATTCATCGCAAATTTCGTCCTTTGGCCTTTGTGGAACGTCTTTCAATTTACACACGAAATTGCCGGAATCGTAGTATTTGCAATCCCGGCAATATGTTTCATTTCCGCGCATACTCTTTTTCAAAAACGTCTTTTGGAATTATTGTGAAATGCCCGTCGGCAATATGAACGACATAAGTATTTTCGGGCGCGTGCATAAACACCATTCCGCCAACGTTGCGCAAATGCAACATCGCTTTTCCGTCTTTCGGTATTTCCATTTCGCCGCATCCCACAAAACGCAATAATTCTTCTGCGTTATTGCGGTCAACCAGCATTGCGCGATATTCGACGTTATTGCGCTTGTATAATTGCGCCACACTCAAATCCGGTTCGAAATCGTGTTCGTATCGCATAACGGCTGGATACGTTCGGTTTTCAAACTTTACACGAACAAACAGGCAATGGCGTTCGGGGTCATCTTTAATCGAAATCAATCGTTTGCCCAATCTGCCATCAATCGCGTCCCAAATCGCAAGAATGTATTGCGGGTCATTGTGCAATTCGTAGTCCGCTTCGAAAAAATATCCGTCGTGGTCCAAGCCCGGTTCGCATCGTCTTTCCGTTAGGGATTCAACCATAACGAACAATTCCACGTCAAACGGGGTCAACCATTGTTTCCAAAAGTCGGGTCTTTTCATTTGATTTTGTCTTTTATCATTTTCCAGCCATCTTCGCCAATCATCATTTGTTGCGGATATATGGTTATATCGTCTTTCGGCATATACAAATCATATATCCCCAATTGGCCCTTGATAGGCATTTCGACAACACGGCGCGGATTGCGAACCAACCACCCATAACCGGTTTTTGGTCGCCTATCTTCCGGAATGCAAGTAGCGGCCCAATCCGCCGCCGTGAAATCTTCTACCCTTTTAACGTCGTATATTTCCACGAATCCGCAAATAACGCCCGACAATCTACCCGGCAATTCGGGTTTTGCGCTGGCGCAAATCAAGATGTCGCCACGGAACTTTGTGTTACGCGTGCGCACTTCGATTTCCTTTTCTGCGTGGAAATTTCCGTCATCATCAATCCGTACAACACGCGTCAGCAAATCGGCATACGGTTGTTTAACGCATAATGCCTTTGTGACCGCGTGTTGTTCCGGGTTAAAATGTCTTTTTTCGATTTGCATAATTACGGACGTGGGAATGGCAAATCGTTATCGTAAATCGGGTTGTAATCTTCCGGTGCCGGGGCCGGTGCCGCTTCGCGCTTCGGTGCGCTATTCAGCAATTCCAATTCATCAACCACGATTTCGGTAATATACCGGGTTTGGCCTGCATTGTCAGCATATTCGCGCGTCTTGACCTTTCCGACAATCAAAAGCGGGGTTCCCTTTTTGACGTATTGTTCGCACACGCCAGCAAGACCCGTGCGTTTTACAACAATATTGTGCCAATCGGTCACATCTTCTATCTTCTTTCCGTCTTTGGTTTCAAAGCCACGTTCGGTCGTAGCAAGCGAAAATTGCGCGACCTTTCCGCCATCTTGGAACGTCGTTATTTTCGGGTCACCACCAACATTACCTTTCAAAATACATTTGTTCATCGCGTCGCCTGTTTTAAGTTAACACAAGACCGCAAGACAAAAACCAGCACCAAACGCGCCAATCATATCCCAAGCCAAATCCCAAATGTCGAATTTGCCGCCTTTGGCCGCATCGTAGATTTCTTTTGCAAGACCTGCGACAAAAGCAAGTGACGCGCCGATTGCGATATTAGCATCGGTCCAAAAAAAGATGGTTGCGAAAATAAGGGTAAGCGCACAACACGCACCCGCGTGCAAAAGTTTGTCAGTTGCAAAAAGTTGTTTGAATGTCATAATTTATAAATTTTAATTAAAACTTATACAAATTTAATCATTTTTAATGAATTAACCTATATTCCGACCGTAATTTTTCGATGGTCAATTGGTTCTTTTGATTGATGCGCATATTTTCCCGGTTCCCGTTTTCCCATTGATTATGATGGCGCAAACAAAGAATGTTAACGTTGCGTGGGTCGTGCGCCATATCCGGATTCGCGCCCCGCGTCAAGATATGCGAAATATGAACCGCCGAATAATCCGACAATGGCCGCATACATTCTTCGCAAATATGCGGCATATGGTCCCAACACCATCGGTAAAAACGTTCGTTTTCTTCGGGCGTATGTCCTGTTCCGAACAATTCCCGTTGGACGGATACCCGCAAATGAATATCCATCGCAAATCGCTTGTCCAATAATGGTTCGTAGCCGACTTTGCGACAATAGTTGTATTCTTCGCGGGTATCTATCTTAATCGGGGTCATAAACTTCGGGTTTATCTGCCGACAAAAGAACGGGTTGGACAGGTTGACCAAACGTTAATATGGATAACCATATTGTTCCGGTCGCCATAATCGTTCGTATTTCTTCGGCGGAAAGTTCCCAGCACGTCAAGATTTCCCCGGTGTTAGGGTTTCCGCGACGTTCCGCCGGTAACGGTTCATATTCGGGTTGATTTTCCCCAAAAATGACATTTACGCCATCAAATTTCGTGGGTTCCATCGCTATTCGCCAAACGTTCCGGTTTCAACTGTTGCGCTTCCACTCAAATATGCTTGTACGGCCGTAACAATAGCATTGGCAAAAACCGTCAGTTTTGCACACACATCGTTATCGCCGGCAAGATATTTAATGCGCGGTGTCTTGAATTTGCATTTTCCGAATTTGGTGCGATATGCGCCGGAAATGACAATGCCTTTTTTGTCATCATTACCAGCAAACGAAATGCCTTGCGGAACAATCTTGCTATTTCCAAGTGCAAATTCGGCAATATCTTCGCTATTGTCAAAAATGGCCGCAACAATTCTTGCCAAATCTTGTTCCAACAAATTTTCGATGTCGCGCGGAACCATTCGCGTGGATTTGACGTGGAAATCGTTTTCGTTTACCGCATCATCTTCGGATTCGACAACGCGGTATTTAATATCCACGTCGCCATCAATAATTTTCAATGATTTAAGTTCAAATGTTTTTTCCATAATGGGTTATTTTTGGGTTTCCGGTTCCGCCGGTTCGGGTTCCAAGACTGAAACGGCAATTTCGACCAACTTTCGAATGTCATCTACAATGGCCAATTCTGCCGGGTTCGCTTTTTCTTTTGTTTTGTGCGCCAACCAATTCTTGGTATATTCCAAATAGAATCGTGGCGAATTGTGGAATTGGATTACTTTTTTTTCTGCCATATTTATTCAAAGAAGTTTAATTCAACATCGTATTCCGTTATTTTCTCAAAAAATGCGATTTCGCCGCGTTTTTCGTCTTGGATGGGTAAGTTATCCACTTTTACGTTATCGGCCGAATTTGGGCCGTTTTTGGGCCTTTCTTGGGTATGGAACAAATCTTCGTTCGGATATTCTTTCAATTTCAGTTCGACAAACCCTTTTTCGACCAGCACGGGCAAACATCTTGCAACGGCCTTGACATCTTCCAACGCATCGTGCGACGGGAACGTTTCGCCGGGGAAACACCGCGAATACAGTTCTTCCAATCGCGGAAATTTCAAACGGCCATTTGCGAAACGCGCATCAACCCATTTAACGGAAGATAACATCGTATCAACGCGTTTCCCTTTGAACAACGCATCTTCCACGCCATATTCATCATAATAAGGCCATCCGAAGTCACGCAGAATATTCGCTTTAATGACGGACGTATCAAAATGGATGTTGTGGCCGCATATCAGTTCCGACCCGATACAATCAGTTATAAACCGCCAAACCACATCGGCAAATGGTTCCCCATCGCGGATGGCAATTTCATTTGTTATACCGTGGATTTCACTAACTGCATTAGGAATTTCCCAACCATCGGGTCGAATGATGTGCGATTCAATCTTCTTTCCTTTCATCCAAGATATTTGAACGATATACGGAAAATCGGAATAATTCGCATCCCATTGTGCGCCGCGCGGAATTACGCCGGTCGTTTCGGTGTCGAAAAATAATATGTCATCAAATGAAATCATATCGTTTGCGGGTCGTCAATGTAAACCGACAGGTTTTCCGCCGCATATTGTTTCAGCCATTCCAAGAAATCAACCATTTGTTCGCGTCGCAATTCGCGTGCGTAAGATGCGTCGCGGTCATCGCCTATCGAAATATCGCCCGGATATTCAAATATCAACATCCGGTCAACCGTCGCAATCGTCATTCTTTGCCCAAGTTCCGCAAACGCCTTTTGAATCGTTGGACAAACGTAGTTATAATAATACGCCTGTTGCGCTTCGCTGGTGCCGGGTGTCTGCGCTTCGAATTTTGCGATAATACGCGTTCCGACGTGCGACGCAAAAAACGCATTCAATCGGTCCATCGGCATATGCAATTTGCCGTCTTTCCCGACAATTCCGATTTCGCTAATTTTCGCCATCCTTTTCGAACCAATATTCCTTATACCGGATTCCATTTTCATTCGTCGTCCAACGGTCTTTCATCGTATAACCTTTGATTTGTCCGTTTTCGATTTGCTTACGAATGTTACAAAATACCGTATGCATTTCCGACATTTCAAATTCTCTGGAATGGCATAACGACAGGATTCGACCATTAATTAATGCGCCAATAACTTTGCGGATTCCCGCTTCGCGTTTTTCTCTTTGTTTGTAAGTGTCCATATTAGTTTTGTTTAGGGTAAAAAAAGTCGTGTAATTCGGGGTATTCTTCGCACACAATTTGCGCGATGGTAAGGTTGTATGCCTGTCGGCCCAATTGTTCAATGTAGCGACGTTCGGAAAATGGCCGCTTCGATGTTTTATTCAGCACCAACGCATATTCTTGCGCAAACGCGGCCACATCCAAATTCATCAAATCGTCAATGGGATGTGCCGGCAATTTATAGCCCTTTGCACCGCCCAATTTTTTCATTGCTTCGTACGACTGACGGATGGCGTTTCTATCTTCCCGTTGTGCGGTCATATATGCCGCAAGATTTTCGCCGAATCTTTGCATTGAAATAATATCCAATACGGATTTATCTTGCAATGCTTTGCACGATTCGATTTTCTTTTTAATGTCGCGTTCCATTTTTTATTCCCTTTTTAGATAACCGGCAATCATCTTGACATCGTATTCATAATAACGCGGATTATTCGATGTGCCGTGGTTCTTAATGCCAAGTTTTTTTGCGGCATTTGTGGTTTCTTTCTGCGTAATCCCATAATGCTTATAAATCCAGCGCGTCCCGTGCGTTCCATCGTCATATTTCTTCCGTACATTTGTTCGGTTGAAATTGGCGGCGGCAAAAGCAAACGAAAATTTGCGCATATCGCCTTTCTTAATAATGTTGGTATCTTCCCCGGCATAAGCGCAATGGTAGCACCCGTCTTTTATTTCCTTGATGGAATAAAACGTGCCGTTACTGTGTTTTCCAACAATCGTGTCCCCAACCTTGAATTTCGGTTTTACTTGACGCGACGGAATTGGCGTACCAATTGGAAGCGGCAGACCATAAACCAAATCGCTGGTATCACCCATTAAAACCGCCACAAGTCTTTTAATTGCAAAAGTCAATTCGGACAATCCAATAATTTCAATTTTTAGTTTCATCGTATCGCTTGGTTTTAATGGGGCCGGACCAACCCGGCCCCGTGGTTAATTGTATTCCTCAAATATCAAGGTCTTTCCATCCGCGTTCCCAATAATTGCAAACCGTCTTTCCACCACAATCCCAAGTGTCCCACACGCGGCAATCATTAACAACCGCCATATGTCCCGCCATCGTTACAATGTAACATTTACCCGGTTCCGCAATGGTCTTACAAAATTCACGAACGGTATATTTCTTTCCGTTCGGCTTGCGCGGCTGGCGTTCCTTTTTGAATCCTTTTTCCGCCAAGAATGGTTCGTAACATTCCGGGCAATCCATCATTTGTCCGAAGCCCATTCCGTATTCAGCCAATTCGCGATAGGTCGCAACCCAAGATTGGTCCAAGAATGTCGCAATGGCGCGGATTACACAATCGCCGGTCTTTTGGTTAAGCGGATTCGCATTGTAGAAATGGAACAATTCGTGGTCCGGTTTCCGTTTACATAATGTCATAATACTATTGTTTTAAGTTTCCGGGAAAACGCCCGGTCGTTTTGTGGCTCTTGTCGGAATCGAACCGACACCCCTTTCGGGACAAAAGTTTGAGTTTTGCGTGTATGCCAATTTCACCAAAGAGCCATTATATTTTATTTTTACCAGCAAATGTGTCCGTTTGTGCGTGACAATTCGGACAAAGTATTTGCAAATTTTCCAATCTATTATCGTTATTTATTCCGTTAATGTGGTGTACTTGCAACGGTATCGGTTTTCCATTCCATTCAGTGTTCCCGCATATTTCGCACCGCCTATCTTTATATCCGCTTCTTAATAATCTTTGACGTAAATTGTTAGAACAATTATATGTCGAATTTTTAGAAAAAACGATTTCTTCCGGCGTACGCGGCTTAAATGTTTGCATCTTTTTACCACGGTTCCAGCATTGTCCGGTAAAATGTGATATATCAATGTTAAGTTCTTTAATCTTTTGATGCATTTTTCTATATGAAGCCGCGCCAAATGGCGTACGGCCAAGATAACGGCACATTCCGGCAATGCTGGTTGAATGTTTTGCCGCTTCAATAAATTCCGCATCAGTATTTTTATACCTTTTCATTGTATATCATCTTTGTTGCGCCGACACGATTCGAACGTGTATTCCCGGAACCAAAATCCGGTGTGTTGCCTTTGCACCACGGCGCAAGTTGAATTATCTTGAAAGTTTTTCAATTCGGCGGTCAATTTCTTTTTGGAAAAGCGGGGTAACAGTATTTTTCAAAGTTTCATAATTTGCAATCGTTTCTTCCTTTGTATAGGATTTTCCGCCGAACATTTTTTTATACATCTTCGTTACCTGTGTTTTCTTGTAGGTATTCATTGATTGCGTTTGATACATAACACTTTTTCTTTATTACGGAACCCGCCGTATCGGTCAGTTCGTTATCGAACTACGGTGCAAAGATAAGACAAATTTTTTAATTACCAAACTTTTTTTGCATTTTTTTCATTTTTTTCAAAAAAGTTTGCCGGGGTCAATAATTCTTCGGTTCCATTGAATCATCCCAGCATCCAACGCGCGGTCAAAAGCAACGTCCGTTGGCCTGTGCCGCCCAAGTTCGAACCACCATTTACGCGCCGCACGTTGGCAGTATATTCGACATACACCATTTGCGTCCCTTGCTATTTGCGCTTTGACCTTACTTTCCATCGTTATTTTTCCCGTTTTTTCGATTTAAGCGCATTTCTTTTGCTGGATATAACATTATTCAATTTTCGAACAAAGTGCGCCAAATCGCTTGTTTTTGGCCTTAAAACAATTTATCGTATTCGCGTTTCGGTAAATTCGATTTTACCCATTCCAATTGATGTTCCAGCGCGAAGCGACCAAAATGCATTATCAACAACGCATCCGCATTCCACATCGTCATGTTGACACCCGGATATAAATTCGCGGCTATTTCTTTGTATCTGCGCTTCCGTTCTGCCTTTTCTTCGTGCTGGCCGTGAACACGCAGTTTCAAGCGCGTTTGCCACGAAGCCGGATGGACCATTACATAAGGAATGTTCGCCATTTCTATAATGGCTTTCAAGTGTTCGTAATTGGCCATCATATGTTGTATGCGGAACAATTTGCCCATCTTTGCCCGGTCGCCATCAACCGAAACATCATCCGGACGAACTGACAATTTTTCCAAAAACACAATTGGATGAAAGTTCGTGGAATAATAGTTAATGAAATCGCGCAATGCGCTTATGTCCTTTGGCATTTTTACGGTCTTGACATTCCGACCATCATTAATGAATACGGCAATACCACCAGCCGCGCCGGGGTCAATTCCGACAATGCAATTTATCTTTAATTCTGCATCCATATTAAAACAAAGTATTTTTAGAATCTTGAATTTTCAAAATCTCCGCATCAACTTCCTTTTCCAATTTTTTGCATTTTTCCAGCACATCGCGGTTTTTTGTTTTGAAATATATTTTTTGCGCCTGTCGCATACTTTCGACCAAATCGGCAAATTGATTGATATTCATATTGGTATTCCTATTGCTATTCGTTTATTTCTTTGTAAATTTTAATACCAAGATAAATCGCCAATTCCAATAATATGGCAAATCCTGCACCGGCCAGCAATCCAATAATAAGTTCCATATTAAAATAATGTTAAAATTGTTCCTTTTTGTGGCTTACCCAAGATAAAATCGCAAATAAAATTTCTGGCGTAATCCGGGGAAATCATCGAACGTTCTTCGCTGCAAACACCGGCTTTTGGGCTTGGCCTTGAACCGTCAATGGTTTTTTGTTTCTTGTCTTTTTGTATTGTTACACCTTGCGTCGGTTCACAATTTACAAACCAATATGCGGTCGGTTTTTTGTAAAAATCACCCCTCAATAACCGGTTTTTATCAACAAATGTTGGCGCAATAAAATTTTGTCCGCTTGTAATAAATCCATTTGGCCCCGCCGGATTTTCAATTATTAACCGCAAATTCTTTTTATAACATACAAAAACCATCTTATACAAGATAATATGAAAATACGTCCTTTTATCAATTCTTTCGATTGCATCTTTTATTCTTTCACATATTGTTTTATGTCTATTATTCAATGTGTCAAGTGAATAATACATTTGTTGCACCGATTCAAAATAAATACACGGAAAAAACGCAAATATTAAATCATCGTAAGTCATTGAGTCAAAGACACTTTGCCCCCCCCCGTAGCCATTTTCAATTTCTGCGAAAAGGTCAATAACGTGGTCCGTTTCGCCAAAATTGTTTTGTATATCGTAATCATATGCGGGTATTCCAAGTTTTTAAAACTCTTTTTTGAATGTTCCGGATTGCTCAAATAAGCAATGCACACTACCATTAATTTCCATTATGCAATTTTAAGATAGTCGGTTAATTGTATTTCGTTTTCAGCCATCCACGTGAATGCATCGCGCAATGCTTTCCGACGTTTCCGCGCGAATGATTCATATTTCGGTTCGCGTACTTCTCTTTTCGCCAATCGCGCAAATTCGCCACGCAACACCATCTTTTGGTCATCGCCGGTCATCGTTAATTCGTCAGCCAATCCAGCCGCCACCAAAGCATCATAACACACTATTTCATTAACAACCGACATTTGCGGCATATGCCCACGATACTTGAAAAACAAGAATGCATCAATGCATTGTTTCTTAACTGCATTTGCATTATCCGCATCTTTTGATGTGTCCCGGATGGGTGCTTTTTTCGGTGCGGCTTCGTTCGCCTTGCGTAATATCGCGCCACGACGCAACCGGTATGCCCGTAAGACTTTGCAAATGTATTCGGCGTTGAATTGCTGATAATGGTTGCGGTCCGCCTGTCCGTCACGGTCTTTCGGTAAGTATTCATCAAGTTCGCCCGTAATACACATTTCGAACGCCAATCGAAAGTCTTTTAACGTGAACGTTTGATAATACCGTTTCAAGATTTCAGCGACCCGGATAACCAAGTATTGTTTGTCGGTTTCGTCGCCCTCTCTGCATCCAATATCTTTCGCAATCCATTTCAATGCCGTGTTCAGTTCCGTCGCCAATTCGGTTCCGGTATATTCAACGACAGGACGTTCCGTGGACGCAACCAGCACCGCGCGTTCCGCCGGTCCCAGCGAACCAACCACGGACGGAATCTTGACCAATTCGCGCCGTCTATCAATAGTGCCTTTGTAAATCGTCAATTCCATATTACGCCATATCTTTTAGATATTTCAACGCATCCGGGGAAAGGCCGCCGGCATTGATGCGATGCAACTTGCCTTTTTCGATGTCTCCACGGATAAAATTACGGGCCGTCGCAATCCAATCTTTCATCTTCTTTCCCTTTTGCGCGGACCAATCGCCAACCGCGTGGAAATAATATGCGATGTCAACATTTTCGAACTCCGGCCCCGTGAATTGAGCCGCAAACAAATCGAAATCGGCGAACTTACTGTCGTCAAACAAACAAGCCGGTTCCGCCGTCTTTCTTGGACGTTTCGTTTTAATCTCTTGTTCGGGAAATAAATCGCCGGTCACGGCATTGTTATTAATTTTATAGTTATTATTAATATTCTTGTCATCCTTATAATAATGACGGTCCGTTTTCGGACCAATGTTTGGTCCGTTTTCGGACTTTTCTTGGTCCACTTTCGGTCCGTTGGTCCGTTTTTGGACTGATTCGGTTTCCTTGTTCCAAGACGCGCAAAGATTAGTGAATCGGACGTATTTTTTGGTTCCCAACTTTGTAAGTTGAACAAACCCGCGTTCGCATAAATCCGTTATATTCTTGTAAACTCTTTTAGAAACGCCGAATAACAACGGGAAATCTTCGCACATCTTATCTTCGGAATATTGATACCAAATGCACCCATCTATTGCAACAGTATTCGACCATATTGGCAATGTCATAAATGCGGCCAACGTGGAAACCTGCGTCAACGTAAGGTCGTTCGCAATGGCAAATTTTTGGTCAATATTTATATTGTAAGTCATATCAAAAAATGTCCCGGTGCTTGGGCCGCGACGCACCAAACACCGGGATTCGACAGGTTTTGAACACCCGTTATTTTTCCGTCCGTTGGTCGCGGTCAACGTATTTCGATGCAAATATAATAATTAAAGTTTTACACCAAATAAATTTCATTAAAAATTGACATCCGTAATTTTTTTACTGCCCTATTCGGCTAATAAAAGATTCTTTGTTGTATTACCGGGTTTCAATAATTCGCGGATTTCTTCGATGCGCGAATCATTGCAAACCATTTCCAATACAGGATACCGCGACGTTTGGCCGGGTTTATTGCTCTTATGGAAATGGACCGACAAATCAAATACGGAAGTCGTGACCGTCGAACGCATCATTTGGACCGAATCGTATGAATCCCGTAAATTTTTTACGGAAGATGCCGCGCCACGCGTCGTAAGCGACCAAAGACCAACAACACCCCGGATGGCTGGAATAATAAACCGCAAGGTTAATTCAACGGTCCAATTATCCATCCCTTTTTTCGTGGGAACGCCATTCGCAACACGTTCGAAAATGTCCGGATGCTTTTCGATGGAATATGGCGCATATACTTTGCCGTTCCATATTTCAAAATTTCTGCCATCCCCGCGTGCCACCAGCGCACCAGCATTGTCGCGGTACGTATATCGTTCATTACACACAAATTCGGGATTATCCGACGGAAATACGATTTGAATGGTATTCGGACGGTCCCCGAAAACCTTGTTGAACATTCCTGCGTACTTCCCGAAATGTCCCGTATTATCAACCCGGAACCAATCAATACTTTGCGGCAATCCACGTTCGTTTTTCATTCCGATATGCAACCGGCCTATTTCCGGCAAACCAATGATGTCGGCCGCGCCATTATCATTTCGATATATTCTTCCACCCATAACAATGTCCGTTTATGGTTATTTTTCCGTTTTCTTCGATTTAACGGCTTTTTTCGGCTTGGATGAATCATTATCCATCGAAACACCTATCGTCGGAATTTCGGCCGTTTTTGCGCCTTTATTGGCGTGCGCCATTACAAGTTCGGAAAGCGACAAAGTTAAGACGTTATCTTCGATGTTTCCATTATCCAAATCCAGCACGCCGCGAACAAGTATCATTGTATTGTTCCGCTTTTCATCTTCGATGCCAGCCAGCGCAAGCAAATGCGGAATTTTGGCCGCGTTCGGCGAATCGGTTTGGTCTTTCAAATTGTACGTTGGTCCCTTGCACCAATCTTTCGGGGAGAAATTGAAAACACGTTCGACGGGCTTTTCCGGGCAATTTTCATTCCACATCCGCTTATACAAGTGCAATTGTATTTCGTGTTCTTCGAAAAATCCTTTGCGGCCGCTCTTGAAATCTACAATTGCGGTAAATGTCTTTTCGCTTTTCGGGTCGGTCATTACGCACGGCATATCTACGCAACCAGCATACCCGCCGGATGGCGACACCAAACCGATTTCAATGGCCAACGGTCGTACTTTCCAATCTTTGACAAATTGAGCAAACGCCAAGACATCTTTGCGGATTTTGCCGCACCATTCGTCGAACACTCTTTCCGGGATATTTTCGCGTTCCATATACGCCAATACAATTGCCGGAACTTCGTCGAAATCATATTTGCGGTTGATAATAAGATTTTCGAATTGGCCGTGCATCAACGTACCATACGCCGCCGCCAAATCGCGCTTTTCAATGGAACCATCCTTACCATTCGCAATCATCCAATTAATCAATTCAAGCGGTGTGGGCATTACCTGTTTCAGTAACGTTGTAACGGACGGGTAAAATTCCGGCTTTCCGTCAACAAAACGATAATAATACCGGTGGCCGGCAGAATTGAGTTGATAAACGCGGTATGGTGCTTCGCGCAACGCGCTTGAATCGAAATATAATGCGCGGATTTCTTCTACCGTCATTCCGGGCGCGATTTCCTGCGCTTCGTTTTTTTCAATGTAATCTTGTACCATCGTATCGCCTTTTTATTTGTTAATCTGCAATTCACGGATAAATGCGAAACAAAAAATTGCGCATATTCCAGCAATTACGAATTGTGCCGGGTTCCAAAAGATTCCGATAATAGAAATACCGGTCATAATTCCGAACGTCCACGCCATAAACTTATTGAACGCGCGTTCATACTTTTTGAATGTGTTTTCCATATTATTTGATGTTTATTCGTTAGACAATCCCAACAGGAAATCGGCGGTGCAACCGGTCATTTCGCAAATGATGCGTACCCATTCCGGGCGGACACTCTTTGAACGGCCATTACACAATTTTGTCATATTGACTTGCTGGCCAACTTCCGTCGAATCGGGCCACAAACGGGCCGCAATATCCTTTTTCATTACCTTTTTGCCCGAATCCTTTGCGCGGGCAATTGCTTGTTCAATTCTAATCATATCAAAGTTTAATTATAACGTTTATCCATTAAAATATCTTCATCCAGCGCGTGCGCATCGTCGGGGCTTTGGTTTATGCTAACGTGTATAATATGGCCACATTTTTCGCATTTCCATTCTTCCCAATAAACCTTAAAATCCGGCGGCACGTCGCGGTCGCCCGACGGGATGGTTTCGCCATCGCAATCCCACGGGCCGAAACCGAAATCCGAACATCCGCATTTCGGGCAGACACCGGAATTGTCCCATTCCGCTTGTGTCATATATGTTTTATTATCTTTCATCGCCACAAAGATAGTTAATATTATTTAATTACCAAAATAATTATTTAAGTTTTATAATATTTCTTTCCGGTGAATCATCGTATATTGATGCCATCCAGCCATCCGCCCGGTTCTTTAATTGCTTTGTAAGCGCGGTTCCATAATATTCAACATATGGAACATTATGCGAATCAATATGGCCAATTAACTTTTCAATGCGAATAATGGTGTCTAATGAACTAATAATGTCGCCAATGGCAAACCGCGCGTTTTCCGTGGCCCAGCGGTTCAATAAATCTTTTTTTTGTTTTTTTGCATACCGCTTGATGCGTTCGATTTCTTTGAGTTCGCAAACCTCTATGGCCGTAATATGCAATATTAAATCTTCCCGTGTCATATTTATTCGTTTTTATTGGGGCCGCGATTTCCGGCCCCGGTTATTACTTAATAATTGCGAAATCCCTTACAACGATATTCAGTTGGCGGCCCGTATCGAATTGTTCAACCGTGTATGAATCCACGACGATTTTAAGGTTTTTACCCTTGATTCGCTTGGCCTTTCCGTCCTTAACGGGCAAACCGTAATCATAACCGTTGTATTGGAACCAATTAACCATTGATTCGGGCCAATACACATTCACGGCGTTGTTGTCCGTATAGGAACCACACGTTAAATGCGTCAAGAAATCGTCGCCCGCTTGGGAATCCCAAATTTGAATGTTGGTTTTGCTTACAACCTCAATAACGCCCGTTTCGTCAATCCCGGCAATCAGTTCGTCCAACTCTGCGTCCGCACGTTCGTATTCGTCCGCAATTTCGGCTTTCATAAGGATACCGGCATAATAGACGTATTCGCCGGATTTCAACAGGGTATCCACGGCGATTTCCAGAGATTCCCCGCACAACATATTGGTGTCAACGGCCCAATACAGGTATCGAAAATCCCGACATTCGGCAATGGGTTTTCCCATATATTTGCCACACGGGAACACGTCGGACGGCATTGGTTCCCATTCGGTACGCCGCCAAGACGAATGGCCGCGCAACGTCATATCCACGGATGCGTTCGGGTATTTGGCCCGTGCAACCTGTTCGTCAATCGAAATATTCTTGATGAATGTTGCAGTTACGCAACGGCCTTTGCGTCCGTATTCGTTCGTAACCGTGTTCACGTCCACGTCCCAAAGTGTGTAAAATTTAGATGCAAAACCGATTGTTTCCATATTGTCGTTTTTTCATCGCGGAACCGGCCGCGTCCGTTGGATTCGTTATTGTTTCCGAATGCAAAGGTAATACAAATAATTATATTTCCAAAACTTTTTACAAAATTTTGCAAAAAATTTGCACTTTTTTTTCGTTTTCGCCCTTGCAAAGCCCCACAAAGCACATAAATTTGTGGTGTTAACCAAAAAAAATTACGATTATGCCCGTTAAACAGGTCCCCGGCGGATGGCGTTGGGGTCAATCCGGGAAAGTTTACCCGACGAAAGCGCAAGCCGAAGCGCAAGCGCGTGCGATTTATGCATCCGGATACCGTGAAAAAAGCGCACCAGCAAAAAAGAAATAGGGAATTACCCAAAATTCCCTATATTTGTGCGTCTTTTATCATCGTATCGCCCTATCAATGGTTTTAGACCGCCGCACCCGGTTTCGCTGGGTGCGGTTTTTTCATTTATTGTGTGGGTTCATCGCGCGGATATGCCCAGCAAGTTCGGGCCGGTGTTTGCACAAATAATCGTATTGGTACAATTCCCCGTAATAACCGGTTTCCAATTGGTATTTGGCCATCGTTTCCGGGTCCAATTCAACCAATGACGCGTACATTTCTTTTCGAACGTCGCGATGTAACGCCATTTCAAACGTCGGGTCAATGTATTTGTCGCCAACTTTGACAAATGCGTGTTCAATCGGCAACAGGCCGTAACAATACGCGAAACCCTCAACATATTTTATTTCTTGATGGAACAGGAAACCGCCCAATGGGTGCGAAATCAGCGTTACCAACGCGGATGCGTTCTTATAACATTGTTTTTGTTGTGTATGGTACACGCCACGCAAGAAATCCAATTGGTCCGGGTTGAATACGTCGCACATCCGTACGCATTCCACGGCCTTTGCATCTTTGGCCATTTGTTCGTAATACTCTTTTTGGGATTTAGGCCAATTCTGCGAAGCCATTGCGCGTAATTCGGTTATAATTTGGTTTGTTTTCATCGTTCAATAACTTATTTGCAATACAGTTTTCACACATAACCGGGGATTCAATTGTGTTACTTTGGCCAACAAGTTCGCACGAATGTAATTCGTCGCCCCAAAATTCCCAACAAATAAAATGTTCGTAATTGTGTTCAATACATATCCGTTCCACGTCGTTGAACGGCTTACATTCTTTTTCCATCGTTTCAATTTTGTTTGTTTTCATCCTAATAAATTCGGGGTTCTGCGTTCGCCGCCGCATCTTTCAGCGATGGCGCAAATTATCCGTTCGTTTTCATCATCTTTCGGAATGACAATATTGGCGTTATTACCATACGCGTCAAATAGGTAATAACGCGGCCGGGGTGGTGCCATTAATTCGAAATGCAGGATTTCCGGGGCCTTTTCTTTTGGAAAACTGAATGCGATAACGCGGCAGTCGGTCCAACCGATGCCGCCTTTTTCCAATATGTCGCGGTATTGCGCTTCGCGTGTTATCTTCTTTGCCATATTACCAATAATAGAAACTAACAACCAAACCACGGAGAAGTTTGCAAACGCACTTGTCATCCGGGCAATCAAATGCGCGGTCCAAAAGTCTTTCAGTTAAGGCAAGGTCATTGACCATTTTTACCAACCCAGCAACACCAACCAACGTGTTGACCTTTTTACCATCATACATTCCGGAAATCTTGATTTTGAAATTTCCATTGATTTGGCGGGTTGTGTATTTCAACGCTTCCATATTGTTGTTTTTTTCATCGCGGAACCGGCCGCGTCCGTCGGAATCATCATCGTTTCCGAATGCAAAGGTAATACAATTTTTTATTCTACCAAAACTTTTTTCATATTTTTTTTGAATTTTCGAATTAAGACCGCTTGAAATGGCTTAAATTGCACCTTATTGTTGAAATAAGCCGGAAAGGATGGGCTTATTTTTGCAGAAATTTCGATTTAAGCGCATATTTTGGTCGAAATGATAACTTATACCACAATTTAACCAAATGCCGCCAAATCGCCTAAAAACGGCCGAAAAAGGAAAGAGCCGCCACGGATGCCGTGACGACCCTAACACCATCTAATAAAACTAATGGACAAAAATCGCTACAAATATAGCATAAAAAAAGATGGGGCAATCATTTTTTTTTGACTACCCCAATTAAATGCCGTACAAGAGAGAACAAGAAACCGGCATTTGACAACGCAATTTTATTTTCGGTGCAAATATAATCTTTTTTCTTTTCTCTTTGTTTTTTTCTGCCATCCAGCAAAAGAAAGCGGACCGCCCTTTTAGCGGCCCGCACAATAGCAATACGGAACTTTTGGTTTTTATTCTCCCGATGGCAAAGATAACATTTTTTCTTTTTCTGCCACTCTTTGAAAGAAAAGATTATTTCGAAATGACCACGTGTTCAACGCCCATTATTGTGGTATATGGGTTTTTCGAAATAACGTCCAATTGCCGGTCAACAATCTTTTTGGTCTTGAATAACCAACACCGACGTTTATATTTGACCGTTTCCACCAGCATTAACGAATCGCGGGATTGCAATTTGCCGGTAAATTCCTTTTCGGTCAATATGCCATCGAAATCGAACCACGCATCGCCGCAATGAACGGCCACGGCCGGAATCGGTATGGAATCAGTAACCACAACCGTATCGCGCGGACGCGCGGACAATTCAATTATGGTCTGCGCCTGTGCCGTGTTAACTTCGGACAAATCGCGGTTGCGCAATTTCAAAGATTTAATCAATGCCGCATCATCCGCCCGGAACCGTTCATATTCTTTGACGGTCAATTCCAGCGATTGAACACGGGCCGCACTTAACGAATCGCGCGTCTTGTATTGTTCAACTTCCGTCAACAAAGTTTCGGTGTTGTTCTTATATCGGTCGCGTTCGTCTTGCAATTGCTGGATTTTCCATTGCGCCCAAATGACGAAGATTGCGGCCACCGCAATACAGGCAACCGCAATCAAGAGTTTGCGCCAATTCATTATGCGCCAATGTGGGTTTTGTCGGTGCTATTGTACTGCCATCCGCTTTCGGTATGGTCATACGAAACGGTTTCGACGTTAGCCGCATCCGTGTAAGTCAAGCACAAACCGCCGTTTTCGGCATCTTTGTAGGATACCACATAAAGATGTTTTGCGGTTCCGGTTTTCTTCGCAACCTTTGCGCCAACTTCCAATGCGTCCAATTGGTCGCCGGTCAACGCGGTAATGTCGGTCACCTCAATGGGCGCGGCCGCGTTCGTCAATTCGGTAAGGATGTCGGCCAATGCGCCGCCAATGTCAATTTGATTGCCTTGTCCTGCAATCTTCGCATCAATCAATGCTTTAATTTGGGTGTTGTTCATAATGCATTAAGAATTTAAGAGTTAATAAAAGGGTTCATCTTTTTGCCGTACATATCGAAATAGCAAATTCCGAACGTACATTGAAACACGGACATTGTTTTACCCATTCATCCGGGGTAATATTTCCGTCTTTATTTTTGTCGGGGCTTGCGTCCCGATGTCCCAGCACATCAACAATTGGGTATTTATACAGTAAGTCCAATACCAAATTTGATAATGCCATCCGTTGCGCTACTGTTCGCGTATCCGCCGCGTTTCCATTTGCATCAAGACCGCCAACGTAGCATATTCCAATGGAATGTTTGTTATATGACCGGCCCGACAATCCCGCATCTTTGCAATGTGCGCCATTCATCGTCAATGGCCGGCCCCGTTCGACTGTTCCATCCAAGTCAATAACGAAATGGTATCCAATCATCGCGCTACCTTGTTCCCGGTGCCACCGGTCAATGTCACGCGCACGCACATCCACGCCCGCCGGAGTTGCGGAACAATGGATGATGATTGAATCTATTTCGTTCGCTTTCATTTTGCCTTTTTTGCGTCATCAAATGACATACCGATTTGGTCCTCAACTTTGATTTTCATATACTTGCGCAACCACCGGAAAATCGGATGTTCGCTAATGACTGCCGCATTTTCCAAAAATGACCAAAATTCCACACCGCAACAAAACGCCGTGAAATAGTTGGCAAAGCGCAATCGCGATTCTGCCGTTATCGTGGTATCCAGCATTTCCGCCATTAATATTCCAATCAAGATGAACACAAATTTATAGATGGTGCGCCACGCCTTGATGGATTCGAATGCAAATCGTTCTTTTTTTCGCTTCGCCACAACTGCCGATTTAATAACACCCGTTACGAAATCAATTGTTTCGAATACCATAACTGTCAAGAATAACGGCAATAGGTTATCCACGAACAACGCAACGGTCCCCGCTAAAATACCGGCAATTACTTTGGCCGGGTACATATTGAAATGCATATCAACCATTTTTATCTAATGTAACCTACGCCCAATTTCTTTGCAACCGTATCCGTGTCAAACTCTGCGTCAACCCCAGCAACGTCGCCGTTATCTTCCCACGTCGGGGTTATCAAAAAGTTATCCACATTGTAAATTTGATTGTTCTTCGTAATCGTAATATAATCGGCCATTCGAATGAACCGCATTACGTCCAACAGGTATTCCGATGCAAGGAATGAAAACCGGTATTTCTTTTCCGAAATTTGCTTTGTGGGAAAGAAATAACCATCGCGGTTTTCGCCCTCATCTTCGAACGTGTATTCCGGTTTTGCGATGTCCGCTTGCAAATACAATTCGTTCTTAAAATAGGTCAAACCGCCAAGTTTGTAAACAATAACACCGGCATCCATTATGAAATCGGCCCTATCGTACCATTGAATTTTCAAGTATGGTGCGATGTCGTTTACAACTGTAAATATTTCGGAATATTTAATAACCGCATCATCGCCGAATACCAATTTACCATAATATTGGCCATTCTCAAAGGATGTAAACAAATCGTATCCATCGCCACGGTACACAACAATATGCATACCGTCGTACGTGTTGATGATTTGAAAGCGATTCGAATTTAACAATTGCGTCGTGAAATCGCCGACCAACGTTCCATCCGATTTGTAAATGGTAAATTGTATTTCATCATCTTCGCCAATATCATCCGTTATAATGATTTGGAACGGTAAAAGACGTTTGGCGGGAGTAAACAACGGATATATTCGGTTGTAAACCCACCATTTACGCGCGTTTTGCTGGCTCAAAGAGTCATACCACGGCAATACACTAAAATTATTATTCGGTGTCATAATTCAACGTCGCATTAACATTTCGGCTGGACAAAGTTATTGAAAGTTTTGCAATTTCCCCATCGCCAATATTTGTTCGTATTAATTTTATCGTATCGGGGTCATCCATTGACGGGAACGAAACGTCTTGTACTTTTAATCGCTTGACACCATCCGCCGTATGCGATATGTTGTTTACCGTAAAATCCGGTCCCGGCATATCGAAATAATAATATGGTTCAAGCGATATAAAAGACATATACCCGTTTTGGTAAGAATAAATGCCATCATCCACGAATTGCACATACCATTCGCCACCTGTTTGTTTCGCACCCAGCAACGCAAAACCATCTTGCGAACAGGCACCCGGATTTAACAACATATAATCAATGTCGGACGTGAATTGCGATACATTGATTTTTTCTATTCTGCCCTGTTCGACAAATTTGCTAACCATATCAATCGGGTATCCCTCAAATGCATCCGTCACGTCATCCATCCACGAAAATTCGTACCGTTGCGGCATTTCCGCTTTGTCATAAGTATATTGCGACGAACTGAATGCCCACGATTTCCCGTTTCGCGTGTTCAACATTCCGGTTAAGTCAATGCCCACAATCCGCGTACCATCATACGAACCGCCATTGCGGAAATATTCGATATGCTCAATACGGAATTTGTTGGTATCATCAATCCACCAATAACAACGGAAGCACTTGCGCAACATATCCAGCACCGCACGCAACGTTATCGGTGCTTTCTGCGCTGGCATATCGTAATTGCTATTCAAAATGTTCGATTTCGGGGAAATAAACGGTTTGAAATCCCCGGCCTTAAATTCCACGTCAAGCGGTGTTCCATAAAGGAACGTGGAATATGCAACACCGTCACCGTGCGTTATTCCCGGCGCAATCTTACCCAGCAATACCGAAATGACCGAATAAAGCGGGTAAGCATCGTTCAATGTAACTTGATGGCGCAAGGATTGTTCCCAAACCGAATCAAGCAATGAAAAATTAAACCAATACGAATAATTTTCCCAAGTTGTCCGGCCAATGGGATACACATTGCCCGAACCGACCATATAAGGACGTTGGTAATATTGGTCGGTTTGATACAAGCCCCATTGCGTGGGCGTTGCTGAAAGCCGTTTCGATATGATAACCGAAGATGAATTGGTATATGGATAAACACGGGTATAATTGCGATTATCCGCCACAATATCATTCGTCGGTATTGTGTATGTCGGGGTTCCGCTTATATTGTCAACGTCCAGCAACATTCGACCGAAGAAACGCAATAAATAAGTGTCAATTGTTACACTACTTGTCGCGGCCGTATTCGTATCGGGTTGCAACGTTATCGGCATATCCGGTTGCGGGTCGCCGGGGTTTTCTTCCTTGTACCATCTTGCACCATCCGAATCGCGTATTAATTCGGTAACCCAATAATCGCCATACGGTCCACTTTCTTCGTTTTGACTATACGTATAATCTTCGCTACCATCAATATTTTCCAACAATAAATCAACTTCCCCGGTCAATTTGTATAAACTTTTGTATGATATTTGCCCAAAATGATATTGGTTTTGCAAATGCGTCGTATTGAGTTCGGGCGTACATTCTTGTTCCCACCACATACCCGAAATAAAGCAAGATACAACCTTTTCGCCCGGAACGTATATTTGAATTAATGGCCGTTTATTGTAGTTCAATTTGACGATTTCCGGGGCCAATTCAATTAAATTGTATTCTTTGTCCAATCCATCCAGCACCGCGCCATATGCATCGTTAACCGCCGGCGTTACTTGCACGGTGTGCGCATCCGCATCGAACTTGCAATCAGTCTTGAAAAACTTTCCGTGCCAATAGTCCGCCCAAGTGTCGCCGTTATCGCTGGACATTTCGATTGTCAACAAAAACATTGTGTCGAACGCCTGTGCAACAATGAAATCATAATCGTTCGCAATAAACGTCAATGCGCCATTCAAGTTCCGACGGAAGAATTGTTCGCCCGATTCTTTGGTAAATGTAAGTCCCAATGAATCCGGCCACAACGGATTTACATAACGTTTTCCGCTACGCAAAAAATCGTTATTGAAATCATTGTTGAAATCCCCGTCGCCGCCGGTGCTGAAATAAAAACGATATTTCGGGTTCATTACGATTTGATTTTACGGGTTAAGTTCTTATATCGAATGACAAGGTTTCCACTACCATCCACAAAGCGCGTTTCTTGTCCTTGTTCGCGGATTGCGGCCACATCCTTTTCCAGCCCGGACACGTCAGTTGACCCACCAACCATTCCAATGGCATAATTGGACATTTGTTCATTCGCCTTTTGGTAGCGGTCCGCAAACGTACCATTGTTGAACGAATTAATGACATCCGGGATGACATCGCGGTAACGGCGCGAATTGCGTTTGTTGATAACGGCAAAGTATTCGCCACCCTCTGCGCGTCTGCGCGTTCCATCGCGCTTCGTTCCCAAGTCAATATCGTGGCCGCTTGCGTGGCTACCGCCTTGCAACAATTCAACCGTTCCGTCGCCATATTTTTCGGTTTGGGTCGCTTGAATGGCCTTGACCTTTGAATATGCGAACGAACCCCACATCGCAGAAATCGCCGCGATTGCCAATGCCGGCCCCAGCACACCAACGCCCGAAAATGATTTCCACAAATTTGCGGAAGCCGTAATAAGCGAAGATGATTGGGTAATCGTATCAATCGCCATTTGTGCTTTTGCGGCCTTTTCTTGTTCGCGCTGGGCCTTTGCTTGTTCGGCTTGCGCAACCGCCAAATTCTTTCGGGCCATTTCCACATTATTCGCATATCCTGCGTTACGGGCTTCGATTTCCGCGTCAAGTGCTTTTTGTGCCGCGTCAACCTGTGCGTTCGCCGCTTCCAAAGCCGCTTCCTTAATGCTTACATACGAATCAATGATGCTATCCAAAGAACCCTTAATTGAATCAAACGCCGTGGTTAGTGCGCTTTGCTGTTCGCCGGTAATATTTATTCCAAAGACTTCGAATAAATTATCGTACCCGGTGCGTCCAATTTGCTTTTCAATGCCCGAAATCGCCGCTTTAATCGCGTCAATTTCATCTTGGGTCATCTTGTCCACGGCCGTTTCATTAAGTTCCAAAATCCTTTGCAAACGGGCCTTTTCCTGTTGCAACTTGAATATGGTTTTTTGGCGTTCGTTTCTATCCAGCAATTCAAATTCGTTTGCCGCCAATTCTTGCGCCGCCGCCAAATCCCGCTTCGCCAACTTTTGATTGAAATTGGCGGTTTCGCGTTCTTTTAACTTTTGGTATTTGTTTTCAATGTCTTGTTCGCTTTGTTGCAATTCAACGGTCTTTTGCTTGTTTTGTTCAATTTCGATTTCTTTTTGTTTATCGAAATTAGCCAATCGCAATGCCAACATTTCTTGTGTGCCATCTTCGGTTATTGCAATTTGCATTTGGATGGCTTGTTGTTCGGCTTGCAAACGTTGAACGGCCAATTGCGAAACTTCGTTATTGAACCGCTTTGTTGCTTCTATTCTTTGTTTGTCGTATTTGTCGTTGATGGCCTTTTCATCTTGGCGTTCGCTTTCGGCCTTTTGGCGGTTGACTTCCAATTCGACTTTGCGTTCCGCTTCGATTTTATCTAAGCGCAAATCCAACATCTTTTGCGTACCGTTTTCCGTTACTGCGATTTCCAAATTGATGGATTCCACAACCGCTTTTAGGTCGGCAACGCGTTGTTTCTTGTCGGCTTCTATTCTGCGTTTGCGTTCTTTGTCGGATTCTTCCTTTTGACGGTTCGCCGCTTCTTTTGCCGCATCCGCGTCGCGTTGTGCTTGTTGCTGGCGTTCCAATTCATCGTTTTTTATTTGGTTCATAACAATTGAACCGGCTTGTTGAACCGCATTCACCAAAATAGAACCAGCGCGAACGGCATTCGCCGCATCTCCAATTCCCAACCAACGATTCAAGATGGGTGCTTCGTCAAACATTTTTTGCGCTTGTCCGAACCGCTTTTTAATAAATGCTTGTTCGCTTTCAATAAACGCCTTTGCCGCTTCCGCGCCATTCTTTGCGTAATATTCTTGGAATTGCTTGGTATATGCGTCCGCCTTATCCGAAGTAAATGTATCGTCCGGGAACAAGAATAATTGAATTTTTCCAATCAATTGGGTTAACCAATCAATCGTTTCTTTAATCGCACCATTCGATTTTTGGAACGCCAACGTTAGACCCTCCCAAGCGGATTTCAACAGTTTCGTCGAACCCTCAACCGTATCCAAACGTTCCGATTGTATTCGTTCCAATTCCCCGGATACGTCTTGCAAACTATTGCGCAATTCGCGTGCGCTTTCTGCGCCGGACAATAATGCAGAGAATGCCGCGACACTACGTTTGTCGGTCAATTCCAATGCTTCGTTCAAATTAACACCAGCATTGCGCAATTGGATTAGTCCGTCAATTATTTCGTCAAAGGTCTTGGCCGGTCCGCCCATCGCCTTTGCCAACTTTCCATTTGCATCCGCCAATTTCAAAATGATATTGCGCGTTGCGGTCGCCGCACTTGATGCATCAAAGCCGGCATTTGCCAGCGCACCCAACAATGCAACCGTGTCTTTGAGTGTCAAACCAAACGCATTTGCGACCGGGAACACCGTACCAATGGAATCCCGGATACGGTCAAAGTTCAACGCGGACTTATTGGTCGCAACGGCCAACGTCGTCAATGCATCTTCCGTGTCTGCGCTGGTCAAATTGAACGCACGCAATGTAGAGCCGGCCACACTTGCGGCATCCGAAAGATTTGCACCAACGGCCGTCGCAAATTGCAACACGTACTTTTGCATTGCAATGATGGAACCTTGACCAAAGCCCAATTTTGCAAGTTCGGTTTGCAATTCCACGACTTGTCGTGCCGTGTATTCCGTCGTTCTACCCAGCGATAACGCCGAATCGGTTAATGATTTCATTTCCGCACGGGTCGTTCCCAAGATAGTTGACAAATTGGCATTTGCTTGCTCAAATTCACGCATTGTACGCGCCGAAGCGGTCAAATAGCGGATGAACAACATTACAATACCAATTGTTCCCGTCAACACCGACGTGAAACCCTGCAATGCTTTTGCGCCCAATGGCAAATCCGAACGTGCAATAATTCCAAGTTGGTTACCCATACTTGAAAATCCGTGAACCACTTGACCAATCGGTCCCGGCAAAGCACGCAACGCGTTTTCATAGTGTCCAACTTCCAAACGATAATCGCCCGTTTCCTTTTTCAAACGGGACATTTCTTCGCGGATTTGGCGCGTTTCCTTGACCAATTGTTGGCCGGCTTTCGTATTCGAACGTTCTGCCGCCGACATTTCGTTCAAACGAATGGTATTCAAACGGTATTGCGCCGACAGTCTATTATAGGAACCCTCTTTGGAATTGTTGATTTGAACAACCAATTTGTCAATTTGTTGTTCTTCCTTGACGGCCTGTAATACCTGTTGCCGTCTGCGATAAACTTGACGTTCGGCGTTATCCGTATCCGAATACGCCTTTGCAAGTTTTTCCGTTTCTTGCATCAATCCGGATATGGCTTGCCGTTGTTCATCCGTGGCACCGGACAAATTTTGCATATTTTTGGCCGCTTCCGCCGCCGCGCCTTGAATGGTGGATTTCGCCGCATCATATTTGCGTATCAGTTCATCCAATTGCGCAATCAAATTCGTAATCGAATTGTCCGGCGTAATCAAATCGGAATATCGTATCGGGTTCGGGTTGTCCATAACTTATTTTTGTTAAAAATGCGATTTAAGCGCGTTTCTTGGTTCAAATGGTAAAGTTATCGTCTTTCGTATTATCGTCGCCCATTTGCCCGTTTTTGGGCCTTTTCTGCGGTCTTTGCCCTTTCTTGGACAAAATCGAACGCATTGTAAAATTCCAAAACCGTATATTTCTTCGGTTCTACGTGTAATTGTTCCGATAGAACCAAACAAAGGTTTTCAAATTGCCGGTCAAATTGTATTTCCACACTTTCCGACCCGCGAAACATTTTCGGATGCGAATAGGTCATCAACGCCGTCGTCAACTTCTCTATTGCCGCCCCTTTGCTGGGTTCCTTTTTCCCCGCAACAATGTTGTTCAAAATTTCCAAAGACCGCTTGCGCAACAAATCGTAGTATTCTTTCACTTCCGAATCGTTAAACAGGGATGGAAAGAACAATACCAATTCATCGTCTATTTTTTTTTTGACCGCTTCCAATTGGGCGGTCAGTTCTTTTGCCGGTGCGTCACTCAACATTTCCGTGACCGCCGCCAATCCATCATCCGTCAAATCTTCGCACGTTTTTGCGTCAACTTTTGTCACCAGCGCGGCAAAAGCCCGGTGCGATGGCGTAAGTTCGGATTGAATCATAAACACCGTTTGGCGCATATTTTCCAATTCGCGTTGCGCCATATCGTATTTTTCCGCCATCAAGAAACGCCGCGTGCGTTCGATGCGCTGGTCAAATGCCACGATGTCGCCACCGATACCGGCATCAACCAATAGCATCTTTTGGTATTTATGGAAACGTACGACGGGCAATTCGTCAATCGCGTCGTACATTTCTACGGTGTGTTTTCCTATTTTAACGGTTTTCATCTTATGACCATTTACGGGACAATGGCGTTGAACAAAACGGTATCAATACATATGTCGCGTCCTTTGTGGCGCACCACAAAATTACGCAAATAATCATTGCTAACGTAAACGATAACCAAAAGACGCACGAAAAATATTCATTCAAGAAAAACGAACGGCGTTTGGTCAACTTTTCCAACCAGCCATCCGCGTGGACCTGCAAATATTCCCATATGCGATATTTCGTTAACAAAAGATAGATGAACGATACCGCAAGTGCGACGGCCACGGTTACGGCCACAAATGATATTGGATTAGTTATTAACATATTATCAACGTTTATCGTTCGGGACAAAGCACAATTCTTCGTATTCCAACAGGCCATCAAAACGGAAGCCGGCAAACGGATGCATCAAGAATTGGTTATCAATTTCCGACAGGGAATAACCACGGTAGATGTTTTCCGCGCGTTCATATATCTTGTTAATAGCAATTCGCCCGGAAGTTAAATGCCATCCGTAGCGACCATTCAAGATATGCAAAATATCCGCTTTCAACTTTTCCGTGTTGCGGTTGCTGGCTTGCTTGTAAACGCGCGTCAAGTCGAACCAAAAGATTAGTCCGAACGGGGCTTTTATTTCACGCGCCCACGGTCCCGCATTAATCGTTTGCGGGTCGTCAATCTCAAAGAAAGAGAAATTACCGATACGCGAATCCGGCGACACTTCGATATAATCATTTTCGCCGTGGCCATTCCAGCCGCCACAATACACGTTCGGGACAATTATTTTTTTGCCCGCAACCATCTTTGTCAACCTCTGCGAACGGCCGAACGCCGCATCAAGCCACGAAAGGTTATCCACCAGCCCTTGCTGGATTTCGCCAATTATTTCGTCCAACATTACGGCGTTGGGAATTACCGGTGCATTTATGTTCATACGTACAAAATTCGTTTTATTTCATCCATCAATTCATCATACGCGCCGCGTTTCTCAAATAGAACCATCCAATTTTCCGACATCAAACCGAATGTTGAAAGGCCATATTTCGCAATGATACCATTTGCATACGGCGTTGTTCCAACTATTCCCATCATTTCCGCGCCAAATTCAACGTCCAATTCATCGTGGAAACGTCCGTTGATATACAGGTTTGGCGCATCCGGGTTCCGTTCTACTGAATACGGATAACGTATGCCACTTTCTTTCCAAGCGGCGTAACGTCCCGCCGATTCAACCGAATGGAAATAACCACGCGGTTTCAAATCTTCGGAATAGTACGGCCGGATGTCCTTACCGCCACCCGCTTTGCCGGCAAACAATTGCAATTTCTGCAATTCCATAATGTCCGCGTCGTGACGCAAGAGAACGTCGCGAATGACATTCCCTTGCGCCAGCGATTCGGACACCGTTTGAACGCGGCTTAACAAGTCAGTTAAAATGGACATCGTTAGGTTGTAATAGTAAAGTCGTATTGTTGCGTCGTTTGGTTCCAAACCATCGTGTATGCGGAAATTTCGCCCGCCGTCTTACGCGCTTCCAAATAACTACGCATCGAATCCGCCGAAATCAGTTGGTCCGCATTGATAGGATATTCGATGGTCGCGTCCATCGGTGCGGTATTCGGCACACCGTTCGCATCTACGCCAACGGGCAATACGGTTTCGGTGCCGTCCCTATCTTCGGAATAGATAACCGGGAACGGGGTATCAAAAGTATAATCAACCGGCGTAGCAAGTTGGTATGTAAGTTTTTTACCGGATAGATAGGACCTTACTTGTTCGGAAGTCATCGAAGATGTTAACGCGCTATCATTTATGACAATAACGCCGCCCAAATTAACGCAAACACTTTTGTCGTTATTCGAAACGTTTGCCCTACTTGTCACAGTGTATCCCGAACACATAATATTTGCGGTATCATTATTTGTTGCCGGGGCTTTTATGACACCTTGCAATCCTTGAATGCTGACAAGCGGTGCGGCGGAAACATCTATTGCGCCGATTTCACTACCAAAATCAACGGTAACAAATTGTTTTCTTCCACCGACACACCAACCGTTTACGATTTTTGCCAAATCAAATACACCGCCAAATCCGTTCATACCATCAGCAAACGGCACATCTTCGCCGTTGTTCGCGGTTGCGGTCGTAACAGGTAATGAAAGTGTAACGGGCGTGCGATACGGTTTGTATGTTCCATTAAGCGGCCCACTTACATTGATACAAATGTTATTTCCGTATGTATTTCCATAGTTTGCCGTAAGATAAAATTTCATACTTGCCGCGTTCGCCGGCGTTATAAATTCATTGTTTGTAATCGCCGACGCAACACCGGAACGAAGTGCCGCACCAACCACATCGTCGGTTATAATATTCCCGTTTGCATCCATAAAGAAACACCACATTGTAGCGGATAATCCTACGTGGATATAATATTTTGTATTTGCGAATATCGGAATATTATTCTTGGAACGAATTTGATTTAACGGTGTGCCTGTATTTATTTCGCTGCCATTAACTGTGCTAAATGTTCCGTTCACCCATTGTTCGTCCCATTTATTCAGCCCGCCAATTTGCAAGCCCGTGCCTTTGAACGGAAGCAATGCGCCGTTATTCTGCGCGTAATATGCCTCATTATAAAGCGCGGTAAATTCAGCAACCGTTGCGGGTTCGTAACCTGCACCGAACATATCGGTTAAATCATATCGAACAAAATTAGACACCCGATATTTTTCGCCATTAGGGACTGTCGAGTTCCTGATATTGATTTCTAACGATGTCGAATTTGCAGTTACAAATCGGGCATCGCGTACCGGCGTATTTGCGGATAGGACGACCGTAAAGTAAGAAGAACCCATACAGTTCAACAAAGCACCCGCCGCAGTTGATATAAGGGAAACAATTTGCAAATACTTATGACCAACCACCGCGCTTGCGTCTTGATAAAATTGTCCATTTGCGACGGCGGTTAATTCAACATACCCGTTCCCATAAACCGGAGAACCGCCCACATAATTCCAATTACTACCACCGTTTGCAAAGTTTCCGTTTTTAATCAATTGATTCCATTTCAAAGTCCGTCCACGCAACGCCGTCATCATTGCCGCGCCACTTCCGACAATACCTTTGCCCGTAATACGATTCGTGAACATTTCTGCGATAACCTTGCCGCGCAAACCTTGCGCCGTGCCGACAATCGCTTCGGGTGCTTCGCCATTCTTGTCGGCTTTGGTATCCAAAGTGTCGTAAATCGCTTGGACCGCCGCCGCAATTACTGCGTTTTCAACGGCATTATGCGAATCCGGGTCCAATTCGACATCAATTGGCGGGTTAACCTGTGCGCCCGCTTCGATGCCGGCCAACTTCGTCTTTTCCGTATCCGTGAATGCATTTGCCAAAGTTTGTTTGTGCCAAGAGCCATCCCAAACCAGCAATGCAATTTCATCGTTCACAACAATGTCGTCGAAATTCGCATATGAACCCGCCGTTGCGGTCAAATATGCGACATTCGCATCCGGGGTTCCGGGACTTGTACCGGGAGTGGCCACGCCCATAAGCAAATAACCGCTTCCAAGCGCATCAACCATACCAATCAATACGTCTTGCAAAATCTGCCCGGTAATTTCTTCGTTATAATTGGTGCGGATTACTGCCGTAATCGCATTTTTCAAAGTGTTATAATCTGCCATTTTTATTAGTTTTTGGGCGATTTAAGCGCGTTTCGGTCTTAAATGGATAAAGTTATCATCGAACAAGAGAAATGCCGCCAAATCGCGTTTTTTGCAAAATTAACTATACCGTGCGATATTTTACGCCGTGATTGTTGCACGTCAAACAAATTCGGTCAAGTCCCCGCGTATCCAGCGATAACGCCTTGTATGCCTGTTTGAGTTCATAACCCAATCCGGACGGGCGACCATCCGGTGCGCCATCCAATTCATACAAAAGTTCATTGCGCGTGATATTCACTTGATTGCGATTCACGCGAACGTCGGGGTTCATTGCAATAGTCCGCAAGACCGTTGCGGCAACTTGCTTTTGCAAGACCGTCGCAAAGATGTTGCGTTGCGAAATAATAAAATCAGTAAGGTCGCATCCAACGGATATTTCAACGTTTAATCCGTAATTCATCGTATTGGTATATCCCAATTCGCCAATATCGAACATTTCCGGATACAAGTCGAAATCCAACGGTGCGTTGATGCTGAATGGCGAAACCTGCAAATATTTGGTCATTTGCCGCCAAGATTCAATCGAACCGCCAAGACACGTTTGGCACGGTTCCACGGACCAATCCTTTGAAACGTTTAACGCCTGCATTCCGCGCGGTAATTCGTTTTGATTGTAGCACAGGAACCACGCGCCACCCGAATCGTTACCGTCACCATCCCGGCCGGGAATGTACGGCAAATAAATCGGTTCGGCTGGCGTGAACCATTGGAACCCGCCATTGGTGTTCGTGAAATTCAAGTCAATAACGCGCATTGGCGCAACCTGCGACGAATGGAACAAGTACAAACGGACCGTTCCGGTTCCGCCTACCATTTGCAAACCAATTCGTTCAATCTTCGTGGTAACACCCATCGAACGAACCGGAACGATTTCAAAACCGACAATTTTGCCGGACGCATCTATCGTCGCTTGCAAACGTGCCGCGCCATCAAAGAACGTGCGACGTTCCAACAAATTCTTCGTTTCCTGTTGCAATTGCTTGTCTTGTAAGAACAATTGAATGGCCGTATTAATACCGTCTATCGTCAATTGCCGTACAAAATCGGATGTCATTTCATAAACAACCCAATCACCGGCAGAATCATTGCCAAAGTCATTGTTGAAATCGCTATTGAAATCGCTTTTTTGCGGTTCAACACCCACATTGTCACGATTTGCAATATACACAATACCGCCGTGGCGAACTTTCTTGCCCTTGCGATATGTAATAATCGCATTCCATTCGGGATAATGGAACAAATAATCGTCCGGCATAATGGCCCGGACGTTTGCCAACGTAACAAGCGGGTGTGCGCCTTGATAGGTCAACCCACTTTCCGACACACACAACGCGCCGTCAATCTTTTTTTCCGGGTTATAATCTTGTTGCCATCCTACTACCGATAACAACGCGGTTTGTATTTCTTGCAATCGTACCATATAGCAAATAAATCCGTTTTTCTTTATACGTTTTCGGAACGTGTCAAATTTCTTTAATGAAAAACGGGGACGGGGTATTGTCGGCCCTGTCCCCGTTGCTCAAATTATCGGAAATACCGTGTTAGACAATCGCTTTGGTCGGCACGGGGTTGTCATCATCGTTCATAACGACGACAGGACGTGCAAACGGCGTTGCGGTCGGGCTTGCAACCTCAACTTTGATAATCGGGTTGGCGACGGTGCCGGGTGCGCTATTGTAAGCGACCAAGAATGCCACATCAACGGAGAAACCAAAGTATTCTTTGACGTTGCACACCATATCGGCGGAAGCCGCACCAGCAATGCCGGATTGGTCGCCAACTGCGGTGTAATAATGCGAACCCACGGGCAAATCAATGTACGGCAAACGTACAACGTCCCATTCGTGGAAATTCGCGCGGGTACGGCTCAATGCTTCGCGGTCAACGCGGGTAAGGACACCAACGTTACCGTCTGCGACAATGTAACCGGTTGCGAAAACGTTACTTTCGTTCACGATGTTGTTCGTGTAGTGGAACACTTTGTTGTCGTACTCCAAACGTTTGTTTACGTCATTGTAGATGTCGTGTTCAGCCATCTTGCGGACAAGAGAATCAAAGCCAGCACCACCAATAACGTGCAACATTTCCGGATATGCGTTTGCACGCATCATCGCGTTCATATCCGACAAAAATTCCATACGTGCGTTCCACGGAACTTGCACGGAGTTGGAAGAAACGGTGTAATACAACGCATCTTTGAACACTTGGGTTTTGTTTGCTTCCAAAGCGGCAATTGCTTGCACGTCCATTGCGGTTGCAAGAGCGCGGCAAACTTTCTCCATCTTACGGGCAAAGTCGTGTTCGTAGGAAATTTCGTTGTTCCGGTACAACTGCGGGACCATCGTGAAACCAACTGCCAAAGTTACCCAATTGACGGTGTACAATGCGGACGTGTTTTCGTCGTCAGCGATAACGCAGGAACGAACGTTGGACACGGTTACATCGCCATCGTAATTGATAACCGGCACTTGCACGGTGTTTCCGATACTCTCAAATGCGCGGTCGCGCAAATTGGGATTGATGATGGAATTTGCGGCATTGGTTTGCTCAATAAAGAAGTCCAACGCGCCATACTCCAAAGGACGGGCCATATTGCGGTCAAATTCCGGATTCTCAACCCGCCAATTCTGCAATCTTGTTGCAATAAGTGACATAATTGTTTAATTTTTAAGTGGTTAATAAATTCGGGTTGACCCTTTACCCGCGTGATTTCCTTTTTTTAGCGAAGTGGCAATGCCTTGATTGCGTCTTTGTTGGCTTTCCACGCCTCCGCCATCGCGTCGGAAAATGCCTTTGAACCGTTGACCAGCCCTTGCGACATAAGTTGTTTTGCAATGATTTCGTGGGCTTCGTCTTGCGTGCGTGCGCCCGATACGTCAACGGAACTATTTGAACCGCCATTACCGCCACCGGTTCCGCCTTGCGACCCCGCGCCGGTTTGCTGGCGACCCGTTTCCAACACACCCATTGTTGAAAGTTCTTTGGCGACCAACTCCGCCGCCGTAAACGGCCGCAAGTTGTTTTCCGGGTTGCGCTTCGGTGTGCCATTTTCCATAAATGCCAACACCTTTCCGCCATTTCCGTCGTCAATGTATTCCGGGTTCATCGCCTTAACCTTTGCGATTGCTTGTTCCAGCAAAACACCCGTTACGGATGCGGGCAAATCCGCCTTGAATTTAAGCCCGCTTGATGCTTTGGCAAATTCGCTGGAAATCTTAATGTCGAACATCGCTTTTGCGTGGTCGGCTTCGGAATTATCAAACTTCGTTTTCAATTCCGTATATTCCTTTGTCACATTTGCCAAATCCGCTTTGGCCTGTTCCAACGCACGTTTGGTTTCTGCGTCTGCGCCGCCTTTGGCAATGATGCCATCCAAACGGGCCTTTTCTTTGGTCAATTCCGCAACTTGGTTTTGTAGTTCTGCCGCGTTACCGGCTTGGGACTTGATTTCGCCAATAACCCTTTTGGCGTAATCAAAGGTTTTTTCGGTTCCATTCTTGGCAATACCGGATGCCGCCAAAATGTCAGCATCCAAACCACCGTAAATTTCACCGGTCTTTTTGCCGATTACCGTTGCTTCGTCGTTTTGCGACATTTCTACGATTGCGGCTTTTTGGTCATCAGTCAATCCCGACAATGCGGCATTGGCGTTCAATAATTCATTTGTAAGTGCCATAATTCTTTCCCTTTGAATTTTTGGTGTTTGTCATTCAACACATACCGCCCGACAAGGTTACGCCGAAATCGTTTCTTCTGCGGTTACAGTCTGCAAAGACGAACCACCGAAAACGAAAGTGTACGTGCGGGTAGTGCTGACATCCGCAAAGGATGCGGCAATACACTTGGATACACCGGCGGCGGAACGTTGGACGACATCAAGGATGGTCCCACCCTTGAAACATTCAACCAATTTTTTCTTTTGGTCATCGGTAAACGTTCCCAACGTGGTAACGTCAATGAACAAGTTGTCTTGTTGTGCGATTTGTGCCATAATGATTTAATTTTTAATTGGTTTATTCTTCTTTTGCCTTTTTGGTTTTCGGCTCTGCCTTTGCTTTAATCTTTGCAAGTTCCTTTGCAACTTGTTCCGCAACGGCCGCTTCGAACCGCTCTTTTTCCAATCGGGCCTTTGCTTCGGCCGCTTCTTGGGCTTTCCGCGTGGCTTCCTTTTCGTGTTCAGCAATCCACGCGTTCGGGTCGTGCAAGATGGTCACGGTGTATCCCTGTTTACGCAAACTTGATTCAACGTGTGTTTCGAACATCTTTTTGCCAAACTTTTGGATACGCGGACGCGACAATTTCTTGCCGGTCTTTTGGTCATATTGTACGACCTCAATAATTGCGTGATACGCCCTTTCTTCGCCTTTCGGAACGACGTAGTTTTCCGCCGTTACCTTTTCGATTGGGGTATCGCGCCCGTCTTTTGTAATCATAACGCCTTTTTTTATTTGTTAAACATTTGCCGATTCCGACGCATAACGCCTTAATTCGGCGGAAATAATATCAATTTTCTTGTCGTACGCAATCGATTCCCCGAACGTCAATATGTTTGTGTTTTCACGTTCGAATCGTCGCACAAATGTAGGAAAATTCAGTTTCACGCGCAAATCAGTTTCGGAAATAAGATTTTTCGAAAACATTTCCATCGCTTCCGTGCGCGTCAAATGCCGGTACGGTTCCAATTCCGCCAATATCATCATTCGACGCAATTGCACCGGGTCGTTCCGGTATTCCGTTTCTAAAATTTGATTGTGCAACGTATCCAATTCGCTTTCGCTGGCCCCGGCTTCCTTTGCGGCTTTATAGCGGTTACGCAAGTCATCTACGGAATATAAATAAAATTCGGTTCCATAATTGATTTTTGCGGCCACAAAATAACGGCCATAACGCAATTTGCAAATGGTTTCGTCAACCCATTGTTGCGCCGCTTCGAATCCCTTTTTAACGCGGTTCAATACGGTCGTAACACTTTCGAAATTGGCGCGGACCTGTTGTTCATTGAACGCGTCGCGGTCCGTTACGATTTCGTCTTGACCAACTACCGATGTTATAATATCTTCGCGCAATCGCTTTTCTTCGTCAACGTTATATTGCAAAGAATCCTTATCCACTTTTAGAATTTGGACAGGGTTGCGCAAGTCCGGTTGGCCATCCGCTTCGTTCGGGACCGGGATTTCGATAAACGAACCAGCACCAACAATGCGTTTGTTTC
>JAZQTD010000009.1:0-4587 GCA_045630455.1 Candidatus Enterousia sp. | reverse complement strand
ATCTGTCACAAACTCTCAAGCAGAAGGCGATACATCAGGTACTGACTATGTCGGTGGATTAATTGGATATGGATATGATTACGCTAAAGTGACAGGTTCGAGTGCCTCAGGTGCTGTTACGGGTACTAAATTTGTCGGTGGTTTAGTCGGTAGTGCTTACGCAGATGTCACAATTAATAACTCGCAAGCGTCAGGTGACATAGAGGGTGAGGTCAATGTCGGCGGTTTAGTCGGCTTCAATATGGAAAGTAGTATTTCCGCTTCCTCTGCCGCAGGTAATGTCATTGGCGATACACAGGTTGGCGGACTGATTGGAGCGAACCAATACAACACATCCGTTACCAATTCGATTGCTTCTGGTAACGTGACAGGAACTTACAGTGTCGGTGGTTTCGCAGGTGTCAATTCATTTGATGCAACTATTATCAAAGGAGTTGCTAGCGGGCATGTCACAGGAGAAACGGAAGTAGGCGGATTTGTCGGAACAAACCATAAAAACGGCATTATTCATCGAAGTTCTGCAATTGGAAATGTACAGGGTACAAGCAAAGTAGGCGGATTTGTCGGTTACAATTATAATTACGGAGTAATTACAAACACTTACACAAGAAGTGCAGTGACCGCAACTGAAAGAGCAGGTGGTTTTGTCGGATTAAATGCAGACTACGGCTCAATTGAAAACAGTTATGCAAGCGGTTCACTCACAGCGAGTACAGCATTTGGTGGTTTCGCTGGTATCAACGATAGTTCCATTACGAATTCGTATGTGAACAGCGATATTTATCCAAATACGAATGGTGCAGCAGGTCGCACATCTGCTCAAATGCGCCAATCCAGCACATATCTCGGATGGGACAGTAATGTCATTTGGGGCATCAATGCAACAATAAATGGCGGTTACCCATACTTGAAATAAAACAAAAAAGACGAGGTCATTTGACCCCGTCTTTTTTGTCTGACGCATTATTTGATGTTATCGAAAAATAGGTGATTTTTATTTGTTTGAAATGCGTTTTTATGATATAAGGCAAAAAATACCTATTTTTCGTATACAAGGAGGAATACATATGCACTCAAAGAATCAAAAAGGTTTTACCCTCGTTGAAATATTAGTCGTGATTGCCATTATTTCGATACTCTTCGTTGTGTTATTACCACTTGTCAATAATGCGTTTATTAAAGCGAACGAAGCAGGTGTTAAAACCAATTTTCATGACTTTCAATTGGCAACTGAAACATTCTTACGAGAAGGAAATGGAAAAAATTTAGATAGTAAACAATTAAATTTATATTTAGACAAAGCACATGAATTAAAAATGACTGATACCGCTATCATCACCACAAGCGTGGACGCTTGGGGTAATCCGTACAGGGTTGAGTTTGGTGATAGCAAAATTACGTTTTACTCGAACGGTAAAACGGAAAAAGAGACCGAAAAGGCTTATGTACTCGTCAGTTATTATTACAAAGGGGAAGTGAGCAGTTGTACCACAGGTTTTATTAACGGCAATTTAATTTTATCATTACCAGACATTAGCGAAACATTCAAGTGCGGTGAGAATTTACCTGATTCAGCAGACGGTCCAACAGGTCCTGAAACAGATACACTCCCAGCACCAACAGGTTTTAAAGCAACAAACGTCACAAATCGAAGTGCCACATTATCATGGGATCGTGTAGTTGGGGCGACACAATACATCTTAAAACGCAACGGGACAACAATCTATATTGGTAGCAGTAATAGTTTTGCGGACGTAGGATTAAATCCAAACGTAAGTTATACCTATGAAGTTGCGGCGTGGAATAGCAAGGCGATGTCTGATTATAGCAGTATCATCGTGAAAACACTGGCAGGGCCAAATGCACCAACAAATTTCCGCGCGAGCAACATGACCGAAAACAGTATCGATTTGTCATGGAACGCTGTCGCAAATGCAACAGGGTACATCTTATATCGTAACGGCACACCAATTTACAGCGGCAGCAGTACATCTTACAAAGATACAGGTTTAACACCGTATACAACCTATGATTATGAACTTGTTGCAACGAACGAAAGTGGCGTCAGTTCACCTGTCAATACAAGCGCCAAAACACTTGCGAGTGAGGAAACCGTTAAATTACCTAACCGCGGAAGAGGGTCTTGTAACCCGTATGATCCATATATCATCACAACACTAGGCGAATTACAAGCCATTTATATGGATTTAGATGCGTGTTACGAACTCGGAAACGATATCAATGCCGTTGCAACGAGAGGTTGGCATGGTGGTAAAGGGTTTGCACCGATTTATTGGGGCGAAAATGGTTTCAGTGGCAAATTAGACGGGAAAGGTTATACAGTGCATGATTTATTTATGGCAAGATTTGATGAACATTATACCGCTTTGTTTAAATGGATTGGTGAAGATTCAGAAGTGAAAAATATTAATTTCAATAACGTTAATATCACGGGCAACCGCTTTACAGCAGTTATTGTTGGATACGCAGAGCCGAACAGTTTAATTGAAAACATCACCGCTTCAGGAAACATAAAAGGAACAAATGAAACAGGCGGGATTGCAGGGTATTTTGAAGGAAACTCAAACAACATCACTTCAACTGCAAATGTCACAGGTAATGATGTTGTGGGGGGCATCATGGGTGCAAATACTGGTAATTCTTCCAATCTAAACGCAACAGGAACGATAACAGCTACTAATCAGGTCGGGGGCGTTATTGGCTCTAATAATGAAGGCACATTAGCAAATGTATCAAGCAGTGCTTCTATCACAGCTAATAATTTCGTCGGCGGAATTGTCGGTTACTTTGGAGGAAATGGAAATGATTTCACTTCTAGTGCAACCATTACAGCTGGTAATCATGTAGGTGGTAATGTCGGATATGTTGGGTACGGCACATTAGAAGAATTAAATAGCAGTGCGAACCTGACAGCGAACGACTTTGTCGGCGGGGTTGTCGGTTATGTTAATACAGGTATATTGGAACAATTAACCAGTACCGCAAACGTTACTGCTAAAAATTATGTGGGAGGCGCCATAGGCGAAAATTATGGCACTATCTCCTTTGCCTCATCCACCAATTCCATTGTATCGGCAACTGGTACCCAAATCGGTGGTGTCATTGGATATAACGAAGGAGACCTATCTAATTTAACCGCAACAGATGTCACTGTATCAGGCGAAACCGAGGTAGGCGGAGCCGTCGGTATGAATATTTTAGGAAGTGTCACCGATTCGCATGCGACAGGCGAAGTATCAGGACATGAAAACGTAGGCGGTTTAATCGGTGGTTCAATGGATAGTGCAAAAGTTGAAAATTCTTCTTCACTAGCCATCGTTTCAGGTTATGAAGATGTTGGTGGTCTAGTTGGAGAAAATTCATGGAACTCTACCATTACAAATTCGTACGCAGAAGGGCTTGTTGATGGTACAGTTGGTATTGGCGGATTAGTTGGTTGGAATTATCATGATAGCACTGTTGAAGATTCTCATGCAACAGGTGCAGTTTCTGGCGTATATTATGTCGGTGGTTTAATAGGTGGTAGCAAAGAGAATACCATCATCACAAACTCTTTTGCGAAAGGAAACATTACAGGTGATGAACTTGTTGGTGGACTTGTCGGCTTAAATGATACAAATAGTTTCATTAATTCCTCTTATGCCAAAGGCACTGCCACAGGCGAAATATACGTAGGCGGTTTCGTTGGCGCAAACATCGAATCGCGTATCAGTAGAAGTTACGCCACGGGGAATGTCACGGGCGATATTGCTGTGGGCGGTTTCGTTGGGTCTAATTATATAAACAGTCTAATTGAAAACGCTTATACTACGAGTATGGTCATAGGAAGAGACGCTGTCGGTGGTTTCGTTGGAGAAAATATAGAGGGTTCTCACATTCAAAGCAGTTACGCAAGTGGCTCTTTAATTGGCAATACACGATATGGTGGATTTTTCGGTGTGCAAACATTCGGCACTATTACTAATTCATATGTGAATAGCGATAACTACCCGAATACAAATGGCGCAACAGGTCTCACATCTGCTCAAATGCGCGAGCAAAGTTCGTACCTTGGTTGGGATTTCAATATCATTTGGGGTATGAGTGCAATCGACGAAGGTGGCTTACCTTACTTGAAATAAAATAAAAAGACGAATCAATCAGATTCGTCTTTTTTGTGTAACGACAAACAATCCGCAGGTACAAATTCCGTAAGCCATACTTCATCACCCGCGTAGTAAAATTTGATACCTTTTGCTAACGCTTTCTTTGTATCTACATAAATGAATGCCACTTTACCTCGGCGTTGCCCCGACAATGTCGCAAAATGCGTTGTTTCTGATAAATGAACGTATCGTCTACCCATTTTTTGTATCCCGCTTTGCATGATGATATCAATAACCCCTGTGTGCGTACCGTGAATTAACACCGCAGGTGGCGTTTTCTCTTCGTACTCTATCCCCACTTTCGAATGTCCATACCTTGCCCGAATATATCCGTCATGGATTTCAAAGCGTTGCTTCGAACACTTTTCCGCTACTTCCACAAGGTTCTCCACTGTTACATCCCGCCAACCACGTTCTTTTT
>JAZQTD010000008.1:0-1378 GCA_045630455.1 Candidatus Enterousia sp. | reverse complement strand
TACATTTTGCGAACTTGTGTTATCATGGATCTTGGAAGGGAATAACCAGCGAACCCCAAGCCGCGGCGTAAGGTTTGCTTGGCCCTTAAGGAAGGGGGCTGCGTGTTGGTGACGTGAGTGGACGCAGCAGGCCGTTACGATCTGGGCAAGGGCGGCATTGTATAGTAAGCGTGGGAGTTTTGCCAGTTTTTACGTAACCACAATTTGCAAACTGGCTAACTTCGGTATGTTTTTGGGAATATACCGGACGAAAAAGTGAACGCAATAGTTTACGATCTGGCAGCCAAACGGCTGCTTTTTTAATTGGATTCCCTCATAGTTCTTCATACACTCATAAGGTTAGCGGCAGCGCAGCCCAGCGCACGTTATGACCGCGGCAATTAATCCCATAGTTGCGAAATGCTGGGCAACCTTCTAAAGCTGGCATTGTGGACAAGTGCCATTTTTTTTACCTCTTAGGATGCGGGGAAAACTGTGCCCTGCTGGAAACGGCAGGGCATGAAGCCCAACACTGATTCTGATAATACAGGCAGCCTTATTGGCTGCCTTTTCTTGTAAGGGGGAATAATGATAACAGCAATATTGCCGTACCTTCAAATTATCTTGACATCCTGTAATATCATCGTGTTTGTCACAATATTTGTCCGGTTTGTCAGCAAGCCGCATACAACGCTTGAAACACGCGTTACAGCGCTTGAAATAAAGCAAAAAGAAATTGAAGATTCGCTTAAGCAGGGAAACGACAGATTCCGCAATGAAGCATCGACAATCGAAGTTATGCAAATATGTATGCTGGCCCTTATTGATTTTGAACTGTCGTTTTGCGCACACAATAATTATACGCACACGGAAGATCTGCTTAAGGCAAAAAATCTGTTGCAAGAGCATTTGGCAAGGGGCAAAAAATGGCAAATAGACGATTAACAAAAGCAAATAAGCTTAAGAAAATCGATAGAATCGTGCGCGGCGTTTGCATTTATTGGTGCGTTTTTGTGGCGGTTGCTTGGGTCACGTACTGGATAAAAGATTCTGTTCCGGATGTTCTTGTTACAATGGGCCTTGGTGGCGGTGCGTTCGAACTTCTGATTACAGGGGTTCTTGAAATAACACGCGATAGATTAAACAAAGGGGGCAAGGATAATGGAGAAATTGACGAGTAGAAAATTTTGGATTTCACTTGCAGCATTCTTGGCCAGCGTTGCAACAAGCATCGCCGGATTAAAGAGCGACAACCAGACCGTTGCGATCGTAGGCGTAATTTGTGGAATACTGGCGGCAGGTATTTACGCTGCTTGTGAAGCTTATGTTGACGGCAAGGCAGCAGGCGCAGACATATACATTCATGCTGCCGACGACGAGGATGAATGATCATGGAAAA
>JAZQTD010000007.1:0-13081 GCA_045630455.1 Candidatus Enterousia sp. | reverse complement strand
AGACAGGCCAAAAACCCCCTATTTTTTCGTCACATTGCACAAGAAAGTGACAAAAACATCACACTCAAACCCCCTATTTGATTAACTGTATAAATCAATTCACACAATTTCGTACACCATGCACAAAAATTCATCAACACAATTGTGCAAAACGCCATTATGCAACATAGACAATACAACTACCAAATCACGCCCGCAATTTTGTACAATTTACCACTTGACAAAATCATCATCAAACTATATACTTTAAGTATACTATTAACCACATAGTATCATAGTCCACATATTAGTTCACGGTAATGTTCCACGTGAAACAATTCAGGTGTGAAACATCACTGTTTCATGATCATACTACACCAAAATGTTTCACGTGAAACAAAAACCGAACGCCAAACCAATTAGTATAGAAAGTGAGTGTATTATTATGGCAAGAACAAATCCAAACGCAAACACAAACAACGCAAACAAAACCGATTTTTACGCAACCGCTAAATTCCGTGGCATGGTAGTTGACTATTACGACAAGGGCAAAAAATACGATTACGTGACAATCGACGTTCCGCACGGTTACGACGAATATTACGACCGCTTTAAAATTGCCGTTAACAAGTCGTGGCCATGTCCTGACAACGGCGTAGCAGTAGAAATCGAATGCGTTATCAAGTGTTACAAGGGCGATGTATCATTCAAAGATATCAATGCCGATAACCCAAACTGACCCCGCCCGAACCGAAACAACTTGAATTATTCGATTCGGGCGGCATACCGTTTGAAGAACCTTTTTAAAGTGAGGTGATAAAATGAGTGTAATTTATACGTCAGCCGATACCGCCGAAACAGTTAACCGTGCCGTCAAGAATGTACAAGGCACAACGACAACAACTGACGGTGCGGTGGCTGACGGTCTTATCATAAATGAAAACTTAAAACCAATCATCCAAAACGTAACAACATACGTCAACCCAACGGTAACAAAAACCGAAACAGGTTCGCCGCCATTATCATTCCACGCAATTGACGGTTTGCTGATTTGGTCAATATCAGGTAACGTTGACACGGGTGTTTATGTAGGTGAATCGACTGATAATTTGTTCGACAAATCGAACGCCGATGTATATGAAGCAACGAATATTAATAGTGATTCAAGCACTTGGAATAAATACGCAGGTTCTGGAAGAACATTAAGAATACCCGTATCACCGTCAACAAATTATGCAATGTCTGTTAATTCGGCTATTGCAACAAGCGTATTCCGTATTTTAGCAGTATCAACAAGTGATATACCTATTATCGGCACGCCTGTATATGGTACTATTTTAGTTGTGACAAATGAAACATCAGCGGCATTTACCACGCCTGCTGACACAACGTATATAATTGTGCAATTTACATCCGCTGTATTCGATGATTGTATCAACACCTTGATGTTATGCACGGGGTCAACCCCAAAACCATATGAACCGTTCGGGGTAAAAATCCCAATCGAATTAAACAACGTAACGTATAACGCATATATTAGTGATTATTTACGCAAATCAACAGGCGATACACCCGTATTCGACATTATGTCAAGTGACGGAACGATCACACGAAACGTAAACAGTGACGGCACACCCGCCGAAACACCAACAACGGAAACATACACCGCACCCGAATTAAATACAATTTGGGGTTGGAATAGTTTTGACGTTGATACAACGGTTACACCGTCCAATGTGAGTGTAACATATCAGGACGTATAAAGAAAGAAGGTATAATATGAGTTTAATTTTTCCATCCACCCAAACCGCCGCCGTGGTAAATGCGGCTATTAAGAATTTACAGGGTACAACAACCACAACTGACGGCGCAACCGCTGATGGTCTTATAATCAGTGAAGATTTATCAAACATTGTTCAGGCGGGTCAGCTGATAACAAACACATTGACGGTCGACAATTTTGCTAACAGCGTCACCAACATGTTGGAAACGGTCGGTCGTATCTATTTTGAATGTTTATCAAGTGAAGATTACGACGACGATGTATTTAAACTTCAGGTCGATAAAACTGAATTTGCATGTTTACGTGAAAAGGTACGTATTGATCAAACAAAATTTGAATCATCGTTTGTACTTGATAATACGTATTCAAGTTCTTTCAACGACTTGTTTGGCAAACATCCATTCAGTTTTAAAGTAAAGGTTTGGGGTAACAAGGGATTTTACCGCACAAAACCGTTTACTATCAGTTACGAAATGTATAAATCATCCGTACAGTCGCGCAATGGTTGGGATGAACTGATAGCACAAATGTGGGGTGTTGTCGACGCAATTGTTACAATCGCACAAACTGAATCCCCGTGGTTTTTAGTCCGTCAGCAGATGGCAAATGCGGCGATGTACCGTTCGGGCGTACGTGTGATCAATCTTGAGGATGTATACGAATCTGAAACAGGCAATACATACACCGCACCCAACGAATCAAAATTTGCCGCATGGTTTGTACGTTATCAGCGCCATTTAAGAAAACTTATGCGTAAAGCTACTAACAAGTTTTGCGGCGAATCCGTACCGCCTATCAATACCCCTGCCCGCTATGAACGCAAGTTTTTACTTGACACATTTTACGATTGTATAAATGAAGGTCTTTCAGGTATTTACCATGATAACAAGGTTGGAAACATCGACGATTACGACCTTGTTCCATACGTTCAGAATGTTAACGAACCCGCTAAACTGGACGTTGTACCCGCAAACCCGCCCGTACTGCATACAGGTAAACACGTAACAAATGTTGCCGCAACAGGTATTGTTGGTATGATATGGGATAGACGTGGTACGTTCTTCAATCTGGAATACAAAAAAGTCGCAAGCAACGAAAACACATTTGACGATCATGTGAACTACATTTCCACCGTCGGTGCACAACATTGTGTTGATGAGGATTCAAACGTTGTCGTTTTCGTACTGACACATTCCGACGGATTCACAATAACAGAAGAATCGGACACTTAAACAAGCAATACCCACCTAATATAATTCAAACTTATTCGGAACATTAGCCATACAAATTTAATTGTATGGCTATTGTTTCATAAACCGAAATGTTTCACGTGAAACAATTTTAGTATAGAAAGTGAGTGTTTAATGTGACAAACCGTGAAAACATTAATAATACAAATATTGCCGACCTATTATTAATGATCAATACAAACATACCGTATAAATGCGTTATCGAATGTATTGACCCGTTATTTTCAGCGGCTAATTGCAATAACGAACCGCAATGCATACATTGTATTAATAAATGGTTAAATAGTGAGGTGAAACAGAACAATGAATAAAGAAACAAAAATATTAAAAACAAATAATTTCGACGATTACCGCCCGAAAAACCGTGCTAAATTAGCCGACATACGCCGTGAATTTGTGTATGATGAGATTATCGCCCGCATTGGGTGTAGTATGTTCAAATGGTACGGTTTTCCTGACGATGTACTTGAAAACACAAATTCAATGTTAATGGAATTAGCAATTAATTGCGGTGTAGCAGTATTTTACAAAGTGCCAATGTCAAAATCAATCGCCAACGGCGGCCGCTATACATGTACACCGTTATCATACATCGGCCCGTTACGCAACGACGGAACGTCAGACAGATTCATAACACACGGTTCAGATTATAGTGTAACAAGTGATGAATTAACGGAATACGTCATTATCAAAAACAATTCATATCTATCTTGCGAATATGATAACACGGAATTTTATAGTTCTATGTTAGCCGATACCGATAAATCGGAACGGGCGTTGATTCGTTGGTCACGTATGACACCAATTGCCCGTGCAAATTCAGGCATTGAAGCGGCAAAAATTGAAGATGTTTTGAAAAAAGTGTATGACGGAATACCATACGCCGCCGTTAGTGACGATACTAAAATGATAACGGGTCAGCCGTTATCCCGTGACGATTCGGTTTTAAGATTGACCGACGAATCAGCCATTGAAAAAATGCACTTTTTATCCGAATTCCATTATGAACTTGTACGCCGTATCTGTAATCTGTATAACATGCCATTCCGTACAACGGCCAAATCGGCGCAAAACCTTGAATCAGAAATTCACAATACAGATATTTTCAGCAAGGCGTTGACCCCTGATAGACTAGACGAACGCAAAAAATCCGCCGCCGAATTTAAAAAAATATTCGGTTGGGATATATCCGTTGAATTATCGGAAATATTCAAACAGGAAAACGCCGTTATAGATTCAAATGTTCAACAGGAAATAAACGAATCAAACGGCGAAACAGGCGAAACAGATTCAAATGTTTCACGTGAAACAAATGACAGTGAAACAGAAATTGAAGCGGGTGAAAGTGCATGATCGATACTGAATTAAAATTTATTGACATTAACCCCATAACGGCATATGCTGAAAAAATCAATTGCCCGTTTGTCGCTATTATCGGCGGTAAAGGTACGGGCAAAACATGGGGGTGCGTTGACCGTGCAATAATAGATTTTTATAAATCGGATATGAAACACCCGTTTTTCTACGTTCGCCGATACGATAAAACATTCACCAAATCGATATGCGGTAATCTGTTAAATTCCCACCGCCAAACCATTATAAATTGTTCGTGCGGTAAACATAACACCGCCGAACTGTCAGGCAAGGTTTTTGAAGTAATGCGTAAAACAACGGGTGAAACAGGCATTGACAAACGTGTCAATAAAAAAGTAATTGCGTATTGCCGATCAATGAACAATGTTGAAACGGAAACAGGCGACGACAAGGGCGAAATATCATGCGGCATTTACGACGAATTTTTAAGTCGTGACGGTGAGTTGAAAGATGAGTTCTTAAAGTTAAATATTTTACATTCAAATATGTTGCGTAACCGTACCGACCGTTTTGTACCGTTGTATCTATTGGGAAATACTGTTTCACGTGATAGTAAAGTCGCCGAACAATTCGGCATTAAGTTACGTGATTTAAAAAGGGGTATGAACGTTTATAGGAATACAAAAGGTCAACCCCGAATTGTATTATACTATACGCCCGAAACAGCGGCAAACAGTGAAGCGGCGCAAATGTATTATGACCGTTTTGAAAACGATCATATAAACATGATTTCTCACGGGGATTGGGTTTTAGGTACGTATAAAATCGCACCGCAAAACATGTTATATAAACGTGGTTATACGTGGAAATTGTATAACAACGGTTTTGCGGTAAACGTCACACTTTTTATAAACGGATTAACCCCTGTTATCGTTGTTAAACGTCCGTCGGAACAATTTAACATGAGTGTATCGCCAATATTAGGCAAGCATAGTATTTTAACAATGCCGAAACAAATAACCAATTGTGTTATCAACGGGGCAATGTATGCCGAAACAAGCGAAATTGGTGAGGATTTTAGGGACATATGTAAACACATAACAGGCGGTCAGCAAATTGTAAACTATATCGGATAGGGGTGTTAATATGAGTCATGCAAAAATCAAATATCAAATTGCGGGTTTTACACCTGAACAAATCGAATCATTTTTTGCAATTACCGATGGCGGGTCAACGATCATAACGGGGGCGGCCGTATGTAACTATTTAAAAATGACGTTCGGCGAATATAAAACATTGTACCCGTTAGCAAATTTATGGGGTATGTTTAACGATATGCATAAAGAGGACATGTTAAAAGCGGTCGACGCATACAACGCAAATTATGACCCGTTAGAAAATTACAACGGCACGGAACAAAACATATACTATGATAAACACGGCAATGTTACCGACACGACAACCCACGGCAAAACAACAACAACGACCGCAAATGACGTTGAAACAGAAAACAGTGTAACAACATTTGAATCAACAACATACCGCCCCGATACCAAAACAAAACAAACAGGGTCAACAACGGCCGCTGACACGGGTACAACGACCAACGTTAAAAGTCATACGTCAGAAGTAACAATGAATTTTGACAAGGACATTTACACCGCTGACAACATAAACGCCGAAATCAAGAAAAAACACGGTAATTTAGGCGTGACAACAAGTCAGCAAATGATCACGTCGGAATGGGAATTGCGCAAAAACCCCGTGTTATGTATGTATATCGATATGTTTGTAAATCAGTATGCATATTATGTAACTGATTTTGGAGGTGTTTGGTAATGGCAATTGTAATTGATACATACAAGATAACCGACCCGCCGAACAAACTGAATAAAACAACGCCTGAATCAACTAAAATAACACTTTTAAATGTCGACCCGCTGACACCTTGCGACGTTCTCAACCCGTCGTTAATATGTGTATATTCGTCGGGATTGGCTGAACAAAACTATGCTAAAATTGCGGCGTTTGGCAATCGATATTATTTTATCGATAACGTGTCATTATTAGACGGTCAGCGGGCAATTTTAAAATTGTCAGTTGACCCGCTTACAACGTACGCCGCCGACATTGTAAAATGCACGGGCGTTTGTTTACGCACCGAACAAGGGGCGACATATATTCCCGATAACAAATTCCCGATGTTGACAAATAAACGTCAAATTGTTTTAGATAATTTTGAATCGACACCGTTTACACGTTCGCCGTCGTATCCATATGTACTAACTACAATTGGGGGTGATACATAATGCCAATCAACACTAATATTTACGGTTCTGAATGGTCAAACGATTTTCACGACAACGCAAAAACCACAAATGCGGCGTTATGGGATTACGTACTTGACGACACGTTTGTATTAAATAGTTTGCCTGACGTTTCGCCTTGCTATTGCGGTATGTATTCCGACAACTATTTAATAAACGCCGTGGTTTGCCGTCAGGATAAAACGTTTAAACCGCTATATAAAAATGATACGTCAGTAAATACGTGGTTTTTAATGCGTAATTACGCAAATCCAGCGGGCAATCCTAACGGTATGAACATTAACGGCTATCCAATAATTAACAGGTGGGCGAAATGGGACACAAAGTTAGATTTACCGTATTATTACGCCGAATACAGTAACCATTTTTTATTTAACATCAAATTAAATCAACTGTTATTTGTTCCGTATGTGGTTTGTTCGGCAAACGGTACATATTCAGCCGACATAACAACATATACGTTAGGTGCATACGAATCAACGGAACATACAACACACCCGTATATCAACGGTGTATACATGGTTTGTTATTATAACCGTGGTACGGCTGAATCACCCGAATGGTTCATTGTTGCAAATACAACCGATGACTATATATTTACAACGCCAATAGCTGAATTATCCGACGATATACAAACATTATCGGCAAATTTTGTGGCGGCATTCAGTTTAATTTCGTCAACCGTTGGCCGTTCCCGTATTCCAATAATGGGATTCGGCGAAACACCCACCCGCAATTTATCAGATTCAGGCAATATTTATAACCCAATCGGCCTTGACCCCGAACCGAACCATTATATTTATGATGATAATGATAACCCCGCAAATATAAAATATTGCCGTGCATATAGTCAGGCGGCTATTGACGACATTTATAAACAAATTGCGTATTACGGCGTTTTTTTCGTCGGTGCGGGTGCGGGTGATTTTACATCATTGACATTAACAGATAACCGTGTTTTTTGCGGTACAATTGCCGCCGACGGCATAACATACGGCGACTATACACGGGGCACGGATAACGCAGATCAACCACAATATTTATGGGATGATACATCAGAATCACCGTACGACCCCGCACGTGAGGTCGACCCAAACCGTTATGACGGCGTTATGAATATATCTGTTATGTCAGATATTGAAACAGTGACAAACCGTTATAATTTATCTGCATTATCATATAGTCAGTTATCAGGCAAATTATGGGAAATAATGGCCGATATTCCCGCCGATACGGCGGCGGCTGATTACGCATTAGATGTATTTTTAACAACTAACCCCATTGATAACATTGTATCGTTAAAGTATTTCCCGTTGATCGACGACCCACATTACGGTACAGGCGTACATGTGCATTTGGGTTCATATGATACAAACATATCTGCATACCATGCAAAAACCGTTGTCGAACATCAATGCGGGCGTATTAAAATATTCCCACGTTTTGGTGATTGGCGTGATTACCAAACAGAAATTATGTTATATTTGCCGTTTTGCGGTACGATAAATATAGATCCTAAAATTTATATGAACCGTTGGTTATATGTTGATTACGTCATTGACATTATCACGGGTAATTGTTCGGCCGCTGTTTATACGTATGCCGACAATGGAAATAAAATGATCGTCGAAATTGCTAACGGAAATTGTGCAATTGATTTACCGATAACAGGAATTGAACAAGTTACATTACAGGGTCAAATGTATAACGCAACCGAACAAATGAAACAACTACGCATAAACAACGATATATCCGAACTACAAATGGCAACAGGGTTAATTGGTGCAATGGCGGGCGGTAATGCGTTAAACGCCGCAAACAGCGTTTTATCATCGGCTAATAAAATGATGTCAAATATAACCGCTGAAAATATCGCCGAATATGAATTGCAGCATATGAAAATACCCGTTAAAATGATAGGTACAACGGGTTCGGTTACGGGCTTATGCATGGAATTATACCCGACTATTATATATGCACGTCCTACAATGGCGGGCGGTTTTGATATGGGTAAATACGGTCATACTATTGGTTTTGCAGATTGTTCACCCTGTTTGATTTCTTCAAAATCAGGTTACGCCGAATTTACTAACGTTGATTTATCAGGATTCAGCGCAACAGTGACCGAAAAAAAGATGATACAGGCGGCATTGGCGGGCGGTGTATATCTATAATGTTTCACGTGAAACAAACAAAACCCCGAATATCAATTCGGGGTCGTTTCACGTAATCTGACAATTTGACGGGCGAAATCCCAACCCAACGCCAATGTAAAATCAATTGGCACTATTGCATGATAACATGTTTGTTCTATTACAGCGGGGCGGCCTAAATAATCAACAATTGTTTCATGTGAAACAATACAATCATCATTGTACACACTTGCGAACTTGTTCGCAAATTGGTGCTTTACAATAACAGAATTTATTGTGCATTCAGATTCAATATACTTCTTTAACACGTTGTAATGCGTAAAGGGTTTTTTGATGTTCTTGTTTGCAATTTCGGCGGGAATTGCGGTTTTAGGCAAACCCGCAATTACTGTTTGTATGCCGTCGGTCATATCCTGTTTGATGTATTTTTTTGCGCCCAACGGTAAAAAATTGATATACGTGTTTTCAAAATCCCACGTACCCAATGACATAAATAATTTTTTATCGGGATGTTTGCAAAAAATATTATCGTTAATTTTTTCGATTCGGGCGTTATAGTTCAGAATTGCTTTTTTCATTATTTCCGAATTTGGTTTGTCGGTGATATAGTATAACGAATCCGTGTCGTATTGTACGATCAATTCGGGAAATTGTGATATAAACATCATTAAAATTTTACGGGCGTATGACGTGACCCAAAATGCAATATACGGGTTCAGCCATGATTGATTTATCATTTTAGAATATGACCATTCGTCCGACGGTGTAAATAACCCGTCGTCGGTAAATTCGTCAAACATATTTGCGGGTTTGGTCGACAGTACACCATAAAATGTGTTGACGTTTCGCTTTTTATCCATGTATTCAACAGTTTTAGTCAACCCCGCGATTTTTAATCGTGATTTATCGGCGTAATTATCTACTATACAATCAAATAACCATGACGGCAATTTGTCATATTTTGTAAATGCATACAACGCTAACGGCGTGAACTCTAAATCGTATATCATGCTATATGCTGACAAGTCAACGTCATTTACACATACAACAATATTATTACCACGGCGTATTTTACCGTTATAAACGATAACATTTTTCATATTGCCGTACTTTTTTATAAATGCGGGGTTTTTATAGTTTAGTGCTTTATGCTTGCTAAATGTGGCGTGATGAGTGTATGACTCTAATTTTTTAAATATACCGATCACAAAATAAGGGCGGCCTTGTTTTTTGATTTTTTCGTATTCCGATAACGGTAATTTTGTCAAACGCCCCGACGGGAATTTTTTATGCAACATTTGTGCGGGATAATCGCTTGTCAGGTCAACGCACTGTATGTTATGTAATGTTGTACCGACGTAATCAATGTTTGACCCGCATAAACCGCCGCAATAACCGTAATTGCGGCATATATCCCATTGGAACGGACTTGTATAAAGTCGCTTATGATCATGCATTAAGTATGACAGATTGGTCTTGATTTCCTTTTTAGATGTATTGCAATTGTAGCATTCCCGTTCGTCGGTTACATCTTCACTGTTGCGTATGGCGTTTTTTAATTCCAGTCGAACGAATCCACTTGACGTGTTCGGCAATATTACACCACCGTTTTTTTGAGTGTATGCTTTTAATACGGCGGTGTGCATTTCGGTCAATATAATTACGTCGTTTATACAGTATTGTTTTTCTTGATCGGTCAGCGGTGTTTCAGAAGTACGTATTAAATCGTAATCTAAATCACCTTTTAATTTTTGTGTGACCGTCCAATTTTTTGCAACGTTAGCAAGGGAATGGCCGAACAAACCCAAACATTCACGAAATACAAAATTGCCGAAATCGATATATAATACATCACGGGGTGTTTTTGCAAAACACTTTTCAATATCAAATTTTTCTGCTATGCGATATTTGATAAACGACCATTCGTGCGCTAAATTTGCAACCCATATCAAACATTTAGCGGGCGGGCGGCCGTTGTCAATTTCGTTTTTACACTTCTGTTTTAACACACTGTTTAAAACAGTGATAAATGTTTCAAACTGTTTATACGTCCTGTAAATTGCGTAATATTCAGTACCGACGGCAATTTGATAGGTGTAAATAAAACAGTAATCAACAACCGTTTTTTGTTTACCGTTCCTGTCTTTAATCTTATGTGTTATCGTTGTTGATTCGGTATCAAAACCAATACCCGTTTTATACAGCGGGTTTGCAACAATTTTTTCGGGGTTATCGGGTGAGTATATCGGGGCGGTCATTTCTACCAATTGCCCCGATAACATTTTTTGTAATGATATAAAATCATAGTTTGTAAAATCCGTCATATTCAATCACCATTCTATATCTGTAAATTCGTTGTACCATTCAGAATCGAACGTCATGGGTTCGCCTGTTTCAGTATTGATCGTATCACCGTTAGCATTGCGGGCACTCTCTAATTCTGTTTCAATACCTTGTTCGTATGCATTGTATAATTCAGTTATGATTTGTTCTCTATATGCGTAATCTTGATACCATTGGTCATGATCAAACGGTACGCCTAAATCATCGGCTAACTGTCTTATTTCGTATTGTTCCTCTAATACCCACGTGTTGCGCCATTCTTTATACCACGTGTCGAAATCTAACGGTTTACCGCCCGCACCCGTGGTATATTTCGGGTCGAATCCTGTTGATTCATCAAATTCAATGTTGACACCGTCGCCGAAATCGCCACCAATATCGGGTATTTCCAAATCAGGGAATAACTCTTTTTGTTCTTTCAGAAAACGTTTTTTCTGACGTGCAAATGACGGTTTGCGCTTGTCAATTGCACGTATAGATTGATGTTTCATGCGGTTAATTTTACTGTTACTGATATTTACATATCCTTTTTTATTCTCATATGTCACCAAACCCGCATTTGCTAATTGGTTTGTAATATTCTGATATTCAGGCGAATTGATACCGAAAAACGCACCGACTTTGTTTATATATGCGTTTATGTTCTTGATTCGACCCGCTGTTTTTGTAGGTTTATGTGGCATTAGTATAACCCCCTTGCGACCATATCAATTGCAATTGTTGTCATATGTGACGATGTTTCATGTTCGCAATCCTCACAAAAATTGCAACGAAAATTATTCCAACAATAATCGGTTACAATGATCATGAATGCAATGTCGTGAATCGTCAGATATGTTTCACGTGAAACATTTTTGAATTTACAGTGATACGGGTTATCACACCATGTACATTCGGATATGCAAATATCTTCAAAATAATCGTAATTGTTGCATACAGGTGGGTTTGTTAATTCCAGTATTACATTACCGTCATTATCACAATTAAAACGGTGTACACCGTCGTCGACGGTCCACATATAATACTCTTTTGTTTCACGTGAAACATTCAGTTTTGTTTCGTCAATTCTTTTTATTGTTTCAGGGTTCGTTGATGATAATGTACCTTTTACGAATTTATAATCCATTCTTTACACCTCACTTTATAAATTCTGTTTTGATAAACAGCGATTCAAACATATTTCTATTACGTTTGCACCAATCGCCCGCCGCCTTGCGGGTGGGAAATTTTCCCACCACGACGGGCGTGTTTAAATTGGTGTATACGACGTATACTGTCATTTGGGTTCACCTCACTTTATAAAATCAGCCATGATAAAATAATACAGGTCGTCAAGGGTCATTACCATGGCGTTGGCGTTTGTTATGTGGGTGTAGTATACAATGTGGTTACCGCCGTTGTGATAATCACGGGTAACTTTGTATACTATGTGCGTATCTGTTTCATGATCAAACACGGCCGAAAAATTGTAACCTTTATAATACCATGCTATGCCGTTATAATCTTTCAGCGGTTCAGTGCCATCACCTACTGATACGTTGTTGTTTTTGTCAAGGGTGCGTAATGTCATGTTGGTTTACCTCACTTTCTACCCATAGGGGCGGTATAATGTTTCACGTGAAACAATGGTGCTATTGTTCCATGATCATATAGTAGCATATTTAAGTGATTGTTTTGTATTGGCTTTGTGATAGATTTGTGATAATTGGGTTTTAGCTGTTTTGCATAGTTTGCGGTGCGTTTGTGGGCGGTTGTATTGTTGATTTTGCATAATGTCGTTTTGCACAATGGTGTTGATGAATTTTTGTGCATGGTGTACGAAATTGTGTGAATTGATTTATACAGTTAATCAAATAGGGGGTTTGAGTGTGATGTTTTTGTCACTTTCTTGTGCAATGTGACGAAAAAATAGGGGGTTTTTGGTCTTTCTTT
>JAZQTD010000006.1:0-1190 GCA_045630455.1 Candidatus Enterousia sp. | reverse complement strand
TTCACAAAGAAATCGGGTAACATTTCAGCAGGTGTCATTAAGACGCCCATGCCAAGTAACATCACAATCATAAATAGCGTAATCGCAGGTTTACCAATCCATGCGGTAATCGCGGAAACCAACAAAAAGAAGCAGAAGGCGACAAACGATACAAAGAACGCAACGAGCCAATAACTTGGCATATTAATGCCAGCAATGCTTGCAAGTGTGGCTACCGTGAAACCTGAAAACAGGGCGATAATTACCCCAAATAACGTTTGTTCAAGGCGTAAACGTAGCTGTTGTTTGCGTGTTAGCACTTGATTTTTTAAGATGTTTGCAGAAGCTAAGAAGACAATAAAACCACCGATTAATGCCCCTACCCAAGCAGGTACAGCCATGAGTGTAGGCGCACTATCGTTTGCAGTGGCGGCTGTGATAGGATTAAAAATGTGTTCTTTTGCTGTGATGGGTTGGACCAAAACGTGTGCTTGCGATACAGGGATAGAAGTACCAGTTAAAGACGTTAAATAATTTGTTGCATACTCGTTACTCAGTTGTGTAATCAGTGCATTCAGTGTCGTTTTTGCGACATTTGCGCCCGTCATATTAAATCCTTGATTCAAATAAATGTCTAAATGAGCAGGTGTTTCTTGCTTAAGTGCGTTTTCAAGTGTATCGTTAAATCCTGATGGGATAACAAGTGCTCCGTAATATTGTTTCTCTGCAAAAAGTGTTTCGATTTCTGATTCATTTACTTCAGTAAAATGGATTGTTGGTTCAGCACCGTCTTGTCCTTCACTTATTTGTGCGACTGCTTTTTTGACATTGTCTACGTGTATACCTGTATCATTAATGATAAGGGCGACAGGTGACCACACCCACGGCTAAAGCCGTGGGCTTCTTTCTTGCTATGACCCTGCTTATTCGCTACCTACGTAGCAAACAGAGGCAAGGATACGGCAAGCAACACGCATAAAACGTTGTTTTATGCGAGGGCAAGTTCAGTGCCGACTACGCCATCACCACATGGCGATACTTTTTTGGTTTATCTGTTGGTTGTTTGGTTGTTTGTCTGATGGATTCAGGCAAATGTTGTTTATACCATACAGGTTGTCGATGTTTTACTTCAACCGAATAAACGTCCATCTTGTGTTTTTTACGGGCAATGTTTTGTGCACCGTTGACATCACGATGGATTTTCTGTTTTG
>JAZQTD010000005.1:0-1387 GCA_045630455.1 Candidatus Enterousia sp. | reverse complement strand
TGCATCCATCAAAATATAATTGGCATTTCCATGAAAGTCTAAAACTTCCCCGATTTTATTTTCTGCTTTTACTTCTAACATGTTTTAGACCCCCCTTGCGAATGCTAATTGGTTTTTGGTTTGTCTGTAAATATCAATTCTTGAAAGCGCCTTCGGTGAATTATTGTTTTGCACGAAGTTGTAATTATTATTGATTTGGTTTGCGGTCTCGCTCAAAACACCTTCCGCCGTCAATGTCCTTCGAAGATCACTTGCAACCGCAGAAATCCATTTTTTGTTATTGTCCAAAGGCACTACCGCTTCGGCTCCATTTCCTTCTAGGAATCCCCACTGACCTTTCTTTAAAATACCACCTTCGGCAAGTTCTGGAATCAAAGGAATGTTGATTCCCTTTCCGCCAACCGCCGGCACCCAATCGGGAATTTGTATTTTATTAAGTCCGCCTATAAACGCATTGATTCCTCGAATAATAAAGTTTATGGGCGCTTTTATGAATCCGATTATAGCGTCGAAAATATTTTTGATCGCATCTGCTGCCCCTTGGAATATTCCACTAAAGAATCCTGCAACTGTGCTAAATATCTTTTTGATTCCGTCCCATATTCCACTAAAGAATTTTGTTATTCCTGACCACACATTCTTTACGGCATTAAATGCGCCTGTGAATATGGTACTAAAGAAGGATCCAACGGCTGAAAATGCGTTTGATATACCTTCCCATATACCTGTAAAGAATCCGACGGCTGCATCCCATATCGTTGTAATGGCTTTCCATGCACCTTCAAATAGATTTTTAAAGAAATCCACAACCACTGAAAAGATTGTTTTTATACCTTCCCAAATTGCGCTAAAGAATCCAACAACCACATCCCAAACAACTTTTATTGCTTCCCACGCCTTTTTGAAAAGATCTACAACAAAATCGATCACGGTTCCGGCAACTTCTGCGATTTGCTCAAATAACCATCCCCAAAATGCCCGGAAATCTTCTGACGTATTCCACAAGTACATGAAAGCCGCAACCAAAGCACCAATCAAGGTGATCAATATTCCCAATGGGCTTGCATTTTGTGCCGCATTCAATGCCCATTGTGCAGCTGCTGCTCCCTTCTCTACGATAGTTAAAGCCATCCAACCATCTTTCATAACAGTTAGTGCGGTACTATATGCCAAATAAGCTGCCACACCGCCTGCAATGGATGCAAGCACACCAACAACGGTTTCGCCATTGTCGATCAAAAACGATATTGCATCCGTCAAGCCTTGCAACGCTCCGACACCTGCTCTTAAAGCTGGCTCGAAATTCTCGTACAACTGAATTTTGACACCTTCCAACATGGAATCCAACGATTTAAGATCCCCTGCAAGGTTGTCGTTCATGGTGTCC
>JAZQTD010000004.1:0-1147 GCA_045630455.1 Candidatus Enterousia sp. | reverse complement strand
AAATTGACCCGTACCATTGCTATCATTCCCACCGTGCTGGTGTTTGCCTGGATCGGGGTGCGCATGAAACAGAAAGAAATGCGTGCCACCGGTGACGGTAAGAAAGTGAACATGATGAAAATCATCCCCTGGTTTATTGGTGGATTTTTGCTGCTTGCTATCATCAATAGCGTTGGCTTGATCCCGGCAACGGTTTCCGGCATGATGAAGAGCGCCAGCAAATTTCTGATGGTCACGGCATTGGCAGCCATCGGTTTGAATACCAGCCTTGCCGACTTCAAAAAAGCTGGATTTAAGCCTATGTTCTATGGTATTACAATCGACACACTGGTTACGATAACTGCCCTTGTGGTGATTATTTGTATGGGGCTCATGTGATTTTTGGGAAACAATAAGAGGAGGTCGCATCAGGAAAAATGATGCGACCTCTAAATGTTCTATGCATATGGGTTATTCAGTTACCTTCTTCCAGTCGCCCTCGCCGGGGATGAGGCCGAGGCTGGAGCCACAGTCCCAGGACACATGGATGGTGCCCATATCGTCCAGTTTAATTTTCGCTTTTTTCATATTTAGCACCTCAAAAGTTTATTGAAAATGTGTGTTTGGTGCCGTTAAACGATAGTTGTAATGTAAAGTAGTCCGTTATGTTCTCTCGTACCATAAAAACCACGGCTTTTGCCGTGGTTTTTCTTTGTTTTTATGATTTTTTATAGCGAAATGGAACACATCAAATTTCATTTGACACCAATTTTGACACCAACGCTGAGTCAAAATTGGTGTTGTTTTATGTTGGCATTTGCTGCTTTGCGGCAATAAGCTTTGAATATTAGGGAGTCAGTATTGTATTTACGGTTTTAAATAAAAATTGTCATTTGTTATTGCGGATAGGCAGTTTTAGATTTATAGTAGTGTTAGATGGTCTGTGTACCATAAGTTAAATGATTTCAATGAGGTGTGCTATGAAAAAAATATCAACAGTTCTTTGCTGGATGCTGCTTATTGCTTGTTTGCTGTTTTCTTTATCAGCTTGCAGTCTTGAAAATTCTAATATTTCAAAAGAACCCTTACACACGGCTGAGCCCACGCCCGAGCCCACGCCCGAGCCCACGCCCGAGCCCACGCCTAAACCTACACCCAAGCCCACGCC
>JAZQTD010000003.1:0-44649 GCA_045630455.1 Candidatus Enterousia sp. | reverse complement strand
TTTGAACTGTTTTTGCTTTTAAATTTAACGGGATTTATCTGCATATAGACGCACCAAGATTTTAGGATATTTTTGGATAGAAATTAGGCAATTTCTTAACAAGACCATCTATTGAATCGGCATAATGTGAGATAACGGTCGTTCTGCACACACCTACTGCTTTTGCTATCCTTGGCCAGCTTGCACCACTTGCCCTTAGCCATACAATTTTTCTGTCCAGGCCATCCGGTATCTTGGTAAACCAGCGCAAGATCACTTCTTCCCAAATTGTAACTTGTTCAGCTGTTGGTTCCCATTTTGGTGTTCTCTTCTTTATTTCTTCTGCATCCCATAGCAATTCAGTCCAACTACGTTGTATTTCCAATCTCTGGCCGGACACGCCTTTGTGGTACACGGGCGGCATACACTTATCCACCAGCACTGCTATTCCAATCCATTCCTCAACTACTTCCTTACTCCATTTGATTTGACTGAAATTCATCTTATACCTCCTATCTTCTTTTTGTAGAAACCATGTTCTTTTTCAATCCATAACATAATCTGTTCTGCATTCATTACTTGGCCAAATCTTTTGTCCCTTAGTGTTCTTTCTGCTCTTGATATAACGTATCCCGGAAATGTTGCTAGGTATTCCTGAAAAGCTGGTCTTATTTGCTTTAATGTTTCAAAACAGAACTTTTCATTTATTAGAAAGCTTTCAACAGACTTTTCAACAGTTGCAAAAGCATTACTACTTTCACTATCTTTATCAATTTCTTTTATTATCATTTTATTTTCTTTTTCCTTATCTATATCTATTACCTTTGATTTCAATGCAAATCGCTTTTCTCTACATGCTGCAATCCGATCACATTTCTCTTTATATTTTTTTGCATCTCTATCTATTTTTGCCCGGATATACCGCCATAAAGGTAAGTCGCTGTCCCTGTTTGGGTACTGCAAAATGCATCTTAAAATCTCTGCGCATTCTTTATCTGATAGCTCTTCTACCAATAGTGATAATTCTGGATCTATCAGTATTTTCATTTTTATCCCCCTTAATCAAATAACCCCGGTTGCCTTGCTTGACTTTGCCATTCTGCCTTGTACTGAATACAATCTTTTACATCTGTTATGAATACCAGTTCTGCACTTTTTCTTATTACATTTGCATTCCTCGTTACTACAAATCTTGATATCTGGATTCTGCCCTGCAAAAACCATACCCCCTGATTGGTTATCTGCCATTCACAGTTGTCATTTGATGGTATGGCCAGTCCAAAGTATCTGAGTTTTTGAAAATTGTTAAAGCAGGTATTATCCAGTCCTAGATTGTCTAATCTTGCTCTGCCACCTTTGGCATGTAATCTTGCTAGTCCTGATACAAGGGTCTTGTTTATCGTGTGCTTGTACTCAACCGATTTGCGGCCACATAACGGACATATTTCTATATCTTTCTTCATGGCCACCTCACTCATCCTTATAAACTCTTTCAGATGATGCGTAGAACATCCTTGATCTTTCATACTCCCTTATTGCCTCTAATGGATATATGACTTTTCCCCCAATTTTTACATAAATGGGTCCAACTCCAGCTGAACGCCACTTTTGCAATGTGTTTCTTTTAACTCCCCAATGTTCTGCTAATTCTTTTTCGGTCATGCGACCATTTTGTATTGAGATATTTATAGGCATAAGCAACTCCATTTTTCTTGATTTGTCTATGCTCTAACTGTATTTTTCTGGATACTTTTTGTCGGTCCGCTTGATGTACGTGATGAAGTAGCAATTTGCCTAAAAGCTGTTGTATTTCGGTATGCTAAATTTGCGGTTTGGTGCGGAACTATCTTTTTTGATTTTTTTTAGTCTATCTTTTATACTGTTATTGAAATGTCGGAAAGGGTCTATCTTTGTATCGATTTGAAAAGTTTCTTTGCCTCGGTTGAAGCAGTTGACCGGGGGCTGGACCCATTTACTACAAACTTGGTTGTTGCTGATCCTACACGTGGTTCCGGTTCCGTCTGCTTGGCTATCACTCCGGCTATGAAAGCACTGGGTATTCGCAACCGGTGCCGTGTCTTTGAAATCCCAAAAAATGTAGAATACATCACAGCCGTTCCACGCATGAAAAAGTACATGGAAGTTTCTGCCCAGATTTACAGTATCTACCTGCGCTATATTTCCGCTGAGGATATTCACGTTTATTCGATTGATGAGTGCTTTATTGATGCGACACCGTACCTGAAACTGTATAAAAAAACGCCCAAAGAATTGGCTATTATGCTGATGGATGCCGTCCTGGCTGAAACTGGCATCTGTGCCACTGCAGGCATTGGGACCAATCTGTTTCTGGCCAAAGTTGCCCTGGATATCACTGCAAAAAAGGTTCCAGACCATATCGGGTACCTGGACCAGGATTTGTTCCGCAAACATCTTTGGCATCATAAACCCCTGACAGATGTGTGGAATATTGGAAATGGAATTGCAAAAAGGCTGGAAAAGTACGGTGTACACGACCTGCACGGAATAACAGAAATGCCGGAAGAAGTGCTTTACAAGGAATTTGGAACGAATGCCGAGTATCTTATCGACCATGCTCATGGTGTTGAGCCGTGTACTATTGCCGACATCCATAATTACCAGTCAAAGTCCCATTCTTTGTCTAATAGCCAGATTCTGTTTGAAGATTATGGGTATGATGATGCTTTGATTGTAATGCAGGAAATGGTGGATAATTTGGTCCTGGAGTTGGTGGAAAAGAATTTGGTGGCCAATGAGTTGTCTTTGGGGATTGGCTATTCTAAGGACGTTCATAGGTCCACAGGGGGCAGCAGGAAATTACCAGCGCACACGTCATCGTATAAGTCGCTGGTGCGTGAGTTTATACGCCTGTACCAGGAAACGACCGTCAAAGGTGTTCCGATCCGTAAACTGTCTATTGGTCTTGGCAATCTGATGGATGCTGATACTGTTCATCTGCAGCTGGATCTGTTTGCTGATACAGCGGCCGAGGAACGTGAAAACAAACTGCAGCATGCATTGTTGGACATCAAGGGCAAGTTTGGTAAGAATTCTGTCCTGCGAGGTATCAATTTCTATGAAAAGTCCACTGGAAAAAAACGCAATACTTTGGTGGGGGGACACAATGGCTGACGTATCTCGTGCTAAACAGTTTATGCCGTTTGCCGCCTTGCGTGGTTATTATGCCATGATTCTGTCCAAGAACCGTGTTGTTGAACCCAGACGGGAACTTATCGGTGATGCTGCGGATCGCTTGTCTGCAAAGCTGGGGCAATTGAAAAAGGGCATGTTGGTTCGGGTTCGTTTCTATCGTGTTGATGCCTATGAAACTGTTGAGGGGATTGTTACGAGGGTTGATCCAGAATATCGTTATCTGACCATCGTGAAAACCAAGATTCCATTTGATGATATTGTTGATGTTTCTGGTGCGGAAATAGTTGAACCAGAATAAGTAATTGTTTATACTGCCGCCATGCAATATACAACACGCTTTATTCGTGAGCAAATTCAACTTGCCGCTGCGGCCAATCCTGGCAACCGGCATGTGTGTGTTATTCTGCCTACAATTGATCCAAAGCGGTGTTTTATTCTGTCCTATGATTTGCGTGCAAAGAAGATAGATGGCCTTATTGAGCAGTTTGGTACCCATGGCAAAAAGCGCAAACGTGTTGCAGTTCTTGATGATTTACTGGCTGAGGTTAATCCTGCTGCTTAGTTCTTTCTTGGGGGGAAGATTCAGTCTATATCTTCCTTTACTGTCTGTTGTTACTATCTCACGCCATGTTCTATGATTTCTGAATATACTTTGTATTCTTGTTGAACCACATCCGATAGATGACAGAATATGTTTGCCATATACCCATAGCTCGCCATTCTCTCTTGCCTGCCATAGCTGCTTTATTATCTTACCCTGCGTTTCGCCAAACTTTAATTCCTTACCTCGCCATAATATGCAAGTGAAGTCACTTGTGGCTATCTGGAAATCACTTTCTTTTCGGACCATGATTCTTTCTTCAAAGTCCTTTATGCATTCAATGAAAAACACCAGATCATCAAACTCAATTTTGATATCTGGTGCTTGGGGGTATTTTATCTTGTGGCTGGTTATTGTTGTCGGGGTTTTAGGGTTTCGGAAGAGTCGGTAGATTTCTTTTTGATCGAGATGGTGGTGTTTTGGGAGTGGGATGTTGGGTCGTTGTTCGGGTGGCCAGTTGCGTTCGAAGGCTATTTCCAGGGCAACCGGCCTTATACAGCAGCCTATTTGTCCGGTTTCTATTAGCATTTCTATTACGCTGATTCCGCATTGCCATCGCTTTGCTAGTTCTTCCACACTCAAAAATACGTGCGGTATGTCTACCTCTACCATCTTACCCCCTTGGTGCTTATAATAGCAAAAAAGGAGCTGCCTATTCGGCTAACTCCTTTCCTAATTCATGTTTTGATTTTACAACGAATTTTTCTAATTTCAAGAAGAAAGATTTTCTATGAGATTGTTTTTTAATCTATAGGCCAATGTTTGTATACCTTGTCTGAACCATGCGTATCCTCTGGGATTTCATAACCAATTTTACGTAGCAATGTAACTAGTTCCTTTTCTGTCCGCCCATCTTCAAACCAGTTGAATGGACTTTGTTGATGGCCGTATAGCTTTTCTATCGCATGTGTTATTTTATTAACACCAACACCTGTTCTTAACTCATGGCAAAATGCATGCACAAATATATTCTTTTTTTTCATTTTTGCTCTCTAACATTTTCACTATTCTAATCCAACGAATACGATACCGAACCATTTGCTCATGACTTTCAATTTTTCTTTGTAAACCTCGGCAGCATTTAGTTCGGTTTCATATTCTTCCCTTTCCTGGGGTGACAGCCCCAATACTCTAATAATTTGATTACACATACCTATCACTGCATATATGTTTCCCTGCGGTCCAGATACGTCCACTATCAAACCTGTTGGATATTTTGCATCAGCCGATTGTTCTTTAACCGCACGCAATTTCTGTTGAAGTGTTCTTAGTGTGTCCATTAGTTTTTTCCTCTTTTTGATAATTTTTCTTGGATATAACCCCACATTATTTCTAATTCTTTGGTTGTAGTGTAATCAGCGTTTAACCACATCTCAGGTGTTTGCCATACATCAGCGATATTGCATCCAATGATTTTAATCATCAAATCTTTGACATACCTTTTACGCATCTCATTCTTGATTGCGGATTTATACAACTCTCTCTTATCGATAGGTGGCAGCACAGGTATTACGTTATAGTGGTAAGCCCACCATTTACCCATTCTTATCTTAGTTAGCATTGCGATTTTCATCATTGCTATTGCATATGTAATGCTTGCTGGTCCATCTAAGATTTCATCTGCCAGATGTCTGCCGGTTGCACTGTTCAGTAGTTCCAGAATCTCTTCATTAGTTTTGTTTGGATATAGTTGCTGCAGACGTTTTACAGTCACATCCCAGATTGAGTCTACCTGATGCAGGTCCTCAAACCATTTGCTCATGGTGCCATAGTATCCAAATTCTTTGTTTATCTCTGTCATTGTCTTAGTCCTCACATGTTAGGATCTTGTCTGAACCCTTGAATTCTTTTGGGATGTCGTATCCAATCTTGCGTAACATCGCTACGATTTCTTTCTCTGTGTGTTCTTCTTCGATCCAGCAATAAGCTGTACTTTCTGATACATATTCTGAACCTAATGCCCAGCATATTTTTTCAATTCCATTCTCTGAGTTAATAGCTGCGTAGTATGCTGCTACGAACAAGTTTTTCTTCTTTTTTGCCATTATTTTTACCTCTTTTTTGTTGTTTTCTTTACACACAACATACCGAACAAAACACACAAGTCCAGCGAAATAGACAAACTGAAAACCGCAGAAACCTGCGGTTTTTGGAAGATTTATTCACTTATTGCGTTGGCAATATTGTTAACAGCTGTGTAGGTTGTGTAATCAGCCATGTGGGAATACCCCTCGGTTGTTGTAACACGGCTATGTCCAGCTGCATCCTTTAATGCCATTATGCTTTCGCCCATATTCACTCCCATGCTGATGAACGAATGCCTTAGGTCATGGATTCGTCTATGATCCAGTCCTGCATTTTCCAGCACCCACATGAATGCTTTGCGAATATCTTTGATTGGTTTCTTCGGATCTTTGATACCAGGGAATACGTAAGGGCTATTTAATCTTCTAGCTCTATTTATGGCCTTGGCTATTTCTAGTGTTGCCAGGTCTGACAGCTTTACATCTCTCGCACCGGTCTTACTGTCTTTTAGGTGGATTACTTTCTTCTCAAGGTCCACCTCTTTAATGGTCAAATTTTTGATTTCTGAACTACGGCATCCGGTAAGGGCCAGCACCTTAATCACGTGAAAGAATCTCTCGTGATGTTCACTGTCCATCGGCCCACGAGCCAGTGTATCGAAGAATTTCTTATATGTGTCCTTATCCAGAACTTTTATCTCGATTTTCTTATTCTTTCCTTTCTTAACATACTGGCATGGGTTATGGCCCTTTGGGATGTAGTCACAGCTTTGGCACCATTGCCATAAACTGGATAGCAGGTACAGGGCTTTGTTGGCTGTTGAGAATGATGTCTTTGTCGCCCAATCAGAATATGCTGCTACTACGTGCCTATCTCTGATATCCATCAGCATCCTGTCCCCAAAATGCGGTTTTAGATACAGCCGGTACTGTGACTCATTTGATACATAAGTGCTTGGTTTTTTATACAGCTTGGTATATTTTTGCATATATTCATTAAAGGCTGTTTCAAATGGAATTTGCTTTGCATGCTCTTCTTCCTGCTTTTTACGTTCTTCTTCCATGATGTAAATTGGATTCAATCCCTTGTTCATCTGCATACGCATTTCAATTGCTTTATCCTTTGCCTCCTGAACATTTATCACTCCATACTTACCCAGCAGAATATTTCTGTGCTTAAAATTGATTCTGCACCCAAGATAGAACCGTTTATGGTTCGTACCGGGGGAGTATCTAAGGTATAACCCTGGCACCGTCCCATCGCTTATTTGCAGGTGGTCACGGGACTTCAGACCCTGTATCCAGGATTCTCTAAATTGTCTTTTTTCACATATCCACTTAGTCATGTTTACCTCTTTTTTTACACAACAATGCCGATAAAAAAAAGAATATCCAGTAGAAAGAATCAGGGAATTACAACAGCCTGTTTGTCTACCCATTCTTCTGCATCAACCTTACGATATCTAACGAGATGTCCAATCTTTACGTATCTAGGACCAATACCTTTCAATCGGTATTGAATAATTGTAGATTCAGCCACCCCAAGATAATCTGCTAGTTGTTTTGTATTTAATAAATTTTCCATTTTTACTCCTTTATCTATCAGCAATCTTAGGTTGGACCTGCGCCAATTTCACTGCAGAAAGATCACATAATTTACTGTTTTTGGAAGAAACGTTTGGCCCGGAATATGGATATTTCTGAAAAAATGTGATTTAGTTAAAAAAACACTTGAAATGAAAATAAAATAGGTATATGATATACGAGCATTCGGGCATAGTTCAGTCGGTAGAACAATGGACTGTTAATCCATATGTCACTGGTTCGAGTCCAGTTGCCCGAGCCACTTATTTCCGCAGTTTTCTGCGGATTTTTTTGTTTCTTTCTCCAAAAGAAAAACCGCCCAATTGGGCGGTCTTTTATTTCTTCTCTGGCTTGGCCAACAGGAACCCAAACATGATACAAAATGCTATCATGCCTGATCTTGAAAATGACATGAATGGCAGGTAGCTGGTGTGCATTATTCCTCCGATCGATGTGCTTATATTAAAGAATGCGGAGAGTGAAAAAATCATCAGCGTTCCAACGCAAAGCAACTTTTGGAATTGATCTTTTGTTTCGGCTGCCTGTTTTGCAATCAGTTTTCCGGTCCAGATGAACAGCATTAGAACCAGTATACCTGTACACAAACCAAATCTGCCCATTATGCCTGAGAACATAAAATCTGTTGCTATGTCCGGCAAATGACCAATAGACTCTATTGAACCGTTTGTATACCAGAACAATCCGGTTTCTCTCATAACCCTGTGTGTCATTTCAACAAGATAACCATCCCCTGTCACGACCTGTATCAGTCTTCTTGTAACGTGTGGCAATGACATGCCGGTAACAAATACCCCCGCAAAGAATCCTGCCGCCAGCAGCAATGAAGCCTTTAGAACATGTGGCATATTTTTGTTTGCATACATTGTTATCACGATGAAGATCATTGAATATGTCATTACCATATACATGTATGGTGCAAAAAATGCTGCCATACAAATTACAGCTGTCAACAATCCGGAACCTATCCAGCGCATCATCTGATTATTTGGTGTTGTTTCCTTGCTTAGCCAATGCGATACCAGCACCACATATGCTGGTAGTATCAACATGTATGGATTAAGATTGACTCCGCAGAAAGGCACATATCTTGCTGCCCCTTTAATTATAAACGGATTCAAGACAGACATCATCAGCAAGAATAACCCAAATCCCAGCATCACATAGCTTAAACTGATCATGAGTTTCTTCGGCATCTTGCTGCATCCCCACAACATCAATAAGCCCAATATCAGATATGGAATATAGTTCATAGTAAAGGTGTGGACTGGCCAACCGGTTCTCATGGCCATATAAGGGGACACATATGCAATCGCTATCATCCCCATCACAATCATGGATAGCGTGGCTGTCCATAATGCTCGTTTGTCCTTTGACAACCACTCTTTTATTTTTTCTATTACTTTCATCTTGTCCTCCCTTACTTTACCAATACTGGAATTATATCTTTTAACAGTTGACCGGATACAGGTGCAGCATTCCACGCAGCCGTCTTCCAACCAAATGAATTTTCTGTTCCCTGCGGTTCATCGAAGATAACCAACATTGTGTACATAGGTCTTTCTGCTGGGAATACAGTTGTCGCTGCTGTCACTATCTTATCTTCACTTACCTTTCCCTTAATAACCTTGTTTACAGATGCAGTCTTTGCACCAACCCTAATTCCATTTACCAAACTGGCTTTGCCTGATGTGTTGTCTGTTACATATGACATGACAGTCCTCATGAATAAAGAGTCTATTTCATGAAAAACTCGCTCTTTCCTTACCCTATCTTTGTAAAGAATTGTTGGATAGACATAGACACCATCATTTACCACTGCATTTATGGCGGCAATCATGTGCATTGGGGTGGCCATTATTCCAGCACCAAATGACATTCTTGCTCGTGACACCTGACTTGTCATGTCCATTGGCATAACTGGCATCTTCGCTTTGCCATAGGTTGTTTCAAGCGGTCTCAGGAAATTTACTTTTCTGTAAAACTTTTCCATACTGTCCTCTGGCAGATCCAGGCCGACTTGTGCCATACATACATTGCAGGAGTGTACTACGCAATCTTGAACGCCCATTCTTGGCGATGGCGCACGAAATGATTTTACATCTTTAATTGTTAATGCAATATTTCCAGACTGATCAACAACATGAAATTCTGGTTCTATATCATACGCTTTCGTATGCAGGTTATTTTCATGTGCCAGCGCAGCTGTAAACAATTTGTGGATTGAACCAAATTCATAAAAATTATTTAACGCTGGTTCTGCGCTTGGGTCGGCCAACGATACATTAGCTAATATTTCGCCGGTCTTTGTTTCCATAAGTATCCCTATAACATCTTTGGCTTTGTATAATTCCTTTGCTTTCGCCAAGTGTTCATACATCGTCTTTTGAATATTTGAATCAATTGATGAAATAACGTTCACGTGTCTGCTTAGAGTGAAGTCCAATGCTCGTTCCAAACCGTATTCATCTTTATCCACCGTTCTGGTTTGACCAATCAATCCCTCAAAGGCCTTATGTGTAACACTGCGACCAGATAGGGTTTCAGCCTCCAGTCCAGGCAGTTTCATATCTCGTACAACCTTACATATATCGGCCGATGCACTACGCTGTACATAGAAAAATCTTTTTGTATTCAGCTTTTCTTCTAATTCTTTAGTATATGCATCAGGCATTATAACCTTAATTGCATTGGCTATATCGTCCTTGTCAGCACCATTGACCTTTGTTCTTACCAATATGTGGCAGTTATTCAAGTCTTTATTCACAACCATATAGTTGCCATGCCTATCTTTGATAATACCACGGCTATTATCTTTGTATTCATATTTACCTGTTACTATTCCACAGAACATATTCCCGATAATTGAAACCAGGGTTACGCCTGTAAAAACAGGGAGCCCCCATTGTTTAATTTTCTGCATCACTTGGTTCTGATGCTGCTCTTTCTTTTTCGGCATCTATACCTCCTTTACCTTGATTAAGTTGTTTAACAAATTCTTCTACTTTATCGTCTGGCAAGTAATCTACTTTAAACTTATCCAGTCGCTGTCCAATTTGGTGGACTATTACCTCGCCCATAGCCCCTAGCTCTTCGGCCCCTGGCAGACCAATTACAAGATCAGAACATGCTTTATCCCACGTATGGAAGGCTATATGTGTATCAAATGCCTTACTGATTCTTTTAGTAATTATGCTTGGATCAATTCTCTGGGTTCCCATAACAAGATAAACGCCGACCGCTGGTCCTAAAGCTGTCATTGTTTCTATGCACCGATGGAACCACTCATGTCCTATTGGACTTTGTGCGCATATATTCATCATGTCGCAATACTCATCTATGACTAACACGCAGTATGGCATCTTGTTTGTTGATTTTTCGTTGAACTGCTCGATACTGTCTAGTTTTTGTAATGTTAGGAACGAATACCTTTCCAGGATTTCATTACAATGCCATATTAGGTAATTAAATGCACCTTTAGGATCCAGTCTGCTGATTGACCGTCTAAAGTGTGGCAATCCTGTCCAAAAACTATAATCCACACCCATTAAGTCAATAACGGTGATCTCACAATTCCTTGGGCTATTATTCTTTGCTAGTTCATGAATTATATCATACATAAGAACACTCTTACCGCTGCCGGTCCTGCCGCCGATCAACAAACCGTTGGTTTCTGTCAGATCCAGCTTGTAGTCAGAGCCATCTTCTGCTGTTCCCAGTTTCATAAGCAGAGGTTTATAATCTGTCATCTATCGCCCCTTATTTTTTTGTTTCGTTTTTACCACTCCATAAAATGATTAAGTGCAGAAGGTGATTTGATGATAATACTGTCGCCCACGTTTATATTGTTAGTTTCGCACTGACCGCCCTTGAGTTCAACTACTGTTACAACATCATCGCACCTCGTAATCTCTCGTGACAATGGTGTTGCATTACTTTTTATCCTAAGTATCTTATTGTCCTGGTTCACAAATACAAAATCTACTGGGATTCTGGTATCAGGTGTAAACATACCAACTTCAGTTGGCCCCCTGGAAGAATAATCATAAATCACAGCGAAGTTTTCGGGTATGTCATCTATAAAAGCCATCCCCCATGCAGTAGCTCTTTCAGACATAACAACTGCTTGATAATCTATTTCGCCTTTATGTGAAGTCAAGAACCGCAATTTCATTTCAGGGTATGATTTTAGTAAGGTCTCATGGGTTCGCTTTATTATGCTATTTTCTTCCATTGGTTTCATGCGATAGAATCTAGCCGCAGTTAAATCCAGCCTACGAATATTTCCATCATCATCAGAAGTCGCCACAAAAACCGCTCGCCCACCATCTGGGGTCTCACTATTGGTTATCATAAGATACGGTTTGCCATCACTTAAATCCTGCATCATTTCAAACTCAACATTATTCAGATTTACTAGTTGAGCACGCAGTTTTTTTCTTATGTAATCTTCATATCTACTTTTGGTTTTGATACTATCAAATACCCACATGGAGTCATAGCCAAAGTCATCAGGCAACATACCTAGCAACTCGTCTGCGTTATGGCTTATATACGCATTTGCCAACACTCTCAAAAACTCTTCTTCTTTCTTGTATTTATCAATCATCTTTAATTCCTTGTTGCTTATTTCTTTAATATTATGAGCTGCAGAATCTCTTTTTTTGCTGAGTTCTATTTCAAACTTAATGATCTGACCGATGAGCTGGTTTTCAAATACCTCATTCTGATATTCCTTGATAACCTCATCATATTTTTCAACTCTTCTTAGTAAGTCTGCCTTAATGCACTTTAATGTTTCAACGTCATCTATTTCTCTACACAACAGTGCGGATACTGCTCTTATTGCCCTTAGGCGACATGCATAGGCTCCATATCTGCTTTTATCACTAGGCTTTATTTCAACCAAATCATCATAAGCCCATGCAGCATTTAGATATCCATAAAATACATTTTCTGTATTTTTCATATGCGCTTGCAATAAGGCATATCGCAAATATTTTTTTACCTCAGCACTTTGTGGGTTGAGTTCATCACAGGTTTTGAATTTTTTTGAATTTATGTACTCCAGTAATTCTGGTTCCCCATCTGCAATATCTTCATCTACATAACCGCAATGCTTACAAACCGACAATTCTAATGTAAATCGATGCATCTCTGGCGGCCTAGAATCTAGGTCACATCCACCAAAGCTTGAATAACTTGATAAGCAGTCTACCTCGCTTTCTTTACCACATACACCACATTTAGATATTTCTGTAATATATTTTGTCATGCTTGTTTACTCCTTAACTGAATTCTGCACAACCTCTAGCAATCGAACCATTGCGATGGTGTCTTGGCCGCAGTATTCATGCAGGTTCTGCATCATCTCTTCGGTTTGTGCCGTTGTCTGTTTGCCAATCATAAAGTTCATGAACTGTTCGCTGGCCTCGGTTCCATTATGGATCCCCAGGTTCTCATACGACATTTCTGGCACAAAAGCTGGTAATGTCTGTTTAATTGATGCGCTGCCGTTCTGGCATGGACGATAAAGGCCACGTTCACGGAATGGTGTCAGCAAGTCCAACATGCGTTCGTTTATCGCCAGCAGTTGATCTGAATATTCTGGAAAGTCATGGGCCATTTCGGTATTTCTGCCTTGTTCAAATCCTTGGTTATAGACAATGACCGAGCCAGTGGTCCCGATGGTTTCTATCAGTTTCTTTATCAAACCTGGTCTTGGGTCTGTGCCGGATTCATTGTGCAGGTATTCGTAGTGTTCCAGTTCGCCCCCTGGGGTCCGCTGCACATGCAGTGAAAACTGGAAACAAATCTGCTGATATGGCCTTGAGTTATCAAACATCGGTACCGCTGGCATGATGGATTCATAGTCCAGGAAATACAGTGGCCACTGTAACTGGTCTGTAAAATTGTGCAGAATGTCCGGATTGACAACTTCGGCTCCGGTCAGATATGCCTCTATGTCGCCTGGGTGCATTTGCTTGATACGTTCCTGTTCCGGTATGCTGGTCAGGTCCGCACCGTATGCTGCATATATTTCATCTGCCAGCGCACCCCTAAATGCATTGAATACTGAATAGTCCGGTATATTCCGCCAGCAATGGTGTTTGTAGGGGCAATCATAGAACTTGTTGCACTTGCCCTTGGATATTGCAATCCCCAATTCTGGACCGTCTAACACCGCACGAATGCGTTTCACATCTGCTGCGACTTGTTCCATTGGCTGCAGCTCTTCATTTGCATTATGCAGCACAAACAGTTCCTGGATATCGAGCGCACCGTGTCTGACGTATTCTGGGTTCAGGGTCAGTATGTAGCAATCACGTATTTTGACACCACATTGTGTGAATACGTATTTCTGGAACGAAGCATCAAGGTAGTGATATTCGTGTGGGTGTGAAGTTGATTTTACCTCTATGATATCCCATGTGCCGTCATTGTTATTACGAAGAATGTCCACCGCACAGTATTCGCCTGTCTTGGTGGACAATGTTGCCTCATAGATATACGGTTCGTCAGATTTAATAGCATCTTGGGTCTGCCATACTGCCTCATACTCCCATGGTTTTGCGGTTATAATCGTGCCGCCTGGGAATTTCTTCTGTGCCAGTTCACCAATCGCAGTTCCTCGTTCCAGGATTGCCATGTTCATTTCAGTCTGGATATCCTTGCGCAGTTTCTTGAACCATATTGCGTTTGGACATTTTACCCCTAATACATAATCTGATTTTGATATTTTGAACATTTTCTCTTTCCTTTTTTAGGAATCTTACCACTATATTTTGGGCTTGCAATCCTATTGTTTGGTTTTATCGTAGCAATAATTTTTCGGCTTTCCAGCCCAGAGATTTATCTATGTCCAAATTTGTCGTAGTTAGGTTGTTTTGTATTGTTTTTTCTGATACAATTATTCATAACAAGGGGAATAACTATGGCTATTCGTGATGACTATCGCAAGTTTAATGAGTTGCTGGATTTGATTCAGCAGTTGTGCAAGCCTATGGCTGGCATGACCTATGAGGAAATCATGGAATCAATGGGGTGCAGTCGCAAAACCGCCGAACGTACTGTCAAGTTTCTGACCGAACGTTTTGGTGATGCCTTGGTTGTTAGTCCTGATGCAGCCAATCCGAAACAGCACCGGTTCCGTCTTGAAATGCCAGACGATCTGCCACCAGAATACATTACCAGTGGTGATATGCTGGCCTTGAATGCTGCGGTTAATCGCATCAAAAATGAAGAAATCCATCGCAACCTGGAATCCTTGGAATATAAACTGAACCGTATTCTGCAGATGAAAAAGTCCATTCGTGAACTTAATGATCTGGAGGGTATGATTTTATCACGCACGAATACTGCTGCGCCGTTTCCTCATATCAAGACCGATGATAAAGTTGTCGGTATGCTGCAATATGCGGTTATGTCTTCTACCAAGGTAAATATGACTTACCATTATCGTGATGGTCGCAATGAACGGCATACCGTTTGTCCACTGGGGTTCCTATATGGTCATAGCAACAATTACCTGGTTGCCTATAAAAACAGCGACAAAAAGAATATTCGCACCTATATCATTAGCCAATTGTCTGATATTGAAAATACCGACAAGCGGTTCAGCCCTGGTAAGTTTGACATCAAAAAGTATGCCATGGAATCATTTGGTATGTATCATTCTGAAAATGGCCCTTATGATGTTGAGTGGTTGGCGGATGCTGATGTGGCAGATGCTGTTTTGCGCTATACTTTCCACCCAACCCAACAATTTATCAAGAATTCTGATGGCACAGTCACAATCAAAATGCGTGCGGACGGTTTTAAGGAAATGTCTTGGTATCTGTTCCAGTGGAGTGGTAAAATCAAGCCTATTGCCCCGGCGGAATTGGTTTCCACCTATAACGGTATCTTGAAAGACATTATTCTGAACAGCCAATCCGGCAAATAAGTCATTTTTGGTCGGGCTTTCATATTCCAAATTGACATTCCATCATGGTGTTCTAGACTACCCTAAAAGGAGTCTTTTATGCTTTACGGTGCGATTATTGGAGATATAGTTGGTTCAGTCTATGAATTCCGGAATCTGCGTTCCAAGAAGTTTCCTTTCTTTGCACAAAATGGATTCATCACTGATGACTCGTGCATGACCATAGCCTTGGCCAGCGCAATCAAAGAATGGAAAGAGAATGGCGGTGACTTGTCAGATATTGCCGCAAACTGGATGCGCAAGATTGGGAACTTGTATCCAGACAAAGGATATGGCGGAATATTTTATTCTTGGCTTAGAGATCCAACTATGGGGCCATACAACAGCTGGGGCAATGGTGCCGCTATGCGTGTGTCGGCCGCTGGTTGGCTTGGCACATCCGTGGCTGAGGTTAAACGCCTGTCCTATATGATTACATCCCCAACTCATGACCATATTGAAGGTATCAAGGGTGCTGAAGCCGTTGCTATTGCAATATTCTTGGCTCGTAATGGTTGCTCTAAGGAAGAGATAGCCGAGTATATCGAAAAGAATTATTATGACATGTGCGACTGTTTGGAAGATTTACAAGCAGACTATGATTGGGATTCTTCGTGCCAGGGAACTGTTCCTCAGGCTCTGCAGTGTTTCTTTGAATCCACTGACTTTGAAGATGCGATCCGGAATGCAATTTCCATCGGCGGTGATTCTGACACAATCGGGGCTATTACCGGTTCTGTAGCCGCTGCTTATTATGGCATTCCTGCAGAACTGAAAGAACAGGCAAAAAAATACATTCCTGCTGATTTACTGGAAATTGTAGAACAGTTTAAAACAAAGTAAGGGAATCTCATGCCACCATATGTCGTCTTTGATGCTCAAAAATTCTTAGAGGAAGTTGCCAAGGTCAAGAAGTTCTGGTTGCATACCAAGTTGAATAAATTACGTATCGAAACCAATCGTAGCGAAAGCACTATTTCGCTATACTCTATCCATAAAGCATCCGGTTTGGAGACAGCTGTTACCATTCCTGCCTATATATCTGCAGATTGTATCATGACCATTGGTACTGTTAATTCGTTCTACAATGCAGTTGTGGAACTGCAAAAACTAAATGTTGGTCCGGGCCACCGTATTAGATTACAACTTATTCCAAGCTTTTTCAAACCTAAGCATTTTTGCCTCAAGGTCTTCAAATCAGGATTTGACCTTACTGGTTCATACACCCAAAAATAAGGGTGCCAATTGGCACCTTTATTTTATCCAATAACTCCTACAGACTTGAATGCTGCATCAATAGGATCCGTATAGAATGCTGTCTGGAACTTTGAAAACAGTTCAGGTGGCACTGAAGATATATCTTTCGCCGATGATGTTGGCAATAACACTCTTGTTGCGCCTGCATCAAATGCTACTTGAAGATTTTCCGCCAAATTGGTTATATTGGAAACTGTTCCACCAAGGCTTATGTTACCCAGCACAACCATTTGTGACTGCAGTGAGTGCTTGGTTATCAGTGAGGCTAAAGCAACAAAACCTGCCAATCCAATTTCCATCGGGGTTCCGGTGTTGTTCAGTTCGACCACGTGCAAATGATAATCATGCGCATCTGGATTCAATGAAGCCATCATCTTCGTAATGTTTGCCTTGAAAAACTCAAATGCGACTTTTAATGATTCCTTTACCTGTGTATTTGAACCCATACCCGACAATGTCAGTTTACCTGTTCCACTTGTCATCTGTGATTCTATACGATACAGGCCAAGGTGTCCGTTAGGATGACCGTTCGCAATGGTGTAAACCACACCTGGCTGGCCTTGGTCTGCTGGGATCAGGCTGTCGCCACCTTGTTCCGGCACTCCAACAAACTTTTCTTCCATTGTATCAATGTCAATGTATGAGAATTGCACATCATAGAATTCCATACCGCCAATTTTCTTTAACTGCTCTTTTACACGTCTGCGAGATTCTAATGCATAGCGCAAACAACGCTCAACTGCCTCTTTAGTGTACCCACCGTCTGGATATAATAATTTCAGTAATCCAGATACAGTATGTCTTACTGCTATCGTATCACGCTGATTCAGATTGTTTCCTAGCTTAAAGAACTTGTCTATTGCATCCGCAAAACTGCGTTTGCGCATTTCTCTCATAAAGCCGGAGAAGTAGTCAACTATAAATCCATACTGGTTTGTAAACAAGTCTGGGCGCATCTTTGGTATTTCCCATCCTGGAATGTATGCATGGAATCTGTCAAAAAAGGCTGAATCAATCATAGTTTCTGGGAACGGTGCCAGCAAGTGGCTAGTCTTGATTAGCACATCCACCGGCTGGTTTATATTGCCAACAAAGACCATACTTGCACTTGCAGATATAGAATCACGCCCACGTGCAAACGAACCTGATGCCATGTAGTCTTTCATGATCTGTACGCCATCTTTGTCCTTGAAACTTATACCTGCCACCTCGTCAAATGCAACAACATCCCACAGTCCGACCAGACCAACCGACCGGCGGCTCATATTATAGAACAAGTTGGCTACAGTTGTCTGACCACCTGAGACCAAAATACTGTTAGGACTTATTTCCTTATAGATGTGGCTCTTACCTGTTCCACGTGGTCCCAGTTCACACATGTTATAGTTGTTTTCTACGAATGGGATCATACGGCACATCAGGTGCCATTTGGTTCTCTCATTAAGATTTACTGGTTCCATGCCACTTGAACGCATCAAAACATCAATCCATTCATTTTCTGTGAACGCTTTACGTCCCTCAAATATATCTTCCAGGTCCATGCTTGGCATCTGTATAGGCTTGATTTCTACGATGCAGAATGGTGAGCCTTTCTTATCTTCATCATCAAAAAGATATTGAATATTGATAATTGACCATATACCACCAACAAACAGCTTTTCATATTTCAGAACCAGCGCATCCGGGATACGTACACCTTTTAATCCAATGTTTGATAAGGTTGCCTCGTAGCAGTTTTTATGCTCATTCAGTTTTACCTCTACCTTATCAATGATCTTGTATTGCCCAGCCTCTTTAATCTTCGATTTTACCTTTTCTGCCTCATCTGGACGGACATAATTCTGCGCCAGAACTTGTTTCACACGTTCCAGTCCTTGTTCTATTACATCATTGTCATCTGATGCGCAGTACATCCCAAGTAGATATTCCAGCACATAGATTGGAACATTCGCCCCCTCTTTAATCAATTTTGTCAGGTCCTTGCGAACTACCTTGCCAGCAAAGTTCGCATTCAGTAATTGATTTAAATCACGTGTTTCAGTATTAGAATTCATCATCGTACACCAAATCTATTTTAACGTTATACTCTGATAGGATTATATCATTTGTATTTGATATACGCAAAAAATAATCCTTTTTCTTATCGTATGGCTTGCTGATTAAGGTCAGTGTAGCCACTTGAATTCGTTCTTCCATATTTGCGGATTCGCTATCAAATGTCATATTCACTACATTTGTAATCGGACTGTTCATAGTTTCGTCTTCGTAAACAGCAATTTTAATTTCTGTTGGCTGGTTCTTCTCACTTACAGCATCCGTCTGAATCAATCTAAAGCTCTGGATTTTATTTGTTATTCTTGCTGGCGCAGCCATAAAAGTTACACCAACGGACTGAACCTTTGCTGCCTCTTTTGCTTTACCATATACTTTTTGTTGTATCTGAATTAGTGGAACTATGATTTCTTGTGGCATTGCACCGCCATGTATAAATCTTGAACCACCAATGAAATTGTATACATTTGCACCACAAGGGACATTAAATTTCACGGATCCATCGGCATCTGTCTTGGCCGTTGTTTCTGTTGATCCATATATTGAGTTTGGAAATCTCGACAATTCCCTGCCATATGAATAACGTTTTTTGAACACAGCGGTTTCGTTTGGCTTTTCCGCTTTTGTCTGGTCAATTCCTGTGCGAGGCTGATACTGGAACAGGAATCCGTGGTCTGCCGTCACGAATATCTTTTTAGCACTGTAATTGTTTGCCATAAATGCTACCATATCCGCAATATCTTGAATGGATGTTTCTGTGGCTGCAAATACCTGTTCCTCCGTCTTCTGCGCATCACCCGTGGCATCAATTTGGTTATGATATATATAAATAACGTTGTATTGTTTTACGAACTCACGGCCCTCATCCCTGTTCATCTTTTTGAACTCATCAAATGTTATGGCTGTACCTTTAACAGCTGACAAAATTCTAGAACGGCTATCTATACCTGTCGTTGATTTACCATCTATTAGAACATCGTTGTTGGCATTATAAGACAGTGTCTTATGTGGCAATAAGGCAGCCATGCCCAGCGCAGTATAGGAAGGCAACACGCCTAACATGGATCCAACTCCAGCGGTTAGTCTGTTTTTAGAGTTTATTACCCTTGCCAGTTCGTCTGCAATTTCATATCGCATACCATCACTGATGATTACGAATGCTTTTTCGTCTTTCTCGGCAATTGGACTGATGTATCTGCTGTAAAAGTCAACCTGTCTTGCAATCTCTGGAACTTTCCAATTTTGTGCCAGTGCATAGTCCATTATATCGTTTATTCTTACACCCAGCACATCAATAAAGTTGTGGCAATACAGTTTTTCAACAAAGTCCAGTACTGCTGTGACGATTGGGCTGGAACTTGCAACCAATTTGATATTCTGGATTGCATGTCTGTAATGATAGTCAATCTTGTATAATTCTTCGGTGTATGCCTTGTATAGTGTTGGCAGGTCTGACAAAGTGGTCAACTTGTCTGCATTAGAGTTTATCAATGCCGCCATAGAGCAAGCATCCAATATCGCATTATACATGTTATAAAATTTCTGCTCTGGGTGGCTCTGGCTGGCCCAATATCCATGTTGACGTTCACGGATAAAATCTTCATAGTATTCGGTTTCCAGCATACCAGTTGCACTGACAACAGCATCAGCGATATAGGCCAGAAGTTTGTTTTCTATTGTGCGGAATGTCACAACATTTATCCAGGAATCTGGTTCTTCTGCCACCTCCCAAGTCTTAACTTTCAATAACTCTTCAACTTGGTGTGAGAATTCGTCATATTTTGCTCTCTGTGATGTACTATCACGCCATTTGCACAAGCATACAAAAGCATTATCTGCCTTTGGTAATTGTAGTGCGGTTATTGCTTTTGGTTTCTTCTCGCCCTTAAAGCTGCGCAAAACATCTGTCGCAAATAGTCTTAAAACGAAATCCTTAATTGATGGTTCGTCTGACTGGTATCCGAAAGATATATTCATCCAGTTCCAGAAGCCGTCTGTCATCTGATGTTTTTCAATCGTCTTCCATACGTCCGATGGTGTGTCCAAGTTGCAATCTTCGCCATCTACCCAATCACACAAAAGCGATATCAACATTGCAAATACATCTATGCTCGCTGCCTTGGCATCGATGGCCAACATTGCAAGGTCCATATTCTCTGGACATAGGTCGTATGTTCCCATTGTTGATTTGAACTTTGCCATGCGATTTTTTTCTGCAAAGAAGCGTTTACGTTTACTGAAGTATGCAAACAGCTCAGGACGGTCTCCTAGCCCTAAATCATTCATTATCAGTGTTGCTGCATCTGTCTTGAATATCGGGGCATATTTCGCAACATCCAAGAACCAATCATGGGTGTACGCTGGTTTTGGGAATGGTGCATATAACAAGAATTTTTCATCCGGCGAATCCACATCAAACATCACTCGGGCTTGTAATGCGGCCATGTCTTTCAAATTGATCACTTTCACATAATCAATCCCTGCAACCAGCTCTGAAAACTCAGCATTATCGTCATACCACAAAACGATGCGGTTGTCCTCGAAGTATTTTTGTAATGCTTGCTTTATCTGTGTTTCATTCATCTCTCGTTCCTATATTATGCAACTTTTGCAACCAATCCTGTGAATTTTGGATAGTTCTGTTTGAAGCCATCGTCCAGATCAATTTCAATTTTCTGGTTAATTGCATGGTTCAGCTTTTCATCATATTCTAATAATTCCTGTAATTGTTTTTGCAGACGTGTAGCATCCTTGTTCATCTGTCGTTGTTCTGATGCACTGGTTGTCGCTGCAATTGCATCCTGTAATGCGTTTAACTGGGTCTGCATCTGATCAATCAGCTTGATTACAAACTGGGTTCTGATACGGGCCAGTGTTTGTGAATTTATTCTGTGCATATAAACCAAGCAATCGAATGCGTGGTTTTTGCCAGAACTGAACATCCAATAAATTGGTCTTTTTTGGTAACGGCTTGTATGGTCTTTATAGAATCCATCCAGCATATATCTGCGTATTGCCTCAGTCGGGGTTTCTGTTGGCTTGCCACCCAATGCATTTGCGATAAAACTCAGATTTTCCTGCAGCTTGTCCTCGCCCCAAACCTTTGAAATAAATTCCTCAATACGATTTGTTGCATCTTCAGTTGGGAACCATGCTGTATCCGTTACCGGAATTACACCATCATTGTCTGCTGGGATCGTTTGATATTTACTGTGATCAAATCCATTGTTGTTTGCATTGGCATAAACCAATCCGTTTTGATCCAACGAATAACGCCCCATGTAACAACCGATTATGTATGAAATCAATTCTTTGATGCTATCGGCCTTGAACCTTTCTTCCAGCTCTGCATCTGTGGCATCTGATTTATATCTGTATCTCGGGTTCACTGTCAGTGTGATTTGTTCGATTGGCACATCCGGTGTGATTTCATCCTGCAAACCGTATGCATCAATAAACAGACGGTTATTTTCTTCTTCTAATCGTTTTGTTTCTGCAATGTCTGCAGCATTCTGTTCACGCCATGCACTATATGATGCTGCAATCGTTTCTTTGCGGAATGTGTCTGTCAACATCGGTAATCTTTCAAAGTTCCATGATGTTTCGTAAGAATCCCAATCTACACGAGACAGGCCGATAAGTGTTTTACCTATTTGCTCAGTCGTTGAGGACGGCTCCGCATAAGGAATACTTGCAACATTTCCAACCTGGAAATTAAGTGTTGGATTACAAATCGTTAAAAATCTGAATGATAACTTTGAGCACAATAGACTTGTAATTTTAAATATTTGATTTTCATCGGGGAACACACTTGAACCTCCCACATCAAAACAAAAACCTTGCGGAGAATATCTTACACCAAAGTACGCTGAGCTAACAAAAGACCAGGTAATAGATGGCCTGAAAAAATACTGCGTATTTTGAGGTCGAGATAATAATTTACCACTTTGATCAGTAAAATTCCTAATTTCTTTCCCATCGTTTTCCCAATTAACTAGATACTCCTGATTCCCGTACCATTTTCTAAAATCCCCCCCCTTATTGTAAGGGAACCACCGCTTCCCCGATGTTCGGGCTTTTTCGGCATTAGGACAATCATATAAAACATTATTAGCAGAAACCTCGAACCACAATCTTAGGAATCTATTGTTGTCTGATGTAGCCATTCCCTGTCTTGGTTCTGCAATTTCTCCCAATTGGGAGAATTTTGAAAATGATTCTCTTATATTTTCACCAATCCAATAGGCTATAGGAGTGCCAGGAATTTTTTCAAATTTGGTTGGCTGCGTTTCATAAAACCAGCCACAATTTCTGTTTTGGATTGCCTCAAGAGTCTTTGGGGCCTGAATTGATGCACCTTTGAAATCTGATAACCTTATGAAACAATTGGTTTTTTTCTCAACACGCTGTTTTGACACAGTGAATGTGCAAATGGGAACTGTTGCACCATCAAAACCCGAATATTCAAGTTGTATTAAAGTACTAAGATCATACTGTTCAATAATCTTCATTCTTAATGTTTCGTATGATGCAATAAACATCCACACGAATGGAGTCATAAATCCCAGCTTTCCATTTGATTTTGTTAAGTATAAATTCTGGTCTATAAACGCTGCAAAAAGATCTGCCTTAACATCATTATAATTTGATGCAAGGAATGCCTTTAATAAAGCATTTTGTCCCTTTGACCCCATGTATGGCGGATTGGCAACCACCACGTCATATTTCTTCGCCAAATAAGTCGCTTGCTTTACAAAGGGTTTAAATTGTGATGCGTATTCTCTTTTCAACATATCGCCTGTAGTTTCTGCTTTGGCTAACATTTCAGAAAGGTTATCCAACTTTCCCGACAGTTCGTGTTTAATTTTTATTAAACTACCGTATGTTTGAGCATTTTCAAAGTTATCCAATAATGATTTTATTGTATCGGTCGTCACATCACGTGTTGCCAATGTACTTGCAATCGCATCCACATCCAAACCATTACTTTCCACAATATCAATTATGTTTACTGGTATTGTTTTATTCAGAATCCTTGGGTTATCCTGTGCTGCTTTCATTGCCAAGGCAAATGTTGCCAACTGTGCTGCACGTTTATCTATATCGATCCCATACAGATTGTTTTTCAGGATCAATTCTGGGATATCACGTAGCGCATACCCACGTTCCAGGTATATTTCACGCAATAAATCATAAGCCTCTACCAGAATATGTCCGGATCCACACGCCGGATCGATTACTGTTAATGTTTCCGGATCGATTGTTCTGTCTTTGATTTTATCCAGTTCCGCCTGAACATCGTCCGTTTGTTTTGCAGGTTCAATGTAAAATTCCATTTTGGATTTCAATGGGGAATCAGGATATGTTTCAAGCCATTTTGCACCCAGCGAATTTTGGATCATATACTTTACAATCCAATTTGGGGTAAACAACTGTGTTACTGCTGGAATTTCCTCTTTTTTATATGCTTTTCCAGCATCCATCAAGATATCTTTCTGTTCCGCAATATAGAATTGGTATAGCCAACCAATTACCTCTATCTGCTCAAAGTTGCTTGGGTCCAGCTCGGCCATCTTAGCACGGATACTGTCCGCCATAATCAACCCGTCTGGCAAAAGCAGGTTCGTTGGATCATCTATCTTTTCAAATAGACCTGGTATAACCTTGTTCAATTCGTTCAACTGAACCTGCAGCAGATACGCATACAGTTGCTCGTCTTTTGTCCCATCCAATAACAGGTCTGTGACCTTGTTCCGGTCCAGTCCCGGCATGTCCAATGATGCCGCATTCTGCATAATTTCTGGTCGATCAGGATTGCCAATAATCTGATAACCATGCGACAACATTCCATGCAATTCCATGTAACGCAATGCGATCATGCGGTTGAACCATGTGTATGCAATCTCGTTTATTGCCTCGGCATAGCCGATTTTTTCAATCTTTGACAGCACCCCCTGGTACGCCGGTTTGATACTGCGTGGGTATGCATTGCCACCAATCAACAAATAGTCACCACTTTCCTGACACGGCAGGATCTGATCCGGCATAATTCCGTATCTTGCTGCCTTTGCTGCAACTGCAGCCATAAAGTCCTTTCTGGCTTGTGCTGCATATGTTTTCAACTGATTTGTATTCATGGTGGTCACCGTTCTGTTATTTGATTACTACATAGTTGTCTTGATCAATTATTGCGTTCATTTCTTTTTCCAATGACTCAATGAATTTCTTCACATCTTCCTTGGTTTTCAGGTATGGCACATCTGCCTGCATGTGGTTCTGAACGAACACCGTCTTTGAACGACTTGCTATTACTTTCTTGTTCTGTTCTGTCTGGAATTCTGTAATCGCATCCAGCGCAACTTCACGACAGTTGGTGGCACGCTGTTTGTATTCATTTTCCAGGCTTAAAATGTTATTTTCGTCAGCAATTCTGGAACGCAGTTGTTGCAATGGCTGAAGACACTTGTTTGAAAGGTCTTTTTCATTATTTACACCATTGTTTTTCAAGTCCTGATGAACTTGTTCAATGAATGCATCAACCTGTGCAAGAGCCTTGTCCCTGAATTCTTTGACTACATTCTGTTGCAGGGCAGCAATCTGTTCGGACAGTTTGTTAGCTGTGCTTACCTTTGAGTATGGGTTTGAATCCTTTAAAATGGCATTCAGCTCATCAATCATTGAGGCAGCATCTGCACCAAGGTATGAACGATTTGTTTTATATTCGTACAAAGCAGTTTCCAGTTTTGACCATGATGTAGCATTATTGTTATAGAACCCACTAACATCTTCGTATTTCTCGATGAATTCTTCTAACGTGTCCTCAGTATCTATTATTTTGTTAATAAATACCGCTGGATCTGTAATCTGCATTATTGCTGCAATCTCTGGATAGTATGTGTCAATTATATCTGCCCCTGGCCAGTTATTTTGACTATTTCTGTGACTACTAATAATGCCACGAATTTGGTCCATCTGTTTCATACAGTATGTAAATTCCTTTTTGGCGGCTTTGAATACCTCATCCTGATCAGCAGCCACTGTGATCCCAAACAGGTTTCTCAGCAGATTTTTTGCTTTCTGCAATGCAGTGTCGCCAATTTGTGTCTTGGTGGCAATTGTCACTTCGTTCCATTTCTTTGGTCCAGACATGTACGATATAATCGCATCCGGTGCTAGTACATTACCCTGGGCAACAAAGTTGATCTGCCCCATCGCATATAAACGAGACAGGATCAACAAAACCTCGCTTTCGGGCCAGCCGTATGGACACGTTCCAAACTTATCAATCAATTCTTTTAGAATAACTTGCCCAGACCGCTGTTGCTGTAAGGCCAGATATGTTTCGACCTCTTTTCTTGCCTCTGCGTTTGTGTTTGCAGCGTTTACCCCATATCCCAGTGCACTATCTTCACGCAATAGCCCTGCAATTTCTGCATCAGGATTCACCGACAAACGTTCTAGCAATTTCAGCTTGTGATAGTTTGCATCAACAACCTTTTCCAATGCATCTTCCAATACTTGACGTGCCATGCTGCCTGATACGTCTGCAGTATTTCCTGACACATAATAATCTGCATTCACAACCATCTCTTTCAAAGTATTGTTTATTGCAGAGTAGCGTTCTGCATTTTCCGTTTGATACGTTGAATAGATCTGCTTACGGTCTGCTTGCACTGAACTAGAATTATTTGCTGTCAAATATTTCCTTACCTGCAGATATTTTCTGATTTCTTTTATCAAGCGTTCATCGTCTTTATAACAAATCAGCAGTCCACAGTCGCACGCCGATGATGCCAGAACGCATTTGCTGGAATTATACCCGGCCGAAGCAGGCACAATTGTTACGTGCAAATCTTCTGTATTATTGCATTTGATCAATTGATCATTGTATTTCAGGTCAAATGTGAAGTTTTTGCCATTCTGTTTGTAACGGAATCTATTATTGCTGGAATACAGGTTATCCAATATTGTTTCGCCAATATACTTGTCAAGTTCCGCATTTGAAACGTTCTGACGTTGTATTTCCTTTGCCACATCCTGTTCTTCATCTGTCAGGAAATAGTATTTATCGCCATTATGGTTAATCAGGTTTTGTCCCTCTAATCTTGACAAGCTCTTTTCAATCATATCTCTTTGTGCCAGCTTGTCTACGTCAATTTCAGAAATGGTCAATATGTTCAGGTTGTCAATGGTTCCTGGCATATCATCCACAACACGTATCAACAGTAATGTTTTTAATAAATTACGATCAAAATCCGTTAACAGTGCATTTTCTTCGGACTGTCTGATTGTAGCAATAATCTTGGTGTTCAAGAATTCGCTGATCGGCGCATAGAAGGTATGTAATGGCACCAGAGCTTTATCACATTGTTCGTCTTTTACTGAATGTACAGCTTTCTGAAATGAATCCAACAAGGATCTGGCCCCATTGGACAGATACAAGCCACCAATTGCTCGTTTCGAAATCCCCTCAAATATCTTTTGTACCAACGAGAATTGGTAAGGCAAGAATGGATAGCAAGCCACAAAATCATCCTTAGAGGAAATAGAACTATATGTCTTTGCTATATCAGAGAAAATTGTTTGATTACTGATAGTAATCCCCATATTATCATATAAAGCTGAAAGCTCTGTTATGGCATTTGGTACTTTCTTCAATAATCTTTGGCGAATAACTTCATCGACATTTGACGAAGACAACGATATCTTAATACCAAAGCGAGCAACAATCTTAGAGAACTCTGCGCCTTTTCCCTCTTCAAATACAGAATCAATTGCCTCCTGTGCAGTCACAACCAACCAGGCACGCCCCTTGCATCGTGATGCCAAGCCCTCTGCAATCGATTGCAAATTCAACATCTTAGAGTTGTCTGTGCCTATAAACTGGCTTATTTCGTCAACAAAGAATACAATACGTTTCTTTGGATTAGATTTAAGATATTGTTCAACGCCATCTACAAAACTTTCAACCGACAGGGCATAATTGCTTTTACGTTCTGTTCTTATCTTGTTTGCCTCTTCGGCTGTTACTCCTAATGTTGCCCCCAGCGCAGCATCGATTTCTTTTGCATAAAATTCGATACCTAAATCTCGCATAGTATACCAATCTTGTCCGGCCAGTTTTAGGTTCTGAACGAAGTTATCAAACTTACCTTGCATAGATAGGAATCTCTCAATGTCAGCAATATATGCATATTTTTTGCAGAATCCCATTTTTTCATCAAATACACTTTGGAATGCCGACAACATCCTATTGTCAAATTGGTTTGCAACATTGTCGATATTAAATAGGATCACATCTGTATCCGTATTTTGAACCGCCTTTGTTATTTCGCCCATCAGGATACCATCTTCAATCTTTTCAGAAAAGAACTGCAAAGGAGTCTTAGTCTGCCCATCCTTGCTCACCGGTTTGTTTTCAAACAGGTATGACAGGATCTTAATTAAATGCGACTTACCGCTACCAAAGAAACCACGAATCCATACGCCGCAACAGTCCTTGTTTGTCGTATTATTGAATCCATTAAAAAATTGATCCAAGCAACCTTGAATTTCTTTTGTTACAACATACTCATCCAGTTCAACCCAGCGACTTACTTCATCAACCTGATCAGCTTTGATAACACCGTTGATATTTCTGGTTACATCTCTATCGAAGATATTTTGTATTTTCATTGTTGCTCTCTTTGGTTAATCTAGCATTTTGAATGCTCGATAATAATTGTTTTCATTAAATTCATTAAAAAGACTCAGCGATGCCTTATCGTATACCCCCGGGTAAAACATTATCACTGGCAAATCATCCAATTTTGAATGCAGGTTATTCAGAATCCCATGCGCCCGTGCTATCGGATATGACTTTCCTATTCCGGTTATAATAACCATATCTGGTTTAGACGTTGCCTGTTTTACTTTTTCTTGAATGTATTCTGCTATCTTATCTGGCCCCAAAACACCGTTCAGCTCGTTAAAAAAATCTTCCTGCGACATCTGTTTCTGCATTTCATAGGCCCGTTCCAAAAAGCCATATTTACGTAATGTCTCAATCATCAGGTCCAGAACGTCTACCTGGATAACAACACGCCCCAGACGACTTTGTATAGCATCAATCAGCCATTTTGTCTCTTCTCGAACAAGCAGTTCTGCCGCTGGATCATAATCATAGATGTAAAAAGCAAGGTCATTGCCTCGGCCAGTTTGAGAAAAAAAGCCTGGTTTCCCAATCCTATGCAGAATTTGCTGAAAGTCTAATTCTATATCGCAGCTCATAACGATACCTCCAAGCATCTTAGCAGCTGATGTTTGTTTTTGTTTTCTAGATATGATTTTAGTTCTCTGGATACATACACACCCTGCAATTCATTTTCATCTGACAAAAATCCCGCCTCATTCAGAGACCTATAGATGCAATTACCAATCTTTTGAAATGTTTGTTCTGACCATTTTGGAAAGTCTGGATTACCCAACTTTGAGTTATCTATAAATCTATTCCATGCCACATTAGTAAGTTTTTTATCGCCCGTCAGGTATTTTTCACGTACCATCGTCAACATAAACTCCTCCATAATTAGGCTATTGTTTATTGTTGCAACCAAGATTGCTTGTTTTGCTGTATCGGCATCGGCATAGTAAATAAGTTTGAAAAATTCTTCGTCAAATTCATCTAGACGGTTTTTAATAAGTGAAAACATACGCTTTGCCGCTTCAATGCTACGTTTTTGCAAAACATTCTGTTTTTCAACCATTTGTCGGATCTGCTTGAAATCATTACCCTCGACTAACAACCCAGCAACTATCCTGGTTTCATACGTTAGCAATGACCCAGCCGTCATATCGGCTGTGTACTTTTTTCCGACTTTTTTCATATTTCTTCCACTCTTTTGACTACTTATACCACCCGTTCCGGATCCGTGCAAGTATAATAATTATGATTTTACCATAAAAAATTCTACTTTGCAAAAAAAGTGACTCAAGTTTATTGTTTTTAGACCAAATTTGACGCAGAGAAAATTTCAAATTCGCTACTTTTCCTTGTATGTTGTCCTCCACTGCAAACAAAGAGAAATTCTTTACATATGATCTACACGGGCTTTTCCTTGCAAACCTGTATAAAACCGGATATAGATGGAAATAGATACCTTTTAGACTGTTCTGTGTTTTACACACTCGCTACACAGCAGTCAAAAAAAGTGCGATTTTTTTGCATTTTTTAATCTGCCAGAACATGCAGAAATCCGCACCAAATTGCTAATTTTATCACCATTTGAATCCGGGGTACTGTTAATCCGTATGTCACTGGTTCGAGTCCAGTTGCCCGAGCCACATTTTACACCGTCCTTAAAAAGGGCGGTTTTTGTTTGGTTTTCCAAGGATTTTCACAGTTCGATAATATTGGTTGTAAAACGGGCTGTTTTTCGGGCATTATCGAACCGCATAATAAAAAAGGTTAGAAATCTAACCTTTTTCTTAATTCGAGTCCGCTTTGCCTATTCGGTCAGATCTAAATCTAATTGTTTATTCATTTTTTTATACTTTTTTGAAATTTTCTCATCAGCGTACTCCCATTTGTACCCGCCAGCATAAGGTCTATGCCCCCTGCATACGGAACCAATATTTCCCGAACTTATTTTCATTTGTCTTCCAGCTTCTGATATCGACTTGAATGTCAAAAACAGAAACTAGCGACAAACACACGAAATAAAATACAATATCGCGCCACATAAACTGATTGAAATGTTCGGACTAAACAAGCCAGAGTTTGCACAATTATGTCGTTCTGGCCTGATGAAACCACGAGATGCAAATGACTAGAAACACTGGCGCACGGTAAATTCAACGGTAAATTTATCAAATTCTCGTTGCCAAATATTTGAATCACGACGCGCATAACTGAATACAAACGCAGGAAGAAATCCACGTATGTTGAATTTGTTGTTAGATACGGACACAGAATAGCGACCTGTAAAATTGCGTTCAGTTGTTTGCGCGAACACACCATCATTCACCACCAGACGAGCTGAATCATACCACGACAAATAAACAGACGGTTCAAGATAGATGTGAAAATCATACGGCAAATCAAAGCCAATTCCCAGCGCAATGCTGGGAGACCAGTATGAATAGGCCGCATCAGTGGCGTCTTCGCGTGCAATGCCTGTTCTTAGTGTAATATATGTGCGCGGTGTCAGGCTGTAGACAAGCCGAGCATACGCAGAATATGTGTCGCCAGACAAAAATTCATCAAATTCATCATATACATTGTTGTTATAGCCCAGATACAGCGCCCCAGACATACGACGTGTAAAATCATAGTTTATGTCCAGTTTTGCACCCAATGCCCAACTGTATTCGTCCCAGCCGTACCAACGACGATTGGCGGTCGCAGCAAACCATATATCACCACGATCCCAGATATAACGCGGCCCAGTCGCAAATGATAAATATAAATCATCGTATTCATGCAAATTATACACATTGGTATAAATATTGCCTTCGGTTTTAAGGCGCCAATCATCAGACAGACGAAATTCGTAGTGCCCACCCAATGCGAAATTATAACCGACCGCAGATTCTGGATCGTTCAGGTCGCGACACAATATGCCATATGGCGTGTTAATACATTCTGTACCGCCGACAGCATTGTTCACATTGCTGCTGGGGGCGGCACCAAAATTGAACGACACACCCCAATTTTTATTCTGGCGTATCAGGTGCTGATATGTCTGCATCAACGCTACCATATCAGATGGCAAATCAGGGGCAGCCATTGCCATACGCAGATGTCTATCGGCATACTGCCAATACCCCAGTTTCATATAACATAAAGCCAAATCAAAATGTACACGCGGCAGGTCAGGATTATTCTGCAACATCCAACGAAAATAAAGCACCGCATCTGAAAAACGTTCTTCGGCAACAGCCTTTTGCGCCAGAACAAACGCAGAGTTATTGCGGGCATCTCCATCAGAACTGGCCAACAGGTTATAGTAAATGGTGTCTGCAGTCTTGCCATCACCACCCAGGTCTATTTGGGTTGCAATGTTAAAAATTTCCGCATCTGACAGTTTTTGTTGCGTTTCATTGGCCTGTGCGGGCATTGATAATAATGCGCAAATTAATAAACCAGTTATGCGCCACATTATTCACCCACAGTTATTAATTTGTTTATTTCGTCTGCATCATTAGTAATCAACCGCTTCAGACGTGATGCAATTATATGTTTGCTTTTGTACCACGGCAGCGGCTGCATATACATATAAACGTGACTGCCATTATCAAACTGGATTTTAAACGTGGCAGACTTTGACCATTTCGGCGCATTTGGGGAATCGTTTAATGCGCGGGTGATGTAATGCTTCATCGCGAACTGTTTTGCGTGGTCGTTATAGTATCTGGGGTTGTTCAAGATTGTGTATGAAACACTTTGCGCGATGCGCCACAGTTTTTTATTCGCAGGATATGGAATAACATCATCGTTCGTCCAAGAATACTGCTTTGGCGCAAAAACCACCGCACACAAAGATGTTTTTGTATTTTTTAATCCAGGAATGTCGTTGTCATAGTATCGGTTAAGAACAGTGTAAGATGACGCAATTGATTCTGTCAGGGTACAGTTGCGAACCTCGAAATATATGTTTAATGCCAGGCATAAATCACGTTCTTGGTCTGCGGGTGACAGGTTCTTGATTGCGCGCACCATATCATTGCGGTCACGTATTTGGGAAATAATGGCGTCCTTTTTGGCGCGCTGGATATCAAATGCTTCATTGGCGAACACAGGTGTGGCACACAATATCGCAACCAGCCAAGATAACAGTACAGTCTTAATCACGCTTTGCCCCGAATGATCCAACCAATGTGTTAGCGCCGTCAATATATCGGTATGTGCCGATGGCTTCTTCGGCACGATAATCGCCATAGTAATCTATATCGCCATATGCATTGCAACCAGATGTACAGGATGTAAATTCTGGCCCACCGTTGGTGTTGGTGCCTTCAACCTTGACAGATGTGATGCCGCCACCATAATAATAAGGCGAATCAATGGTAAATTTATAGTAATCATCAAAATTAAGCACCAAATTTGACCCCGATGATGACACAGCCAATATCGCATCACCACCCAGTTCGCGTGCGGAACCCGGGATTGTGTTATTATATGCAACCGCCGCCGCACGCCCAGTGTACGTCGCATAAACATCAGACGATACATATGATTGATGACCGCCGCCCTGCATAGTGAATGCGATATAGCGCGGATTTGTATATGGGTTTTCAGATACACCAATCCAATATCCAAAATCGGTGTATTTCAGCCCCGTCGCGCCGCCACCCAAAACCAATTTAGTTGCGATATAATCGTCGTCTGACGAGTAGCTTGCTGGAATTCGTCCCGATGTTTGTTCCGCAAAACCGTGTTCATTTCGGGTAAAACGATTGCCAAAGTACGTGACATATGGGTAATCATACGAACTCCACGCACGGAAATTTATATTGTTGGATGTAATATCTATACGCGGTTCTTCCAAGTAATCAGTTCCATAATTCACCTTTGATACTATGTATGGGGAATAGCCAGATTCGCTTATCATCGTAATCAAATCAGAATAAGGGATTGCGTCTGCCGGGTTACCTTCGGTATGTGGCGGAACGGTTGTTTCGCCGCTATCCGTGTCAATATACACAGGATTTGGCAAATCAGACAGTTCCAATGTGGCGGATGTGCTGCACCCGCATAAAGCCAAAATTACTAACAAGTATATTTTTTTGTTCATTTTCCTTACCCCCAAAAAACTTTAAAACTGGTACGGCACGACGATGCCCATTGATACGCCGCGATATATTGATGAATATGTCCCAGTCAACCGAAAGATTCCTAAGAACTGAACCCCAGCAGACGCCGCAACATAGCCAGAATTAAATTCAGACATTCCCCGAAGGTCGTCATCGGTCATAAAGTTTGAATCTAAATCGATAACTTTGTACGATATTGGCAAAAACTGGCCGTATCCGATTGATAAAAATGGTGACAACAAAAAACGTGGGCGCGGATACCACGACAGCCCCGCATAGATATTGGTATATGACTGTTTAACCCCAAATCGCGCGTACATATCATAATTTGGAAACAAATTGGCCGCACCAGAATTCCCAATTGAATCACGCCAAGTGGAATCGCCATATGATGTTTCAAACGAATTACGGCCAAATGATATGGATGCATCAAAACTAAAATAGCGACCCATAAATGCATGCCCCGTCAGTCCAACCGAACGCAGCGGCATCGTCAGACCATTTGCGCTGTAGATGGCGGTGTTATATCCCGCACCCAGCCACAGCCACGATGGCTCGTTCAATGTTTCGTATTTGGTGAAAAAGAATTCGTCCGTTTTGAAATCTAAAACATCAGATTTGTATGCGACAGTTTGTTTGGGCTTGATATATACAGAATCTTTGATGTCGTGGTAACCCGCCTTGGTAAAGCGAATGGAATAGCGTTCGTTAGGTTTCAGTTGGCCAGTCTTGTCCTTTTTAACCTGGGTGCCGTCAACATAGATTTTGACGCCTGGATTGCGCTTTTTAAAAACAGTAAAGTCAATCGCCCCCGGCAAATATGACATTTTTATTTCCAAACTTTTATCCGAATTTTTATCGAATGTGTTTGTGGTCGTCACCGTATTGGCACCAGGATTAGATGCCGCAATGGAATATTTTACCCCGGATAAAAATTTATAGGTCAATGGTTCAGAACCACTTTTTAATTTAAAACCATCAGAATCATTAACTGTGATTGTGGATTTGCCGATATTGGTGCTGATTTTTACGGGCACTGTGGAACGCACCATTTTTTCATGGACTTCCTTGGTCTTGGTGCCGATGGATTTTGTCACCGTGTTATAGTGCGGCAATGTTATTGTCATTTTATGCGAGCCATTGCACACATTGCCAAAACGCAATGGGGTAACACCACTGTATTCAGGCAAATCGTCAATCGACACATATGCCCCCGCAGGTGTCGATTTAACCTGTAATGGATGACCCGCACATTCAATTTGACCAACGTATTCATTCAAGGCCAAGCTGCCCGCGGCGGTACCTTCTTTATTTATACGCTGTTGTTCCTGGCGCATATTGGCCTTGGCGTATTTGTATTTAATACAGGCAACATATTCGCCTTCAACGCGACCGTCGTCTGTTTCGATTTTTTCAAAGTTTTGTTTGTATATCCCCAGACAACGACTGCGTTGCGCACTGGAACTGGTTGAATCTGAAACACTTTCGGATTCGTATGAATCAGATGCGGTGCTGACGTATGTCCCCAGGATATTACAAACCTGTTGCGTGATGTCATCTTCGGCACGACGCATTGCGTCCGAACGCGATTTATCGGAAAAAGCACGCGCAACAAAATATTTGTATTCGGATGTGTCAGCGGGCGTCTTTTTTGCCCAATCACAAACGGCACCATGGGCCGACACAGAAATATATGTCAGCCCAAAAATACAAACAATTGTGCCTGATAATATCTTAGAATATTTTTTCATTTGGCTGAACATCGCCCAGGTTCATATTATCAACAGACTGTTCAACTATTTTACGTGATGTAGTGGAATCCAACTTTGGGTTCGCAGATACAAACGCCGTCGCCATCGCATTCGCAATTTCCTGGGCGTTGACACGAACCTTGGCATAGGCACGATATTCACGCTGGCCATCGGCGTATTCAATCAACTGCCAATATGTGGATGTTGGAACAACCGTCGAAATGCGTACACTGGTTTCACTGACCGCTTTTATCGAAGATGTTGCGTCTTTGACAGATTCGCTGGTTTCACTTAACTGGACAACTGCGTTAATCTGCTGGGCCGCCATTGCCGCCAACTGGACAGACGCATCCAATGTTGCCGCACGTTCCAACTGAACCGTGTTGTCGCTTTTTTCACTGCGAACGATTTCAGATACAAAATATGTTTTGTTGCCCTCTTCTACGATTCTGCTGTCAGCGCTGTCCAGCACCCACTGGGGCAAATCTTGGTTGAATTTTGATTTCAGAATCGTTTGACGCTGGGTCTTGTTATCCTGGAATGATGAACTGCACGCCGCCAGGCCCAAAATCGCAAATGTTGTTAAAATTGTCTTTTTCATTGGAATTCCTTTCGTTTGTATGTAATACCCAGTTATAATATACCCGCCCAGGAATAAAATCAAGTGACATTCTTGCACATTGTTCTGCAAATAAAAAAATATAATATTGCATTTGATGATTTGTTTCCAGTTATGTCCATTTTTTATTTCTAATGTTTTATTGTATAGATGATTTTTTTATTCTTTTCGAAAAATAAAAAACAACCCTTTTATATTAAATACAAGAACTTATTTAATTTTTGTTCCGAGGTTTTGCACCGTTTAATCCCGGAGTAGGCAATGTTTTAATCAAATAAACATCCCCATTACTGGTTTTGACTGTTTAAAAAATCACTCCACGCGCAAAGGGCTAATGTAAAAACTGCTTTTTTAGTATGATTGCATATCCGGCATCCTAGTGTGGTATGTGGTATATTTGGTAGGCGGTATGAGGATGAGCATATGGGGCGCTGGTATTCTGTTCTGGGGTATCTGGTTATACCGCTGCATGGAAAGAAAAAAAGTTGGAGCGGACTTTATGACAGTGGTGTAGTTAAGTGGATTGGCGTAAAGCTGTAGATATGTTTTATGCTTGTATACGTCTAAGGATTTTTTGAATATTGCTACCAAGGCTAAGTAAATCTAAGACATCTCTCGTACGACTGAAGCTTATACACCCGAGCCACATTTTACACCGCCCATAAAAAGGGCGGTTTTATTTATAATATCTAATCATTTGTATTATTAGACAATTTGTTCAGTATCCGTTTAAACCAAATGTTTGCTTTTTGTTCCAGTTTTTGTGCGCCATTGCGGAATTTTTCTGCCAAGTCTATTTCTTGTGGGGGTGTCTCTTTTTTGTGTTGTTGCGCCTGCTGCTGTGCCAGTTGTTGCGCCTGTTGTTTTTGCATCCTTTTTCGTTTTTCAAATTCGTTTATTTCGTAAATAACATTTTTCGCAGATGTTCCAAAACCCGGGCGTTCTTTTTGTGTAATTGTTTGCCAAATATTGACACCGTGTTTATTTAATTCGCGTTTGATTTCATCTTGGGTTTCTGGGGTGTTATATCCGCCAACAGGCGAAAACCATACATTGTTACCTTCTAATGATATTTCCACCCACAAATCTTTCTTTTGAAAATCTTCAATAATTTTCTTGCTAGGATTGGCCAGGAAATTATCACTTGTGTCCAGGGTGTTCGTTTCCTTGTTGCGCCATGCGCGTATAACCTTGGGCAGGTAAATATGATGATTTCTTGCATGTTGATAGTGGCCGTGTTCATTAAAGGGCGTACCTTCTGGAAAACTGCTGTTTGCCACCGTGCGCAGGGCATTAAAGTCCGCGATTGGCAAGGTTCGTTCCATCGCCTGTTTTTTCATTTCTGTAGCCGGGAATTTTTTGTTCAGAAAATTGCATACTTCGTCCAATTCTGGGTACGGATTATGCATCATATCACTCATTTTATTCAGCCAACCTGATTCAGATATCCCCTGCAGGGGGTACCATTTCCCTGATAGGATGCCAAATTCCTGTTCTTTCCCAGACAGTCCGGATGACACATAGAATGGTAATCTTTTGCCATTTATGTTAACAACCGCGACCGCGCGTTGATGATAGTCAACGATTGGAGCGGATTTTCCGTCGTTTGTCTTTAAGGCCTCCAGAAAAATATCATTTCCATTAATTTTGCCTGGTAATTTAAATGCATCCAGTGTTTGGCCGTGTTCGCGTATAGAATGAACGCGATTGCGTGACAATTCGTCTTCCAGTATTATGATGGATGGCGGCTCGTTCACATCGCTGGGACAGGTGTACACAATATTGTCATCTTCATTTAATTTGCCTGCGATTTCTTGATATTCTTCATCGGTCGCGCATTTATGCTCATAGTATTTTACACCCCAAGGACTGTTTTTTGCCGACACAAAAGCAAATTCTGTGCCGGTCACCTTCTTTAATAGATTCAATTGTTCTTGTTGTGTCATGGTCTTTTTCCCTTAATTGATATGCCAAACATAGTATATGTCACCACGAAAGTCCATGTTTATTTCTATCTGGTTCGTGTAAATTTATAGAAGGTTGTCTGAATTGGCGACTTTTCAATTGGTAAAATGTCGGCCGGATATATGATTTTTTTTGATTGCCACCTGTCTGGTGAAAAAAATGTGCCCAAATACTTTGGAAAGTATGTGTATCTGTCTGGGGTTTCTTTAATCTGGCCCGCCAGGGCAGGGATATCAACCCTTGTCAGATAAAATATATCTATCAGGTCGTGACTCAACGCATAGTCATATATCCCCGCGCCCCCGCATATAAAAATCTGGTCAAAGCTACGAATTCTGTTGGATTTTCGTGCCGGTATGAACAAGCCGCGCCGAGCCAAGATTTCCGCATATTTCTGCGGATTTTTTAATATTTTTTTACCAATCACTTTTTTTAACAAAAACATACCAAAGGTCGTAAATATACCCCTAGATGCGTTATAAAAACATATATTTACATACGGAATTCATCTGTATTTTCTAATAAATTCTTGAATAATAATTCGGGCCGTATTATAATATTAATCATAAAGGTGGATTTAACCTGACTTGTCCTGCCTTATAAATGGACTAAACAAGGAGTTGTTATATGCTTATTTTCCGTTTTTTTAACGTGCATTATGCGTGGTGCAACGCCGCAATCCACCTTTGGTTCTAATGCAAAAAACCAAAGGAGTAAAACATGCAAAGAACAGCAGAAGCGGTGTCAATTGGACATCCTGATAAAACAGCCGATTATATTTCCAGCTACATATTGGACCGAATGATCGAGCAAGATACCAACGCAAGATATGCCGTTGAAGTCATGATCAAGGATAATACAGTTATCCTTGGTGGCGAAGTTACTACCTCTGCCCTACTAGGCGACTTGACCAGCCACGTTAAGAATGCCTTATCCGAAATAGGATACGACGAACGTTATACGTCCATATGGGGCAAGTTTGCCATTGACCCAGCGCAGATCAAAGTTATTAACATGATCGGTGTACAATCTGCCGATATTGCTCAAGGTGTTGATCATGACGGCTGGGGCGATCAAGGGGTGTTTGTTGGCTATGCTTGCCAAGGCGAAGGTAAGATAAATAGGGAATTATTCCTAGCAAGAAAGCTAAACAAAGCCCTATATGAAAGGGCTCGCACATCTGATAATCTGGGCATTGATATAAAGACCCAAATCACATTAAATGACAATAAGATAGAAACGGCTATTGTGGCAATCCCGATGTTACAGGACGAAGATCTTACCGACTTTGTGATTTCTGTCCTAGGCGAAAAGCCAGCGCATATCATTATAAATGGTACCGGACGGTATACATACCATGGTTCCATAGCAGACTGTGGCATTACAGGGCGAAAATTGGCTTGTGATTTTTATTCTACCGCTTGTCCGATTGGTGGCGGCTCTCCATGGACAAAGGACGCTAGTAAAGCAGATTTAACCCTTAATGTTTATGCTCGTATCCTAGCATGCGAAAACTTGGCCGACAACGACGAATGTTTTGTTTACCTGTCTTCGTGCATAGGCCGTAACGAACTACCCAGCGGCCTGATAAAAACGATAAAAAATAGCATTGTTTCTTATCATGACCTGTGGTGCAGTCAAACACCTAACACACTGATAAAATCGTATGACCTTGATAAACCGATCTATGCCAAACTATGTACTGATGGTATATCTGGATTACAAAATTAAGAAAGGTGCTGTTTAGCACCTTTTTACTGTGATCTAACCTTAAAGCACCCGATGTTGTAGTCAACCAATTCTTCATAAATATTCCTGCAATTTTACCCAATCGTTCGAATTCTGTTGGATTTCGTACCGGTACGAACAAGCTGCACCGAGCCACGATAGATAGCCGTTCGATTCCAGCAATGAATCGTACGGTTTTATTTATTGAAAACATTGCGGGTCATTTCAATATATTCAGAAAATATAGGCGACCGGTCTATGTGCTTTGAAAAAATTTCTGCGATACTACAATAATACCACTTTTGCTGTTCATATCCACGATTAAAGCGCGTCCAGATTATATCACCACAACGCTCTAAATCCGAAGCTATGCTGGATATATTACTTAGTTTATCAGCACAAATCACCATCAATTGTTCCATATCTTCTGTTAAAGCAAGTGTAGACAATGTGTGTTGTTTTCGTTTCTCCCACGATAGTGACTTGTCTGATTCAGATGCACCAATAACCAAATCTGCAATCCTGTCACCAAAATTATGACGTAACTCGCTTTCTGTTGTGGCGGTATCTTCTAGGCTATCATGTAATATCCCAGCAGCAATCGCATCTGCGCTGGCGCCATGATTTATTAAATGCTGCATGACTGTAACAGGATGCACTATGTATGGTACGCTTGTACCTTTTCTAAACTGACCACTGTGGGCATTGGTTGCAAAACGCAATGCTGCAAAAATTTTACCTGTCATTTTATATCCTTTTTGCTATTTCACGCACAAAACATCGCACAAAGCAAGTAATGCGCATGATTTTTTTCGATAAAGTCTGAAGTTGTTTTGATGTGGAATCTATACCACCTGTCACAGAGTATCATATTTATAAGAATTGTAAAGCAAAAAACCTACAAGGTTTTTTATTACTGGCGGAAGCGCGGAATTGTAATTTCCAACACCTGCGTGGCGAACCCCACGCAACTACATTGCTAGCTCGGGGGGGGCTTTTCCAACCGTCGCAACATAAAAATAAAATCGGCACAAAGCCGATTTAATTTTTATGGCGGATGGTGAGGGATTCGAACCCCCGGTGGGGTTGCCCCCACAACGGTTTTCAAGACCGCCGCATTCGACCGCTCTGCCAACCATCCTAAACTTTGTTTCCCATTTTATGGTCAACGGGGCGTATTGTACATTATTTTTTGCGAAACGCAAACATAAAAATCGCAAAACCACAAAAAAACATCGCAATCGACAACGTCATACCCATCGTTAGCCAATCACCCGCCAAGAATCCGACTTGTGCATCAGGTATCCGAAATTGTTCACAGAATATACGTGCAACCGCATAGCCCATACCCATTATCCCCGCCAATGCCCCAGGCTTACTGCGCAAGCCCGTCCATTTATACAGGCAATACATCAGAGTAAATAACAATACACCTTCGGTTAGAGCTTCGTAAATCGGACTGGGGTGCGATGCAGGGATCAAAACATTCCCGCTGTTGTCTACAAACTCAACCGCCCAAGGCACAGCTGTAGGATACCCCATCAGTTCCATATTAACAAAGTTCGCAATTCGACCAAAGAACAGTCCAATCGGTGCTACAACCGCCATTAAATCTAGGATACGCCACGAATTTATCTGATTTTTATGTCCAAACCAAAAAGTTGCAGCAATCGCCCCTATCAGTCCACCATGAAAGCTCATTCCACCATGCCACACAGCAAAAATTTCCAGCGGGTATGACAAAAAATATCCAAGATTATAAAATAGCACATACCCCAACCGGCCACCCAACACAACCCCAAGAATTACCGCAGTCAGCAAATCATCCATTTTTTTGTTAGAGATGTCCAGTCCACTGCCAGAACGATGCATTAATTGCTTGAACAGCCAATACCCCAGAATAAAACCAACAACATACGCCAGCGCATACCAGCGTACATCCAGCCCAAAGACCGAGAAAGCAACAGGATTTATCTGAGTGATTGTAAACGCTGACATAAAAGTTCCTTTTCATCTTGAAATAACAATCACATTATATTATATATTCATCATACAACAAGGAGAAAGTTATGGTTACAAAAAAATCTAAAATCACAGATACCACCGCACGGCGCGTGACGCGTAGCGAGACGAAAGCCACCGGAATCGAAGGATATCTGAAGCGTATATTCGCACTGATGTTTGGTGCGGTTGCCCTGACGGGGGTGGCGGCATTTTTGACAATATCAACAGGCGCAGTCTTGCATTTATTTAACGCGACATTGTCGGGATTTTCAGCGACATACTATGTACTGCTGTTTGGTGGATTGGCACTGTCCATTTGGGCCCAGGTTCGCGTGTTCCATATGAAACCTTCTTCAGCGGCATGGTTGCTGGCATTGTACGCAATACTGATTGGTGTGACAATGACACCACTGATTTGGTATTCTTTGGCTGTTAATCCGGTATCTATTATTTGGGCGTTTGGTGTTGCTGCGCTGATGTTTGCGTGTATGGCACTGTTTGGATACAAGACAATCAAAGACCTGTCATTCTTGGGCGTGTTCTTGTTCATCGGGATGATTGGCTTAATCTTGGTTGGTGTAATTTCTATGTTTGTGCCATTGGGCGCAGGTTTTTCAACCGTCGTCAGTCTGATTGGCGTTCTGATATTCGCACTGTTCACAGCCTATGATATGCAAACATTAAAGAATGCATACAACTATATTAGTGATGATACTCAGAAAAACCAGATGGCTGTATTGGGCGCGTTGCATCTGTATATATCGTTCATTGCAATGTTCCAATATTTGTTAAGTTTGTTTAACCGTGAATAATACAAAAATAAAAGGTATAAAAAATGGCTTATAAAATTGACCCAAGTAAATGTATCGGCTGTCACAGTTGTATGGGAATGTGTCCAGTGGGCGCAATATCTGTTGGCGCCGATGGCAAATGTGTAATCGACCCGTCTAAGTGCATTTCATGTGGCACGTGCGCATCAATTTGCCCAGTGAGCGCAATCGCACACGAATAAAGAAATCCCCCGAACGGGGGATTTTTTTTATTCTCGCGATAATAATCGCGATTTTATTTCATTATACTCTTCGCGAGTAATGGATTTGTTTTTATAAAGGCGTGATAATTTTTCTAGTTTATCTAAATTCGTTTCACGCATACCGCACTCGCCTCGCCACACCAGTGCAAGCACCATCGCAACTATCCACGTAATACCAAAAAATATACCCATCCAAGATAAAATTGTAATCGTTGTCTTTTCACCGCCGCAAATACCACGCGCATTTGCAATTGCAATTGGAATCATTAAAATTCCAACCAGTGTCAGCCCCAATAAAAACATTATTCCAAAAACTATTAAAAATTCGCCCATAATTTTCCCCTTTGGTTTATAGAAAAATTATACGCGACACGCGCCCGAAAGCCAATAGGACTGATTACATAAAATTAATTGGATTTACGTCTATTTTCACACGAATGTTTGACGGCATTTTGACAGAAGAAATCCATTTCGCAACAATCGGTTGCAAGTTTGCGGTCTTGCCCCCTGCGACCAAGAATCGCATACGATACCAATTGCGAATCTGATAAACCTGGGCAGTGATAGGTCCCATAATTTTCGCACCGTACAAAACTGGCGCGCGCGCTGCCAAATCCGAACAAAACTGGGTCAAGACAGATTCCCGTTGTCCCTCTATAATAATCGCGATTAATTGACCGTATGGTGGCATTTGCGCCACACGGCGTGCCGCCATATCTGAATTCATAAACGCATCACGGTCACCCGCACAAATCGCAGTCAGGACAGGATGCTCTGGCTGATACGTTTGCATTAATACAGTGCCAGGGTGTTCGCCACGACCGGCACGACCGGCGACCTGAAATAATTGCTGGAAAGTATGTTCGCCGGCACGAAAATCTGTGCCAAACAGTCCCATATCTGCATCAACCACACCAACCAATGTCAGGTTCGGAAAATGATGCCCCTTGGCTAATATCTGCGTACCAATAACAACGTCTATTTCGCCGTTTTCCATTTGCGTGACTAAACGCTCCAGACTTTGACGTGACATAATCGTATCACTGGATACCAATGCCGTTTTTGCAGTTGGGAATTTTATATTTACTTCTTCTTGGATTTTTTCCAACCCCACCCCACGCATTGATACATCTGTGTCACAGACGGGACATTTTTTCATCAGTGGCATTGTGCGCCCACACATATGGCACAGCAATTTTCCAATTCGTTTATGATATGTCATCCCCACACTGCAATCAGGACACTGGGCATTCCAGCCACACTTTTTACATTGAACAATTGGCGCAAAACCACGGCGGTTTATAAACAACATTGCCTGGTGCCCTGCCCCAAGTGTTTCACGCAGCGCATCGCACAGTGGCGCGGATAAAAATCCAGTCTGTTCCGCGTCACCGACCGTATACGGCTCAGGCCGATTTTCACGCAGATCAATCATCTTGATTTCTGGCAATTGCGCGCCACCAAAACGGGACGTCAATTTTAATTGCGTATATTTGCCCAGATTCACATTTTCAAGTGTCTCAGCCGCCGGTGTTGCACTGGCCAGCACTACAGGAATCTTGGCAATATTAGCGCGCAGCACCGCCATATCACGTGCATGATAGTTGCCCATATCTTCCTGCTTGTATGAGGGGTCGTGTTCTTCGTCAATAACAATCAGCCCCAAATCTTGCCACGGTAAAAACAGTGCACTGCGCGTGCCGACAACCATCTTGATTTTACCGTTCATAACCCCGCGCCAGATTTCACGGCGGCGGGCGGCGGTTAAATTACTGTGCCAGACAACAGGTGGCGCACCAAACCGATTTTCAAATCGTGACATAAATTGCGCGGTCAATGCAATTTCAGGCATCATCAACAATACAGATTTTCCCGCATTATATGCACGCAATACAGAATCAAAATATACCTGGGTTTTACCGCTGCCCGTGATTCCATCCAACAAATGAACGGAAAAACCGCCCTGCTCTATACTGTGTGCAATTGCGTTTGCGGCCGCAGATTGTTCGGCATTTAATACAACATTACCCGTATCATGATATGTATAGTTAAATTCATTTGATTCAACGACCCGTGTATTACATAATGTCAACAATCCTTTTTT
>JAZQTD010000002.1:0-7670 GCA_045630455.1 Candidatus Enterousia sp. | reverse complement strand
CGTTTGGGGGATTTTTATTGTGTTTTTGGTGGCTAGTATTATAATTCTTGTATGCATATATCAAAAGAAACTATTGTTCGGGCAAATGAAAGAACTCGTCGTGAGTTAGCGGGGCTGTCTCCGGATGAACGTCAGGCTTATGTATTTAACAAGATACAGAGCGCGCCATACGGGACGGCAGTGTTGCGTGGGTTTGCTGAATATTATCGCAAGCGTTATCCTAGTTATAACAGCTGTTTTGCAACATTGTTGGATGAACTAAATAAAAGGCAGAAATAGAATGGAAAAGTATATTGTAAAAAGTGTGCGCCCCCAAGATGACGATTTGCATCAAACGCTGGATTTAAAAGGGCTAAACAAGGCGGCAATGCCAAAATGGAATGCAGTTTATGTCCATCGTTTAGAACCACGCTTTCAAATTGGTGACACATTCAAGTTATATACAGATAACAGTATTGCGCGTGTTAGCAAGGCCTATTCTTATAAAATTGACGGAAAAACGTTTGTTGATATTAAACTGATTCCCCAGACACGATATGCGCTTGAACATTTTTATGATGATATGTCGGCAATGGATGCGTTGCGTCTAAAATATGATGTTGCGTGTGCTTTGCTGACTAAGAAGATTTGTCCGACATTAAGTGCAGCAAATAATTTGCGTTTGTTGATATCAGAATTGCCATTTTTACAGAAAACGATGTAGAAATCCCGCCAAGGAATTTCCCGCAATTGCGGGATCCAAGGCGGGAATTTTAATTCTGGGGTGATAATGTCTCGGCCAGAAATTACAATATAAATAAAAAATATCCCGCTGGGGGATATTTTTCATTTATCTGGTGGCCCTGGTCGGACTCGAACCGACACTCATTGCTGAACTTGATTTTGAGTCAAGCGCGTCTACCAATTCCGCCACGGGGCCGTGGCATCAAAAGTCGCAAAATTTATGCGGCTTTCTTTGCTTCAACTTTTTTTACCAAACGTGCACTGCGATTCGCTTTGTGTGTTGGTTTTTTTGCTGGTTTTTCTGCTTTGCCCATTTTCTTTTCAATGGCTTTTTTAATCGCAGCCATATCTTCGGTTAAGCGAGAAACAGGTTTAGACATCACATAGCCGTCCAAACCGCCGTGCTTTGTCAATGTGCGCAGACCAGCGGTCGAAATGCGCAATGAAAAATCACGACCCAGAATTTCACTGTGGAACTTTAATTTTTGCAGATTTGGCAAGAATGTACGTTTTGTATGACGTTCAGAGTGGGAAACGTTCATCCCAACTTCTGTTTTCTTACCTGTAACTTTACATATACGTGGCATAATACTCTACCTTTGATTAATAGCGTGCCTAAATTTATAACAAAAATACAGAAAAGTCAAGTATTCTTTTTACTTTTTTCTTATTTTGTTAAATGGTCGGGTGTTATTAAATCAATAATCGTCTTGGCCGGGGTAAATGTGGTTGAGGGTGTCACAACAAATATTGTGTTCCAGTCAGCCATTGCGCCATTCCAAAGACCTGGGCGTTCCATTGCCCGCAGGTCGCGACCGTTCTTGGATTTAGTGCTGATAAAGCCGGCGGTTTCGTCAACGTGATTTAATAAATTAAATGGTCGACCCGTATAGTCCCGAACCGCACAGGCGATATCTGTTGGGCTGAAAAATTCGCCATCGTGCAATACAGATATTTTTTCGGGTGCGATTTGCCCCGGTTCTGCGATTTGTGGGCTTACCACGCCATTGTCATCACGTACCAAGAACGGACCGCCACCCGGTGCACCCGCATTTTTGATTATGCCACAGATACGAATTGGGCGATTTAGTATCGCATGCAGCGTGTCGGCGGTTGGTGCGGTCGGCAATGTTATGTGCAGTGTGTTTTTGATAAAGTCTGAGATTTCATCAAGATTTGCGGTGCCATTATCCAGCGCACGCAGATATTCGAAAATCTTGGACTGGGTTTCGATTAAGATTCCGCCAATCAGTTTTTTGTATTTTGTAGTATCGTCACGCATACAATCTGGGCATATGTTGTCTATGTTCTTGATAAAGACAATATCGCCATCAATATCGTTCAAGTTTTCAATCAGTGCACCATGACCCGCCGGACGGAACAATAATGTGCCATCGTCATTTCTGAAGGGGGTATTGTCCATATTGACTGCGATTGTATCGGTCTGTGCTTTTTGTACGGACATAGAAATATCGTATTTGACCCTGAATTTTTGTTCGTATACAGGCACGATTTTGTTCAGCAATTTACGAAAACCGTCCATATGTTCGGGCGATACGGTAAAGTGTATGCGCACCATATCGTTTGCGCGTGCGTACAGTGCGCCTTCGATTAAATGTTCTGCAACTGCGGTGCGACATTCGTTGTCGTATTTGTGAAACTGTAATAATCCTTTGGGTTGATTGCCATAGTTCAAGCCGCATTCGGCAACCAAATATTTGATTTTGTCAGCATTGGTGGCATTGGTTGGCAATATGCGCTTCAAATCATCCCAAAAGGCAAATTGTTCGATGTTGTCCAGAACGATTTGGGTTGTTTTGTTAATTGTGCCACTGGATAAAAACTCAAACAGGTCTTTGAACATACGGGTTGCTGCCCCAGATGCGGGTACAAACTTTATAATCTTATACTTGTCGCAATTTGCATCGTATAAATCGATATATTTATCCATTTGGTCGTCATAATTAAATGCGCCATTGCCAACAACGCAAGCCGAAACAATATCAGAATATGGGAATCCACTTTGGAAATCAGATAACTGTTTGTTGACTGTATCTATGGTTAAGTCATGTGATTGAATTTGTGCAATGTCTGAATCTGAAAATGTGTACATATTCACCCCCGTATACTATCAGCATAGTACTTTTTTGTTGGTCGTGCAAGTAGGGTGGGGATTCGTTCCTGTGTCTTGAAAGGGGGATTTTTGGCACTATATATGGGGTAAAAGACAAATAAAAGGATACAAAAATGAATCCAGATGAAATGCAAGAAACACCACAGCAGGCGATTGAACGCTATACAACGGACTTTACTAAGTTGGCTGCGGATGGAAAATTAGACCCTGTTATTGGGCGCGAAGAAGAAATTCGCCGCACGGTTCAGGTTTTAACACGCCGTACGAAAAATAACCCTGTGTTGATTGGAAATCCAGGGGTTGGTAAAACTGCAATTATCGAAGGACTGGCGAATCGAATTATATCGGGTGATGTGCCGGAAAATCTGCAAAAGAAAAAGTTATTATCGCTGGATATGGGCGCATTGATGGCGGGCGCAATGTACCGCGGTCAATTCGAAGGTCGCTTGAAAGCAATCTTGAAAGCGGTCAAAGATTCAAGTGGCGAAATTGTTTTATTTATTGATGAATTGCACACACTGGTTGGTGCCGGCAAAGGCGAGGGCAGTATGGATGCAGGCAACCTGTTGAAGCCTATGTTGGCACGTGGGGAATTACACTGTCTGGGGGCGACAACACTGGATGAATATCGCCAGTATATTGAAAAAGACCCAGCTCTGGCACGTCGTTTTCAGCCGGTTTATGTGGACGAACCAACCGTAGATGATACGATTTCAATCTTGCGTGGCTTAAAAGAAAAGTACGAAGGACACCACGGTGTGCGAATCGCAGACAGTGCGCTGGTGTCGGCGGTAAAATTATCGAATCGGTATATCACAGACAGATTTTTGCCGGATAAAGCAATCGACTTGATTGACGAAGCGGCGGCCCGTGTGCGAATCGAAATCGCATCTAAGCCAGAACATTTGGACGAAGTTGACCGTCATTTGATGCAGTTGAAAATAGAACAACAGGCACTGAAAAAAGAAAAAGATGACGAATCGAAAAAACGTCTGAAAGACTTGGAAAAAGTAATCGCAGATCTGGAAAGCGAATCGGCAACACTGACCGCCGCTTGGCGCGAAGAACAGCAAAAAATGCGTGGGTTGTCTGATGCGATGGCGGCACTGGATGCGGCCAAGGCCGAGGTTGCAACTGCAATGCGTAATGGTGACTATGAAAAAGCGTCTGCCTTGCAATATGGTAAGATTCCAGAACTGGAAGAAGAAATTGCCAAGATGAATGCCGAATCGCGTGAATATAAAACTGTTTTGCCAGAACATATTGCATCGGTCGTCAGCAAATGGACCGGTGTTCCCGCCGACAGACTTAGTGTTGAAGAACAGTCAAAACTGTTAAACATTGAAGATGAACTGCGCAAGCGTGTTGTTGGCCAAGACCATGCACTGGGCGTTGTGTCACGTGCGATTCGCCGTAGCCGTGCGGGTTTATCTGATCCTCGCCGTCCATCGGGCAGTTTTATGTTCTTAGGCCCCACAGGCGTTGGTAAAACCGAGGTTGCCAAAGCATTGGCAGAATATTTGTTCAACGATGACACGGCAATGACGCGAATTGATATGAGTGAATATATGGAACCACATTCTGTGTCACGCTTGATTGGCAGTCCCCCGGGATATGTTGGATATGAACAGGGTGGGGTGCTGACCGAAAGTGTGCGTCGCCGTCCGTACCAGGTTCTGTTGTTTGATGAAATTGAAAAAGCCAATCCAGATGTATTCAATGTGTTTTTACAGATTCTGGATGATGGTCGTTTAACCGATGGCCAAGGCCACGTTGTGAATTTCACAAATACAATTATTATAATGACCAGCAATCTGCCAGATATGGAAGCGGTAAAACATAATTTCCGTCCTGAATTTATCAATCGAATCGATGAAATTGTGTTCTTTAACCCATTGGGCAAAGACGTAATGGCAGGAATTGTTCGGATTCAGTTGCGTGGACTGGAAAAACGCTTGGCGGAACGCAGAATTGCTCTGAACATCACTGACAAAGCGATTAAGTGGCTGGGCGATAATGGGTATGATGCCGTCTTTGGTGCACGGCCCCTGAAACGCTTGATTACAACCGCGGTTGAAGACAAGGTTGCAGACCTGATATTAACCGGAACGATTGGCGAAGGCGCAACCGTCTATGTGGATGTAAAAGGGCGCGACTTAACAGTCGGCTAAAAAATTAAATATAATAAATTATCTAAAAACAAATCGGGCATCTTATGTAGCATCTGTACACTACGATGCCCGTTTTGTTTTTATCTAAATCATTCTATTTAATTCTATAAAAAGCCCCCAAACAGGGGATTTTTATTCGTCTCGGAATAATCTTGCTGGGTCAACCGCACTGTTGCCACGACGTACTTCCAGATACATTTCTGGTTTATCTGGATTCATACGTCCGATTGGCTCGCCGGCTAAAACTTCTTGTTCTAATGCAACATCGATATGCCCAAGATTAGTCATAACTGTGTTATACCCATTCTTGTGTGACATAATCACAACACGACCAAACCCACGGAAAGTATCTGCAAATTTCACAACCCCGTCTGCTGGTGCCATTACTAGCGCGTCGTCACGTGTGCGTACACGCCAACCGTCTGAACGCAGCCCCAATGCGGTCTTTTCGCCAAATCGAACCACCACACGCCCACGCACCGGCAGGTTTAATTTGCGTTTTGAAAAACGTGCATCTGCAGACATCTCGGAACTTCCTACGCCAGCAGATAATTCAGAAATGCTTTTTGCGCGTGCTGATAATTCGCGTAATTTCTTTTGTAATGCCGAATGTTCGTTTTTCAGTTTTTCATTTTGGGCGCTGCGCGTTTTAAGTAATTTATCCAATTGGTTTTTTTCTTTGCCGTATTTTTTTGCTGTGCGATCTAGTTTTTCTTTTTCAATTGCCCGTGCGTTACGAATTTTTTCTAATTCTGCTATTTGCTTGTTTGCGTTTTCAATTTCAGATTCAAATCGATTCGCTGCCCCAGATAATATAGCTGAAGTTAAAACATAAGAACGCATATCAGCACTGTCAAAACTGGGGTGTGATGCCACGAACAGAATACCCGCCGCAGCATCGGCAATACGTTCACGGTTTTTTTCCATTTCACGTGTGATTTTGTCACGCTGGATGTCCAGTTCCTCGATTTTTTTTGCCATTGCGCTGCGCTGTTCTTCCAGACTGCTAACGCGGTCAGCAACACGAACCAAGTCTTTTTTAGTCTTGGCAACATCACGTTCAGAAGTTTTAACCTGTTGTTCTAACTTTTTATTTTGCTGTTCAGTTTGCTTAATTTGGGCATTTATTTTTGACAGTTCACTGGCCCCGAATACGGGGGCCGATACTGTGCATAACAAAGAAAATATTGCGATTACTTTCTTCATTACTTTTTAATAACTTTCAAAAATGTTTTTTTGCCTTTTTGTACCATAAATTCATCAGCCATTGAAATAACAGTCGCGGGGTCTGTGATTTTATTGCCATCAATTTGGATTCCGCCTTGGGTTACCATACGGCGTGCTTCTGATTTAGATGGGAATAATCCTGTTGCGCACAGAAAATCTAATATGCCAGTATCGCCTGTCATTTCGATTTCGACACTGGGGACATTGGCCATATTTGCACCACCTGCGAACAGTGCGTTTGATGCTTCTTCGGCGGCGCGTGCGGCATCATGCCCGTGCGCGATTTCTGTTGCTGCGAATGCCAAAACTTTCTTGGCTGCATTTATTTCCGCCCCCGCCAGCGCAGACAAGCGCGCAATTTCATCCAGTGGAATTTCTGTAAAGATTTTCAAGAATTTTTCTACTAAATCATCTGGGGTATTGCGGAAATACTGATAATATTCATATGGTGTTGTTTTTTCTTCGTTAACCCAAACCGCATTTCCTGCAGATTTGCCAATTTTTTCACCGTTTGAATCTGTAATCAGTGCTGTGGACAGGACAAATGCCTCTTTGCCCAGTTTTTTTCGTATCAATTCAATGCCCATAATTGCGTTGCCCCATTGGTCTGCGCCACAGGTCTGCAAAATACAATTATGTTCGCGATAAAGGGTTAAAAAGTCCACCGCTTGGAATGTCATATAATTAAATTCTAAGAATGTCATACCGTTATCCAAGCGACGTTTAACAGAATCCATAGACAGCATACGTGGCACTGTAAAGTCTGTTCCGAAGTCGCGCAAGAAATCCATATGGCTATATGTCTTCATCCAATCATAATTATCAACCATCAGTGCATCAGATGCGCCATCGCCAAACTTAAAGAACTTTGAAAACGACTTTTTTAATCCAGCGACATTTTTTGCCAAAACTTCTTCGGTCATCATTGGTCGTCCAGAATCACGTCCAGACGGATCGCCGATACGCCCAGTTGCACCACCAACCAATGCGATTGGTTTGTGACCGTATTTCTGCAGCCAACGCATCATCATTACTGGTACTAAATGCCCCACGTGCAGTGAATCTGCTGTTGGATCAGATCCCAAATAAGCCGTTATTTTTCCCGCGTTTAACGCATCGTTTAGCCCATCTATATTAGATGTTTGATTAATAAAGCCACGTGCCTGTAATTCAACTAATAATTCGTTTTGCATATTTTTTATCCTGTATTGGCTGTCAGTATATCAAAACAAGTAAATTTTTCAATAAAAATCCCCCAAACGGGGGATTTTGAATTAGAATCCGAAAACCATACGCTGTTTCGATTGACGTTTCTTTTCGTTGCGAACGGCTTCTTCTTTTAAACGTTTGCGTTTAGTAGTTGGTTTTTCATAACGCTGACGTTCTTTCATTTCGCGGTACAGACCTTCTTTCTG
>JAZQTD010000001.1:0-23653 GCA_045630455.1 Candidatus Enterousia sp. | reverse complement strand
CGCGTGGTGGAATGCGATGATTTATTCCAGAAACGATGTCGAAGGTCTGGATGCTGCGTTGATTTCTAATCGCTTGATGTGGAAATACTCTGGACACGAAGCGGGCTTTTCCGACCCGTTGGTTGAATGTAAAAAGTGTGGCACTCGTATGCGCCAAGACAAAATGAAAGACGTAACCAAATGTGATAATTGCGGCAGCACAGAAATCACAGAACCCCGCGCGTACCAGTTAATGATGGGGTTGTCTATTGGTGCGACGGCTGATGGCGCAGTAAATGCATACTTGCGCCCAGAAACCGCAACGACAACATATACTAATTTCAAAAATGTTCTGGATGCAAAGCCACATAAACTGCCGTTTGGTATTGCTCAGATTGGTAAAGCGTTTCGTAATGAAATTTCCCCACGTGGTTTTGTGTTCCGTATGCGCGAATTTGAACAGGCTGAATTACAGTACTTTGTTCGCCCAGACCAAGACGAACAATATCATCAGATGTGGATGGATACGCGCCTTGCGTGGTGGATAAACGAATTGGGTATACCGGCTGAAAAATTGCGCTTTGCGCCACACGAAAAATTGGCACATTATGCCAAGGCTGCGGTTGATATTGAATATGAATTTCCAGACGGTTTTGACGAAGTCGAAGGAATCCATAATCGTCAAGACTTTGACTTGGGTTCTCATACAAAGGCGCAAAACGAATTTGAAATTCACGCAAATGTTCTGGAAAACAAAGACAGCACGACCAAATTGTCCTATTCAGATCCTCAGACGGGTGAAAATTTCTTGCCATATGTGATTGAGACTGCGATGGGTGTAAATCGTGCGATGCTGGCTGTTATGATAGAAGCTTATGCCGAAGAAGATCTGGGTGACGGCAAATCACGTACTGTTTTGAAGCTGAAGCCGAAATTAGCACCGGTCAAAGCTGCGGTTATTCCACTGGCGCGCAATGTGCCAGAGTTGTTGGATATTGCGACAAATATTGAAAACGATTTGCGTAAATTGGCGATTGGTCGTATCGAGCTTGAGAATTCTGGCAACATCGGTAAAAACTATCGCCGTCACGACGAAATTGGTACACCGGTTTGTATCACGGTTGATCATCAAACAATAGAAGACCAGACTGTGACTCTGCGCCATCGCGACAGTATGGCCCAAGAACGCGTTGCGATAACGGATGTTCCGCGTCGCGTGCTGGAAATAGTAAATAGTTAAAAAAATCCCCGCTTGGGGATTTTTTTTGTGGTCGGTGAATGTACTATGGTGTGCGGCGTTTGTTGTGCGTCACTACTTGCCACTAACCACTAACGCTAATTATTATTGTATAATTTTTTCGACAAAACACTTGACTTTTGGTATAAAAAATATAGAATTTGCATAAACTTTTCGACAAAGTGCGAAAAACAAACAATAAACAACAAAAATAAAAAGGCAATCTAAGATGGCAGAATACGCAATCTTTCAGACTGGTGGTAAACAATATCGTGTTGCAAACGGCGATATTATCAAGGTTGAAAAACTGGATGCCACAGGGTCTATCGAATTTGACCAGGTATTAATGGTCGGTGACAAAGTTGGTACACCTTTTGTCGAAGGTGCCAAGGTTGTTGCAGAAGTCGTCGAACAGAAACGCGCTGACAAAATTTTGGTGTTCAAGAAAAAGCGTCGCCAAAACTATCGCCGCACAGCCGGTCATCGTCAGCATATCACTGTTCTGAAAATAACAGATATTAAAGCCTAAGGAGCGAAATTATGGCACATAAGAAAGCGGGTTCCGCAACGTCAAACGGACGCGACTCGGCCGGACGCAGATTAGGTATTAAAAAATCTGGTGGCAGTCGTGTAATCCCAGGTAATATCATCGTTCGTCAGCGTGGTACATCTGTACATCCAGGCTTGAACGTTGGTATGGGTAAAGACCACACATTATTTGCAAAAATTGCAGGTATTGTGAAATTCAAAAAAGGCAATGGCGACAGACGTACAGTATCTGTTGTTCCAGAAACCGACGCTGAATAATAAAATCCCGCCGATGGCGGGATTTTTGTTATTTACACAATATTCCAAAAATGATATAATTTCTCCAAGAGATGAGAAAATTTGCGACGTGTTTTTTCGCATTTGTTTTATGTGCGCCATCTGCGTTTGGCGCAACTGCTTCGCGTGTAATTCCAAGCAGTGATACGACAGCTGGTGCGATGTCTGCGACTGTGGCGACAACAAATTCTGCACGTACGGCTGTGGCGCGCACAGCATCACGCAGCATTAAAACAGAAACAGATTCTGAAACAGCAAAACAGCAAGAAGCGACACGTGCAACTGTGGCGCGTACCGCCACCCGCAATGCACAAAAACAGTCTGTTTCTGCATCCGATAAACTTGAAAGAGCAGTGAATACTGTTGGACGCAATGCTCGTGTTTCTTCGGCCAGCATTAATAGCAATCCTACGTTGCGTCGTGCGGGTGTAACGCTTCGTCCATCCACGGCAGAAGTTGGCGGTCGTGCCACCATTGCAGGTACCGATGTTCAAACAGGTTCTAATGTTGACGAGTCTGTTCGTGGTGTTCAAAATCGTGCAGCCACCCGTGAAAGTATATCTGAGGCCAAAGAACGTCTTGAACAAACGGCCGATTTGAATAAATCTTGTCAGGAACAGTATAATGATTGTATGGACCAGTTTTGCGCGGTTATTGATGCAAATCAGGGGCGTTGTTCGTGTTCATCTAATCTGACTAAATACACCAAGGTAGAAGAAGCGGTCAAAGACGCAAATGCCCAATTGAACGAGGTTGCGCAACGTATCCGTTACGTTGGTTTGTCGGCGGATGAAATCCGTGCTATTTTAACCGAGACCGAGGCCGAAGAAGCCTTGTCTGGTCAAAAAGACACAACCGAAACGCGCAATATGTTGGCTGAAATCGAAGATTTAATCAAAGATCCGACGACCAATTCTTCGTCGTATTCAGAATCTTCATTTGGGTTGGATTTGAATCTGGATTTTTCATCAGAATCTGCAGATGTGTTCAGTTTGGATTTCTTGAATCTGGATTCGACCAGCAGTTTTTCAAACCTGCGTGGAACAGACTTGTACAACGCTGCCCGCAGTCGTTGCAGCACTATTTTGAATCAGTGTAAAAGTGCGGGTGCAACATCAAAACAGATTACCGGCAACTATGATTTAGCAATCGACAAAGATTGTATCGCCTATGAAAAAGGCTTGAAAAAAATGAACGAAACATTGGTTTCCAATGTTCGTAGTGCTGAATTAATGTTGCAAAAGGCACGCCTTGCGGTATTGCAAAATAAAAATCAATACGATGCTAAGGGGTGCATTGCCGCACTGGATACATGTATGCGTGATGATATGGTATGTGGCGATGATTATTTCAAATGCGTTGACCCGACCAAGCGTTATATCGATGAAAATGGTAATGTTGTCTTGGGGCAGAATATCACCCTGATTACCGAATTTATGGAAGATTATAACAATGCAGATATAAATGGAGAATTTTTAGAGGCTGCATCTGTGATTTCAGTTGAGCCCACTACGTGCAGTGGCAGTGCCAATGATGGTTCTTGTGTAACAAAATATCTACTTGAAAAAATTGGCACCGGGAACAAGGCGACCGATGGTGGTTTGTGTCGTGCGGTCTTGGACAAGTGTCAGTACTACACATACAAAGATGGCCAGTATCAAAAGTATAACGATGTTGTTGTAAATTATATTCAGCGTGCAATGGTAAACGTTCGTGCTGCGCAACAGAATATAATATCTGATTATGCTTCAAACTGTATGGTTGATGTGGCGCAGTGTTATAATAATCAGGTGACCCAGGTTAATACATGGTCATCCAGTGCCAGTATTAACAGTGTTTATAACGTAATGCGTGGCGCGTGCCGTAATGTTGCACTGACCTGTGCGTATGCTATATTTGCAGGTCCTCCTGCATTGGATCCTAATAGTGGTAACCCCACTGCCGGTTGCCCAACAGCGGCTAGCGCAACAGACACCGCGAAGCAAAACAACGAATATGTGAACTGTATATCCGAGATGTTCTATGAATCCTTGCTGTGTCCGGCAAATTCTGGATATGAAAAAACCAAAGGAACAGCTGGCAAGGCCGGCTATGTCAATGAGGTTTGTAAATGCTTGACCGGGTACGAACCTGTTGGTGCATATTGCAAGAAAGAATGTGGTGCAAACCAAACGCGCAACACATATGATGAATGTGTGTGCGCAAGTGGGTATGAAGACCCAGAAGGTGATGGTATTTGCACTGCGACAACAAGCAATTAAAATCTCATAGCTTTTGCCACTAACTACTTGCGCTTGCTACTAAAAATATCCTATCCTATCCCGCAGGGGAAAATAATGGAAAATCAGTTTTTAGAAAAATTACAAAGTATGAAGCCTGCATCGCCACGTACAATCGCATTGGCGGCGGCCGAAGATGTTGATGCATTGCGTGCGGTGTGTCGTGCTTGTAATATGGGATTTGCAAATGCGATTTTATGTGGCGATTCCACGCAGATTTGCAGACTGGCGAACGAATATGGGCTGGATATATCCAAATTTGAAATTGTTCATTGTTACAATGATATTGATGCCGCGCGTGCGGCGGTTGAATTGGTGCGCGATGGGCGCGCAGATATATTGATGAAAGGTCTGGTGCATACGGCTGATATTTTGCGTGCGGTATTAAACCGTGAAGTCGGCATTCGCGGGACGGGTATCTTGTCACACGTTGCGGTATTGTATTCGCCATCGCATAATCGCACTTTGTTTATGACAGATATTGCGATGGTTATGTATCCAGATTTAGAAGCCAAGGTTAATTTAATCAATAATGCTGTGAGTTTTGCACGCACTATGGGTGTTGATACACCGCGTGTTGCGCCGCTGTGCGCGGTTGAAACACTGAATCTCAAAATGCAGGCAACGGTTGAAGCAGATGCTTTGCGTACAATGAATGAGCGTGGCGAAATAAAAAACTGTATTGTGTCGGGGCCAATCGCTTTTGATATTGCCGTATCAAAATCCGCTGCAGATAAAAAGGGTGTCACGGGCCCCATTGCGGGTGATGCAGATATTTTGCTGTTTCATAATATCGAGGCTGGCAATAACACGATTAAGGCAATGGTTCAATTTGGTGATTGGATATTTGGCGGTCTGGTTATGGGTGCGCGTGCGCCGATTGTGCTAAATTCCCGTTCGGATTCAGACGTGTCAAAACTGTTTTCTATTGCTTGTGCGTGTGCGATGTAATTTCTTGCTTTGTGCTTTTTCTATGATATATTTCCATGGAAAAAAGAGGCAAAAATGAACAAGAATAACATTCCCGTATTCAAGGCTGTATTAAATCGTATGTACAGTAATCTTGATGATATCAATATTGAATGTCGTCCTGCAAATGTTAGTTCCATGCCTGATGCTGTTTATTGTGGCGGTGTAAAAATAAAATCTGGCATATCGCCGATGGTGTTCAAGTTAACTTATCAAGGTATGGAAATATCTAAAACTGTTTCAAATGTTTATGACGCGCTTAGCAAAAAGCATATTGGTTACAGACATAACTTGTCGGTCAATTACAATGATGAAGTGGCAGATTTTTCGTGTGCCCCAACATTAAAATCCAAGGCACGTGATATTATGTCTGCTTTGGTGCGTACCAAGCGGTTAAAGGCAGATTTAAGTGACGTTTTGTGCGATGGTATGCAAATGTTTGGACGTTAATTCTAGTAGAACAAGGAGCTGTTATGAGCGATAACAAACAAATGTGTGATTTGGCGCGTAATCCTTCTTTGGCAAATGTACGTCAATATATCAGCGAAAAATCAACCCCAATAAATCTGTATTATGGTGATAAGCTGGTATCAACATGTAACCCACCATCCAGTTTTGACATTGTGTTTGGTGATCTAAAAATTCAAAGCGAGGTTCAGGATACTTTTTATTGTCATAATAAGCAGCACGCTGGTTTTGCTCGTTTTTTATCTGTGACATTAAATGGACGTCCTGCGCCTGTGTTAAAGCCAATCGCCAAGACTGTAATTGGGGCGTTGGTTGGTTTGGGTAAAATAAACCTGCCAATGGAACAAGCGTTACGCGACCACTCTGATTTATTCAGATAAGTTTACGAAAAAAACAAGGAAAGAAAAATGATAGAATTTACAGATGCAACCAAGGCGACATATTGTCCACGTCAGGTTTATTATATGTCACCCGAATTCAAAGAAACACCGTTCTTTACACAATATTGTGCAAATATTCCATGTCGTGGTGATATTTGCAAAAATCGTGCGGCGTGTTGGGAAATGCTGGCATCGCCTGCGCCATATGTCCAAGACGATTTGATAAAAGTTTCGCAACAACCAGTATGTCCATCGGACTTCTTTGGTCGTTTGGCTGAATACGCGCATGATTGTGGCGCAGAATCCAAAAAGATATTCACAAAATATATGTCTGAATTTGGGTGCACTGAATTTTGTGCGCATACATGTCCAATGGGGGCGGTTGAATGTTTTGGGAAAAAGTTCAAAGGACAGCAATTTTTTGAAAATACATGTTGGCCAAATTTATTGGCTGAATTAAAGGTGAAACAAAAATAAATAAAATCGGCATTTTGCCGATTTTATGTTATAATGAACAGTATACTAAAAGGAATAATCATGCATGAATCTTTGTTTAATCGTGCTAGTAAAAATTTTGAACAATACTTAAAAGATTTTAAGACAAAGGGTATTGTTCATATGTTGCCAATTGAACGATTATCAAGCCAAGAATGGCAGACACTTAATGATCTGCTTGCTCAACATGGTGTTTGTATGGTAAAGGCGGAATACAAAGGGTATCTGTACATGCGGTTTTCTAAGGCGCAGAATCATAGCAGCAAAGACTTTGGGGAAAAATTAAAAAAAATTACTGGTGTTAGCTGGGAGCATAAAACCAAGGAAAATACTGGCCTGGGGTACGAGCATTATAGAATCAGAATAGATAATCTTGCCAAGGACCAGGTTCAGCCGATACTGGATGCATTGGACACGCATGGAATATATGGTGCTGATGCCGTTTATACCAACAAGGGGCAGTTTTTGATTATAGCGGCACCCAGTGCGGTTCAAGATTATGAGTTGCAGGGGTATAAAACGGTTAAATTTAATGGTGTTCCTGCATATATTTATGATCAGCCCGGTATGGGCCATGGTGATGCGCAAACTCGTGTAGCAAGAATTATACGACATGGTGAACATTATGCCGTCGCATTAAACAAGTCGGGACATTCTGGCGCAGATTATATTGTCATAGCAATGAAAAGGGCGGACGCAGAAAAGTTAGGTTTTAAATATGATTATGGTTATTTAAGTGCCAAAATGGACAATTCTGCGGCTAAAAAACGCTTGTTGGATATTATTGGCAAACCACTAATGCGCATTAATGGTATGCCGGTGATGATTAAATCCAAGGCTGATTTTGGTGTTCTTTTTGATCGGCCTGTTGTATTGGTGTCGGTCGGTGAAAAAAAGTTGCCATTCTATATATCCTCTGGATCTGCCGGCAAGACAGATGTTCCGGCCGGAAAGTGGGAATTCTTTGGTGGGATTGATTCTAATGATTGGTTCCGCAAGGGTACGCTAAATGACATATTGTCGCACTATAATTCTGTTGAATTGAAACAGATTGCGGATATGTTGGATGTAAATATTGGTGACCTGCGTGATACCATAGATGTATTAAAAACGATTGGTCGTAAATATCTTGGTGGTGTTGGCAATGTTGCCAGGATGATGCACGGTCCACAAATTAGTCGGGACAGGGTAAACCAGGATGTTTGTAAAAACGAATACAGCTTTTATTCTGACTTAAAGGAAATTAAAGATTATTTGTCGTTCGGTGCGCGCGACAAAGATATAACCCAGGGATTAAACAAAGGAACAAAAAATATAAAGTCCGGACCGCTTTCACGTTTTGTATCGTGGTTCAAAGACGATGAACATAATTAAAAATAAAAAATCGGTTTTATAACCGATTTTTTTCTTGCAATTCGTATTATCTTGCCCCACAATCCTGGGGCATTTTTAATTAAAAGTACAAGGAGAAACCATGAGCAATAAATGGGTATATACCTTTGGTAATGGCCAGGCCGAAGGTCAGGCAGATATGAAAAATCTGCTGGGTGGCAAAGGTGCAAATTTGGCTGAAATGAACTTGGTTGGTTTGCCTGTTCCTGCGGGCTTTACGGTGACAACCGATGTTTGTGTTTACTATTATGCAAATAATCAAACATATCCGGCAGACTTGATGGACCAGGTACGCAACGGTATCGCGCACGTTGAATCCATTATGGGTAAAAAGTTTGCGGATTTGGAAAACCCGCTGTTGGTATCTGTACGTTCTGGTGCACGTGTATCTATGCCTGGGATGATGGACACTGTTTTGAATTTGGGTTTGAATGATGACACCGTAAAAGCGTTGGCAAAAATTTCTGGCAACGAACGTTTTGCATACGATTCATATCGTCGCTTTATTATGATGTTTAGCGAAGTTGTTATGGGTGCAGACATTGATTTGTTCGAACACACCCTGGAACGTATGAAAGAAGACAAAGGCTATAAACAGGACACGGAATTAACAGCAGATGATTTGAAAGACTTGGTTGAAAAGTTCAAAGAAATCGGCATCAAAATTGGCAAAGTATTCCCACAAGACCCTTGGAAACAGTTGGAAATGGGTATCGGCGCAGTGTTCGGTTCTTGGATGAGCAAAAAGGCCATCACATATCGCAAACTGAACAACATCCCAGCCGATTGGGGTACCGCAGTAAACGTCCAGGCGATGGTATTCGGTAATTCTGGTGACGATTCTGCAACCGGCGTATGTTTCAGCCGTGACCCAGCAACTGGTGAAAACAAATACTATGGTGAATATCTGATTAATGCCCAGGGTGAAGACGTTGTTGCTGGTATCCGTACACCACAGCCAATGAGCAAAGATGATTCTGGTCGTCTGTCCTTAGAAGAAGCAATGCCAGCAGTATATCAGGAACTGTGTGACGTTCGTGAAAAACTGGAAAAGCATTACAAAGATATGCAGGATATGGAATTTACAATCGAACATGGAAAACTGTGGATGTTACAGTGCCGTAACGGTAAACGTACAGCCGCAGCAGCCGTTCGTATGGCGGTTGAAATGGTCGAAGAAGGCTTGTTGACCAAAGAAGAAGCAATCTTGCGCGTTGGTGCCGACCAGTTAGATCACTTGTTGCACCCAATGTTGGATCCAAAAGCCGAAAAGAAAGTTATTGCAACGGGGCTGCCTGCATCCCCAGGCGCGGCCGTGGGTATGGCTGTATTTAACGCCGAAGACGCAGAAAAATGGGCGGCCGAAGGCAAACAAGTTATGTTAATTCGTATCGAAACATCCCCAGAAGATATTGCGGGTATGAACGCAGCCCAGGGTGTTATCACAGCTCGTGGTGGTATGACATCGCACGCAGCAGTGGTTGCACGCGGTATGGGGACACCATGCGTATCTGGCTCACCAGACATCAAAATTGACTATGCGTCCAAGACAATGAAAACAACATCTGGCGCGGTTATCAACGAAGGTGACTGGGTATCTATTGACGGTGCCAAGGGTCAAATTATCGAAGGTAAAATCCCAACAGTATCTGTGGAATTGACTGGTAATTTTGGTACATTGATGGAATGGGTTGATCAGATTAAAACATTGACGGTCAAAGCAAATGCTGAAACACCAAAAGACGCAAAACAAGCACGTGACTTTGGTGCCGAAGGTATTGGTTTGGCACGTACAGAACATATGTTCTTTGACCCATCCCGTATCCAGGATATGCGTGAAATGATTTTGGCCGAAGACGAAGCGGGTCGCCGCAGCGCATTGGCAAAACTGTTGCCATATCAAAAGGCTGACTTTGTAGAATTGTTCAAGATTATGGACGGTCTGCCGGTTACAATTCGCTTAATTGTCCCACCACTACTCGAATTCTTGCCACATACAGATGCAGAAATCGAAGAATTGGCGGCACATATCGGCAAAACTGTTGAGTTCATCAAGGCTCGTGCCGAAGCATTACACGAACAGAATCCAATGTTGGGTCATCGTGGTTGCCGTTTGGCTATTACATACCCAGAAATCTGCGAAATGCAGACACGCGCGATTCTGTCCGCTGCACTGGAAGTTAAGAAAGCCGGCATCCGTGTATTCCCAGAAATCGAAGTTCCATTGGTTGGCTCGAAAAAAGAAGTCGATATCGTCAAAGCGGTTATCGATGCCACAGCACAATCATTGTTTGCTGAAACGGGTGAATCTGTCGAATACACTGTTGGTTCAATGATTGAATTGCCACGCGCAGCGGTTCTGGCAAATGAAATCGCAGAATCTTGTGAATTCTTTGAATTTGGTACAAACGACTTGACCCAGACAACATTGGGTATGAGCCGTGACGATACAGCCAAAATCTTGGATGAATATCGTGCCCGTGGCGTATACGTTGCAGATCCTTTTGCATCTGTCGACCAATTGGGTGTTGGCTTGTTGATTAAAGATGCAGTTAAAAAAGCACGTGATACCAAGGGTGAACATATCCACTTGGGCGTATGTGGTGAACACGGTGGTGATCCAGAATCCATCGCATTCTTCCACCAGTGCGGATTTAACTCGGTATCTTGTTCTCCATTCCGCGTGCCAATCGCACGTCTGGCCGCAGCGCAAGCCGCAGTTAAGTTCCCAAGAAAGAACTAACGATAAAAAAAATCCCCCATTTGGGGGATTTTTTATTCTTCGCCAAAATCCATTGCGCGTAATTTTTCTGCACGCGGTGTAATTTTACTAATCGATGTTTGTAATTGTTCTATATCAGTCTGCGCCATGGCAAAGTGCTGATTAACCTTGGCTGCGCGGTCGTCCAAACGTGACAAGTCCGTCAACAGCATTTCCAATTCTTTTTTGATTTTTGCCGCCACGCGTTTGATTTTTATATCTGACAAAACCGCGCGAATTGTGTTCAGAGTTGCCCACAATGTTGATGGCGAAACAATAAAGACTTTTTTGCGACCCGCATATTCAATCGTGTTTGGAAATTCGCGGTGCAGTGTTTCAAAAATAGATTCAGACGCAATAAACATCATCGCTGATTCTGCGGTGCGCCCTGGGATAATGTATTTTTCTCCGATTGCATCTATATGTTTGCGTACGTCTAATTCAAATTGTTTGCGTGCCATAATGTCCGTGGTGTCTGTCATCATACGGTTATAACTTTCCAGCGGGAATTTACTGTCGATTATCATATCCCCCGGCGGATATGGCAGACGTATCACACAATCTGGCCGTACCCCCGTTTCCAGAACGCTTTGGAATGCGTACGTTTCCGGTGGCATAATGTCGGCGACTAAGTCTTCCAGTTGTTTTTCTCCGAATGTGCCACGTGCCTGTTTGTTGCCCATTAAAATATTTTTGAAATTAGCAATATCACCACTGATATTTTTTAATTCGATTGCGTTTTGCGATAACGCCCCCAGACGTTCTGCCAATCTTTCGCGCAATCTAGCATTGTCTTCGCGCAGTGCAGAAATATCCACCACAGGCTTTTTTACCAGAACCGCCACCAACAGCACAATAATAACCGCCAACATAATGAAAATATAAGTTGTCATTTCCTAATCCTTTGGTATCATAACGACATTATATAAGGATTTAGATATGTTGCAAATGAAACTTTGTGGCGATTTAGTTTTGCGTAAAAAATGCGAACCGGTGACTGAATTAACACCGGAACTGTTGGCGACATTGGACGAAATGGTATCGATGATGGATGCGCAAAATGGCGTCGGTCTTGCTGCGCCCCAGGTTGGTATTTTATCGCGTTTCTTGGTTATGATGGACCCAGATACAAAAACTGTATATCGTATGATAAACCCAGAAATTAAATCCTTTGGTGCTGAAAAATGCACAATGGAAGAAGGGTGTTTATCTGTACTGGGGGCTGATAACCTGCCGGTGTTTTCAAATGTCACACGCCCAGAAACGGTCACGGTTGAATGGACAAACGAACGTGGCGAACGTGTTGGCGCACAAATGTCTGGATTGCCTGCACGAATTGTTCAGCACGAAACAGACCACTTGGACGGCGTGTTGTTTATAGACCACTTGTCACCGGTGCGCCGTGAAATGGTTATGAGAAAAGTGAGACGCCGCAAATGAAACTGGTCTTGATGGGAACGAACGCATTTGTTGTCCCAATGTTTGAAAAAATTAAAAACGCAGGCCATGAAATATTGGCGGTCTTTACGCGCGCACCAAAGCCAGCGGGTCGTAAAAAGATTTTAACCCCGTCACCGGTGCATGCGTGGGCGGATGCAAATAATTTGACCGTGCATACGAGTATAAACGAATGTAACTATGCGCCGGATATGATTGTGGTGGTATCATACGGTGTGATTTTGCGTGATAATGTTTTATTATCTGCGCCTTGTATTAATATTCATCCGAGTCTTTTGCCGCAATATCGTGGGCCATCGCCAATTCGCACCGCGATTTATAATGGCGATAAAAAATCAGCGGTGTGTTTGATGGATGTGACGGCGGAATTGGATGCGGGCGATGTCCATATGTGCCGTGAATTTGAGATTGGCGAAAACGACACTAATGAAACGGTCGAAGAATTGATTTCTGAGATTGGTGGCGATATGTTGGTTGAATATCTAGCAAATCCGTCTGATTATCCAGCCAAAGCTCAGGTTGGTACACCAACATACACCCACAAATGGACGGGCGCGGACGAGATGATAGATTGGTCCTGCACACCACATCAAATCCATAATCAAATCCGTGCGCTGGGATGCGGTCGCACAAAAATTAACGGCACGGATGTCAAGGTTTTACAAACACGTGTGGTTGAAAATTCTTTGGAAATTATGCGTATACAGCCGGCTGGGAAAAATCCGATGGATTGGAAAAGTTTTGTAAATGGTCTGCGTGGCGCAGAAATAAAATATGGAGAATAGGTGTGTCTGATAAAAAGAAATTATGTGCTCTTACGGGCGTTCATGTTGAAATATCGGAACATAATGGCAATGGTTCGTGTCCGTGCTTAAATTGTATGGGCTCTCATTGTCATTCTTGTGCAGATTTTAAGAATTTGAAATTAGAAATACTATTGTCTCTTGGACAAACGCGCTGTTGTCAGTGTCAGGGGTATGAACGATAATGACACGATACAAAGTAATCTTGGAATACGACGGAACAGATTTAATTGGCTGGCAAGAAAACAAACAAGGCCCATCTGTTCAATCAATTGTCAAAGATGCAATTGCGGGGTTCTGTGGCGCACGTCCCGATGTTGTGGGGGCGGGTCGCACCGATGCGGGTGTGCACGCCGTTGCGATGACGGCGCACTTTGATTTAGTGGGCGATACGCCGGCAGAAACGGTAATGCGTGCGCTGAACTTTTATCTGGTGGGTAAACCGGTTGTTGTGCGTGACTGTGAAATTGTATCAGATGATTTTAATGCACGCTTTGATTGCATTGCACGGCATTATAAGTATGTCGTATTAAACCGTCCAATGGCACCGGTTTTGCAAAAAAATCGTGTCTATTGGGTGCCACGCAAACTGGATATTGAAGCAATGCGTGTGGCGGCAGCCAAGTTAATTGGCAATCACGATTTTACCAGTTTTCGTGCGTCCGAGTGCCAGGCAAAATCCCCAATAAAAACATTGGACAGGATTGAAATAACTCAAAACGGCGATGAAATAGTTTTTGAATTTTCTGCGCGTTCATTTTTGCATCATATGGTTCGCAATATTGTTGGCACACTGATTGAAATCGGCATTGGCAAGCCATACGATATTGATGAAATCTTGGCTGCTAAAAACCGTTCGTCGGCCGGCCCAACCGCCCCAGCATCGGGTCTGTACTTTATTCACGCAGATTATTAAAAAAAACACTGCCCGTTGGGCAGTGTTTTTTATTTACTTCTTGCTAACTGGAACAATCACGCTGTTATCATATGTGCACATATTTCCAGTAACGCCATCAACAGCCAAACCAATCAACCCACCAAATATGATATTACCAAATATCCAAGGATTGACACTGGACGACGCTATGGCACTGGATTGGTTTGTTTTTTTGTCTTCCATAACATAAATTGTCATATCAGAACAAGATTTTGGTACCGTCACAAATGTTGGCAGAGTCAGGTGCTGTATCCCAGCGCTTGTGTGTAGTTGTGCTTGGACTTTTGAGCCGTCGCTGGTCATTACGTTAATTGTATCTGGACCGCCGTCCATAATAGTTGCGCATCCTGTTAATGCCAATACAGATAAAATCAATATTTTTTTCATTTTTATATCCTTTTACTTATAAATTAAAATGTGTATCTTATTCCTAGGTTCCAAAGAAATGCGCCGTCTATATCAGTGTTGTCAGTTGGCATAAAATAGCGCAATGTTGTTAAAAAACTCAGGTTCGTTTTTGCAAGATTACCCCCAAAGCCAATTTTGAATACCATCGCATCTTCTCTAGTATCTTCGCTAACACTGTACAAACCATTACTAATCGCCAAGCTTGTTGCGGTTAAATCGATACGTTCTGTTACAGAAGCATATCCAATGCCAAACATAAGAAAGCCTGTATCTTTGTCGGGCATTTTTAAGTTGTAATATAAATCTGTCGTTGCACTAATAGACGAAAATCCGATTGATGCATCCGAGTAAAGTTCGTTATATGGATATCTTACAACTCCATCTTGGTCAAAAGCATAATCGTATGCCAGAGTCCAACCAATAGAAAATTCTTCATCATCTGCCAAAGATACCTTTACGCCTGCTTCGACACCAAGCGTGTGAAAGTAATCAGGAACAGAATAGACGAGTTCTTCCATTATTTCTTCTGCTTCTTCGGTATAAGACAAAGTTGTTCCAGAAAAATTTCCACCAATAAAAAATTCTGGTTTTACAGCCATTGCTGGTAAAGACAATAAAGACAGCCCAGCTGTGGTTAAAAATATTTTTTTCATTTTCACACCCCATTATAAAAAATTAAACCGCCACGGGATTGACGGTCGGGGTGTTGGTAAATCATTATCGTATTGATTCCGATGCTTTTGGGTTGCCCCTGTTGTATAGCAATCAGCCCCCCGACCTTTTAAGTCAGGGATAAATAACGACACAAAACCACAGGAAGCATATCGGATTACGATACGCCTTATGCTTTGTACCGACGATAATGGGCTTACCACAGCCCCGAACCCATATCCCTATGGATTCAATGTCAATTATATCATAAAATTATTTATTATGCCAGTGCCGATTAAGCGGTACAGAATCAATCCGTCCATTGTCGTAAATTATAAACGCATCGTGCAGGATTTTGTGATTGCACTTTGGTGCGTCTATCTTTAAATACGAAACGATATAGTCAACATTGTCATCTGTGCACCAAGTATCTAAATTTTTCATCAATGGCATAAATTTCTGAGTGTACATTAAATTAAAATTCTTGGACTTGAATTCACAAACACCTTTGCGACATTTATGTTTGTGGCGTATGGCATCGGGCGAATTGCCAGAAATTTGCAAAAATGTACCAAACGCAAAATAGTGATTTGATGCACTTTTCATATTAAATGCTATTGCCCCATCATCACGTCGCCATGCAACCAGTTGATTGTCATAAGTCGACATAAATAGTGGTGTTGGCTGAAATGCTACGGTCACAATTCCGGCAACAATAAATATCGCACCCGCGATAATATTTTCACGCATGCGCCCCGCGCGAATAAATACTACACACGCCAGCCCCACTATAAACAGCACCATCGCCGTATTTGAAATGTGCGGCATTGCTATTGTGGCAAATGGCATTTCTGCAATATGTTCCGCAATATTTAGCGTCCAATCATAAATAGTATGTGCAAGGTTTGTCGCTGCCCCAAACCCACACGCACCAATCATAACCAGTGGCATAATCGCAAAAGAAAATATCGGCAACAAAATCAGATTTCCAATCACACCATAGATTGGTATTTGATAAAAATGTGCAACTACAAATGGTGCGGTAAATATTGTCGCAATAATTGATGTCATAACTGTCACATAAACTGCGCGCAAAATTTTCTGAGGCCGCGTGCGCTTGATATATTTAGCATCGCTCCAGAACCAAACTAATCCGAATACTGCAGAAAAAGATAATTGAAATCCGGGCTGCATAACATAGTGCGGATTGATTAAAAATATCAGACAAAACGCCAGACAAATGTTGCGCAAAGAAACGGCATTACGCCCAATGATAAATGCCAAGAATACCAGTGTCGTCATCAAGAATGCACGAATTGTCGCAACGTCCAGACCCGATATAAACAAATATCCCATCAACCCCACCCAAGCGCATATCATCGCGGGGATTCGTGCGGGCACACGGCGTGTGACGTACGGAATACTTCTGAAAATTAAAAAGAATATCGCAAACAGCCAACCGCCGACCAATGTCATATGAAAGCCACTAATTGACCAGACGTGTCCGATACCGGTTGCGGTCCATATTTTATTATCACTTTCTGGCACTGCGTTTTTATAGCCCAAGACTAAACTGTCGACCAGAAAAGAATTCGCAGATTTATGTAAATCATCACGCAATGAATTTACATTAAAATTGTGCTTTGAATTTATAACGCTGTAATCTGATAAATATCCAGTGGCACTTAATCCATTAAAATATGCCCAACGTGCATAGTCAAATGTTGCCGGCGCGTAAGCGCCCGCTGGGCGAAACAGTGTTGCAGTTGCACTTATTTCATCACCAATATTTGGCGTGTTCAGATTATCTGTTGTTGACACACGAATACGCATATCATCATCTGTCTTGATATAAACGCGAGTTTTATCTTTTGCGAAATCAATCTTGTAAACGTTGCCAACAATATTTGTGTCGCGCATCGTAGATTTAATTTGTGGTGTATCAATCATCTGGGTGTACGCAGATGAATAAACAAACCCAAACATAAATACAGCCATCGCGCGCAGAACAATTGGAACGCGACGCCACGTCATAACGCCGAACAGGGCGGCGGCTAAAATTCCTGCAAATGGAATATTTGGCTCGTACGGTAATGTGAAATAAAGTGCCGCCCCGAATGCCATAATGATTCCGGTCCATAAAAACAGGTTCTGACGCTGATTTTCCAATACTTTCCGCATAGCCTTAGTATAGGAATTTATTTGATTGCGCCGCAATGGAAAATTTCCTATGATAGAATTCCATAAGGGGGCATTTCTTATGGCAAAATATATATTTATTACTGGTGGTGTTGTTTCAAGTTTAGGCAAGGGCGTCGCAGCGGCAAGTTGCGGCGCCCTTCTTCAATCGCGCGGGTACAGCGTGCACGCACGCAAGTTTGACCCGTATCTGAACATAGACCCGGGCACTATGTCACCGTTCCAGCACGGCGAGGTTTACGTTACCAACGACGGGTATGAAACGGACTTGGATTTGGGGTACTATGAACGATTCTTGGGCGCGAAATTATCGCGCACCGATTCGGTATCTGGTGGTCGAATTTATTGGGACGTGTTAAGTGCAGAACGTCGCGGTGACTATCTGGGGGCGACGGTGCAAATGATTCCCCACGTCACGAACAAGATAAAAGAATATGTGTCTGCGCCGGTTGATACGGACTTTGTCGTATGTGAAATCGGCGGTACGGTTGGCGACATCGAAGGGCAAATATTCCTTGAATCTATTCGTCAATTTGCAAATCAGGTCGGTCGTCGCAATGTTATGTTTGTGCATTTGACATTAGCGCCTTACTTAGAAAAATCAGGTGAATTAAAAACCAAGCCAACCCAGATGTCTGTTCGCAGATTGTTGGAAAATGGGATTCAGGCAGATATGTTAATCGTGCGTACGCCACGTATGTTAACGCCAGACGAACGTGCGAAAATCGGAATGTTCTGTAATCTGCCGGCGAAAAATGTAATCAGTGGCATTGACGTAGATAACATCTATAAAATCCCATTGGCATACGAAGACCAACACGTGTTTGATATAATCGCGGATCACTTTGGCCTGCCGAATGCAATTGGTGATATGGCGCGCTTTGAAAAAATCGAAAAGTATCTGGATGCAGATATCCCAACGGTTAATATCGGTGTTGTTGGCAAATACTTTGATGTGCCCGATGCGTACAAGTCGTTGAACGAAGCGCTGTTCCACGCAGGTATTCAAAACAATGTCCACGTAAAATTGAAAAAGATAAACGCAGAAAGTTTCACCCCCGAAGATTGTTCGGACGTTGATGGTATCTTGGTGCCGGGTGGCTTTGGCGCACGTGGGGTTGCGGGTAAAATTGCAGCGGCTGGATACGCGCGTGAAAATCGCGTGCCGTATATGGGGATATGTCTGGGTATGCAGGTGGCAGTTATCGAATTTGCACGCAATGTGTTGGGGATTGCTGATGCAGACTCGACCGAGTTTAACAAGTCTGCAACCCCTGTCATAAATATTATGGCAGACCACGATGCGGCTGATATGGGTGGCACATTGCGCCTGGGGGCGTATCCGTGTGAAATTGCGGCGGGGTCACGTGCGCACGAAATCTATGGCGCAACCCAGATAAGTGAACGCCACCGTCATCGCTATGAAATGGATATTGCATGGCGTGATAAATTTGAAGCAGCAGGAATGAAAATATCTGGTCTAAGCCCTGATGGAAAATTACCAGAAATTGTTGAGATTCCATCGCATCCATTCTTTGTGGCTGGCCAATTCCATCCAGAATTTCAGTCCAGTCCATACACTGGCCACCCAATGTTTAATGCGTTCATTGCGGCGGCGGCCAAGAACCACAAATAAAAAATTCCCCAAACGGGGAATTTTTATCAATGCACACAGTTAAATAAAGGAACAGTTTGTTCAATGTTGTTTTTGACTTGAGTTTGATTGTGTGTTGTTCTAAAATTCGTGTATGATGTAACCGTGTGTATCGCAGCCGGGGGGAAAGTGTTAATAAAAAAAATATTTTTTCTGGTGTTTGCTTGCTTAGCATCAACGTATGCGCTGGGGGCTGGTTTTGTATGCCCAGATGTTATACAATATGATAGCTGTAGCGAAGGTTACTATATGACCTTTAAAGGGATTTATGATGGCGTACCAAAGGTAGGAAACGACTGTACCGAATGTCCAAGTGATGCGTCTTGCATTGGTGGTACTCAGGCACCAAGATACAAGGTTACAATGAATGTAGCTGGTGGCAATCCCACCCCAGATGCATTTTATGCTTCCAAGAACGGCTTTTTTAAAGGAACTTCTATAGATAGCGCCACCCTGAGTAGTGTTGACAAAACAGCAAAGGAGAAATACGTATTTAATGGGTATTACAGTGCTTCATCAGGCGGCACGAAGTATGCTGATTCAACCGGAAAGATTCAAGATTCTTTAAAGAATATTACCAGTCCAACGATTATTTATGCACAATGGAAAGACTGTGAAGCTGGGTACTATTGTGATGGCGCGGATGTTGATAAGCAACAAAAAAAATGTACAACCGAGGGGGCTTATTGCCCTAAAAATAGTGCCTCAGAAGGGGTTTGTCCTGGGGGCTCCTACTGTCAAACTTCATCTGAGAAAAAACCGTGCGGTGCTGGGCATTATTGTCCAGCAAGTTCAACAGAGCAAACAAAATGCAGCGAAGGAACGTATAACCCCGACTCGGGTCAGGCAAGTATTGATGCTTGTAAAGCTTGTGAAGCTGGGACATATAACGACGCAAAAGGTCAGGCAAGTTGTAAAGATTGTGGACAGGGACATTATTGCGATGGCTCGGGTCTCACAGCACCTCTAAACTGTCCGGCGGGAACGTACACTGATAAGCTCAATCTAAAGAAAAAAGAAGAGTGTTCGCTGTGTCCAAAAGGAAAGTATAACAATTTAGATGGGCAGAAAAGCGAGGCGGCCTGTCTTTCATGTGCCCCCGGGACATATAACGATGCAACTGGTCAGACAGAGTGTAAAAACTGTGGGGCTGGCTATTATTGTAAAGATGAAGGAATGGATCATCGCGAACAATGCGCTGCGGGTGCGGATTGCTATGATGAGCAAGAAACCGCCAATGAAACTTGTCCTGTAAACTACTATTGTCCAAGTCCAACAGGTGCTACGGAACCTCAACCGTGTACTAGTGGATATTATTGCCCTGAGGGTGTGTATCGTACAACACAAACTGAATGTGAGGCAGGGAATTATTGCCCAAACACTGCAACGCAAAAAAAATGCGATGGTGACTGTGATTATTGCCCCAGTGGTAGCGTTGAACCACAAAAATGTGAAGCTGGTTATTATTGTTCTGATTCTGCTACTAGAGAAAAATGCGAAGAAGGACAAGTGTGTCCAGCTTGTACTAAAAGTCCACAAGCGTGTTCACCTGGATATTATTGTGATGGTGGCAGCGAAAAACTCAACTGTGAAGCCGGGTACTATTGTGATGGTGACGATACGACATATGACGACATGAAAAATAACAAGAAGTGTCCGTTGGCAACAACGTCTGATATAAAAGCAACCTCAAAGGAATATTGCTATATTTCTGAGTCTACGAAGTTTAAGGATGGGTCTAATACAACATTCTCGTTACCTATAAGTGATAAGACAATTTATTATAAATTATGATGGATACTGAAAAAAAACGTCGTGTGGCGGAATTGTGTCCAATTGTTTATATAGCTATAATTGGTTTATAATTTTGCACATGATGAAACACTTAATGTATTTGTTGTTTTTATTGTGCTTGTTTGTGGTGCGGCCTGTGCACGCGTTTCCAGATGGTCTGCAAATTGGTTTTGGTGTGTCTGCGCTGGGTGGGATGAATGTCTTGGTTGGGTATCGGTATATGAATTCAGATTCCTTGGGCGGAAAATTTGCTGCGCGATTTGATTTCGCAGATACTGGTCCGCTGAAATCCGCAATCGATTCGGCACTTGATCATATTATGCGCGATGGCATAGATGTTGGCGACGGTGTTAAAATAGACGATGGTAAATTAGATTCCTCTCATTATGCAATGTTGGTGGATTTTTATCCGTTCGATTCGGGGTGGCGCATAACGGGTGGCTATCTGTGGGGTAATATGAAATTGGATGCAGCGATAAAAGGGGGTGTTTCTGATGCTCCGTCTCAGCGGTTTTATTTCTATATCAATGGTGATCATTATTATTATAACGGTAACCAATTTAACGGCAGTGTTGCCATAGACTGGGATTTTTATGGCCCCTATCTCGGAACTGGTTTTGATATAGGGTTGTTTTGCGGTTTCAGGCTTTTTATGGATTTGGGTATGGTACTAACGAATCGGCCTGCGCGCCTTGATTTGGATGTCCCGCACGAGCAGTTATATATATATGATAAAGAAATCCAAACTTGGTCGCCGGTAACTATTCCACAATTGGACTCGGATGTAGCCGCTGCTGAATCGGATGCGAATCAGAAGCTGTCCGATATTCGTGTGTATCCAATGGTTAAAATGGGCTTTGTATATAGGTTTTGATAACGATTCGGTTCGCTTCCGAATCATAAAAAGGTCAAAAACCGAATCATAATAGGGGCGATAAAATAAAAATTTTAAAAAAAATACCGGACAAAAAATCCTAGATTTCCGGCGTTTTTTAGAAAGCTTGAATTTTTTTTAAAATATTTTGGAAAATTTTCTTGACTTTTTAGAAGTTTGAGCGCATACTAAGCGGGCTTCCAAGTTGAGGCAACAGAAATAAAAGAAACTCAACCCCTGAAATTTAGCGGTTTATAAGAAAAAAAATCTTATGCAAATCGCAACATTGTTAATAAAAGCAGCTCATCAAAAATTCAAGAAGGGATGTGCAGACAGTTGAATTTGGAATATCCAAACTTTGACTAAGTCAAAAGTGCATATCCTAGACAGGTAGTAGGTTTACATATTAAACCTCGTTAAAAAACTTGTCTTGCGAATAAATATATATGTAAAGACGAACTGATTTATGTCAGCTTTGTTTAATATGCACGGGACTTACTTAACAGGTTTTTTAGAACTTGAGAGTTTGATCCTGGCTCAGAACGAACGCTGGCGGCAGGTCTTAGGCATGCAAGTCGAACGGGTGAAGCAGGTGCTTGCACTTGTGGATCTAGTGGCGCACGAGTGAGTAACGCGTGGGAAACTGCCCATCACTGGGGAATAACGTTTGGAAACGAACGCTAATACCGCATACGCCGGAAACGGGAAAGATTTATCGGTGATGGATGTGCCCGCGTTGGATTAGCTTGTTGGTGGGGTAACGGCCTACCAAGGCGATGATCCATAGCTGGTCTGAGAGGACGATCAGCCACGCTGGAACTGAGACACGGTCCAGACTCCTACGGGAGGCAGCAGCTAAGAATATTGGGCAATGGAGGAAACTCTGACCCAGCCATGCCGCGTGAATGAAGAAGGCCTTCGGGTTGTAAAGTTCTTTTAGTAGTGAAGATGATGACAGTAGCTACAGAAAAAGCACCGGCTAACTTCGTGCCAGCAGCCGCGGTAATACGAAGGGTGCAAGCGTTGTTCGGATTTACTGGGCGTAAAGCGTCCGTAGGTGGTTTGTTAAGTCAGGGGTGAAATCCCAGGGCCCAACCCTGGAACTGCCTTTGATACTGGCAAGCTGGAGCGCGATAGAGGAAGATGGAATATCTGGTGTAGGGGTGAAATCCGTAGATATCAGATAGAACACCAATGGCGAAGGCAGTCTTCTGGATCGTTGCTGACACTGAGGGACGAAAGCGTGGGTAGCAAACAGAATTAGATACTCTGGTAGTCCACGCCCTAAACGATGCATGCTTGTTGTTGGTTTCCTTCGGGATATCAGTGACGTAGCTAACGCGTTAAGCATGCCGCCTGGGGAGTACGATCGCAAGATTAAAACTTAAAGGAATTGACGGGGACCCGCACAAGCGGTGGAGTATGTTGTTTAATTCGATGCTACGCGAGAAACCTTACCGACCCTTGACATCTTGGTCGCGATTTCCAGAGATGGATTTCTTCAATTCGGTTGGACCAAAGACAGATGCTGCATGGCTGTCGTCAGCTCGTGTCGTGAGATGTTAGGTTAAGTCCTGCAACGAGCGCAACCCACGCCCTATGTTGCCAGCGGGTAATGCCGGGAACTCTTAGGGGACTGCCCGCGTCAAGCGGGAGGAAGGTGTGGATGACGTCAAGTCATCATGGTTCTTACGGGTCGGGCTACAAACGTACTACAATGGTGGTAACAATGGGTCGCAATGCTGCAAGGCAAAGCCAATCCTTAAAAACCATCTCAGTTCGGATTGTCCTCTGCAACTCGAGGGCATGAAGCTGGAATCGCTAGTAATCGCTGATCAGAATGCAGCGGTGAATACGTTCCCGGGTCTTGTACACACCGCCTGTCAAACCATGAGAGTCGATTTCACCCGAAGTCGCTAGTTTAACGCAAGAGGACGGCGCCTACGGTGGGGTTGGTGATTGGGGTTAAGTCATAACAAGGTAGCAGTACCGGAAGGTGCGGCTGGATCACCTCCTTTATAGAGAATACCGATAACACGATATCGGTCAAATCCAAAGCGACTGTCTGAATATCTCTTTTTGAATGTGTC